>JAHBVG010000131.1 GCA_019637695.1 Caldilineaceae bacterium | reverse complement strand
ATGAGTAGGCAGTGTATCCCTTGCCTACTCATTACTCATTACTCGTTTTAGTCTATCTTCCTCTCCGCCGTCCAGAACGCCCTCCCGAACGCGATCTCTGTTCTGGGCGGGGTTCTCTTTTTATAGCGGATGATGTCTCCGGCGGCATGATGGGCGCGTGGAGGAGTTGTTGGTAATAGTCATCGAGGAGCATGGTGAGGATCGGCTGTTCCTCTTCCTGATCGGCCAGCGTGCGGGCCAGGGAGGCGAAACGACGGCTGCGCTCGGCCTGGAGTTTGTCCCGTTCGCGCAGACGCGCTTCGAGCAGCGCTGTCAGCCGTTCGCTCACCACGGCTTCTACAACCTCGTCGGTGGGCAGCGGACGTTTTTGTAGATCGATGCTGTATTGTTTGGCGATGCGTTCGAGGGCGAACTTTTCAAAGCCCGTTACCAGGGTGATGGCGACGCCGCTGGCCCCGGCCCGTCCTGTGCGCCCGGCGCGGTGGATGTAGGCTTCTTGATCCTCAGGCGGCTCGTATTGGAAGACGTGCGAGAGCGCAGGGATGTCCAACCCGCGCGCCGCCACATCCGTCGCCACCAAAAAGCGCAGCGTCCCCTTACGCACCCGATCCAAGACCTGTTCACGGTCGCCCTGGGATAGATCCGCGCTCAATTCGTCGGCGTCGTAGCCGAAGCGCTGAAGCACAATCGTCACATAGTGGACGTTGGCCTTGGTGTTGCAGAAGATGATGGCTGAGGCCGGGTTTTCCAACTCGATCAACTTGACCAACACGCGGTCTTTACCGATCCCTGGCACTTCGTAGACAATGTGCTCGGTGGTGGTGACGTGGACATGATCCTGGCTGAGCGAGACAAATTCAGGATCGCGCATAAACTGACGCGCCGTGCGGATAATATGCTCAGGGAAGGTCGCCGAGAACATGCAGGTCTTGATCTCCCGATTGGGCAGATAGCGTTGGACCTGCACCATGTCTGGGTAAAAGCCCATAGAAAACATACGATCCGCTTCATCGTAGACCATCATCTTCAGATGTTCGAGGGTAAAGGTGCGCCGCAGCAAATGGTCAAGGACGCGGCCCGGCGTGCCCACGACCACATGCGCCCCCGCTTTGAGGGCGTCGATCTGCGCCTTGTAGCCCACGCCGCCATAGACGGCCTCTGTGCGCAGCCCCACCGCCCCCAGGATCGTCTGCGCCTCTTGCCAGACCTGGCGCGCCAGTTCGCGCGTTGGCACGAGGATCAACGCCTGGCATTGATCGCGTTTGGGATCTAGCCATTTGAGCATTGGGAGCAGGAAAGCGCCGGTCTTGCCGCTGCCGGTACGCGCCTGCACCATTACATTACGCCCTTCGAGCAAGTAGGGGATAGCGCGGCTCTGGACAGGCATCAGCGATGTCCACCCGGCGCGGGCCACGCCTTCTTGGAGGGATTGGGGCAGGTCGGTGAGGCTCACATCCGTGAGCGGGGTAAGTTGATCATTTGGGAAAGGTGTAGCGTTCGTCAAGAAATCCTCAATCAATCGTGGCTAAATATATGAAATTACGATCTATTCTGTCCAGAGCATGGATAAGTGATTACGTCGATTATAACACAGGGCGATTACATCTCACTGCGGCGGAGTACTGTATAGATTCGCCCCAACGCCTTTTCCACTTTGTCGCTGGCATCCCAGATCGGATCGCTCTGATCCGGATTCTGAACCGCAAGGTGCGCCATATCCAGTGCCGCGCGCACCAGGGTAAAGGTAGGACTCCAGAGGGCGGGTGTCCCTTTGCTGGCGCGCAGCTTCGCGGCCAGCTTTTGGAGTTCCTCGATTTCGGGTGTCAGATCGGGCAGGAGTGTTGGTTCAGATTCAGATTGGGGCTGCCCATCCGCTTCGAGCGCAGTGATGATCCGCTGCTGTTGTTTTGCGGCCAGATATTTTTCTTTCAAATCACCGCGGATGCCACTGCCAAAGTAGATTTGATGGGTCTGCAACAAGCCATCGTAGATAATCTGCCCCTTGAAGGGGAGCAGACAGGCGATGACATAGACAGGCAATGGTTGCATATAGAGGACCTCTTCAAGTGTATCCTGCAGGGCTATTACCCCATAGACTCGATTGTCCTGAATGAAGATGGCATGCTTCTTTAGGAAGCGTTCAATGAAGAAAGAGCCTGCTACATAATTCTTCCAAGACCCCACAATCTGAAGTTCTTCCTGGTTTAGTTGATGGGGGTTCTGCTTCACGTAACTGTCGATGATCTCAGGATGCTCAACAAAATATTGGCGAGCATTGAGTTTTACCTCTCCTCCTAACCGGCCAAATTCTTCTAGGCTGTTAACATTCTTTACCTGACGGGTATGTTGATTGATGAAAAAGAGCAGCCCCCACATTAAACGGAAATATTCTTGTGCGTCCTCTGGTGAAAGTCTCATGTTGGCTCCCTATGGTTTTTGAGTTGTTAATTCTTGCTCTGCTTCCGGATAGACCGAGCTTTCGCTTGCGCTACCCTCAGGTGTGGTGCTCAGATGATAGAGTGCGCGCCAGGTGTGATAGGTAACTCGATCCACCCAGCGCATAGATTCTAACCGGCGTTGCGCTTCCTCGGGCGGCAACAGGTTAGAGGCTGTATCCTCTAGCAATTCGGCCCGGTGTTTGCGTCGTCGATTCGCCTGGCGCGCCGACATATCCGCCAGATGATGTACAAGATCCTCGCCCGCGCTTGTCTCCTGGCGCAGCCAGTCCAAAGTCTCCTCTAATTCACGCATTACATCCTGCGCCGCCTCTTCTACCTCGCTGCCCTGGATCGGAGACTCCGACTCCAAACAGGCTTCGGTTAACCGGCTCAGGTGATCGCCCGCATGTAACAGTGAGAGGCGACGGTAATAGACACGATCGACGCTGCTCTGCATTTGAATATTGCTGAGGAAGGTCGCCGTCTCCTGTAACGCCGCCTGCGCTGCCCATAACCGCTCTCGGCGGGAACGGTCGAGAGCTCCGCTGTCCAAAAGGTGGAGCGCCTCGGCGACGGTGACGGCGGTGATCTCTTTCATGGCGCGCGCCGCTGTTTCCACCGCCACCGCTGGGATCCCCAACACCGATCGATCCAAATGACGGGTCAGGATCGGTCCACGCGTGGGAATCAAGCGGATAATCAGACGGGCAAAGGGCTGCACAAAGGGGAGAAAGATGAGCGTGCCGATCAGCTTAAAGATTGTATGAAAGATGGCGATCTGCACGGCTGGATCGCCGTTGCCCAGGCCATTGCTGGCTTGCCCAATCAGATCGAGGATAGGGCTCACTGCCCAGAAAACCACAAATCCCGTAATCGCATTGAAGAGGACATGGGCCAGCGCTGTCCGCTGCGCGGGTACGGACGCGCCCATTGCAGCGATGACGGCGGTGACTGTCGTCCCCAGGCTCTGGCCGATCACCAGGAATGCGGACTGTTGCAGACCAATGGCGCCGCCGTGGAGCGCTGTCAACGTCAGCGCCACCGCCACACTCGACGATTGCAGCAGCACTGTCATCACAAACCCTACCATCACCAGGGCAACGCGCCCGCCCAGCGATGTCCCCGAGAAGGCCGACAGATCGATGTTCTGCGCCAGCCCACCCATGCCATCTTGCAGCGCATCGATGCCCATGAAAATCAGCCCAAAGCCGACAAGCGCAGTGCCCAACTCAGCGCGTCGACCGTGTGAGAGCAGACGCAAAAAGGCGCCAATCCCAATGATCGGCAGGGAGATAGCGCCGATGTTCATTTTGAAGCCCAACAGCGAGACAATCCAACCGGTGCTGGTGGTGCCCACATTGGCGCCGATGATCACACCGATGGCCGCTGTGAACGAGAGCAGCCCGGCGCTGACAAAACCAATGGTGGTGATGGTGGTTGCGCTAGAGGATTGGACCAGCGCCGTGAGGCTGATCCCAGAGAGGAAGGCGGTGATGGGTGTGCGCGTAAACCGTTGCAGTACATTTTGCAGCGTCTCCCCCGCAGCGGCCTTTAACCCTTCGGACATGAGCATCATGCCCACGAGGAAAAGGCCAATCCCACCGAGGAGGGCGGGTAGAATCGACAACAACCCTGGTGTCATGCTTCAAACTTTCTCACCCGCCGAGGCTTGCCCACACATCCAACTTGCGCTGGGTACGCTCAATAACTTGATCGGTGAATTCGCTGGTCGTGGTGTGGCCGCCAATATCAGGCGTGCGCACCCCCTCGTGGACGGCTTCCATCATCGCCTCGCGGATGGCGCGCGCCGCCAGATTCGACTCTTTGCTGTCGATCTCTTTGAGCAACGCGGCGCAGGCGAGGATCATGGCCATGGGGTTAGCGATGTTCTTGCCCTGGAGCGAAGGAGCCGTGCCGTGAGGCGCTTCCGCCATGACCGTCTTCACCTGGAAATTCTCGTCGAACGCAAGCAACAGGGATTCGGCCCCGGCAATCGTCCCAAACATTTGGAGGACAAGATCGCTCATACAATCGCCGTCGCGGTTAAGCGTAGGGATCACCAACGGGTCCCCATCCTGAATGAGAAGGAGGGCGTAGGTGGCGTCGATCAACTGCGGCTCGTAGCGTACATGCGGATAGCGGGCGGCGGCGGCGTCCATCTCTTCTTTCAACATGCCTTCGTAGACAGGAGAGACCGTATATTTAGGACCGCCGAAGACCTTAGCATCTGTGGTGGAGGCGCGGTAGAAGCTATATTCGGCCACGGCGCGGCAGGTGCTGCGGCTGATCTTTTCGGTGCGATAGGCCCACTCTTCACCATTTTCATCAACGCGCCATTCCTTGGCGCCATAGGCGTCGTCCACGGCCATGCGCACTACTGTAATGGGCGAAAAGACGCCACCCACCGGGCGCACGCCAGGGATGCGCCGTCCTGTGCGCACGATCACCTCGCCGTCCACTGCCTGGCGCAGAATCGCGTTCGGGCTGCCCACATCCCCCGACTGTTCTGGCGTAATCGTAGCAGCTTTGAGGCCGTAACCGGTTCGGCACATGGCCGCTGCCGCATCAAGGACGACCTGATTCTGGGTCGCGCGCCGATGATCTAGGCTCAGATCATAGACTTCAAAGGTGAGCGGCGTCCGCGTCACCTCTGGCTGCATTACGCGCAGCGCCTCATCTAACAATTCCTGGCCGGTCTGATCGCCTTGCATTACCACGATAGTGGGTATTTGAGAGGGGGACATAGTATCAAATCACTTTCTAATAGTAACTATACAGCCATATACCGTAGGGGCACGGGTGGGGGCGGGCCCAAACATTAGTCGGAAATCGCTTAATCTCCTCTGCTGTCACGACAGCGCCTCTAGAATCGTCCGCCCCGCAGCCAACCCCGATAGATAAGCCCCTTCCACGCGAGGACCGCCAAAGGCGTCGCCGGCAAAGGCCAGCACCGGCAGAGCCGCTGCCAGGAGGACAGGTTTTGCGTAGAGCGTTTCGGGGAAGGAATAACGCCAGCGCTTGATCTGCGCCTCGACCAGCCTTGCATCCGACTTGAGATAGGGTTGCAGATAGGCTTGCATGGTTTCGACGATCTCTACTTCGGGCGCATCCCAGTAGCGGCGGCTGTAATCCGGATCGGCGTGCAGCGTGAGGATGCGCTCATCTGAGATCCCCTTTTGTTGGTTGTCCGCAATCCAGGGGATGGTGTGGGCCGGGCGCTGGACGCCGCCAGGCACGGGGAGTTTCACATCGCCAGTAAAGCGGAACATGGCAGCGATACACGGCGAATAGGTGATGCTTTCCAGGGCGTGGCGATCTTCGTCGGCTAACGCAATCTGCCCCGCATCTAACAGGGCCAATGATTGTGGAACCGGTGGCGTCAAGAGCAGCGCATTGGCTTCGTAGCGTTCCCCGTTTTCGGCGCTGACCAACCATCGAGCCCCCTGGCGCTCAACCCGTTGGATCTTGGTATCTACATCCACATTCAGGCCGGCGGCGAGATGTTTTGCCAATCTGTTCATGCCGCCGTGGACCGCATAGCGTGGGTGGCCGTTGGCTTCGTTGCCGGTGAGGCTGCCGGTACTAAAGCCCATCGCCCATAGATAGACCAGCCCTTCCTTGATCCAGCGGTCGATCTGCGCCTGGAATTCATTCGAGCGGGCGGTGAAGTATTGGGCGCCATGATCGGCGACGCCGCCGCCAATGCGGCGGGTGGCCAGACGGCCGCCGACGCTGCGCCCCTTATCCACGACGATCACATCGTGACCGGCGCTCTGAAGTGTGCAGGCCGCGACAAGGCCAGCTACGCCCGCGCCAACGACAAGCACATCTGTCGTTTTCGACTCCATGTGATCCCAATCCTTTCACAGCGAAACTATATTCGCATCAGTGACAAACATAACAATATCGTTCTATTCTGTCTGAAAACGGTCATTTTGACAATAGGGAGATCCTCATTGCTCTGCCAACAGAGCGAGCAGCCAACGATAAAGACGGCGGCGCACGGCAGCAATGCGTTCCTCGTTGGGGGGCTGGATGGGTGTATCTGTGCGTTGGTTGCCGACGATGAGACCGCGGTTGATCTCCACCATCAGCCCGAAGTATGGTTCTTGCCCGGCGGGTTGGTAGAGATCCCCGGTATAGCGGCGCAGGATGTAGCCACCGGGGAAGGGGCTGTTGAGGCCAACCACCGGCGTCGGTTCTGGGTTCGGTTCCAACAGCGCCAGATCCGAAAAGAGATCGTGGGCGATCTCTGCCGCCTTGTGCAAAAACTGAGGAGGAGCGGTGAGCGGGCCCCGGCTGGAGACGAGTTCCCCACGCCTGTTGCCAAAGTTGGCAATACAGATCAGTGGACGTACTTTGCCGGCGTCGCCATAGTCATCGGGACCGCGCTGCGCCATGTTGTGGCAATCGAGGAAGAGTCGCATCTCGCTGGCGTGGCGCCGCACCACTTCATCCAACTCATCGTGAAAAGGACGCCAATAGCGCTGGCGCAGATCGATCTGTTCCTGGCGGCTGAGCGGGTTGTGATAGATGGGATCTCCGTAGCTCGTCGTCGTCTTCACGGCGCCGTCGCGGTCGTCCAAAGAATCAGGCGCACGGTTGGCGTCGATCAACACACGGGCGATAGGCATCCGCACTGATCCCAATGTGGTGGCCGTGGGTTCGGCAGGTTTCAGATCAGCCAGATCCGGGTGATCGAAGTCGTAGATCTGATCGACCCAAAGATCGCACTCATTGTAGATGGCGACGTCGTCGATGGCGAGACGATCCGCCACTTCTGGGGGCGTCAGCAATCCGCCATGGGGAATGCTCTGAACAATCGGTAACCGGGCGTTCATTTCGCTGCCTCCTATGTGTTGCGAGTTGCGAACTGCGAACTGCGAACTGCGAACTGCGAACTGCGAACTGCGAAGATGATTGTCATCGGCCACATGCAAACCTGCAAACTGCAACCTGCGCCATTATTGCCTTTTGACCTTTGCCTTTTCCCTTCTCTTCTGAACTACCTTCTACCCCAGAATGACCGGTTCCTCCGGGTATCCGACCAGGGCGGGTTGCGCATTTTCGGCCAGCGCCACCACAATCGTCAGTGGTCCTAACCGGCCCCAAAACATGGTGAAGGCGATCAACATACGTTCGAGGACGCTCAAATCGGCTGTGAGTCCTAGGGAATAGCCCGTATTGGAAAATGCACTCACGACCTCGAACCCGACCATGAAAATCTCCACATCGTGCAGGAAAACGATGATCAGCGTTATCAACGCCACGAGCATAGTGCTTACCGTCATAATGGCAACGGCTTTGGCTATCGTCTCGCTGGGGAGAGTTCGTCCAAAACCAACCGCAGCGCTGCGTCCCTTCGCCGTGGCGATCACTGCGATGAGCAAGACGCCCAGCGTACTGCTGCTGACGCCGCCCGCCATACTCGCCGGCGCGCCGCCAATGAACATCCACACCATGAGGATGAATTGGGTGGATTGGCTCAGATCCTCTATGGGGAGGATGGTGAGGCCAGCCGTGCGTGCGGAGATGATGGTAAAGAACGAGACCACAAATTGCTCACCAAACGAAAGATGGGTGAGGATCTCTTGGTAGAGTTTGCGATCCAGCAATATTACAATCAGCCCCACCACTGTAAGGGCAAGTGTCAGCGATAAAGTCATCCGCGTGTTCAGCGAAAGCGAGCGGTCGCGGAAATATGTGCCAATGTCATAGTGAATAGCAAGGCCAAAACTGCCAAGGATGATCAACATCCCCATGACGGCGAGCGTGTACGGGTCGGCGCCAAAGCCAAAGAGTACGCCATGACCCGTGCCCGAGAAGAGATCAAACCCGGCGTTGCAATAGCTGCTGATGGCGTGAAAGATAGCATACCAGAGCGCTTCGTCGTCCGGCAGGAGCGTGCGCCAGCGTAGCCAGAGCAAAAACGCGCCGATGGCCTCCAGGGTGAGGGTGATCGCCAGGACGAAGACGGCTAACTGCACTGCGCTGCCTGTCTCTTGCACGCCAACCGTCTGCCGGATGAGGAAGCGTTCATTGAGGGTGACACGCCGTCCAATCAAGCGGAAAAGGAGAATGCTAAACGAGACAAAACCAACGCCACCCACCTGCAAAAGGATCAGAATCACCACCTGGCCGAAAAAAGTGAAGTCGTTGGCTGTGTTCAGCACCACGAGCCCTGTAACAGTGATGGCGCTGGTCGCCGTGAAAAAGGCTTCATCCCAGGTGATGTCCCCCGGCTGCACCGAAGCGATGGGCAGTTTGAGGAGCAGCGTTCCGATCAAAATCATCAGCGCAAAGCCGAAGATCAGGAGTTGAGACGTACGCCACCGGTTACGTCTATTGACGGCAGGTTCGCGCAGAAGTTCTATGGGTGTCGAGACACTATTGTAAGGGGGGCGCGGCGCTGAGGATGTCTGCGCCAGGGGAATGATGTCAAGGTAACGGCTGTCACCACCGTCTTGTCTATTCTCATCCTGAGATTGGGCCATGCATGCTGCATACTTTCTGTACGGAAAACTTCAAGAGATCCAGAGTTAACCAAATCGCCATCCTGCACACTTTCGATTATGCTATGGAGTAGAAAAGAGGTCAAAATGACTGTATCGTTGCCAATCGTCAGCCGCAATAAAAGGGATCACAAAGATGGATACACTTGCCTGGAAGCCAGACTTTGCCCAGACCGTCGACCGCTTTGAAGCGTGGTGGGTTGGCGATCTGCTTGATCGCCCTCCCGTGACGCTCTCTGTAAAACCTCAGCGCCCCTACACCGGTCCAAAATCGCAACATGGGACATTCCGCGAGCGCTGGCTCGATGTCGAATTTGTTGTCGAATCTGCCATCGCCCAGATGGAACGCATCGACTATCTTGGCGATAGCTTTCCGCTCTTTTGGCCCAACATCGGCCCAGAGATCAGCGCCACCGTCTTCGGTTGTGAACTCACCTTCACCGAAACCACCAGTTGGTCCCAGCCGGTTGTCCACGACGAAGAAGGCTGGGAGCGCATGCTGGCAATATCGCCCAATTTCGAGAATCCCTATTGGCGGGCAATGGAAGCTATGACCGATCTTGCCATTGAACGTTGTGAAGGACGGTACATGGTGGGCCTTACCGATCTACATGGCAACTACGACATTTTGGCAGCGCTGCGCGATCCAATGTTGCTTTGTATGGATCTGATCGACTGCCCGGATCTGGTGATGCGAGCGGGCCATCACGCCGCCGCCGCTTTTGTGGAAATGTTCAACCGGCTCTACGGAAAGCTTTGCGCCGCCGGTTTCGGCTCCACCACCTGGATGCCCATGATCCATAGGGGGCCAGCCTACGTCCCAAGTTGCGATTTTTGGATCATGGTTTCGCCGACGATGGCTTCCACGCTGATGATGCCCGACATCATCGCTGAGATGGCGCCGCTGAAACGCAGCATCTTCCATTTGGACGGCCCTAAAGCCTTACGCCATCTTGACCCGCTGCTCGACCTTCCACAGTTGGATGCCGTGCAATGGGTCTACGGGGCAGGGGCAGGGCCGGCGGCGCGCTGGGTGGAGGTCTACCGTCGCATCCAGGCAGGGGGGAAAAGTCTACAACTGATCGCCCACGACGCCGATGACGCGCTGACCGTCATTGAGCAGCTCGAACCGGCAGGGATTTGGATCACCATTGAGACGCCCTTCAACTCGGTGGGAGAGGCCGAGGCGTTCCTCAAGCGGGTGGGGGGATCATAAGGAGTATCGCATAGTCATATCACCGCCAGGCGAGGATCTCCACGGGGCTGCGCTTTTCGAGCAGTTGGCGCGTTAATCCGGGTAGATCCTCGGCGTCGAGCGGCGCGCTGCGCGTATGTGTCACCATGTGAAGGGTGAATCCGTGGGCGAGGAGATAACGGGGGAGGGCGTCGGGGGCATGATCCGCTGCCTGTTGCAAGGTGGGATGCCACTCGACAATCAAACGCAGGGATGGACTTTTGATCATGCGCTTCATACCTTCCAAAACGTCGAGTTCCGCTCCTTCCACATCGATCTTCACCAGATCGGGCGCCGACGGAATTAGGTCATCCAAAGGCGCTATGAGAACCTCTGTAGTATCCGTAATAGCAGCATAGAAGTTGTCGTGAAAAAGACTGTTGACTGCGCTAATATCGCCGCGCAAGAAGAATGGTTTCACCTCATGGCGATTCCCCGCAGCGTAGGGCAGCACAAAGACATTGGTCAGGTGATTCATAAAGAGATTCGCATAGAGAACTGCCAGGTTATCCTGGGCTGGTTCAAGCGCATAGACGCGTCCAGCGCGCCCCACGCGATGAGCGGCGTAAAGGGTGTTGTAGCCAATGTTCGCGCCCACATCGACAACGGTATCCCCAGGTTGGAGCAGGCTGTCTAACATCCGCTGCATACGCAGATTGCCCATCACCACCGAGAGCCGGATTGGAAGCGAGCCAGGGATGTGGAGCCGCATCCCTGCCAGGGTTACATATTGGGCCACTACCGCCTCAAGCAGTGGCCGTAGTCTCATATAGAATCGTTTCATCGTATAGTAAAGTAATGGGTGAACTGCATGTGATCAGCAACTGCGCTCTCCATTGTCCCACTGCGATCGGGGTAATGCGTAATCGCGGGTACGGTAGCCCACGGGGGGAACAGGGTATAGTAGAGCAAAATTACTGAGTAAATCCAGCTAAGTTTTTAGAAATAAGAAACGGTCATCCGAAAGCAAATTGTTTTGATTGTGAAGACAAATTGTGGCCGAAGCAAGCAGGTCGAAGACGGAAGCGAAAAAGTTTGCTGGCACAGGCCCAGTCTTTGAGGAAACCCCCAGAAGCGCTCAATCGGGTTGAGGTCTGAGCAATAGGGGGCAACCAGCAGACAAGGATGCCCTGTTCCTCGCAGAGAGCAAGGGCGGCTTCATCCCGGCGCTGTGGTGATAGGAAGCATTGTCCAGGACAAGAACAACCGGTGGTCTGTGCTGACCGAGGCCATGAAGTGTTCCAGGAAGTGGATAAAGGAGTCGGTGTTCTTTTTTTGTCCGCTTCAGTCCAGATGGTCTGGATCTGTGTGCCAGTTGTAAGCGCCGAATGTGATGGAGCTTTTTGTTGGCCCGGAGCAGGAATGCGAAGCTGATGCCCCCGTTTCATCCAACATTTGCGCAAGATAGGATGGAGGCTCAGGGTAGTTTGTCCATAAAGAATAGCTCGATCTCGTCGTTTTTGGGGCTTTTTTTTTAAGATCAGCAATGATTTTTCTGCCCGCCTCGTGTTCTTGTCTTGCAGAGGCTTGGAGATCGTGCTTGGGGCGTTCATATACATAGTCATTCTGGCGCAGAACAGCCCGAAACGTCTCGTCGCTCATCTGGACCCCCCGTGATTTTTGCCATATGAGCGCAGACGGTCGATTGTCCAGACGGTAAAGCCGTAACCCACTGTGGCCGGGTCCGTTTCCAACACCGGCCAGTTTCACCGTATAGTTCTCGTCGGCCAGTGTTGGGCGACCGGACCGGGGCGCATCGCTTGGAGTCTTGCCAGGCCCTTTTCCCGCCACCGCTCGCAGCTAATTGTAGACGGTTCCTGTCGCTACATTGAGCAGTTCCGCCGCTTCTTCTGGCTTCTTGCCTAAGTGTAACAGGCGGATCCCTTGTGGTTTCTGTCGCACCCGCGGCTCCGGTGCGCTTTTGATCGCCTGTTCGATTTGCTTCAGTTCGATTTCGTTCAGTTGATAGTTTAGTTGTTTTGGCATCCCTTCAGTATGCCATCACCTTCATAAAATCTAAAAACTTTCTTGACTCTATTACCCAAAATGGGTTTTACAAACTCAAAAGGATAAACATCATTTTGTGGCTAATTATTGGAGCGCTCCTCGGCGCGATCGTCGCAGGTATTTTGATCTTCGCCTTTCATAAACCTGTACGAGCCACGCTGCTGCTCAATCTTGGCGTGGGTATAGCTGGCGCGTTTATTGCCGGTTGGCTGATCAGCCCGCTGCTTACCATCCCGGTTATGGACGATCAAACATTCAATCTCCCGGCAACGATTGTCGCTGTCGTGGGCAGCCTGATCTTTCTGGCGATTGCCAACTTCGCACGCCGGGGGACTGTACGATAGCCGGTCGCTGCTATCGTCTCTCTTTTTACTTTGCATAATTTACATTATGCAAAGTAAAAAGAGAAGGCGATTCCCCTTGCTTGCTCGCGCCCGTCTACGATATACTCGACACTAAATTACACAATCTTTGCAGGAGAAACTGTGTCGAAAATTCAATGTCCCCGCTGTGGATCCACAGATATCGAGATGGTAAGAGGCGTTCGAGCCAGTTGCGGCTTAGTGATAGGACTTACGCAGGGCGGATAGAGATAGACGGGAGACGCAATTGGGCACGCATATAGTCGTCCAAGAGACCCTGCTTGATTTGGATAAACAGTTTTCTGAGTCAGACAATTTGATTCAAGCGCACCCAAACGAGCATGGCACAAGCAATGCGGACAGTTGAGTTGGGAACGACATTGAGACGATTCCAACCCTGTGACTTGCTTGGCTTCCCGATAAAACTGCCCACCTTCCAGCGGATGGCAATATCGGTCTTGAGTGGCATCGGCTGAGTCTTGAGAGGTCGTTGGTGACGACATAGTCCGTGCGCGCTGGGTAGACAGCACAATCCGGAACAGTTTCAACTGGTGGCCGTTGGGGAACTGCTTGAGATGAACCAGTTTGCCCGTTTCCAGCATTTCATCCCGAGACCAGGTCAACGCATCCACGCGCCGGATAGGCTTCGTCGGGCGACTGATTGACCTGATCGATTGTTTTTGAGCGGACAATAGTAATCTTGCCAGCTTTCTCAATCGCTTTTCATCACCTTCATGGTCGCATACCAACTATCCATCAATACCGTACGGAAAGGCAGTTTTTCTACATACAGAATCGTTCGCCATATCTCCAACAGATGGTCGAGTTTGCTACGTCCATCTCGGCTCAGGGTCAAAGATGCGGTAGTCGATAACCCAGAATTGAGCCGTATCGGGATTCACATAGACACAGGTCACAAGCCCGATGCCCTTGATGACTTGTTTCGCATTGCCACTCCACTGGCGACGGACCACTTCAATCGCAAAGGCGTGGCTCTTATCTAAAACCGTATCATCAAACAAGATGTAGCCATTTTCTGACAACACCACTTCCGACCTGACCATTTCCCGCAGCCTTCGCGGGCTTAGCTTGGCCGTTCGCATCAATCGATTGATTCGGTCGACTAAAGTGTTCACTTTGCTCAAAAGTACGTCTGTGGTGTGTAATTTACTTGGCTCACTAACAGAAATTGACAGTAATCCCAGTGCGTTAGTTTGTTCATTCGCCTATTATCCCTAATTCTCACACTTTTGCGTAAGTCCTAAGTGATTTTTTTAGTCAGCCAATGCGCACTCTGGTCCATGCGCAGAACAGGAGATATGCGAGTCTTCCTGGCGGTGATCTTGTTAACTGCGCTATTTATTGGGCGCTACTTGATGTCTCATCGTGGCCAAGACCATTGGGAATGCCATCAATGTTGGTATAGGTGGAGAACCAAAAATCTTCCCATTTTGTAAGTGAAGCCATGCAACTTGTAGCTTTGCCTTATACCGTCCACTACCCATCACCCACCCCATTACGGAGCCGAACCATGCACATTTTGATCCACTATCCGTTTACAGCGGATGAAGTCGAGGAGTTTCGCCAGATCGCGCCTGGACACAAGGTCTCTCATGCCGAGACGCAGGAGGAAGCCATCGTCCTGGCCGCAGACGCCGAGGTGATCATGGGCTACTTTATGCCCCCCGTCTGCGCCGCCGCGCCCAACCTGCGCTGGGTCCAATCGTTCAGCGCGGGCATGGACAACTTCCTCTTCCCGGAAATCGTCGAGCGGGATGTGACAATCACGGGCATGGCGGCGCAGTACGCGCCACAGGGTGCGGAACACGCCTGGGCCTTGTTGCTGGCCCTGGCCCGCGGCATCCCCCTGGCCGTACGCCAACAGGATCAGCGGCAGTGGAAAGGCGGTTCTGTGCTGGCGCTCACCGGCGCTACGTTGGGGATCATCGGCATGGGCGGCTTTGGGCTGGAGATGGTAAAACGCGCTGCTGGCTACGATATGCAGATCCTGGCGCTCGATCCGATCCGAACGGAAGCGCCGGCGGGCGTAGCCGAAATCAGGTCCCCCACCCGCGAGAACATCCACGATCTACTACGCCGTTCCGATGCGGTGATGATCGCCTGTCCGCGCACGCCGGAGACCTATCATTTGATGAGTAGAGCGGAATTTGCCGCCATGAAGCCGACGGCCTTCCTCATTAACGTGACGCGCGGCGGCATTGTGGACGAAGAGGCGTTGGCCGAGGCGTTGAAGTCCGGTGAGATCGCTGGGGCAGCGCTGGATGTTGTCGAGACCGAGCCACTACACGAAGACAGTCCGCTATGGAATGTACCCAATCTGCTGCTCACCCCCCACCGCGCTGGCGCATCTCAGCATCGTCATCGCCAGATCATCGACTTCTTCAAGCAAAACCTGGCGCACTATCTGGCTGGGGAGCCGCTGCGCAACGTTGTGGACAAACGACGGGGATTTTGAGAGAAGAGAAGTGAAGAAGGGAAGAAGGGAAGAAGGGAAGAAGAGAGTGAGAGAGATGGCTTTTCACTGTGTCTCTTCTTCCCTTCCTCTGCTTTAGTAGCCGATGCCGCGCAGATAATCGACCATGCGCTTACTGCGTTTGGCCTCGCTGATGGGGTCATCGGCGCCGGGAATCGGCTCGCCGGGGCAGGCGGTGACCCATCGATCAAAGCCGGTTTCTTCCAACACAGCGCGGATCGCCGGGAAGTCCACATTTTCGGCCTGGCCCACGTCGCACCAGACGGGCAGATAATAGCCATCCTCGCGGCGTGAGGTGGATGAATAATCTTGCAGGTGGATGTAGTTCAACTGGCTGCGGAAATCACGGATCGACGCTACCGGCTCGTATCCCCAAAGTTGGGCGTGGGAGACATCGATACAGAGCTTGGCGGTGTCGAGATAATTCATGTAAGTGCGCCAATCTTCCACTGAATCGACAAGTAGATTGGTGTGGATGTGATAACTCAGTTCCAGGCCAAATTGAGCGGCGTACTCGGCCCAGGCGTCCGCGCCATCGGCGGCGGCCTTGAGATCGTCGTCGCTGACGGGACGATCTTGGGGCTTTGGGCCATTCATGTACATGAAGCAGTCGGCCCCCACTTCGGCGGCGTACTCTATGCGCCGTTTGTTGCGCTCCACATGCGCCCAATCGCGGCTGTCGGGCGATCCGCTGGCTGTGAGTACCACCAACGGCATATCGGCGTTCTGGCAGATCTGGCGCAGCCGGGCTGGGGAGCCCATCCAATCCAGCGAAAGCCGTCCTTCCCATCCATCCCAACCGGCCTCTTTGAGCGCGGTCAGGGCTGGTTCCAGGTCAGGATCCTTCCAGCGTAATGTACTATACCCAAGTCGAAACATGATCGATTGTCCTCTGTTGTGGGTTATGGATAGTATAATAGAGGTACTACCTCTTTTATACAGCAATGCAGAGAGAGAGACAAGCAGGAAAACAGGAGTAAACGTTGGTCGATTTTACGATGATTGGCGACACTTCAGATCTTTGCCACATCCCCACGACGCCGGGCAGTTATCTTTTGATCTTCCACCTGCCTGTGGTCATAGATCGATTCGTGGTTGGTAAACTTGGCGTCTTCTCTCTGCACCCAGGCCATTGGCTCTACGCTGGCAGCGCCTGGGGACCCGGCGGCCTGCGCAGCCGCTTACGCCGTCATTTTCAGCCAGAAAAGCAAGCGCATTGGCATATCGACTTTTTGAGCAACCATCTCCCCCCTATCGCCTTTTTGGCCCTCGAACAAACGGAGCGCAGCGTCCGCTTAGAATGCGCGTGGATCCAGCGCTTGTTGCGCCAACCCGGCTTCTCTGCACCCATCCCCCACTTTGGCAGCAGCGACTGTGGAAGTTGTCCTGCGCACTTGGTGTACACGGAAGGGATTCGTGATCGGGGATTGGGTCTCTTCATTCATAGGTGTGAGCCAACCGCAACGAGTGGACGGGAGTGGACTTTAGACAGAAACGCAGCTACAAGCAGCGGCGCAATTGATTTATCCTGATCCCCGATCCCCAGTCCCCAATTTGTAGGCCATCTGCTTTTCGGTTAGTCTATTACGGGTCGTTTCCCATGACTGAATTCAATTGGGTGGATTCAGAATGGGTTGATGATCGTAGGGGTTTGGGTGGACGGCAGACGAGCATTGGCTTTCGCAGACGATTTTTGTGAGCCGTCCACCCAAACCCCTACCCAGACGGCCAACTCATTTTGAACACACCCAATTCAATTCAACCACTTAGGAAGGAATCGAAGCGACGCCTTATGATCCTTTATCTGATCCGGCACGCGCAATCGGCCAACAACGCCCTGGCGGAAAAGATCCGCGCCGCCGCGGGCGAATTCGATGAACTCTCTTACGACGACTATCGGCTCAACCGCAGCCCCGATCCAACACTCACCGAAACCGGCTTCAAACAGGCGGAGATCCTGGGGAACTATTTGCAGACTGCGCAACCCAAACACCGCGCCGGCTTCGACGATCCTGGGGGTGTGGAACCGGGCGAATTTTCGGGCAATCCGTTTGGAATTACCCGCCTCTACTGTAGCGCCATGCTGCGCACCCTCCAAACGGCCCGACCTGTAGCGGAAGCGCTGAGGCTCCCCCCGCGCATTTGGGTGGACATCCACGAGCATGGGGGTATGTTCGACAATACCGGTGAAAATGGCGCTGCGGTTGGATATCCTGGCCTGACGCGCGCCCAGGTGGTCGATCAATTCCCCACCTGTGAGATCCCCCAGGCAGTGAGCGATGAAGGCTGGTGGTTCGGCGCCGAGGAGGATCTCGCCTCATGTCAGGGCCGCGCGATACGCGTGGCTGCCGAACTGAACCGCATGGCTGTCGAACACAACGATGAGCGCATTGCCTTGATCTCGCATGGCACTTTCCTCGATCAACTGCTCAAAGCGCTCACCGGTCGTCTGCCCGGCCATGAATTTCATTATGGTCTCTACAATACCAGCATTACGCGCCTTGACCTGACCACCTCTATCCATACCGGATTGCCATTCACAGTTATTCGCTATACGAATCGAGTGGACCACCTGTCGCCAGATTTAATCACGTGACCGCGGACGGCGGACCGCAGACGGGGGTTGAGGTCCCTCCTGAGCCTAGCCAAAGACCACGGACGATCGATCCACTGAGATCAACACCCAATATCCAATACCAATATCCAATCCGCAACGAGGAGTTTTCATGGATCTAAACCAACCGCCTTTGATCGCCAGTGACCTGGAAGGTGTGCTTGTCCCCGAAATCTGGGTGGAAGTAGCGGAATCCACGGGAATCGAGCAACTACGCCTGACCACGCGCGAGATTTCAGATTACGACGCGCTGATGAAGATGCGCATTGGCATTTTGCGCCAGCACAACCTGCGGCTGACCGATATTCAAGCGGTCATCGGCACACTTTCTCCGCTGCCTGGCGCTGCCGAGTTTGTGGCCTGGGTGCGTGAACGCGCTCAATTTATTATTCTTTCGGATACCTTTTATGAATTTGCGGCGCCGCTCATGAAACAATTGATGCTGCCAACCATCTTCTGCCATTCGCTGCTTATCGATGAGGATGGATTCATCAGCGGCTACCGTATGCGGCTGGAGAAGCCCAAGCGCCGTTCGATCCGAGCCTTGCGCAAACTGGGATTCCGTACCATGGCGATGGGCGATTCTTATAACGATATCGCCATGCTAGAAAAGGCCCATGTTGGTCTTCTCTTTGCTCCGCCCGACAACGTGGTTGCGGATCATCCAAATTTCCCCGTGGTTACTACCTATGAAGACGCGCGCACCTTTATCGACGAGAAATTTTTAGGCCTTTAGGGTGCCGATTGGCGGGTCACAAATGTCATTTTGTCGAGCGAGGTGGGTGC
>JAHBVG010000130.1 GCA_019637695.1 Caldilineaceae bacterium | reverse complement strand
CTATTACCATACCAAAGGAGTTTCCTTCAACTTCTATCTAGCAATTGGCCATACTCATTACTCACCTCTTTACCATCCAGTAAAGGAACCAACATGTCTACACCCTCCCCCCTCATCGGCGTCATCATGGGCAGCACGTCGGATTGGGAAAAGTGTATGCAATTCGCGGCGCAGACGCTGCAAGAGTTTGAGGTTCCCTACGAGGCGCGGGTGGTTTCGGCGCACCGCACCCCCGATTGGATGGTCGAGTACGCCGTCACCGCAGCGGATCGCGGATTGGCAGTGATCATCGCCGGCGCCGGCGGCGCGGCCCATCTGCCGGGGATGGTGGCCGGGCATACGCTGCTGCCGGTGATCGGCGTCCCCGTGCAGAGCCAGGCGCTCAACGGTCTCGACTCGCTGCTCTCGATTGTGCAGATGCCCGCCGGCGTCCCTGTGGCGACGATGGCGATTGGCAAGGCCGGGGCGATCAACGCGGCGCTATTGGCCGTCTCGATTTTGGGCGCGAGCCGTCCTTATTTGCGCGAGCAATTGCAGAAATTCCGCGCCAACCGCGCCGAACAAGTGATGAATCAGACGTTGGAGTAGAAAACGTGTTGCGTGGGGAGAGAATCTTGTCGTTTCGCTTGGAATAACTGCCGTTAAAGCGTAGTCCGTGGTCCGTTACTATCTACGCACTACGCACTATCTCAACCCTGTAAGTTTTAAGTTGAGAATTGTGTTTCTCTCCCCACGCATCACGCAACACGAAAGGATCAACCCATGTCCCACTCCCCACTCCCCACTCCCCACTCCCCACTCTTGCCTGGCGCCACGATTGGCGTCTTCGGCAGTGGACAATTGGGACGGATGCTGGCGATGGTCGCACAGCGCATGGGCTACCGCGTCCACATCTTTTCACCAGACAGGGGATCGCCTGCCGGGCAGGTGGCGGATTGCGAAATCACCGCGGATTATACGGATCAAGAGGCTGTGCGCGCCTTTGTGCAAGGTGTGGACGCCGTCACCTTCGAGTTTGAGAACGTACCCGCCCACGTCGCTATGATCGCCAACGAGCAAGGCGTCCCGGTACGGCCCGGAGGACGGGTGTTGCGTACAGCCCAACAGCGCCTGCGCGAGAAGACTTTTTTTGCAGAGGCGAATTTACCCACAGCCCCCTTTGCGCCAGTGCGATCCCTGGCTGATCTGGAAAATGGGCTGGAGACCATCGGCAGTCCGGCCATCCTCAAGACAGCAGCCTATGGCTACGACGGCAAAGGACAGGTCCGCATTGAACGCGCAGGGGATGCCCAGGCCGCGTGGCACGCCATCGGCAAACAGGATGCCATCCTTGAAGATTATGTCGATTTTGAGCGGGAGGTATCGATGGTGGCGGCGCGTGGGGCGAATGGCGCTTTTGTCCACTATGGCTTGATCGAAAATCGCCATCACAACCACATTTTGGATGTATCGATTGCTCCGGCAAATGTGGCAAAGCAGACAGTTGCAGTGGCCGCGCAATATACGCGCATGGTCATGGAAAAGCTTGACGCCGTGGGCGTCCTCTGTGTAGAGTTCTTCCTATGCCGGGATGGCCGGTTGCTTTTGAACGAGATGGCCCCGCGTCCCCACAACTCCGGGCATCTCACCATTGAGGCTGCTGTCACCAGCCAGTTTGAACAACAGTTGCGTGCGGTCTGCCGTCTGCCGCTGGGATCGACTGAACTGTTGCGCCCAGCGGCGATGGTCAACTTGCTGGGCGATCTTTGGCGCGACGGTGAACCAGATTGGGCAGCGTTGGCGGCTTTCCCCACAGCGAAGCTGCATCTCTACGGCAAAGCGGACGCGCGACTCGGTCGCAAAATGGGACACATTACAGTAACCGCCAAAACAGCGGATGAGGCATTGGAGACGGCACTTGCAGCGCGTGTGGCGCTGCGTAGGTGATAGGAGACTTCATGTTCCCCCACAACGATCTCAATTTCGACGGCGACGATCTACATGAGGAGTGCGGCGTCTTCGGCATCTTTGCCCCCGGCCATGAGGTGGCGCGCTTTACCTATTTTGCCATCTACGCGCTCCAACATCGCGGGCAGGAGGCCGCTGGCATTGTCACCAGCGATGGACGTATTGCCCACGTCCACAAAGGCATGGGGCTGGTTTCGCAGATCTTCAACGAAGACAATTTGGGTCATTTGGATGGGCACATGGCTATCGGCCACACCCGCTACTCCACCACCGGATCATCACGGTTGCGCAACACTCAGCCCTATATTTTGGAAACATTGGACGGCCCGCTGGCGATTGGACACAACGGCAATTTGATCAACGCGCCCCAACTGCGTCGCGATCTATTGGAACGGGGCGTTGGTCTCTCCACCTCCACCGACAGTGAGTTGATCATCCACCTGTTGGCTCGTACCCGCGGCGGCAGTTGGGTCAGCCGTCTGCGCCAATTGATGGCCCAATTAGAGGGCGCATACACCCTGATCATCCTCACCAGCGACGGCATCTTCGGCATCCGCGACCCGTGGGGGTTGCGTCCGCTGGTGCTGGGCGAATTGGAGGGTGGCTATGCGCTGGCCTCGGAAAGCTGCGCCTTTTCCACCATTGGCGCGCGCGCCATCCATGAGATCCAGCCGGGCGAGATCGTGCGGTTGGACGAAACCGGCTACGAAATCGTGGCCGGGCTGCCGCCAAACCAGTTGGCCTTCTGCACCTTCGAGCAGATCTACTTTGCCCGCCCCGACAGCATCCTCAACGGCAAACTCGTCCACGGCGTGCGCCAAGAATTAGGACGTCAACTGGCACGCGAAGCGCCCGCCGACGCCGACATCGTCGTGCCGGTACCCGATTCGGGAACGCCCCACGCCATCGGCTACGCCCAAGAAAGCGACATCCCCTACAGCGAAGGGCTGATCAAAAGCCGCTACATCGGGCGCACCTTTATCCAACCCAGCGATGAACTACGACGGGTGGGCGTCGCCATGAAGTTCAACCCGCTGCCCGATAACCTGGCCGGCAAGCGCGTTGTCATGGTGGACGATTCGATTGTGCGCGGCAACACCTCCGGTCCGCTGGTGCAGTTGCTGCGTGACGCCGGCGCGTCCGAGGTCCATGTGCGCGTGGCCTGCCCGCCCATCAAATTCCCCTGTTTTATGGGGGTGGACATGGCGACCCAAAACGAATTGATCGCCGCCCAAAAAAGCATCGACGAAATCTGTGAACACATCGGCGCCGACTCGCTGGCCTATATCACCATCGACGGTATGATGGCAGCGCTCAACGCCGTGGACGGCTACTGCAACGCCTGTTTCACCGGCCAATATCCCTTCTCCACCCCCATCCCGTACATCGAACTGCAAGAGAAGCAGAAGTTCGCGGGGGTGTGGGGAGGGTGATATAGAATGAGTAAGGAGTAATGAGTAGGCTGACATAGTGGTCGCCAATTGAGGATCCATCTTTGTCTACGGCATTTACTCATTACTCCTTACTCATTATTCTTCCGACCAATCATCCAATTACAAGGATCTGTCTTTACCCATGAACCTTCTCCTCATCGGTTCCGGCGGACGCGAACATGCGATGGCCTGGAAATTGAGCCACTCCGAACTCGTGGATCGGATCTATGTGGCGCCGGGCAATGGCGGCACGGCGTCGTTGGCGAAGTGTGAGAATATCCATATCGACCCTGAAGAGATGGCCGCCTTGCGTCATTTCGCCCAAACGCATGAGATCGGTCTCACCATCGTTGGCCCCGAAGCGCCGCTGGTGACGGGTTTCGTCGACTTTTTCAACGCCGCCGGGCTACGCGTCTTTGGCCCGACCCAGGCTGCCGCCCAGCTGGAAGGCTCCAAAGTCTTCTCCAAAACCTTTATGCTGCGCCATCAGATCCCCACGGCGTGGGCCAAGATCTTCACCGATTTCAACGACGCGTGGAGCTACGCCGACGATCTCGATCATCTGCCGGTGATCAAGGCCGATGGGCTGGCGGCGGGCAAGGGCGTCGTCCTGCCCCAGAGCCGCATGGAACTTCAAGACGCGCTGCGCGAGATGTTGGTAGCCCATCGGTTTGGCGAATCGGGTGCGCGTGTACTCGTGGAAGAGCGGCTGCACGGGCCGGAACTCTCGGTGTTGGCCTTTTGCGATGGCAAAACCGTGCGCGTGATGCCCGCCGCGCAGGATCACAAACGGCTGCTCGACGGCGATCACGGGCCGAACACGGGCGGCATGGGCGCGTTTGCGCCGTCCCCGCTGGCGACGCCCGCATTGATGGACGAGATCGAGCGCAAAATCTTGCAGCCGACCCTCAACGCGATGGCCGCCGAGGGCGCGCCCTATGTAGGCGTCCTCTACGCGGGGATCTTGCTCACCGAAGATGGGCCGAAGACGTTGGAGTTCAACTGTCGCTTTGGCGATCCCGAAACTCAGGCGCTGTTGCCCCTGCTCGACACGGATCTGTTGACGATCATGCTGGCCTGCGCCGAAGGACGGCTACATGAGATCAACCCCTCGTGGAAAGATCAATCCGCGGTGACGGTGGTGATGGCGTCGGGCGGCTACCCCGACAGGTACGCCAAAGGCAAACCCATCGACGGGATTGCCGCCGCCCAAGATCAGGGCTGCCTCGTCTTCCACGCCGGGACGGTACAGGCGGGCAACGCCTATTACACCAACGGTGGGCGCGTCCTTGCCGTCACTGCGCTGGGGGATTCGCTGGCCGCCGCCGCCGCCAAAGCCTATTGCGGCGTGGACAAGATCCACTTTGAGGGCGCGATCCATCGGCGGGATATTGCGCGCCAGTGAGGACAGACCGCAGACCGCAGACGGCGAATGACAACCGCTCCAATACCCAATACTTAATATCCAATACCTAACTCGTAACTCGCATCACCGTTCACCCAGGAGACGACCAATGGCCTTCATTCCCAGTATGTTGCTCAAGCGGCTTTACACCTTCGGCAGTTTGAAGAACAACGGCGGCGGGGTTGAGTTTGGCATCAAAAACCGGCTCAGCGACGCCAAGTTGACCGGCGTACAGCGCATCGCCATTGACGGCGCGGCGATCCCGCTTGACCGGGTGACGCTCGACTTTGGCGATGGGGTGAAGCTGACGCCGGGCCAGCTCAGTGGCCGCGGGCCAATGGACTTTCCTCTGCGCAAAGAGGTGATGATTCAAATTCAGGGCGCGCCGCTGACCAACGGCAAACACGAAATCGAGATCGCCGTGCAGACGACGCCCTTCGGCAAGCTCTCTTTTTCCGTGGACGATTCTATCTCCGAGAAATCGGATCTGGCGCGCATCCCCCGCGACAAAGAGGACGATTACAGCGAGGCCATCATCAAACAGCGCCAATCTTTCGTCAAAGAGTTGACCGGCGCAGCGTTGGAGCATGTCTCGTCCTATTCTTTTGACGCTCACGCGACCGCAGGCAACGTGGAAAACTTCACCGGCGTGGCGCAGATCCCGCTCGGTTTTGCCGGCCCGTTGACGATCCACGGCGAACACGCGCAGGGCGAATTCCTGATCCCATTGGCGACGACCGAGGGGACGCTGGTCGCTTCGTACAACCGCGGCATGAAGCTGCTCAACCTCTCCGGCGGGGTCAAGTGTACCGTTGTGGCCGACGCCATGCAGCGCGCGCCGGTCTTCGTCTTTGAGGATGCGCGCGGCGCGCGCGATTTCACCCAGTGGGTGCAGGGGAACCTCGACAAGATCCGCGAGGAAGCCGAGTCAACCACAAGTGTGGGCAAGCTGGCGAACATCGATACCTATCTTTCCAATAAATTCGCCTTTTTGCGCTTCAACTTTACCACCGGCGACGCCGCCGGGCAGAACATGGTGGGCCGCGCCACCTTCGCCGCCTGCTCGTGGATCATGGACCACTACCAGGGCATTCAGCATTTTTACCTCGAGTCGAATTTCGCCACCGACAAAAAGGCGTCGCAGGTGAACATCATGCGCACGCGCGGCAAGCGCGTCACCGCGGAGGCGACGATTCCGCGCGATGTGTTGATCCAAAACATGCGCGTCGAACCGGAAAAGCTTGTCCACCATTACGGCGTCGCCAACATTGGATCGATCCTGGCGGGGGTGAACAACAACGGGCTGCACTCGGCCAACGCCATCACCGCCATCTTCATCGCCACCGGTCAGGACGTAGCCAACGTGGCCGAATCGTCGGCGGGGATCATCTACACCGAGTTGACGCCAGCCAGGGATCTCTACATCTCCATCACCATCCCCTCGTTGATCGTGGCGACCTACGGCGGCGGCACCGGCCTGCCCACCCAGCGTGAGTGTCTGGCCGCGCTGGGCTGCGTGGGCAAAGGCAAGGTCCACAAGTTCGCCGAGATCATCGCCGGCGCGGTCCTGGCCGGTGAGTTGTCCCTGGCCGCGGCCATCTCCGCCTCGGATTGGGTGTCGAGTCACGAGCAGTATGGGCGGAATCGGTGAAGCGCAGACTCTGTTATACTAACCGTATGTCTTGTTGTAAGATGGTGTCCTCAGCTCCGATGTGAATGGTTAACGTAGCAGAAGCGATGCAACATGATGAACCTTCAAATACAAGACCACGAAACAGAAGCAACTGAACCACTGGCAGAACCGAATATCGTGCCTGTCGACGAATCGTCACTAGATGAGGTTGCTCTGTTTTCGGTCGATTCCATGCTTTTGCGCGAGTTGGGTGAGCGATTGGTAGGGAAACCCCATATTGCCTTGGCTGAGTTGGTGAAAAACAGCTACGACGCCGACGCAACCGAAGTACTAATTCGCTTCACGCCGGATCAAATAGAGATCATCGACAACGGACATGGAATGGATTTAGGAGAGTTCCAACGTTTCTGGATGCGCGTCGGTTCTGCCCATAAAGAAAAACAACGCGTTTCTCGCGATCTGAACAGACCGATGACTGGCTCTAAAGGTGTAGGACGACTTGCGGTTCAGTTCCTGGCTCGGAGATTGTCGCTGAGAACGGTGTCAAACAAAGACTTGAATTCCGAATTGGCTGTTGCCGTAAACTGGGACGAGGCGATTCGTGCCGGAGATCTCACCCAAGCACGCGCAAAGTACGAAGTTCAATCTGCACAGAGCCGTTTCACAGATAGCAAGCGACATGGGACAGCCTTGGTTCTATCGAGGATAAACCAAGATTGGGGTGCGAAAGACTTTAGAGAATTGGCTGGCGAAATCTGGTGGTTGCAGCCACCTTTTCGCCCCAGTTCGCGTTCGAAATCTGATCAGAAAAACAGTTTTTCCATTCGGCTAGAAAATCCTGTCCAACCCAAAGCCGTTCAGCAGTTTGACGAACAAATGACAGCCATACTGGATATATGGACAGCCAGACTTCAGGGCAGAGTCAAAACAAAAGAGAATGGTAAACGGGTTGTTGAACTCATCCTTGAATTTGCCGAAGACGCAGAAATCATAACACATTCATATCCAGTGCAAGCCTGTGCCCCACAATTCGTCGAGTTTGAGATTCGCATCTATAACCTTTTAGGCAGGCAACCCAAAGGCATCTTGGTCCAAGACGCCCGTCAATACTTTGAGGAATTTGGTGGTGTACACGTTTACGACGCGGGTTTCCATTTACCTTACTATGGTCAGGCACAAGATTGGGTACGAATAGAGCTTGATCATTCAGCTCGACAGTGGCAGTCTAGGCTTCTTCCTGCTGATCTTCAAGTGGTCGGAGGTCTTCGAGATCTTCCAACGACCAGAAGAATTTTCGGTGTAGTTCATGTCGATACATCTTACGAGATAAATCGCTTCAACCAAAAGCATGAAGATGAAGGCTGTCCCACTCTCCAAATTCAGGTTACACGTGACCGATTGCTCGAAAACCGTGCATATGATGATCTCGTTCATCTAGTGCGTTACTCGTTGGATTTCTATGCCATGCAACAAGCAAGGCGTAAGTTGTTGCAGGTCGAACAGCAACAAATCATTGCTCAACCTAGAGAAAAATTCGAAAATGTAGATCGAGCGCTACAAGAGATTCGCTACGCACTCCCTGAACCCGTTTATGAAAAATTTAGAACAGATGTAAAAGAAGCGATCGAAGCAAGTGAATTTGAAACAACCTTATACCAGCACCGCACTGGACTTCTGGGTGCATTAGCAACGGCTGGTATGTCAGCGCTTGCAATTGAACACGAAGTTCAAAAACAGTATACGATTCTCGAAACTGTCTCGCACGATCTGCGGATGCTTCAACTGCAAGATTCAACTGCAATTCACAGACTACAGGATATCGCAGATCGAATCGAAGAATGGATACGCCGCGCACGAGCAACACGCGCCATCTTTTCGCATCTGCTTGACGAGGAAGATCGCGAAAGCCGGGCGCGTTTTCGTGCAAAACCACTGCTTCGTGACACTGTCGATCAAATCAGAGTATTACTACGTGGAACACAGGTTCATCTTGATCACATAGATCCAGAGTTGAGGTTGCCACATGGCGGTTTTGCAGAATGGAATGCAATTTTCCAGAATGTCTTGGTAAATGCCGTCAATGCCATGCTCGACAGTCAGTTGAGAGAGATCGAAATCTCTTCACGCGAACAAGGCAAAGTGAGAGAAATTCTTGTGCAGGATACAGGTGTTGGAGTTGACTTAACTACGGCTGATGAGCTATTTGAACCTTTTCAACGCCGACTGGAATTGTCTGAAGAGCGAAAAGCTCTCGGTGTTGGGGGGACAGGTCTTGGCTTGACTATCGTTCGTATGATTGCGGAAAGTCTAGGATGCAGTGTGAAATTTACACAACCGACAGATGGCCATAGTACCGCATTTAGCCTGTCTTGGAGAGAATCATGAAGCCCAAAATACTGATCTGCGATGATCACCTAGATGAAACAAAGTGGTATGAAAAGCTAGAAGCAATTCCAGATGTATCCCAAGCATTTAAGGTCGATAAGCTGGAGCCAGCCGAACTTATTCAAGTAGTGCAAGGGCTTACTGAGCGGCGTCTCATCGCTCGTGATGCAGGTGACTATCTGCACCAAGAGAAAAAGAGGAAAGAAGCTCTTGAACAGATCGATACTACAGATATATTAATCGTCGATTACGATTTGGTGGAGTTAAAGCAATTTGGGTTTTCTCCATCAGGAGAAGACATCGCTTATCTTGCCCGTTGCTACTCGACTTGTGGCACTATCGTGGCATTAAATCAGATAGACCGGGGTTTTCTGGGGTTCGATCTTAAACTAACAGGCGGTGTAGAATCGTTTGCCGATCTTAATATCGGTGATCCCGCTTTGGATAATCTTGGTTTATGGAGTTCAGCATGGCAGGAATCTCATGAAGGATATCGGCCTTGGTACTGGCCTTTACTACCCCTATCTTACCAGAGTTTTAAGCAGCGAGTACAGGGATTACTTCAAAATCTCGATACACCTATCCTTAGTTATCTCGGCTTTCCAGAAGAAGTCGTAAAAACAATGTCGAGATCTGTATTGGAATTCATCACAACTAACAGTGAAGATGATCCACAAAAAACGACTTTTCGAGACTTCGTTGGTAATGGGAATCAGCAGAGTGTTCTCGGTCTCCGACGCAAGGATCGAGTAGTCTCAGATGAAGCCATCGCGCGTGTAGCTGCAGCAAGGATATCACACTGGCTTGAACGAATCGTATTACCAGGGCAGCATATACTCGTTGATGCACCACATTTGGTTTCACGATATCCAAGCCTGATCGAAGGGGATCGAGACGAGCTATCTACATGGAATGCTACAACCTCTTTCGATAGTAAGAGTATTAGAATCAAACCTGACATTATCGATGATTACAGATTTAGAATGAGTGAATGGCTTTCAAGACCTGCCTGGTATTGGCCGTTGCTAACACAACATGAAGAAATTGAGGAAGTTAGCAACCCGTGGACAGTCACCAAGCCTCCCTTTGTATTTTGTGAAGACATATCACGATTTGCGCTCAAGGAGAATGCACGAGAATTCGTATCGGATGTCACATCTTTCTCATCCCCGTTTTCTCGTAGATACATCAAATATATCGACGGTGATGTTAGATACCGACCTCGCATTCGTCTATCTATGTAATTCGGAACACTGTACAGCTCTGAGCGATGAAATCCTTTTCTGCTCGTAATTGAGGCAAACCAAAAGCAAGTGAGCGGAGAGTAACAGTGGCAAGTAGTCGGGAATACACTGTACTGAAACAGATTTTTGTGTGGCTGGCTACTGAGCAAAGAAGATGGCAGGAGTCAGTGCTCAGCACAACTTCTCGTAGGGATCTTTTTGAGCAAGTCGAAATTGATTATCCATCAATTGAGGAACGGGAGCTTGAAAACTACCTTAACAGTTCGGATACTATAGAATTACTTAAATGGGGCAAGTTTCTTTACTTACGCCCTATTGAGGAAGGTGGTTTTTTCATACCTGTTTTGACAATAAAGTATGACTTCGGCGGGCATGAACAGGAGATTCGTCTTCGTTTGGCCTTTTTCTGCATAGATGAAAATGGAGATATCAAGGCAAGTGGTTTCCGATTCGAGGCCCCTGAAGACACTGACGGCTTGCACAATTACTTTCATGTACAAGCAATCACGGGTTTTGATAAAGATACCCCCAAATATCAGTTGCCGTGTGAGAAGTGGATACCTGTAAAACAACCAGCATTATGTTTTGATGCGAATGGTCCAGTATCTCTAGTGGTCGGAATGTTGGTAAGTTTGTACGGATTTAACTACATTAAAGAGTTGATGAACAAGGGTTTTGGCTCTGAGTTAACACCATTTATAAAAGATACAGGGTGGTTTCAGCGTAACCATCAAGGGGCAACTAAAAGAAGGCGGTAACAGAAACTTCTCTCTCATTACATCAATACATATTGATGAAAGACTTACTCGATGATCGAACGAACTGTGGTAGATATTTTCTGCGGAGTTGGTGGTCTGACCCACGGTCTACGCAATGCAGGATTTCGCGTCCTCGCCGGTATTGATGCCGATGAGAAGTGCGGCTATGGCTTCGAGCATAATAATCCCGAAGCCCGCTTCATTCATAAAAAAATTGAGGATCTCTCCCCACAGGAAATAATAGACCTGTATCCGCCACAACAAATAAAGATTCTCGTCGGGTGTGCTCCATGCCAGCCGTTTTCGACTTATAAAAAAAAGACTGGTCAAAACGACGAGAAGTGGATGTTGTTACATAAATTTGCCCACCTTATCCGAGATGTAAAACCCGACATTGTTTCTATGGAGAACGTCCCCAGTCTGCTCAACTTCGACAACGGAGAAGTGTTCGAGGAGTTTGTTCGGTTACTTGAAGAAGTTGGCTATCACATCACTTATGATGTTTTGTATTGTCCAGCCTACGGCATTCCCCAAAAGCGATATCGGCTGGTTCTCTTCGCATCTCTCTTTGGGGAGGTAAGTATTGCAGGAGAATTTTATGCACCCAGTGAGTACCCGACTGTGCGGGATCAGATTCAATCTCTCCCCGCTATCGCTGCTGGTGAAACAGATACTACAGATCCAATGCATCGTGCTCGTGGGCTGTCAAGCATTAACCTGCGTAGGATTCAGACCTCGACACCGGGAGGCTCTTGGCGAGACTGGGAGCCGGATCTCGTGACACAGTGCCACAGAAAAGAAACTGGAAAGTACTACAACAACGTTTATGGTCGTATGGCTTGGGATGAACCTGCGCCGACGATTACCACTCAGTTTTACAATTTTGGCGCGGGTCGATTTGGTCATCCTGAACAGGATCGAGCACTGACGTTGCGTGAAGGCGCTCTTCTGCAAACATTTCCACAAGACTATGAATTTGTAGCCCCAAACACATCGTACAATCTGGAAGATATAGGGCGGTTGATTGGTAATGCCGTTCCAGTCGAACTTGGTCGCATTATCGGTCACTGCATTGACTTTCACCTGGAATTTTTCGAGAAAGAAGTCACAGCTACGCTGAATGAGCGCAGTTCCGCTTAGGGCTCTCCGAAATCTTACATGCACAATAGGTTCGCCTGTATCCATGACTGATTACGATTACAAACACGAGATCATTCTCTTTTGGAGCAATAAGGACGACGCCTTCATTGCCGAAGTTCCTGAGTTGCCGGGCTGCATGGCCGACGGCGAATCGTATCAGGATGCGTTGGCGAATGTGGAAATGGTAATCCAGGAATGGCTCGAAACCGCGCAGGTGTTGGGCCGTCCTATCCCCGAACCCAGGGGGCGACTGATGTATGCCTGAGGAATACGGCATTCGGCGGCTGACGGATAATCTCTGGATTGGTCAAAGCCGCTTTTTCTTCACCAATGCGGGGATCTTCGTCAGCGGGGATCAGGCCGGGCTGGTCGATCCCAACATGACGCCGGGGGAGATGAGGCGCATCCGCCGCTTTTTGGACGAACATCAGTTGCGCGCGGAGTGGATCGTCCTCACCCACTACCATTGGGATCACATTTTGGGGCCGGAGGCGTTCCCCGAAGCGACGGTGATCGGACACCAGTTGCTCCCCGCGCAGTTGACGGGGAAGAGCGGTACACAGACAGCCACGGCCATCGCCCGCTGGGAAGGGGAAAACGGTTTTGAGCGCGTCCGCCCCTTTGTCTTCCCCCCATTGGATCGCCTCGTCGATCCGCCGGAAACGTTGGCATTGGGCGATCTGCGCTTCGATCTGATCCACACGCCCGGCCACTCGCCCGATCAGATCGCGCTCTACGAACCGGCGACGGCGACGCTCTGGGCCTCGGACATCCTTAGCGACGTGGAGATCCCCTTTGTCAGCGATAGCCTGGCCCGCTTCAAGGATACGCTGAGTCGACTGGCCGGGTTGGAGATCCGCGTACTCGTGCCGGGACACGGCTTTCCGTCGAGCGATGCGGCGGCGATCCGCGCGCGCATGGCCGAGGATCGATCTTACCTGGCAGAGTTGCGCGCGCGGATCGAGCGATCCATCGCCGTCGGGGAAAGCATAAACGAAGCCGTAATCCGCTGCGCGGACATGGTTTACCGCCACCGAGACGACAATGAGATCCCCCACCGCCGCAACGTGGAGAGCGTCTACGCCGAACTGGGCGGCGACGCCGATCCGGAACGGGTGGGTTGGGGCCGAGAATACGAATAGCCGGTACAACCACTCAACGGGTACACGCACTACGCACGCGTATTCGCGCCCAAAGGAGAAAGGTAATGTCACACTACGCCGCCGCCGGGGTGGATATCGACGCCGCCACCCGCGCCGTGGATCTGATGAAAACCGCCATCCGCCGCACTTACACGCCGTCGGTCCTCGCCGATGTGGGCAGTTTCGGCGGCCTCTTCGCGTTGGAGAATTTATCCGCGCAGCCGGTGTTGGTCGCATCCACCGACGGCGTGGGCACAAAGGTGAAGCTGGCCGCGCAATTAGGACGCTGGAACGGCGTCGGCCATGATATTGTCAACCACTGCGTCAACGACATTTTGGTGCAGGGCGCACGTCCGCTCTTCTTCCTCGATTACATCGCCACGTCCAAGATCATCCCCGAAGCGGTGGCCGAGGTGGTGACGGGGATCGCCGAAGCGTGTGAAGCAGTCGGTTGTGCGCTGTTGGGCGGCGAAACCGCGGAGATGCCGGGCGTCTACGCCGAGGGCGCGTTCGACGTAGCGGGGACGGTGGTCGGGCTAGTGGATCGGGGCGCGATCCTGCCGAGGATCGATCAGATGCGGGCGGGCGATCTCCTCATTGGGTTGCCCAGCAGTGGACCGCACACCAACGGCTATTCGCTGATCCGCCGCATTGTGGATGGGCGGGATCTGAACGAATCCATCGACGGCGTCCCCCTTGCGGATGCTTTGCTCGCGCCACATCGCTGCTATCTTCCCCACTATCGAGCGCTGACCGCAGCGGACGTCACCGTGAAGGGGATGGCCCACCTCACTGGCGGCGGCTTTGTGGACAACATCCCGCGCGTGCTGCCCGATGGGTTGGCGGCGCGCATCCGCCGCAGCGCGTGGGAGCGTCCAATCCTGTTTCAAAAGCTGGTGGAATGGAGCGGCATGGATGAAGATGAGGCTTATCGCGTCTTCAATATGGGCATCGGCATGGTCCTGATTGTGGGGAGCGACGAGATCGCCCAGTTTCAGAAAACGTTGCCCGAAGCCCGCATCATCGGCGCGCTGATCGAAAGGACGGGCGCTGCCGTCATTTTGGAGTGATATGATGAACAATTTTTTGCGTTCTTTGCTGTTGTGGATTGCGATCCTCGCTGTGGGCGGCTGTGCGCTGCCGACTGCGCCGATCTCGCTGCCCATCGCCACGGCGGAATTTGACGCCGTCGATCCCTTTGAGCAGAACCGTCTATTGGGACGGGGCATCAACCTGGGCAACACGTTGGAAGCTCCTCGCGAAGGGGAGTGGGGCTTGACCATCGCCGATCACTTCTTCCCGACGATTGCCGGGGCTGGCTTCGACTCTGTGCGCATCCCCATCCGCTGGAACGCTCACGCCGCCGATGAAGCGCCCTATACCATTGATCCGAAATTCTTTGATCGCGTCGATCATGTGGTGGAGCAGGCGCTGAAGTCGGGGTTGCTCGTCGTGATCAACATCCACCATTACGAGGAGATGATGACCGATCCCGCCGGCCATGAGGAGCGCTTCCTGGCGCTGTGGGCGCAGATCGCCGAACACTATCAGGATGCGCCGCCCGAACTGCTCTTTGAACTGCTCAACGAACCCAACAACCAATTGACCTGGGTGCGCTGGAACGAACTACTGCCCGATGCCATCGAGACGATCCGCCGCACCAACCCGACGCGCAATCTGGTCATTGGGCCGGCGAACTGGTACAACGTCTCTGCGCTGTCGAATTTAACCCTGCCTGAGGACGATCATTTGATCGCTTCGTTTCACTATTATAACCCCTTCCAATTCACTCACCAGGGCGCGGAATGGGTCAACAACAGCGATCCCTGGCTCGGCACAACGTGGACGGGCGAACCCCACCAAACAAGCGCCATAGACACCGATCTGGGAATGGCGGCGCGTTGGGCCGAACGCAACAATGTTCCGCTCTACCTGGGCGAGTTCGGCGCGTACAGCAAAGCCGACCTTGACTCGCGCGTGCAGTGGACATCCTACGTCGCCCGCAAAGCCGAGGAACTGGGCATGAGTTGGGCCTATTGGGAGTTCGGCGCGGGTTTCGGCGTCTACGACCCAGCGACCCGGCAGTGGCGAGAAGATCTGCTCGGCGCGCTCATTCCAGACCGCTGAGGACAGCGTGACGAAAGACGGAAGACCAACGTCAATGGGATTGGTGATTAGTGACTGGTGAATGGGACGGGAGATCTCCTCTAACCCAATCCCTAGTCACCTGTCACCATTCACTAATCACCAATTCAAGATTCATGTCCGAGAAATTTCCATGACCGCAACCCTCGCCGTCCTCATTTCGGGGAACGGCTCGAATTTGCAAGCCATCATCGACGCCATCGCTGGTGGACGGCTCGACGCCCGGATCGCCGTTGTCGTCTCCAACCGCAAGGACGCGTTTGGGCTGATCCGCGCCGAGCGCGCGGGCATCCCCACCCGCTATCATCCGCTCAAGCCGTATCGGGATCAGGGCAAGGGTCGCTGCGAATATGATGGAGACCTCGCCGCGCTGCTGGCTGAGTTCCGCCCGGATTGGATCGTCCTCGCCGGGTGGATGCACATCTTCAGCAACGCGTTTTTGGATCACTTCCCCCATCGCGTGGTGAATTTGCACCCGGCGTTGCCCGGTCAATTCCCCGGCGCCCGCGCCATTGAGGACGCGCTGGCCGCCTTCCACCGCGGCGAAATCCGCGAAACCGGCGTCATGGTCCACCTGGTCCCCGACGAGCGTGTGGACGAAGGCCCTGTGCTGGCGACGCGTACCATCCCCATCCGCGCCGATGACACGTTGGAACGCCTGTCCACACGTATCCATGCCGTGGAGCATGTCCTATTGGTGGAGACGTTGCAGGGATTAATAAAGAAGGTAAGCAATGAAAATACTGGAGAGGGCGACTGAAGCGACACACGCACGCACAAACAGAGTAGAGATCGATTGTTCACGCGGCGATTCGCTTCTCCTCAAGAAGTTTCAAACTCAGGGAATGCATGGCAGCTAACTCGCGCTGAAATTCGCGCTGGGCATCTTCCACAGGTAGAGCGTCGAATAGATCTGCCAATTGCACACCTCGACTCATGAGTTCATCGGCGAGTTTATCTTGCAGGTGCTTGCGTACAAAAAGACAGTTCTGTGTGTGGAAAAATTGATGGAGGGCGTCTGTTGCACTCAGGGCTCCCCCTGCCAACGACTCTATGATCCCAAGGCAGAGCAAAGCAAAAGAGGAGACTTTTTGACGCCGGTTAGGCACATTCGATAATAAATTTTCTAGATCGATACCGTTCATGAGGGAGTCCTATTCTGCAGAAACTTCACACCTGCAACCTGTCCTGACGCATGTTCAAAGTAATGGACTTCACCCAAATTGCCTTGTTTGATCACTTTCTGCCATCTGCCGGGCAGCAATTGGCCAAGGTAGCGACGCACTTGGGCATTGCGCACTGGATACTTAATTGTGCCGCCTCTGATTGGTCGCCAATCGAGTGGCACCGAACCAGAAGTGTAGATGTTTGGGTAAAAGTGTAGCGGCATTTTACGCACCTGAGTCAATTAGCCCTACTTTTATATTTCTAGATGGTAAAGGATTTTAGGCAATTCTACAAAGGATAGTTGCGATGGAACCCAGCGAGGAGATTGACAGCACATTTGTTTTGCTTGCCTCTCTGGCCGTGGTATAATTTTTGTAGTGAATGTGCTTGATCTGCTGGAAAGGCATCCCCAATGGCTGAGCGCAGTCGTATCAACCGAATGCAAGCGGTGGTGTTGCGGCGGCGCGATTACAACGACGCCGACCGCATTTTGACAGTCTTCACGCCCAACCTGGGCAAATTGGACCTCATCGCCAAGGGCATCCGCAAGACGAGCAGCCGCAAGGCCGGCCATTTGGAACTCTTTACCCACGTCTCGATCCTGGTGGCGCAGGCGCGCACCTGGGACATTATCACCGAGGCCGTGGCGGTTGAGAGCTTCCGCCATCTGCGCGGGGATCTAGGTGGGATCAGTCGCGCCAGTTATGTGGCTGAGTTGATCGATGTTTTCGGCGAGGCCAGCGACGACAGTACCCGCCTCTGGGATATGCTCCTTTTGGCCCTGCGCGAGTTGGATGCAGCCGAGGTTGACCCTGATCTGCTGCTGCGCTGGTTCGAAATCCATTTGCTCAGTTTGGCCGGTTTCCAGCCCGAACTCTTCCACTGTTTGGGCTGCGGCGAGGATCTACAGCCGGTGGACAATTTCTTGAGCTTCCAGGCCGGCGGCATCTACTGTCCATCTTGTGGGGAGACGCTGAACGGCGTTGAACGGATCTCGCCCGACGTACTCAAGATCCTGCGCCATCTTCAGCGCAGCACCTGGGGCGCGGTGCGCGGCCTGACCATCCGCCCGGCGATCCTCCAAGCCGTGGAAAGCATCCTCTACCGCTATCTCGTCACCGTACTCGAACGACAACTCAAGTCTGCGGATTTTGTCCGCCGTTTGCAGAGAGTAAATTAGGGATTGGTGACAGGGGATTGGGGGATCGACGCTCTGCCCCTGTCACCAGTCACCAATCCCCTGTCACCATCAACCATGAACATACGCGACTATCAACACTGGCTTCAAGAATGGGACAAGGCGCGCACCTGGGATCGGGTGCTGCTCAGCCACACGCTGCTCCACGCCGTCGAGGAGATGGGCGAGATCAGCAAATTAGTGCAGATGTTGGAGGGTTACCGTCCGCTCGATCCGCCGGATGAGGAGGCGGTGCGCGATCTGCTGGCGCTGGAGTTGAGCGACTTACAGGTGATGCTTTTCAAGATCGCCTATCAATGCGGCATTGACATGGAAGAGGCCATGATCCGCGGCCAGCAGAAGGCCGACGCCCGCTTCCCCGACCCCGCCACCGGACCCGCCGACCGCGACGAGTATTGGGCGCGCTTCCGCCGCCGGGTGGACGATCTCGATTTGACAGATAGCTCGGTGGACAAGTCGAAGGATGGTATGAAATAGGGAGTACTAATTTGTTTGCGGGATTAGACGAATCAGGTCACGCAAAGTACGATTGACAGACTCAGCATCAGGGAAATAGACTCGTACATCTGGTTCGAGGATAATTGCCCCCTCTGGCAAGATGTATTCCCGCTCTTCCTTGCTGCCATCTTGTTTATGAATAATGACTCGATATCCAAACTGATAAGCGTGGGCATGTTTGCCACGTACCCCACCTGCAAAATCATAAAGTGGTTGCATTTCCTCATCTATATCAGTCTGTGGTTTAGCCTTCTTGTCGCTCATATTGACGTTGCTCCTCCAGTTCTGCTTTCCGACAACTAATGTGGCCAATTGCTAGATAGAAGTTGAAGGAAACTCCTTTGGTATGGTAATAGGAAGGGTA
>JAHBVG010000013.1 GCA_019637695.1 Caldilineaceae bacterium | reverse complement strand
TTGCGGAAGGCGGCGTAGAGATTGGCAAAGTCGGTGATTGGTTCGTAAAGATGGCGATAGGTTTTCACATTGGATCTCCGGTAACTATGAAGCTTCGCTCCTCGCCGGTCCATGACCGGCGGGAAGCGAAAAAGGTTGCTCATGGCGGGGGCGTCCCCCGCCGCCCAGACGCCGGTCACGGACCGGCGGGAAGCGAAAAAGGTTGCTCATGGCGGGGGCGTCTCCCGCCGCCCAGACGCCGGTCACGGACCGGCGGGAAGCAACTGTCTTGCCGCCGGTCCGTGACCGGCGGGAAGCAGGGAAAGACCGGTGCAGAGCAGGGAAAGACCGGCGCAGGGCGGAAAGACCGGCGGGTCACGGACCCGCCGAGAGCAACTTTATCCAGCCCACTATCAGGGGACAGCGGACAGGGGACAAAAGACAAAAGCTTAGAGAGAGGTCCTGGCAAGGCGAAAACCGTAGTTGTAGTTCCAGTCCCACGGGGTGCTCCAGTAGCGATAGGCGCACCGCACCATTTTTTGACTGGCTGTCCAGCCACCGCCGCGCACCATGCGAAAACCGGTTGCCTCCGGGTCTTCCAGATTGGCGTCCGTTCGGTAAGGATAATCGGCGAACCGGCTGGCCGTCCATTCCCAGACGTTGCCGCTCAAATCATGGATGCCGTCAGGCGTGGCGCCGTTAGGGTAGACGCCCACCGGCGTGGTGGACATGACGCGCCCTTCCAGACTGTTGAGCCGTTCCTCATCCCAGCGCCAGCCCCACGGGTAGAGTCGTGCGCCCCGACGTGCTGCCCACTCCCATTCTGGTTCGCTGGGCAGGCGATAGGGCTTGCCAGTGAGCGCAGCCAGCCAGTTGGCGTAGGCCACGGCCTCATACCAGCAGATCCCCACCGCCGGTTGGGATAGATTGTTGAAGGCAGCATCGTGCCAAAAGCGAGGTTCTGTGATTATTTTTCCTTGGGGGTACAAGTTACGAAATAGGTTCTCTATTTCACTCTGTGGTTCTTGAATCAATTCTCTCCAGGCTTCCGCTTCCCGCTCTGTGATGTAGCCTGCTTTGAACCTATCTTCGATCTCTTTTGGATTCTTCCTCCGTCTTTCCCAGGTGCGCAACCACCAATCGGCCGGGTCCTCTTCGCCAGGGACGGGTTCGCCTTTGCGCCAATGGTTGCCGCCGCTGGTCCAATAGGACGCCTCCTCGTAGCCGCCAGCCTCGATAAAGCAACCAAATTCGGCGTTGGTCACCGGGTAGCGGCCAATGGCATAGGCGGCCAACGTCACGTCGTGGCGCGGTTTCTCGCGCGTGTCAGCCAGGCGGTCCCACCAACTGCTGCCAATGGTGGCCTTGCCACCGGCGATCTCAACCAGGGGCGGCAGAATGACCTTGACGCCGTCGATGGTTTCCACGGGGAAGCGGGGGTCTTTGAGTTGGCCCAACAGCTTCCCTGCCTCAATGCGGCTGCGTAGATGAACCTTGACATCGCCCATGCGCTCCAGAAGTTGGCGGCGGCTGGCCTCTTTGGCCCCCTCGTCGGCGTCCTCGCCCAGGTCGAGCAGGCAACGGGCGGCCAGGGCCGGGTTCACGCTGCGCACTCTCTCGACGATGGCCGGGTTCAGCCCGGCGGCGAGGATGGTGGTCTCTTCCCAGCCTTTGGTATCGGGCGGTGGCAGCGGGTCCCAGCGGTCGTTGCGCTCTGCGGGCGGCATCTCGCGTACGCTGGTGGGTACGCGCCAGAGGCTGTTCAGATCCTCGCCATCGGTCAGGCGGCGGTTGAGTTCAAAGGCAGCGAAATACTCCTGAAGCAGGTGATGGCTGAAGCGTACTGTCTCTTGAAAGGTATCGGCCAGCAGAGTGGCGGCATGGCCCAAACGCAGAATCCTCTCTGCCGGGGTGCTTACAGGCGCGCTATCCGGGGGCGTCACCTCGGCGGGGAGGGCGTTGAGCGCCCATTCTCGACTTACCTGGGTGCCTGCGCCCAGCGCCTGCATGGCGTAGGCCAGTTCGGCCAGGGCCAGGTGCTGACCGGCCATGTCGATCCAATCGGCGTGGCGGCGTTCATGCTCACGGGCAAAGAGGCGGGCCACAAAGTTGCGAAAGAGGCGGGCGCGGTGACTGGGCAGTTGGCCTGCCTGCTGATACTCTTCTACCATCATCATGAGATAGAAGGGCGTGCCAGCCAGGTCGAGCAGCAATTGATGCTCTTCTTGCAAGGCGCGCCAGAGATCGTCGCCCCGCTCTGCGCCCAGGTAGCGGCGGGCAAACTCCCTGATCTTTTCTGGCGACAGGGGGTCCACTTCCACCTGCTGCACGGCCAGATCGTTGGTGTAGTCGAGGGTGCGGCAGGAAAAGACCATGCGGTTGCCTGCCGGCAGGTCACGGGCGAAGTCGCGCCAATCAGCCAGTCGCTCACGCAGGTTCTCGCGCCGCGCCTCGTTGAGGGCGTCACAGAGGATGCAGAGTTGTCCCTGGCGCAGGGCCTGGCCGAATTCGGTCAGCGCGTCCGCATGGACGCCGGGGATCTGTTCCTGCCATTGGCGGGCCAGGAAGGCATGGGGCGTTTCGTGGGGCTGCTGCGCCGCCATGCGCACAAAGAGGGGAATGGGGCCATTGGGGTCTTCGGCGAGCCGTTCCTGGGCCAGATCCAGCGTCAGCCGCTGCATCACCGTGGTCTTGCCCGCCCCCGGAGGCGCCAACAGAATGAAGGTTGTGTGCTGTTCCAGCGCCGTGCGAATGTCGGGCAGGACTACCCGTTCGATCTTGCGTTCGGGGCCATCGCCGATCATCGTGAGTTTCTGGTAGCTCATGGGCAGATCCGCGAGGTCGCCCGGCGCGGCAGGCCGGTAACCGCCAGAGAGGGGTACGTAGCGGGTATACCAGCGGCGGTAGGTACGGTCTACACAGAGGTAGGCCAGATAGGCTTCCTCGCGGCGCTGGCGGTCACTCTGCCCCAGCGTGGCAATGTATTTGCCCAGCGCTTCAATTTGAGCGCCGGTGAGGGTGAAGTCGTCCTCGCTGGTGGGTAGCTCCAGGCGCAGGACGCCATCCTCAACGCGGACAGGGCGTTGGGCGCGCAGCGACGGCAGCAGACGGTCGAGCAGGCTTTGCAGTTCGGCGGCGGTGAAGGAGGCGTCGATGTTGAGGACGATGTCGCGGCCCACAAAGGTGTGTGTGTGGACGTCGCGGATGTGGCGGTTAGGGGTGTGGCTCATCGGTCAGCCTGCTGTCTGTTGAGTTTTGTCATTCATGATTTACGCTCAGGTCTTCTGTCATGCATGATTTGATAGAATACCCGGCCGGTCACGGACCCGCCGAGAGCGCTTTCATTTCAATCTGGGTAGGGGTTTGGGTGGACGGCTCACAAATATCGTCTGCGTACGCCATTGCTCGTCTGCCGTCCACCCAAACCCTACGAATCATCAACCCATTCTGAATACCCCATTTCAATTTCCAGTTCAATTTCATCGCGCAGGGGGATGCCATCCAGCCCGACCAGAGGAATTTGGGGTTTGAGTTGGCGAGAGCGGGCCAATGCGTTGGGGCGCAGTTCGGCGAGATGGTAAAAGTTGTCATTTGGTTTGCCTGTGGCGCAAAGATGGCAGGGTGATCGATCACCCATAAGCCTAAGATAAGGGCCTGCGAAAGTGCCGGGGACTTGCGGCGGCGAAAAGTCCCCGGCACTTGCCCATTTACCTCTTATGTTAGCGCCTATGGATCGATCACCCTGCCATCTCCCATGGGGTGGCTACTGCGCTGCTTCCTCAACATTCTCCGCCGTGTAGACGGTGAACGGACCCATCAGCACACGCAGACCGGCGTCGCGTGTGGGATCCGCTTCGATGGTGTAGACGCCCATACGGCCGGCTTCAAAGGTGACGCCCTCGGCGGCTTCCATCTGGCCTGTCGCCAGCAGATAGGTGACATAGTAGCTGAGATAGCCCAGGTCGCGGAAACTCCACAGGGCGAATTCCGGGGCGCAGCCGTTGAGCGTGTACGAGACCATCTCGGCGGGCAAGCCCAACCCACTGACCTTCACATCCGCGCAGAGACCTTCATCCTGCATGGCCTTGGCAGCGGCGGCGATGCCAACGGTGGTGGGGGCCATGATCAGCTTCAGATCGGGATGTTTGTCCACCAGGGCCAGCGCCTGGTTGTAGCTGTCCTCAGATTGGTCGTTGCCGTAGACCAGATCGACAAGTTCGAGGTTGGCATAGGTGGAATCTTCCTCCAGCACGCGCTGGAAGGCGGCGTTCCAGGCGTTCTGGTTGGCTGCGTCGGGCGACGCCGAGAGAATCGCCAACTGGCCGCCCTCTTCGCCGAGGATGCTGAGCGCCATGTCGGCCATCACCGTGCCGGTCTCGTTGAAATCGACCTGGGCAATGAAGACATCCTCACCCTCGGCTGAGGGGATGGGCGAATCCCAGGTGACGACGGTCAGGCCGGCGTCCCTGGCGGCGCGGGCGGCGGGGGCCAGTTGATCGCCAGCGTTGTTGGAGATCATGATGGCGTCCACACCCTGGGTGGTAGCTGTTGTCAGGATCGCGATCTGGCCCTGGACGCTGTCCTCTGGGGTGGGACCGAGGAATTGGGGCGCAGAGACGCCCAACGCTGCGGCGGCTTCGGCGGCGCCCTGGTTGGCCTGGTCGAAGACGAGGATGCCAAGGAACTTGGGCATTAAAACGGTGCTGATCTCCTGGCCCGCTTCAGCGACAATAACTTCGCCGCTGGCCGCTTCTTCGGCAGGCTCGGCGGTCGCTTCCTCAGCAGGTTCAGCGGTCGCTTCGGCTTCGGGCTCAGATGTAGCGGTGGGTTCAGCAGCGGGGGCGGTTGTCGCCGCCGGTTGGGCAGGGGCCGCTGGCGCCGGCGTAGCGGCAGGGGCGCAGGCGCTCAAGACCAACGCCACAATGAACAATAAACTGAACAGAATCCGCGAATACGTTCCCATAGATTTCTCCTTGTTGTGGTAGAAAAACAGCCGTTTATAGACAAATTTCGTACTGATCAACGACATGGTGGAATCTGTAGGTGCGGGCCGACCGCAGCGGTCGGCCCGCACCTACGTTTCATCATCTTCCTGATCAATACAGATTATAGACAAATTTGTGGGGTAGAGCTTCGTAACCACTAAACCCCATGCTCCAGGCGGGTCACGGACCTGGCTAGAGCATGACTTAGTAGTTACAGAGCTTCCCACAAATCGGGCTACCGCCGTCGTCGCCAGATCCCTCGCGCCGATTGCAACCAGTTGGGGATCAGGACGGAGAGGATCAAGAGCGCGCCGATCACACCGGTCTGTGTGTTGCCGGTGACGTTCATCAACGACATGCCGTTGCGCAGGTTGAGGATCAGCAGGATCGCCAGCCCGACGCCAAAGAGCGTCCCCGACCCGCCGAAGATACTCACCCCGCCCAACAAGACCATCGTAATGGCGTCCAACTCGAAGCCTTCGGCCATGTTGCCGCGCACCGCGCCCAGCCGCGCCGCCAGCAGCAATCCTGCCAGCGCCGCAATGAAACCCGACGCCACAAAGAGCAGGAATTTCACCCGCGCCACTTTGACGCCGGAGTAGCGGGCCACGTCGCGGCTGTTGCCGATCACATAGATGTAGCGCCCAAAGGCCGAGGATTGGAGCAGGATCAAGGCGACGCTGAGCAACACGAAGAAGATGATCAAACTCAGCGGCAGGGGACCGATCAACGGTTGTTGCCCCAACCGGTTGAACCAGGCAGGGAATCCGGTGATCGAGCGATCTTCGAGCAGGATGCGCGCGACGCCCCGATAGCCGATCAGCCCGGCCAGTGTCACCGCCAGAGAGGGCAGACCGATGCGCGCGATCCAAAAGCCGTTGAAGGCGCCGCAGAGCAGACCCACGCCCAGCGCCGCCAAAATTCCCCACTGCGCAGGGACGCCCTTCTCGAAGAGAAACGCCAACGTACAGGCCGATAAGCCCATCACCGACGCCACCGAGAGATCGATCTCGGCGTTGATGATGATCAGCGCCAGCACCAGCGCCAGGATGATCTTCTCGATAGAGAGTTGAAAGAGGTTGATCTGGTTCCCCACGCTCAAATAAAAGGGCGACCGCGCCGCGTTGACTGCGATCACCACCAGCAACAGCAGCAGCAGCAGCCCTTCCCATCCGCGCAGCCGCGCCCAAACCGCCGACAACAGATCGGTCATACGCGCCGCTGGCTTTTCAGAAAGTGGATCCACAGATTGCACAGATTTCATGGTGATGTCCACAGATAAGGTTATGTTGATCTCTTCGCACTGAGATTGACGATTGGGCGATTGAGAGATCAGGTGGTTAAACTATCCGTTGACGGTCTACGGTCTGCTCTCATCCGTCGTCGCGCCCAAAGGATGCGTAACCGCTTCATAATCACGGCGTCGCTGGCCACCGCCATCAGGATCAAGAGACCGAGCAGCGCGTCGCGCCAAAACTCACTGATCTGCGCCCAACGCAGCAGACTCTGCTCCAGCGTCGCAATCAGGATCGTCCCCAACAGCGCGCCGAATATCGTCCCCGAGCCGCCGAAAATGTTGACGCCGCCCACCACCACCGCCGCCACCACCTGAAGTTCCATCCCTTGCGCGGCGACCACGGTGATGGTGCCAAAGCGGCCCAGAAAGAGAAAGCCCGCCAGCCCGCAGAGCGCGCCGCAGAGAATGAACGCGCTCAAGACCGTCCGCTGCACGGGAAGACCGGCAAAGGCGGCGCCCTCCGGGTTCGAGCCAATAGCGTAGAGCCGACGGCCAAAGGGCAAATAGTGCAGCAGCAGTTGAAAAACGATCACCACTGCCAACGCTACGCCGACCACCAAGCGTACGTCCAGGCTGCCGATGGCAAAGAGATTCTGCTGGGGAAGGTTCACCAACCATTGGGGCAAGGAGGCCGTGATCACCGTGCGCGCCCCCGAATACTCGACGAGGATGGTCCGGTAGATCGCCAGCGTCCCCAGCGTCGTGATGATGGCGGGAACCCGTCCATAAGCGACGATCAAGCCGTTGACCAATCCCATGAGCGCGCCGACGCCCATAGCCATCAGGACCGCCGTCAGCCAGGGCATATCGTTGTTGGCGGCCAATTGGGTGCCGACAAAATAGGCGGTAAAGCCGACCATCGAGCCAACCGAAAGATCGATGTTGCGGGTCAACACCACCAGCGTCTGCCCCACCGCCACCACCGCCAAGATCGCTACACTTGTCGAAATGCGCGTGAAGGTGCGCGGGATGAAATAATTCTCGATTTGCGCGCTGAAGAAGAGTACCGCGCCCACAATTAAGAAGACCAGACTCAGTTCCCGCACCTGCTCAGGCCGCAACCAGCGCCGTACCCGATCCATAAGACTTCCTTTGCCGCGTTAGCCCATCGCCGCCGTCAAGATCCGCTCCTGCGTGGCTTCGGCGCGCTCGAAGATCCCCTGCTGCCGTCCCTCGCGCATGACGAGGACCCGGTCGCTCATCGCCAACACTTCGGGCAGATCCGACGAGATCAACAGGATCGCCATGCCCGCATCGGCCAGTTCCGCGATCATATGGTGGACCTCGGCCTTGGCCCCCACGTCGATGCCGCGGGTCGGCTCGTCCAAAATCAGCAGTTTGGGGCGGGTGTTGAGCCACTTGCTGAGGACGACCTTCTGCTGGTTGCCGCCCGATAGTTTGCCCGCCGCCAACCCCACCGACGGCGTGCGGATCGAAAGCCGCTGGCGGAAATGCTCGGCGGTGGCGATCTCGGCCTGGCCCTTGACAAGGCCCAGCCGCGAGGTGTATTGGGGCAGCGTGGGCAAGGTGATGTTGGTGGCAATCGACATGGGCAGCGTCAGCCCCAAGTGGCGGCGATCCTCGGTGACATAGGCAATGCCCAGGCGCATGGCCTGCTCCGGCGAATGGATCTTCACCGGCTTGCCTTCGAGCAGGATTTCGCCGCTGTCGGCGGGTTCAATGCCAAAGAGCGCCAGCCCCACATCGGTGCGCCGCGCCCCCACCAACCCGGCAAAACCGAGGACCTCGCCGGCGTGCATATCGAAGGTGACGGCGGCGAAAGCGCCTTCCTTGCCCAAATCGCGCACCGCAAGCAACTTCTCCCCGATCTGCGATTGCCGCCGTGCGAAGAAGTCGCCAAGCTGCCGCCCCACCATATCGCGGATGGCACTCTCCGGCGTCACCTCAGCGCGCGGCTTTGAGGAGACAAATTGTCCATCGCGCAGGATGGTGATGCGATCCGCAATTGCGAAGACCTCGTCCATGCGGTGGCTGATGAAGAGGATGGCGACGCCCTGCGTGCGCAGCCTATGGGCCAGTTTGAAGAGTTGATCCACCTCATGGGCCGAGAGCGACGCTGTCGGCTCGTCCATGATCAGCACGCGCACCTTGAGCGAGATCGCCTTGGCAATTTCCACAGCCTGCTGCTGCGCCAATGTCAAGCCGCGCGCCGGGCTGCGCACGTCGAGATGCACATCCAACATGTTGAGGATCGCTTCTGCCTCGCGCGCCATCCGTCCCCAGTTTACGAACCACCCCTGGCGACGATGGCTGATGAAAATATTCTCGGCCACCGTCAAATCGGGAAAGATCATCGGCTCTTGGTGGATGGCGGCGATGCCGTATCCCTGCGCTTGGATGGGGCTGCCCACGCTGATCGGTTGACCATCCAAAAGAATTTCGCCCCTGTCGGGCGTGTAGATGCCGGTCAGGATTTTGATCAGCGTGGACTTGCCCGCGCCGTTTTCGCCCAACAACGCGTGGATCTCCCCAGGGTAGAGGGTCAACGCCACATCGTCGAGCGCCTTGGTGCTATCAAACCGTTTTGAGATCTGGCGCATCTCTAAAACAGGGGTGGTGGCTGCCATTGTCGTCATCTCTATACGGTGTTCGATCCATGGGTCATAGACAATGCGCCTGGAGAGCGGCGTATGCCGTAGCGTTCTTCCACGGATCGGGGAAATGTATCCGTGAAAGCGGAGATAGTATATCGGCAATTTTGCGCACTTGCAAGGTGATCATAGAGTGCCCAGCAATTCCAGTTCATCTCAAGTCGGGTCACAGACCCGCCGGGGGACGCACTCGGCTAGAGCGATCAATGTGAACCGATACCAGTCGCTTGACAAATAACAAAAAATCTAATATCATTAGAATATACTAACAGTATTAGATTAACTCAAAAATATGCCATGAAAGATACCACCCCAATTCTATCGCCTCGACGACAGCAAAATCGAGAGGCCATGATCAACAGTATCCTTGACATGGCGCGTACGATTATGCGCGAGGAAGGTGTAGCCGCTCTCTCAATGCAGGAATTGGCGCGGCGGCTGGATATGCGTGCGCCCTCTCTCTACCACTATTTCACCGGCAAAATGGACATCTATGATTCTCTGTTCAGAGTAGGGTTCACACTCTATGCAGAAGAGTTTCAGAAAGCCATTGAAGGGGCGACGACCTGGCAGGAGGAAGTCCGCCGGGTATTAGAGGGCTATATGACATTTGCTACGCAAAACCCAGAGTTGTACCAGCTCTGCTTCGAGCGGCCTGTTCCTGGATTTGTCCCCTCTGAAGCAAGTCTGCAAGCTAGTCTTGAAGTCCTGCACAGCGGGTATGAACGCGCTGCAACCTGGAGCGCGGCCATGGATACAGAGCTTGCGCCCGCGCAGGTTGCAGACCTGTTGATCGCCGTCATGCATGGATTGACGGCCCTGCATTTGGCGAATGAGCCGCACCTACCTGCAGGGCAAGGCCGTTTTGGGGCGTTGATCCCAGCGGCCCTATCCCTGCTCAACAAAGCATGGTCGAAACCGTAACTTTATATCTTTCAGGAGGAAGATGCATGGCTACTCTCTCTATTGCCCAACCTGCGCTGAATGCTGCTTATGTACCGTATGTTACTGCTGAGGAAGCGCACACCCTGTTATCGACTGCATTGGATCGATTCCTTGCGTTGGTTGAATCCCTTGCTGCCGACGATTGGATGCGGCCAACCGCCTGTACCGAGTGGAATGTGCGAGATATGATTGCGCACCAGGTAGGAGGCTATGCCAGTGGAACTGGGTACAGGGAGATGTTGCGCCAGTACAGCGTCTTTCCCAAAAATGGGCAATTGATTGAGGATACGATCAATCAACGTCAGATCCAAAAGTGGGGGAGTAAATCTCCTGCTGACTTAATCGCTGAACTACGCCAGATAGGTCCCATCGCTGCCAGGAAGTGGGCGTATGAGTTCCGTCTCATAAAGCCGATCTTTGTGTTTCATCCAATCGGCGGGCGTCTATCCATGCGCCATCTGATGTGGGTGATCCACAGCCGCGATACATGGATGCATCGGTTGGACATCTGCCGGGCAACCGGTCTGCCGTTTCAGCAGACACCTGAACACGATGGACGCATTGTGGCGCTGGTGATGCGCGATGTTGCCAGGTGTCTGCACGGAAAATTGAGTGAGCAGGCCGTGATCTTCGATTTGGGAGGGATTGCAGGCGGTGTATGGAAAGTGGGCAATGGGGAAGCTGCGGCGACGATCCAGATGGATGCGCTCGATTTTAATATCCTTGCCTCTGGGCGTTTTACCTATGATGAAGGTCGCGCAAGGGCTGTGTTGAGTGGTGACGCTTCACTGGCAGAATCTGCCTTGAAGAAAACACTCGTACTTTATTGATTATTACCGCCGCTCAATCTGGTACTCGTAGTCCGCTGCTTCGGTGGTGAAGGGCGTGATGGCGCTGACAATGAGGATGGCTTCGCTGTTGCCGCCCAGGCCGTCGATGTCCACGGTGGCGGCGCCGTCCTCATTCACAGGCAACTGAAGGACTTCAACCAGGTTTCCCCGCCGTAAAGATAGGATTTGCAAGAGCCATCCCTGTGAGAGTCGGTTGTCGGTGAGCAGCCAGCCCTCGCCTTCCCAGCCGTCGGCGCCGTCCTCAAAATCGGCGGCGTAGTCGATAGCCGGGATGCTGATATCGTCCACAAACCAGCCGGGCGCGTTGACGGCGTCATCGGTGACATACTCAAAACGGACGAAGATCTCTTCGCCGGCGTAATCGCTTAAATCGAAGGTCTCGGTGATCCAGACCGGGGCGCGGCTGTTGATCGTACTGGACCCCGTGTACGCATGACCAAAGCTGTTGCCGCTGGGGTTCTCCTCGGTCGTCTGCTGGCCGGGTAAAATATCCCACTTCTCTCCATCGCGGCTGACGACGACATAGCCGTAGTCGTAATCCACCTCGATCTGATACCACATGGCGACTTCCATTTCAATGGGATCGCCCGGTTCAATCGCCGTAAAATCGAAGAGGCGGGTCAGGCGGGTGTTTGAATCATCGGCGCGATTGCTCCACCACATGAAATCGCCGCTGTAAGGGATCACATCGGCAAGTTTGGTCTCGGTCATCCCCTGAAAGTGGAGGGTAATATCTCCGCTGCCGCGAAGACCAATGTAATCGGCGCCATAATTGCGTACATTCGTGCGCCGTGTGTTCACGGGGAAACGGGTGTGAACCTCATCCAAGACGATTTGGGGCACATCCAATTGGCCGTAGCCATAAATCCCCGCTCCATCGAATGCCCCAGGGTCGTCGATATAGTTAGCCACCAGCCAATCCGCGAAGACCTCGTTGAAGGTCAGATCGTGGCCGGTTTCTTGCAGCGCCTGCTCAATGCCACGGATACCGTTGGCCGGGTGGGCGACGATGGCCTTGGTCACATCCTCGCCAAAGCGCTGCAACAGATAAGCCATAAACAGATAGGAACTTCCATAGTGGGCGGCGTTGCCGCCAGATATTTCGCTCCATGTGTTGAGTTGGGTGTCGGGCGTCCTGACGAAGATGGAGGCGAAGCCCGTATCCGGCGGATAACCGGCGATCTCCTGCGCCAGTTCGCTCAAGCCCTCGTTGACCCAGGTCTCTTCATTGCGGTCGTTGTACCAGTGGATCATGTGTTGGAATTCGTGGGCCAGCACCGTCTCGTAATAGGTGTAATCCCCGCTGCGGTTGAGCCAGGGCAGGCTGATGTAGAACATCTCCTTTTCGTTGGAGTATTGATTGGCAAGCCGGCTGAACTGATCGGCGCTGCTGTAATAACCGGCGACGCTGGATCCCATACCATCGGCGTGGAGGATATGCAGCCGCGGATCGTTGTCCACGCCGGGGGTCCACTCGCTGCCGAAAAATTCGCGTACCTTCGGGTAGATCTGTGTGCTGAACCGATCGATGGAGCGGCTAAGATCGCGCTGGTCATATTCCCGATCCACCTGCACCCAGGCATAGGCCACTTCGGTCTTGTGGATCAACTCGGCGGTGATCTGAAATTGACGGTTTTCATCGACATTCGAGACCCAAAATTCGATGCGGTCGCCCACATCAAAGTTCGGCTCTTCGTCGTTGACAACAATTGGGATATCATCCAGATCTGGTTTGAGGCGCAGGGCCAGATCGCGCAGATCGCGGGTGGGGATGATCAACGACGCCAGTTCCTGCTCGGTGAACAGGTCTAACTCAGCCTCGGCTGCGGTTTCATTCACCGCCGGTTGAGGCGTTGCGGCTGGGTGAGCGCTGGTGGCGGGTTTGGCGTCCTTGGGTGTTGGCCACAGCGGACGGGTTGGCGTCGCTCGCACGGCGGGCTGCTCGACAATGCGGATGCTCACGGCTTCTCCGCTATCCACTGGGCGGAGGAGGAGATAACCAATCACACTTGCTGCGCCGAGAGTACCAATACACAAAAATAAGAATAACGCCGCAACCCCGGCGATGATCAGGTTGCGCCTGCGTTGTGGGCTCTGCATGAAAAACCTCCGACGATTCACGTACCTGCGTTTTGTAGCTCGAATGACTTGGGTGTCTTCAAACTCGGTTAGGATGCGGAGAGAGTACGCTGCTGTCTCCAGCGCTTCAAGGGACAGGGACGGCGCATGGGCGTGCCCACTCCACTTCAATTCATGTACACCCGCATGACTCTAACAAGACGCTCGCATCGATTCGACTGTTCCTATTTTACGGCAACGCGTCAAGCGGCGACTGCCACAACGAAACTGTGCAGGTGACGCTGTCCGACACTGCAAGCAGCAGATTGCCATCTCGGCTCGCAGCGTCGATGCCGACGGGTTTGGCAAAACTGGCGCGGAATTGGGCTATCGCCCGGCCCTCGGCGTCAAAATAGATGATCAACTGCCGCTCAGGATCGGTGAGGAAGAATGAACTGTTGGGCAACCCCGCCAGGTGAGGAGCGTCGAAGGTATTGGCCCGCGCCGTGGCAACCTGCCCTTGTCCTCGATCCAGCCGCCACAAGCGGCCATCCTCGGCGGTGACGGCCCAAATGGCGCCATTGGGCAGCGCCAGCACGTCCACTGGCTGGCCCGCACCCAAGGGGGTATCCGGCCCGCCGATGGTGGTCAAAAGGCTGCCATCCGCCGCCAACAGCACGATGCGAGCGCCGCCCGTATCGGCGATGAGCAGCGTTCCGGCCCGATCAACACCGATCCCGCGTGGGCGGTAAAAACTGCTCTCCATCCCCAGTGGAACCAATTCATCGGTCTCGCGGTCGATGCGGAAGATCTGCTGGGCGACAGCGTCGAGCAGATAGACATCTCCCAGCGCGTTGATGCCCAGATCAAACGGTTCGATCAATTGCTCATTCCGGTTGATCTGCAAGGGTTGGCCCGTCGCCAGATCGTAAATGATGAGCCGAGCGTTGCCAGCGTCGGCCACGTAGAGCCGATTCTCACCCGGGGAGATTACCAATCCACGCGGCGTCTGAAGTTGATCGTCCGCATCGCCGCAACTACCGCTTTGCCAGAGCAGATCCAACGGCAGTTGGGGCAGATCCGTTGGCAGCGGATTGGTATCAGCCTGTAAGTGGGGCGTTGTGCCTGGGATCATAGGCGCAGGCATAAGCACAGCCATTGGCTCCGGCGCCGGTGGGATTGCCAACGTTGTCACATCCATGTCAGGTGCAAACGGGGCAAAGTAGACTGCTGGAATTGCGCCCCCTTCCAGGCCAGGCGGCTGCCAGCGCAATTGAAAGAGCACATCCCCAGGCTGCGGTTGATAATGGATCTCCAGATCGTGCCATCCGCGCGCCAACAGGAGTTGCGTCCGCCGCTGGCTCCCGATGAGATCATTTTCGCCGAGCAGCAGCGCGCCATCGACAAAAAGCTGGTAGCGCCCATGCGCTTCGACGCTCAGATCGTAGAGACCGTCCACGGGGGCAGCCAACTTCGCCTGCCAGAGGACAGCGGTTGCGTCCATCAGCGCCGGTGTCGCCAGTAGGATCGGTTCACGCCGCCGGGTCAGGAGGGTGGCTGAGCCGAGATCGGTCAGATCCACCGTCCCTGTGTAATAGTTCGCCAACAGACCGCTCTCAACCTCCAGCGCATAGAGCGCCTCACGCGGCAGTGGTTCAAGATCCCCGTTCGGGCGTTGCCAACTCACCTCAAGTCTGGGCGCGCCGGTTCCGGTGACATAGGTCAACCGCAACGGATAGATCCCCTGGGCCAAGTCCAAACTGGCTTCGGCGCGATCTTCAGCGCTGTCGATGATCGTGCGCCAGGGGCTTTCCCCATCCAGGTCTAGACGGACCTGTGCGCCCTCGTCAGTTTCTATGCGAAAGAGATAGCGCCCATCCATAGGGATGTAGAGCGAGCCTGTTGCTTCTAAGCGGAAGGGCGCAGCGAGGGGCGGTGGGTCGTTCCAGCCCAGGCCACCCTGCGCCAGCAATTCATCCCCATCTTCGCCCTCGCCCACATAATGGAGGTTGAGTCCGCGCCTCTCTTCCGCCAGATCACGCGGGATGGCAAGCACGTAGGCCAGGGTCTGTTGGGAGACCTCATCGACGATGGCTTCTGCTGTAAAGCCAGGATAGATCGAGCTGAGATGGTTGATCAGCCGCGTATCGGCGGCCGGCGCAATATAGAGGAGATTGGCTGCGCGCGGCAGATCAATAAACGAGGGCGCGGCCAACGGCAAATGCTGGATGGGGTCCAGCGCGAGGATGCGACTGCTCTGGGCCAGCGCGCCGCCCGACGCCAGTTGGGTAGAGGGCGCATTGAGTAGCTCCTGAGGGACAAAGATCAGCGGGGCGTCGTCGCCCTCTACTCTGGAGGCTATGCGCAAAAAGTTGCCGATCCCCGCGCCGGGGTCGCTACGCGCCGCCATGAAGGATGGACTTTCCGCCAGGGCGGTCAGGCCCGTCACTGTGCTGATCCCAAAGATCAGGGCCAGTGTGATCGCCGCTGCCGCGGCCATCGCCATTGGGCGGACGGCTGGCGTCCAGACGCGGATCAATCTACCCACAAGCTGATCGAGTGCGATCAAGGCGCTCAGGCTGAAGATCGTCAACAGCGGCGTCAGCGTGGACAGCGTCAAGCTCACATCGCTGCCCAGGATCCACGCGCCAGTGAGCAACAACCCGATCCAGAGCAATCGGGTTGCCGCCCACAGAGGGACGCGCAACAAATAAATGAACCCCAACAGCGCCAGCATCCCCAACCAGGCGGTGGAGAGTGGGGCGTCAACCAAGAGCAAGGCAGCCAGCGCCTGAATTTTCACGCTTACAACATTCACCCAATTGGGTGTCACATCGGTCAGTGGCAAGATCGCCAGCCGGGGTGCGCTCCCCATGAGCAGGGCGAACCAGTAGAGCAGCCGTCCGCGCCAATTTGCCGGGGGCAACGCCACTGTCCACCAGATCAGCAGCACGGGGATCAGCGACAGCGGCGCGGCCAGCGTGGTCAGCCCAGCGACGGCGCCAGCCAGCGCCCAACGACGCGGGTCATTGCCGCCCGCCGCCCAGCCGTATGCCCACAGGGTTGCAAAGAGGATGAGCAATAGCAGCGTCCCCGCTTCGGGGTAGCGGCTCATCTCAATGTGCCAGGGCGCGAAGATGAGCAGAGATGTACCCACCAGCGCCGTGGTTGGGCGCGCCCAACGGTTGCCCGCCCCATAAAAGACCGGGATGGTCAACACGCCCAGGATCAGCCCAATCCAGCGCAGGACGGTTAGCCCCGGTTCAAAAAGCGCAAACCCCGCCGAAATCAACAGCGTGTAGAGGGGGGCGTCGCCGAGTAAGAGCGCCCGCCAATTTCCCTCGCGCAGAAAGGTGAGCGCGTCCATCCCTGCTGTGCAGGCAACGCCGCCGCAGCCATCCGGCAGCCCGGCAAAGTTCCAAAGACGGAGCAATGCCGCCAGCGCTGTGAGCAGCAGGACCCACACACTGATGACGCGCCAGTTCAACAAAGTCGGGGATGGAGCCGGATCAAGTGGGGACGCCTGGCTGAGGAAGCGCTGGGCAGCGGTCACGGACCAGGTTGGTTCGACCGTCGAGCGGGGACGTGTAGGCCACAGCGCCGCCGTCAGGATCGCCAACACCCCGACGATCCACGCCAGGAGCGGCCAGAGCAGCCTTACACCTGTTTCACCGTTTGCCAGCATCCAGTAGAGCCAGCCGCCAGCGCCAATCCCCAGGATGATGCCCAGTGCGAGGAGCCAGATCACGTTGGATGCTGTGGGCTTTTGCGGGGAACGGGTGACAGCCAGAGATGGACGTGCGCTTATGGCAAAAACGAGCGCGCCCACGATCATTACAAAAAGGCCATCGCGTGCGGCCACAACCAGATTAGGCGCGCCCTCACGCAGGATGGACAGCCCCCAAAGGGCGATCAGCAAGGCGACGAAGAGAAGGATGAGTTGGCGCATGGTATGGATCGGATGGGTGGAATGACGATGACATTGGACGGAGAGGCAAGAGTCTCTCTGCTGTCAAAGTGTAGCCTGTCACTGGTCCACGCGCAAATCAGCCAACGCTATTCCATTTGGGTGTATTCAGAATGAGTTGATGATTCGTAGGGGTTTGGGTGGACGGCAGACGAGCAACGGCTTACGCAGACGATACTTATGAGCCGTCCACCCAAACCCCTACAGAGTTGTAAACCCGGTTTGGTGTTATGGGGTGATCAGAGCATGAGCGTGTTCACCCTGCCAGACGCGCTGCAAATTCTCGAAGATGAACTCGCCGCGGCGCGCCCAGGTGTCGAAGGTGACGCCGGCGGTGTGCGGCGTGAGCAGCACATTTTCCAATGTAAAAAGTGGATTGTCGGGCGTGGGCGGCTCGGTTTCGAGGACATCCAATGCAGCGCCGCGGATCTGTCCACTTTGCAGCGCCACGGTCAGCGCGGTTTCGTCCACCACCGGTCCACGACAGGTATTGACGAGGATCGATGTGGGCTGCATCAGCGCCAGTTCTTGACCGCCGATCAGCCCGTGCGTCTCGGCGTTGAGGGGAACGTGCAACGTCACCACATCGGAACGGCGCAGCAGATCGGGCAGGTCCACACGTTCGACGCCGATCGCGTTCTCCGCATCCGCGGGGATCGGGTAGGCGTCGTAATAGAGCAGCCGCGCCCCAAAAGGACGCAGCATCTGCGCCACCCGCCGCCCGATGTTGCCCATGCCCACGATCCCCACCGTCTTGCCGTGGATGGTATAGGTGCGCCGGCCCGAATCGATGGCGTTCCAGCCGTTATGGCGCACGTTGCGGTCCATCTGCGGCAGCAGCCGATAGAGGCCGAGGATTAGCGACAGCGTGTGTTCGGCCACGTCGATGGCGTTGGTTCCGCCGTTGTTCGCCACGGGGATGCCCAGTTCCTTGAGCAAGGTCATGGGCATCTTGTCGAAACCGGCGCTCACCAATTGGATCAACTTCAACTTGGACGCGGCGCGCACCACCGCTTCCTCGATCACGCTGGGGAAGAGGATGAAAAAGTCGGCGTCCGCGGCCAGGGCACACTTTTCCGCCTCGGCCATCCTCGGCGAATGAACCGTCACATGAAAATCTATCGGCGCAAACTGGATCATCCGCGGCACAATCTCTGCATCGAGATTGGTGAAAAAAAGAACATTCGGCATGGGTGATCTCCTGTGGGCAGACGACGGACGACAGACCGCAGACGACGGACCAATGACTATACGTACTACGCACTACGCCCTATCTCAAACTCCCCACGCAGACCGTCCGCCGCGTGGGGCGCGATCCAGAGATGGAATTTGCCCGGCTCGGTGATCCGCTGCATGGCGGCGTTGTGGAAGGCGAGATCGTCGGTATGCAGGGTGAAGGTCACATCCTGGGATGCGCCGGGGGCCAGATCCACGCGCTGGAAGCCCTTCAACTCGCGGATGGGCCGCGTGACAGAGCCGACCAGATCGCGCACGTAGATCTGTACCACTTCGGTCGCGGCGCGCGTACCGGTGTTGGTCAACGTGGCCGTGGCGGTCAGCGTCTCCCCCATGCCCAGCCGCATCGTGGACAGCCGCAGATCACTGTACTCGAAGGTGGTGTAGGTCAGGCCGTAGCCAAAGGGAAAGAGCGGACGGTGATCCACGTCGAGATAGCCCGCCGTAAAGTTCTTCGGGTCGAGCGGCGTCCCCGTGGGAATACTGGGCGCGTCGTCGGGCGTGGGCCGACCGGTGTTTTTGTAGTTGTAATAGAGCGGGATCTGTCCCACCGAGCGCGGGAAGGTCACCGGCAGCCGCCCCGACGGCGAGGCTTCGCCCAAGAGCAGATCGGCGATGGCTGGCCCGCCCATCGTCCCTGGGTGCCAGGCGTAGAGCAGCGCGTCCACCTTGTCGAGGATCGGACTCAGCACCAGCGAACGCCCCGCCATCACAACGGCGATCAGCGGTTTGCCCGTGGCGGAGAGAACGTCGATCAACGCTTCCTGCGCGCCGGGCAGGTCAAGGAAAGCGCGCGAGTGCGCTTCCCCGCTCAGGATCGCTTCCTCGCCGACGAAGAGAACGATGGCATCGGCTTCACCCACGGTTTGCGCCAATTCCGGCAACCCCGATGTGTCATGACTGCGGGCATGAGGCAGGCCAGGATGATAGATTATCCGATCCGCGCCCAAAGCTTCGCGCAGAGCAGCCAGCGGCGTACGGCACTCGTCGCTGCGACCGTCAAAGGCCCAGCAGCCCAGTTGATCATCCCCACTATCAGCCAGCGGACCAACCACAGCCAGCTTGCCGAATTGACGATCCAGCGGTAGCGCAGATTCATTTTTGAGGAGTACACAGCTTTCGCGGGCAGCGATGCGAGCAGCGCGTAGATGATCCTCAGCCAGCAGCACACCCTCGGGATCGATGTTGTTGATCGGTCGTTCAAAGAGGCCCAACCGGAACTTGAGGCGCAGGATGGCGCGCACCGCCGCATCGATGAAATCGGGTGAAAGCACGCCTTCCGCGATCAGGCTCTCGACATGATCGACGTAACTGTGGCTGACCATCTCCATATCCACCCCGGCGGCAATGGCTTTGGCGGCAGCGTCCTTTTCATCGGCAGCAAACCCATGGGGGATCATCTCGATCACCGAGTTCCAATCGCTGACGACCATGCCGTCGAAGCCCCACTCGTCGCGCAGGATCTGGCGCAGCGTGAAGGCATTGCCCGAAGTCGGGATGCCGTTGAGATCGTTGAATGCGCTCATCAACGTCGCCGCGCCCGCCTTCACCCCGGCGTGGAAGGGAGGCAGATAAACATCACGCAGCAGCCCTTCGGGTATCCACGTGGTGTTGTAATCGCGTCCACCTTCGGCGGCGCTGTAGCCCACGTAATGTTTGAGGCAGGCCGCGATCCGTTCGGGATCGCCTAGATCCTCGCCCTGGAAGCCTTCCACCATGGCCACGCCCATCTGCGCGGTGAGGTAAGGATCTTCACCGCAGCCTTCGGCGATGCGCCCCCAGCGCGGATCGCGGGCAATGTCGAGCATGGGGGTAAAGGTCCAATGCAGTTCGAGGGCGGCGGCTTCGCGGGCAGCGACCCGCGCCCCCTCGCGCACAATCTGGGGATCAAAGGTTGCTGCCTGTCCCAGCGGAATGGGGAAGATGGTACGGAAGCCGTGGATCACATCACGCCCGAAAAGCAAAGGGATGCCCAGCCGCGACTCTTCCACGGCGATGCGCTGAAGTTCGCGTGCATCTTCGCCGATGACGTTGAGGAATGAGCCAACGCCGCCGCGACGGACGATCGCCTCGGCGTCTTCGATTTTGCCGCTGATCTGCCACATCTGCCCGATCTTCTCGGCCAGCGTCATCTGCGCCAACAATGTGTCGATACGCGATTCAATGGATGTTGTGAGGGTCATCGTGTTGTCTGCTCCTTGAAGTTAGATTGACGATTGCAGAACGTCAATCGTCAATCATCAATCGTCAATTCCCCTGACCGGCAGCCACGCCAGCACGCGCTGGATCTGCTGATCCCAGTATCCCCATTCGTGTTCGCCGGGACCTTCCTCGTAGGTGAAGTCATAGCCCAGCGGTTGCACATGATCGCGGAAACGCAGATTGTTGTCGTAGAGGAAGTCCTCGCTGCCGCAGCATTGGTAGAGCGCGGGCTTGGGTCCGGCGGAGGCGCTGACCTGGGTGACCAGGTGCATGAGATCGTTGCCGCTGCCGATCAAATTGTCGTAGCCGCCGAAGATGCGGAAATTCTCTTCGATGCGGGTTGGATCCGGGTTAGCGACCCGATGCGTCATATCCAGCGCGCCGGAGAGGCTGGCGGCATAGGAAAAGCGTTGGGGCTGGCGCAGGGCCAGTTTGAACGCGCCATAGCCGCCCATGGACAGCCCCGCCACAAAAGTCTCCTCGCGCTCTGTCGAAATGGGGAAGGTCGCCTGCGCCAGCGCAGGGATCTCCTCGCTGATGAAAGTCCAATAGCGGCCGCCCTGATGCATGTCCGCGTAAAAGCTGCGGTGGACCGCGGGCATGATCACAGCCAGGTTGAGATAGCGGGTGTAGCGCTCAAGCGACGTGTAGCGCGTCCACGCCGTGTGGTCGTCGCTCATCCCGTGCAGCAGGTAGAGGACTGGGAACCTGTGGTTGGGTCCCAACTTGTCGCGCTGCGCCTGGGTCAACCGCGGCAACAGCAGGTTCATCGACATGCCCAATTGCAGCGTCTCGGAAAAAAAGTTACATTGGATGAAGGCCATGACGAGTTCCTTTAGGTGAATTGGTTGGGGTAAAGGAGTAATGAATAACGAGTAATCCGTCGGAAAGGTCTCCAATCTTGGAACCATTACATGTACACTTTTTACTCATTACTCGTTACTCCTTTAGAGGTGATTGCCACCCGCCGAAGACCCGTTCCACGTACGCCGCCGCAGCCAGCGCCACGTCCTCGCGCCAGGGATGGGCGGTGATCTGCACGCCGATGGGCAATCCTTTGGGAGATGTACCGGCGCGCACGACGGCGCTGGGCCAGCCGGTGAGGTTATGGGTCATGGTGTAGGTGAAGTTGAGGATCTGTTCCTCGACCGGGCCGACCGGCGGCGCTGGCGCGGCGTTGACCGGTCCCACAATGAGATCGTAATTTTGGAACCACTGGAGCGCGCCGCTGCGGAAGGCGTCGAGATTCTCGTGCAGATCGACAAGTGCTTCGGGGGAAAGCGCTTCGGCCGTATGGACGAAGGTCATTGAAGTTTCGTCGAGCGAGGTGCCCGCCCGCGCCAACGCCTTCCTCTCCCAGTTACAGCCGCCGCCGCGCAGGATGCCGCGCAGCAGATAGGCGCTTGTCTCTGCACCGGGGATGGCAGACTCTTCGACCTGACACCCAGCGCCGGCCAGCGCGCCTACCACTCGTTCCACAATGGCGATGGTTTCAGGAGTGGGCGTGGCCAATCCATTGTCGGTGTGGAAGGCAACGCGCAGTCCCGCCAACTTCACCGCCGCCGGATCGCGCAGTTCCACCGGCGCAATGTAGGGATCGACGCCGTCCGGTCCGGCGATGATGCGCAACACAAGATCGAGATCCTCGACGCGGCGCGCCAGCGGACCCACCTGGGTGAGCAGATCGGCCAGCCCTCCAAAGGGGACGGCGTGACCCGTGCGCGGCACGCGGCCCGTGGTGGGGCGAATGCCGGCGATGCCGCAGAAGTGGGCGGGCAGGCGCACACTGCCGCCGGTGTCGGTGCCCAGATCGATGGGCGATCCACCGGCAGCGACGATGGCGGCGGCGCCGCCGCTGCTGCCGCCTGACATGCGCTCTGGGTTGTACGGGTTGCGCGTCGGCCCGAAGATGGGGTTGTTGGTGAAAAACGACAGTGTGAACTCCGAGGTATTGGTCTTGCCCAGGAGGATCGCCCCTGCCCCTTTCATGCGGGCGACGGCAGTGGCGTCCTTCTCCGGCACGAAGGAGCGGCGGCCCGGCGTTCCCCATGTAGAGACTACCCCGGCGGTGTCGAACGAATCCTTGATGGTCATGGGTACGCCATGCAACGGACCCCACACCTCTCCTCGCGCCAGGGCCTCGTCAGCGGCGCGGGCGAGATCAAGCGCATCCTCGGTCAGGGTCACCACCGCGTTGAGCGTCGGGTTCACCTCCTCAATGCGGCGCAGATGGGTGTCCACAACTTCGACCGATGAGATTTCCCTGTTGCGGATGGCGCGCGCAAGGTCAACCAAAGAGGAATAGAGAATATCATTCATGGTCTACCTCTATTTTGATGAATGGGGTGAAGATCAATTAACTTTTAGGAGGATGCCAGCCAACCGAGACCCAAAGCTGGCGTACTGTGATGATATCGGGATGATTCATCGGCAATGTCTTGACGTTTGCACGACCGGTCGATGTCAGCCCGGCAACGACTGTACCATTTTCATCCCAACTAAAGTGATCAGACCATCTCTGACGTCGAGGATCGAACAATCGAACCGATAGTCCTGTCTGGGGATCAATGGCTTCGGTGAGGTCAGACTTGTGACCATTACACATTGGACAGGCAAGGGCCAGGTTATCCTCCTGAGATCGTCCACCGTGAGTAACCGGAACAATGTGATCGATCTCCAGCAATGGACCGATAATCCGCTGCGATGTCTGGCAGTATGCGCACCGATACTGAAAATGTTCAGCCACGCTATCGCGGATGGTTTGAGAGATATATGGCCTGCTCAAGGTGATTCACTAAACCAGCGGGTGAAATTGGCTCGGATCTGAGACATCGTAATTTCGTTGTTTCAGCAAAGCAATGGCCTGTACTCTTACAAGCTGTGTTTCTCGGTAGAAAGCCAGCAAGGCTTGTTCTTCCTCTTTTTCATCTGGTGATAGCCCTGCGCTTTGCTGTTTGTAGTGGAGTTCCTCTAGCCGTTCTTTCTGCGTTTGAGAAAGATTGCTACGTGCAATCTGCCAGAGTGTTGCATCATTCAAGTAAGCCAACTGAGCAAGCGCTGACTTCAATTGATCGGACCCGCTCTCAAGAATGGGGGCGACAGCAATCACGGCTTCTTCCAAAACCTGATCAACCGAACGTCGCGAGCGTTTGGCAGCGCTTTGGATCTGGCTATAGACGTTTTCGGGTACGTTGATTGTCACCGGATAGTTTGGCATGGCCTACTCCACAGTATGATCCGCATAGAATGGGGGAATTATAGCATAGTTGCCGCTTCATGTGCCTGATGGGGCAGATTCAGGGATCGGTGACTGGGGATCCGGTCTGCCTCTGCCCCAATCCTTAGTCACCAATCCCCAGTCCCCAATCCCCAAATCTTCTGCGCGGTCTTGCCGAAGATCCACGCGCGCTCGTCTTCGCTGAGATGGGCGAAATGGCGCTGTGGAAAGCGCAGTGAGCTATCATATCCTTCACGGCTGCTGACCGGCGGCCAATCGCTGCCCCACATCATCCGCTGCGGACCGAACGCCTCCAATACCCAGTCGGCAAAGGGCGGCACATTTTGGAAAGGATAGGGCAGGTTGCAGAATTCCCCAAAGCCGGGCACTTTGATGGTCAAATTCTCGTGCTGCGCCAACCTCTGGATCGGGCGGAAAGTCGTCTCGTCCATGCCGGGTTTGACCCCACCCAGATGCTCGATCACGATCTGTAGATTGGGGAAGCGCTGCAAAATTTCGGCAAACGCCTCGCCCAGCAATGATTGCGGGGTAGACGGCGCGCTGACCACCAGATCGAGTTGCGCCGCCGTGCGCCAATGCGCCAGGGGATCGCTGCCCGTGCCGCGGAAGTTGGCGGGCAGACGGATTCCGTTGATCCCCCGCTCGGCCCAAGCACGGACCTGGCTGCCGTCGTCGTCCGCGTCCACGAGCATGGCGGCGGCGAACTGCCCCGGATACGCGGTCATCGCATCGAGCAGATATTGGTTGTCCACGTTCCCCATGTATTGGATGAAGACAGCCTGATCCACACCGCTGCGCGCCATGTGAAAGCGCAACACCTCCAGCGGTTCGTACTTGTGCAGGCCGATATGGCAGTGGGTGTCGATGATTGTGGGCATAGTCGTGTCCTGACGTTGTTATGTTGGTTGGAAATTGGTAATGAGTGAGGAATAATGAGTAGATCTTGTCGACGAGCAGACATCCATACCTTGGAACCAGATGCTCGACACAGCCTTACTCATTACTCGTTACTCCTTACGTTCCCACCGGCTCAATCTCCAGCCGCACGGCCCCTTCCTGCGCCGGTTCGCGGACGGTGAAGACAATGCGCCGCACGTCGCGCGGACCGTAGGGCATGTCGATCTCGGTGTGCAGATCGACGCGCGCCTCCACGGTTTCGGCGTCGTAGCCAACGCGCAAATTGCCCCGATCCCCGTGGATGACGAGGGCATCGAAGCCTTCTTCGACGCGGCCAAAGACGGTGAGCGCGCTCTCGAAGGGGGCGGGTTGGTCGGCAAAGCGGAAGCGATCCTCGACTTCGACCCAGCCGTGAGGCGCTTCTCGGTGCAGGGTGACGCGGCGTTGCAGACTCTCCAATGCTGCTTCGGGTGGATACGCGCCGGCCAACTCGACGATCAACGTGTCCGCGGTTTCGTCGGCGCGGTGATCGACAAGGAGCGCGGCAGCGTGCGCGCCGGGGATCTGCAACGCGCCATTGGGGACGGGGACGGAGTGGCCCAGCGACGAGTTGACGAAATGTTCGTAGCGTTCCGGCCCAAAATAGGCTTTGGTGTAGCGTCCGCGCCCCACATCGGGGATCACCGACTCCTGTTTGAAGTGGACGATAAAGTTGCCCACGTCGTTCTGGTTGTGCATCTCGTCGTTATGGCCCCCCTTGGCCGCCAGCACCAATCCATTGGGATCGGCGGGATCGTAGCGGGCGATCATCCACATCATGCCCGCGTACCATTCGTGAGCGGACGGGGCAAAGGCGGGCGCATCCGCGGGCAATTGCCAGAAGAGCTTACGGATCTCCCATTGCAGCACATCGCGGGCGCTGTCGGCGGGTTGGGTCTGCGCCAGCCCGGCCAGTTCGGGCAGATCGAGCCGCCCGGCCAGAAAGGCCAGCAGCGACCGTTCCAGGATCACCTCGGCGTCGCAGTCGGAGAAGTTGACATAGCGCCCCGGACTCATGGTCATTGCCGCCGGGAAGCGCGCCACTTTGCGCACAATCTCCGGCGCGAAGAAGTCGATCAAGCCGCCGCTGCGCGCTTCCACCAACTGGGCCAGGATCACATAGTGGCCGAAGCCGTATCCCCAATAGCCCGGCCCCTCGGTCGATCCGCCGTCGGCGTCAAAGGTGACGAGATAATCGTCGAGCGAACGCGCCGCCCGTGCCATGATCTCGGCCAGCCGCGCCGGATCTTTTTCGAGGTAGCAGGCTGCGCCCACCACACCGGCGTTGCAGACCGCCGTCCAATTGTTGACCGTGCGCAGACGGGTGTTGTGCAGCCACCAAAAGTCGTGGCGTTCCAAATAGGGGGTGAGCAGCCGCCGATCCACCTCATCGTGGATGCGCTTGCCCAGCAATGGATCGAGCGCGTCGCCCAGCAGCGCGTCCAATTCGGCCAGTTCCAGCCCGGTGGTGGCCGCGCCCAGGTCGATGTACGGGCGCCCGATGTCGGTTAGATCGCTTTGATGGGCCGGGTAGGCCCAACTGCTCTCCTCGCAGATGGCCCAGGCCAGGTTGAGGATGGCATCGAGGAAGCGGCCTTTATACTCCAAACATTCGGCTACCACCAATTGCGACAGCAAGAGACTGCGCTGAAAGCGTGGATTCTCGTAGCCCTCACGCCGCCCGTTGCGTTTGAATTCCAAATAGAGCGTGGCCGGCAAAAAGGGGATCGGCTCCTGCGCCGCTTCCTCGGCGTTACGGATGGCGCGGTCCACCGCGTCCTGGCCCAGGCGGGCGCGCACCGCGTTCCACGCCGCCCGATCCGATCCTGGGGGGAAGGGCGGCCATCGCGGTTCCGCCTGGTGCAAGGCGATCTCCACGTCAAGGGGGTTATATTGAATTAACATGGGAGATCATCCTTTCATGGGAATTTATAGAGAAAACAGATAGAGTTCGTACAATCGTAGGGGCGCTGGCGGACGCAGCGTCCGCTTGCTACGTCCGCTGGGTGCGGCAAGCAGCACCCGTACCAAATTGTATGATGTTCAAATGGCTTCTCTATTATATTCACCTATCTAGTCGCATAGCATACAGGACGGGAACGATGAACGGATCGCATGAATATGTCAGCACAGTGACGAGCAAGGGGCAAGTTACCGTGCCCGTTGAGATTCGGCGTGCGTTGGGTCTCAAGGCGCAGGACAAACTGCTCTTCCGCATTGTCGATGGCAAAGTGGAACTTGCGCCCTTGCCCATGAGTTTGGCGGATGCCTATGGTTCAGTGCCGCCGCTGACCCAACCTGAGGACTTTTCCTCGATTCGCGCAAGCGCACGCGAAGAACGCGCCGATCGTGCGGTGAAGACGAGCCAACCATGACCCTCTTCGTTGACACCAATTTCTTCCTGCGCTATCTGACTCGCGATGACCCGGCGAAGGCAGAGGCATATTATCAACTGCTAGAGAAGGCGAGAAAGAACGAAATCGCTCTCGCCGCCGTGACCAAATGTAGTGCGTGATTCGTGTTACGTGTTGCGTGGGTAAAGTTTGCGAATCCGTGGTTTGGAACAAATGTGTTTCAAGTGTAGTGCATAGAGCGCAACCCGGTATACGCACTACACTTGAACAAGACTTTCTCCAATGAAGCGATAGGTCTCTACACACGCAACACGTAACACGAATCACGCATTCCACCGTTTCTTCAACATGTGCGCCGCCATCTTCGGGCGACGGTCGCGGGTAAAGACGCCTTTGTAGTTGTAGCCGCCGACGCGACGGTTGCCCTGACCGGTTTTGAAGTCGGCAAAGTTCCAGATGTGCATCCCTGCCATAAAAGGACGAGCGTCGGCGGCGTCGAGATAACCTTCGAGCATGAGGACCTGATATTCTTCGCTCCACAGTTCGGCGGGTTCGGCGTGCGCGCCGGGGATCGTATCCGCGCCGAATTCGCAGATCATTACTGGCTTGCCCAGCGCGGAATGCAGGGCGTCGAGTTCACGGGTAAGCAGGGCGAGTCCCTGATCGAGTTGACCACCCTGGCTGTACCATCCATAGTAGCGGTTGATGCAGACCACATCGGTGAGCGCATGCCAATCGTTGGGCGTGCCGTGGATGCCCACCAGCGTCACCAATCGGCTGGGATCGAGGTCGCGGGTGAGTCTGATCAACTCCTCAAAGAAGCGGGTGGTCTTGGGATCGACAGGCAGCGGCTCGTGGGAAGCGAAGCGGCGCATCATGTCGGGGGGAAATGGCTCGTTGGCGACGCTCCACATGATCACACTGGGATGGTTCTTGTCGCGGCGGATCAACTCGCGCATCTGCGTCTTGCACAGGTCGAGCCGGGTGGCGATGTCGTCGTCGCTGCTCTCGAAGAAGAGCCCCACCGCCGGGCTTTCGTCGATGATGAGGATACCCTCGCGGTCGGCCATGCGCATCTCTTCCTCAGAGTAGGGATAGTGCGACGTGCGATAGGAATTGGCGCCGATCCACTTGAGCAGGCCGTAATCTTTGACCATCAAGGGCAGGTTGAGACCGCGTCCGCTGACGGCGAAATCCTCATGGCGACCAAAGCCCTTGAGGAAGATCGGTTCCCCGTTGAGCAGGATGTGATCGCCCTTCACGGCGACCGTGCGGATACCGATGTCGAGGCGGTAGCGATCCACGTGTAGACCATCGTCGATCAGGCTGACGGTGAGTTGGTAGAGATGGGGATCGGCCGGCGACCAGAGCCGCGCATTCGCCACGTCGAGGATCGCCTCGGCGCGGCTGCCATCAAATTCCACAGCCGTTTCCAATGAGGAAGCATCGTCCTTGAGATGAAGGTGGCACGACCCGCCGCTTCCGCTCTGTGCCACGACGACGCGCACCTGACCGGTAGACCCGTCGATTTCGGTGGTGACGGTGACATCCTCGATGTGCTGTTGCGGAACGCTGTAAAGGTAGACGGGGCGGTGAATCCCGGCGTAGGGGAAGAAGTCATAGCTCGCCGCCGGATAGCTGCCCATGAGGGCGAAGGCGCCGCCGCCCACATTGCCCGGCGGCACCCGCGTCGGCTTGAGTTCGTTTTCCACGCTGATGGCGAGATGGTTCTCGTGATCCCAGCGCAGGTGATCGGTGATATCAAACTCGAAGGGCAGGTGGCCGCCATCGTGATCGCCCACCTTGTGGCCGTTGATCCAGACCTCGGCGCGGTAGACCGCCGAGCCGACGCGCAGGCGCACGCGCGATCCCTGCCACGCCGCGGGGATGCAGAACGAGCGCGCATACCAGGCCAGGCCCAAATAATCGCGCAGATCGCCATACTGTTCATTCCAACTGCCGGGGACGGCAATGGGCTGGGCGTCGGGCAGTCCCCCGCTCCAACCGGCAGCCTCCCCAGCCCCATGGGGATCGATTTGAAAGTCCCAAATGCCGGAAAGATCGAATAAATTCCGCACTTCATTCTGTTGTGGATAAAGCATGGTCAGTCCTTTCTTTTAATGTGGGGTAACGACCGCAGACGGCTGACCGCAGACGACAGACCATATCGCCCCAATCATCAATCGTCGATCATCAATCGCCTTATCATCTTTTATGCAGTCCTCATGCCCTGTGTGCGCCAGCTATATTTCGCTTCCCAACCGAAGAAGCGCTTGATCTTGCTACAATCGAAGACCGATTGGTGGGGTGCGTGGCCGGGGGCGAAGTTGGCCCCAGGACCGTAACGCGTCGCCACCGCCTCTTGAATGGGAACGGTGATACAGGTATCGGCGGCGGCGATGAGGAAGACCTCGTGGCCGCTGCTCTCCCCTTCCAACGCAGCGCGGAAGGCTCCGGCCACGTCGCGGGCGTCGATGTAGCTCCAGAAGTTGCCGCTGCCCTCATCGGGGAAGTTGCGCCGTCGCTGTTCCAGCCGGTGATATTCATCGGCGGGGATCACATTGTTGATGCGCAGGCTACAGATCGCCATCGACGGATAGCGCAGCACCATGGAGTTGGCGATGACCTCGCCCATGTACTTGCTGAGGGCATAGGCGTTGGGGGTGTCCACACGGTCTTCCTCGTTGAAGGGGAAACGAGATGGCAGATCCTCGGTGGTGAGCCAGCCCGTCGCCATCTCGCTGCTGGCGTAGATGAAGCGTTTGATGCCGAAATCGCCGGCAGCCTGCATCATGTTGTAGGTACTCATCACATTGTTTTGGAAAGTCCCCTGCCGCGAATACCCGCTGGGCGACGGGTTGGCGGCCAGATGACAGACCCCTTCGGGCCGGGCTTGGGCAAAGAGATCATAGACTTCGCCGGCGTCGGTCAAATCGATCTGAATGAAACTGCCGGGGAGTGATTGGGATGGGCGAACGCGGTCGGCGTTGATAACCTCATGGCCGGCGTCGGCCAGTTCTTGAACCGTGGGGCGGCCGGCGCGTCCGCTGCCGCCAGTGACGAGTACACGCATGGGAGAGTCCTTTCTGAGGATAGCCGCCCCCGGGTGGGGCGCGGCGCGTTGAAACCGTTCTTTCCTATTGTCGCACTTACTGGAGAAATGACAAGTTTGCTGTATAAGTCAACGATCCTAAATCCGTTACTCGCATCGCATCAGATCTGCATCTGCGCCAGCGGTGGCAGGGATTGGCCCAGAAAGCGCAGGAAGGTGCGGGTGACGGGTGAGAAGATGCGCCCTTTGTTCCAGATCAGTTTGAGTTTGCGCTGGAGCCGACCGCCTTCCACGGGCAACGCGCGCAGGAGGCCGATCTCCTGTTCACTTTGCACCGCATACCAGGGCAGGATGGTGATGCCCATCCCCTGCGCCACGGCGCGCTTGATCGATTCCACATTGTCGAACTCGGCGGCGACCTTCACATTGATCTCAGCCGAGGCCAGGCGCGCGTCGAGCCAGATGCGCGTCTGGCTGTTGCGCTGGCGCATGACGAAAAGCTGATCGTTCAGATCCTCACATTTGACGCCATCCCAATCCCACCAGGGATGCTTCGGCCCTACGATCACAAATTGCTCATCGGTCTCCAATTCGATCACGCCCAGTTGCGGCCAATCCAACCCATCCAACTCGCCTTCGATCAATCCCAGATCGATGCGCCCACCGCGTAGGTCCGCCACGATCTGCGGGGTGATGCTCGTCTGCACCGATACCGTGAGGTTGGGATATTGGGCGCGGAACCCCTGAATCCATTCGGGAAGGCGATAAACGCTGACGCCCGGCGTAGCGGCCACGGAGACCTGTCCGCTGGCGAGGTGCTGCACATCGGTGACGGCGTTTTCGGCCTCGGCCACCATACGCAGGATAGACCGCGTGTAGTCGTGCAACGTCTCGCCCGCCGAGGTGAGGACGACGCCGCGGCGTCCGCGCGCAAAGAGTCGCGTCCCCAGGCTGGCTTCCAAATCCTGGATGTGCTGGCTGACGGCGGGTTGGGTCATCAACAGGCGGTCAGCCGCAGCGCTGAAGCTGCCTGTCTCGACAACGATGGCGAAGATCTCAAGCTTGTAGAGGTTTAACATAAGTTCACACTTATACCAATCATAAGCAAGTCGGGGGCGCAGCGCAAGCGGGGACGGGTGTAAAGTGGTGACAATCTAAGAGATTGGAGATTGGAGATTAGAGATTTTAGAAACTCGCTCCAATCTCTAATCTCCAATCTCTAATCTCTGCCTAAATCCGTTCACACCCCAGGAGTCGCTATGTCTTTTCTGAATCGCTTGTTCGGTGGATCTGCCGTCGGTCATTCGTTGGTGTCGCCGGCTGATTATAAGAGCCGCTATATGGAAGCCGCCGCGCCCCACACGCTGGTAGATGTACGCACCGCCGAGGAATTCCGCGAAGGCTATATCCCCGGAGCGATCAACATCAGCTTGCAGGAATTGGATCAGAAGCTCAAGCGCATCCCCAAAGACAAGCCAGTGATCGTCTACTGTCGCAGCGGCAATCGTAGTTCGTTCGCGGTGAATGTCCTCACGCAGGCGGGATACACGGAAGTCTACGATTTGGGCGGTATCATCGACTGGGCGCGCCACGGTCTGCCCATCACCCGATAATAGAAAAGGAGAGAGAGGATGTTACTTCGATATTTTTACGATGAGAAATTAGCCCAGGCCAGTTATTTGGTCGGTTGTGTGGCGACCGGTGAGGCGTTGGTGGTGGACCCGGCGCGTCACATCACCCCCTATCTGCGCGCCGCGGAAAAAGAGGGACTGCGCATCACCCATGTCACCGAGACTCACATCCACGCTGATTTTGTCAGCGGCAGCCGTGAACTGGCCGCAGCCACCGGCGCCGCCCTCTATTTAAGCGATATGGGCGACGCCCATTGGAAGTACGCCTATGCCGACAGCGCCAGGGCCATCCTCGTGCGCGATGGCGATAGCTGGATGGTGGGCAACATCCGCGTGGATGTGCTGCACACCCCCGGCCACACCCCCGAACACATCTCTTTTCTGATCACGGACACCGCCGGGGCCGACAAGCCGATGGGCGTCTTCACGGGCGACTTCCTCTTTGTGGGCGATGTGGGTCGCCCGGATCTGCTCGAAGAGGCCGCCGGTTACAAGGGAACCAAAGAAGTGGGCGCACGCCAGCAATTCCAGACGGTGCGGCGCTTCAAGGACCTGCCCGACTATCTGCAAATTTGGCCAGGCCACGGCGCGGGGAGCGCTTGCGGCAAGGCGTTGGGTGCCATCCCATCGACGACGCTGGGCTACGAAAAGCTCTTCAACCCGGCTTTCCAATTTGCGGAGGAAGATGCGTTTGTGCGCTGGCTGCTCGACGGTCAGCCCGAACCGCCCAAGTATTTCGCACAGATGAAGAAGGTCAACAAGTTGGGGCCAGCGCTGATCAGCGCGTTGCCCACGCCGGTCAACTTCGACCGCGCCACGCTCGACGCTGTCATCGAGGACGGCGGCCAAGTCTTCGATCTGCGCAACCGCGGCCAGTTTGCGTCCACCCACGCGCAGGGGACCATCAACGTCCCCGCGGACAACAGCGGCTTTGTCACCTTCATGGGTTGGCTGGTGGATTACGAACGGCCCGTCTACGTGCTGCTGCCCGATGTTGACACCGAGAGCGCCATCCTCAAGGATCTGCGCTCCATCGGCATCGACTATGTACCCGGCTACTTCAGCCCCGAAGTGCTGACCCATCGCACCCAGGCGCTGCCAGTGATCACCGCCAAAGAACTGGCCAAACGGCTGCCGCAGAATGGGCTAATCCTCGTGGACGTGCGCGGCAAGTCGGAATATGCGGAGCGACACATTGTTGGCGCGCGGCACATCCCGTTGGGCTATCTGGCCGATGCCATCGACACACTGCCCCAAGAGACCCCGATCATCACCCACTGCGCCACTGGCTACCGATCCCAGATTGCGGCCAGCCTGCTCCAGGCCGCCGGGTTCGAGAATGTGATGGCGCTGAACGAGGGCACCGAGTGCTGGTCCAAGTTCCTGCCCACCGAAAGCGGCCTGCTCGAACTGGTGATGGCGTGAGATAGTGCGTAGTGCGTTGCTGGTTCACGGACTACGCACTATCTCAACCCGTACGGATACCAATAGAAAGGCCAGAAATTCTCCTCCTATGATTGAGCAACTCCTCATCAATCTCTTGCTCGGTTTTGGCATCGGCCTGTCGCTGGGGTTGCTCGGCGGCGGCGGCTCGATCCTGACCGTACCGGCGCTGGTCTATGTGGTCGGGCAGACGCCGCAGGCCGCGGTGACGGCGTCGCTGATGATCGTGGGCGCCAACAGCATGATGGGTGCGTTTATGCACCGATCCCAGGGAACGCTCAATTGGCGGGTGGCGCTGATCTTCGGCGGCAGCGGCATGGCGGCGGCCTATCTGGCGGCGGGCTGGTCCGCGCTGCTACAGCCCACGACTTTGATGATCCTCTTTGCCCTGTTGATGCTGATTGTCGGTCTCTTCATGGTATTCAGGCCGCAGCCCTCCAACGAGGACGGACATGGCCGCGGCTGGTTAGTCACCGTAGCCAGCGGTCTCGGCGTGGGGATCTTGACCGGTTTTCTGGGCGTGGGCGGCGGCTTTCTGATCGTCCCGGCGCTGGTGATGCTGGTCGGGTTGCCCATTCGCCAGGCCATCGGCACCTCGCTGGTGGTCATCGCCATGAACAGCCTGGCCGGTTTCCTGGGCCATCTCCACGACCCGGCCATCGATCTGCAAGTCGTAACCGTCTTCGTTGCCGCCGGTCTCACCGGCGCGCTGACCGGCGCGCGGCTGGCCAGACTCGTCCACCCGGAGTATCTGCGCAAAGCCTTCGCCCTCTTCGTCATTGCGCTGGCGCTCGTCCTGCTGGCGGACAACTTCCACAAGATGGGGTGGATCTGAAGTTTCTCCTCTCAGGTCACAGCGACTTGGCAATGAGAATCTAACCGTCTATGCTTGAGACCTGCCAGGTTTTCTGGAACCCGGCGGGTCTTTAATTTATCCGACAGAGAGGCCAGCACCCTTGAAAACCCAGTTGACCGTGGATCAATTATGGCAAGAAGCCGCCGCGTTTGCGCTTGAGATCTCTTCGAGCGCAGAATCTTCACTCTATGGCGTCACTGACGGCAAAGCCATCGGAACTCATGTAGAGCATCGATTTCGGGCTTTCCTTCAGGATCGATATGTGTATGATCTGGGAAATGTCGCCCGTGGGATCGACTTCCCTTCGCTCAACGTGGATATAAAGGTCACTTCGATTCGGCAACCACAATCCTCGTGTCCATTTCGATCCGCGCGGCAGAAAATCTACGGCCTGGGTTACGCTTTGCTGGTCTTCGTCTACGACAAGGCTGATGATCCCTCTTCCCAAACGGGTCGGTTACAGATCCTGCATACGATCTTCGTTGATGAAGCCAGAACTGCTGACTTTCAAACAACCACGGGAATTCTCAGGCTGTTGGAGAACAGTGCAAACGCCGATGATCTGACTGCGTTTTTGTTGGAGCGATTCTTGCCTGTTGATGAAGTCGGCGCAACCCAGTTGGCAGAAGAGATCTTGGCCAATCCACCGGAAGTGGGGTATCTTACCATCTCCAATGCACTACAATGGCGGTTGCAGTACCAGCGTGTCATTCAAGAAGCAGGCAACGTCGCAGGCATTACCAGGATCGTCTAATGGCTCCCAAAGATGCTGTCAGAACCGAATTCGGCGATTTCCAGACGCCACAAGGGTTGGCGGATAGAGTGTGTGCCCTGTTGCAGAGGCTCGGCGTCCATCCCCGATCTGTGGTGGAACCGACCTGTGGAGTTGGCGCATTTTTGGTGAGCGCGCGTCGTTCCTTCCCCACGGCGACACGTTTGGTCGGCGCGGACATCAACCCGGCCTACATTTCTCAGGCCGCCCAAACGCTGGCTCAACAGACTTCCCCCACAGAAACAGCCGATGTGACGCTGACGGTTGCTGATTTTTTTACCCACAACTGGTCCGCGCAGTTGGCAGATCTTCCGAACCCTGTGCTGCTGTTGGGCAACCCACCTTGGGTAACTAACTCAGCCTTGGCGACGCTACAGAGCGGCAACTTACCCGAAAAACGAAATGCTCAAGATCGAGCCGGGATCGAGGCGATCACCGGGGCCAGCAATTTCGACATCTCCGAGTGGATGTTGCTGCGCATGTTTGAGTGGGTAGCGCAAAAACAGGGTACGCTGGCGATGCTCTGCAAAACCGCTGTGGCCAGGAAGGTGCTATTGCAAACCTGGCAACAAAGCGGACCCGTTGGCCGCAGCCGGATCTTCAAGATTAACGCTCAGGCCGAATTTGGCGCTGGTGTGGATGCATGTTTGCTGCTCTATGAGGGCGGAGAACAAAGCAGCAACCGATCTTGTACCATCTTCGATAGCCTTGAGAGCGATGCCCTCAGTGCGCACATCGGCTATCGAGACGGGATGCTCATCAGCGATATCGAAGGATATGATCGCTGGCGGCACTTGAAAACATCAGAAAATGACACTTCCGCTTGTCAGTGGCGCTCTGGGATCAAACATGACGCGGCAACTGTGATGGAGTTGACCCGCAGCGATTCTGGCTATGTCAACGGGCTTGGTGAACGCTGGCCGCTGGAAGAGAGCTATCTCTATCCGATGTTGAAGAGTTCTGATCTGGCGGGCAAAAACACCACATCGCCGCGGCGCTGGATGCTGGTGACACAGCAGAGTGTGGGAGCCGAGACCGCTTCGATCCGCATAGAGGCGCCGCTCACCTGGCGTTATCTGCTCGGCCACGCCGATATCCTTGATCGACGCAAAAGCTCGATCTACCGCAATCGTCCACGATTTTCGGTCTTTGGTGTGGGCGACTACTCCTTTGCGCCGTGGAAGGTTGCCATTGCCGGGCTTTACAAAAGCCTGCACTTCCGAGCCATCGGCCCCCTTGAGGGGAAACCTGTCGTCTTCGACGATACATGCTACTTTCTGCCCTGCTCCACCGAGGACGATGCAAGGTTGTTGGTAGAAATGCTCAACTCCGTCCCAGCGCAGGCGTTTCTGCAATCGCTGGTCTTTTGGGAAGACAAACGCCCTGTGACCGTGCGACTGCTCAAACGGCTCGACTTGCTCAAATTAGCAACTACGCTTGGCAAGAGCGAGGTTTTATCGATGCTGTCCCCAGAAAATGCAGACGCCCCTTTTACCCAATTGCAACTGTTTGAGAAACGCTCATCCTATGGTGAGTGATGGGCGGATCACCGTAAATCAATCTGCGCGCCAAAAATAGGACCAAACCGTTGATCATCCGGGTGCATGGCGGTGTGTTCCGCGTGGGCAGCAAAGCGGATCAGGTGCCGCTGGATTTTCTGGCCGAGGGTTAGTCTTTGCCCTCAGCGCGGATGCGCGCTTCCGCCAAAGCGCAATACTCAGGAGCGAGTTCATAGCCGACGTAACGACGCTGCAACTGCGCCGCCGCCACACAGGTTGTGCCCGACCCGGCAAAGGGATCGAGGATGACATCCTCCACGTAGGAATAGAGATGGATCACCCGCGCCGCCAACGCCACGGGAAAGGGGGCAGGGTGGCCGGTCCGTTTGGCCGACTCGGCGGGGATCTGCCAGATCGAGAGGGTTGATTCCATAAACTCATCGCGGCCAATATCCGATTCCCCGCGGTCGGGGCGCGTGAATGCCTGTTTGGCAAAGACGAGCAGATATTCGTGGAGATCGCGCAGCCGCGGCGCTTTGGCGCTCATCCAACTGCCCCAGGCGCAATTGCCGCTGGCCCCACTCGCCTTCTGCCAGATGATCTCGCCCATGGGCAAAAAATCCAACCCCAGATGGATCTGATAAAAGTAAGCATGGAGTGGAATGTAGGGCTTGCGCCCCAAATTGGCGATGTTGATCACATAGCGCCCGCCCGGACGCAGCACCCGATAGACCTCGCGCCCCACATCGCCGATGAGGGCAAAATACTCTGCAAGGCTCAGGTCGCCCTCGTAATTCTTCCCCACATTGTAGGGCGGCGAGGTGAAGGCCAGCGCCACGCTGTTATCGGGGATCTGGCTCATGTCGACGGATGATCCGTTGTAGATGCGATCCGCCCACTCCCCCGGCGCGGGCACGACGATTTTCGCCATCTCGCCCACACTTGCGGGTTGCGCGGAAATTCCATCGTAGAGCGTTCTGCTATAGAATTCCGAGGAATCGTGCGACTCGCGCTTCCCCACACCAAATCCCGACGTTTTGGTCTTCTTCATAGTGCTTCCGTCATCGATAAGTGATCGAATGTCTCCGACAGTGTTGCGGTCCCGCAGCGGTGAAAGGCACTATAGCACAAGCGCAGCCGATGGGATAGTCGGGCTGTGATCTTAAATTCTAAATTCAGGAGGCAGTCGATGGCAGAGGCAGACAAGATCTACGACGTGGCGATCATCGGGTCGGGGATCGGCGGATCGACATTGGCGGCAGTGCTGGCCCGGCAAGGATTGTCGGTGATCGTCTTCGAAGGCGGCGTCCATCCGCGCTTTACGATTGGCGAATCGATGATTTTGGAGACATCCGAGGCCATGCGCGCCCTGGCCGAATTTTACGACGTGCCCGAACTGGCCTATTTCAGCTCGGAGAATTTCTACAGCTACATTGGCACGTCGCACGGGGTCAAACGCCATTTCAGCTTTGTCCACCACACGCAGGGTCAAAAACAGGATGTGACGCGCAGCCTGCAAGCCGTGATCCCGCGGCTGCCCTACGGCCACGAGATCCACATCAACCGCCAGGATTCAGATTATCTGCTCACGTCGATTGCCATCTCATATGGGGCGACGGTGCTGCAAGCGACGCAAATCCAGGAGATCGAGATCGACGACAGCGGCGTTACAGCCATCACCAACAAAGGCGCAAAGGTTCGCGCCCAATATGTGATCGACGCCGGGGGGATGCGTTCGTTGTTGGCCAACAAATTCGAGTGGCGTCACCGTGATCTGCTCACCCACTCGCGCACGATCTTCACCCACATGATCGACGTGCCCTGCTTCAACCGCGTTGGCCCCAGCCGCGATGAGTACGGCTTCCCCTATCCCTTCTCGCAGGGGACACTGCACCATGTCTTTAAAGGCGGCTGGCTCTGGATCATCCCCTTCAACAACCACCCGGCGGCGACCAATCCGCTGTGTAGCGTGGGGCTGCAACTCGATCCGAGGATCTATCCACAGCGCGCTGATCTGACGCCCGAAGCGGAGTTTTACGCGTTCATCGAGCAGTTCCCCGACATCCGCGCCCAGTTGGAACACGCGCAGCCGGTGCGCGACTGGCAGCGCGTGGATCGATTGCAATACTCCGCCCATCACATTGTCGGGGATCGCTTCGCCCTGCTCGCCCATGCCGCCGGTTTCATCGATCCGCTCTATTCGAAGGGCTTGTACGTCACCCACATGAGCATCTTTTGGATCGCCGATCTGCTGCTTAAGGCAAAGCAGACGGACGATTATTCGGCGGCAGCTTTTGCCCCGCTCGAAGAGATGACGCTGGGCTACATTGGTATGCACGACCGGCTGGCGGCCAGTTCCTTCAAGGCGTGGAGCAATTTCAAACTCTGGCGGGTCTATGCTGTACTCTGGCTGTTGGGGGCTTATCTGGAATATCTGCGGTTGGTGACCAATCGTCTGCGCGCCCGCACCCGCGAGGAATATCTCGATCTCATGCGTCCGCACCGGCTGGCGGGCGGCGGCTTCCCCCCGTTCTTCGCCCTTCAAGAAAAGATCGACGTGTTGATCGATGCCGTCGATCCCGAAGACGAAACCGACGTGGATCAGACAATGGCCGCGATCAAAGCCATTTTCGCCACCTTCAAGTGGATGCCCTCTACCTTCCGCGATCTGCTCGACGGCAAGCGCTTTTTGCCCGACAACAAACTGCGCCCCAATTTGCTCAATTCGGGCACGGGCTTCATGGGCGACGGCGACTATCGCGCCCACTTCTTCGGCGAAAAACCGCTGTCGGGTTATCTCCTCAGAGCCATCGCCGATCAAGTCCGCTATTCCGCGCCGGGGCTGAAATGGCGACGCCGCACCCGCGCCCGGCTGGCGGATCAAACGGGGTAATTTGTTTCTGAAATTGCCCAATCGCTCAACCTCATTTGTCAAGTGATTGGGCAGTTTCAGAAAATCAACTCAATCTCCAATCTCCAATCTCTAATCTCTACTCTCCTCCCCGCGGACGCATTTCGGACGCTCCTCGGACGCCTGGCTTGTACGCTTTGCTCATCGACATCATCACACCCGAAGGAAGTTTCGATGAACAATGGGTTTTCCAACCTTGTCTCCCTGCTGATCACTCAGTTGCCCATGCTAATTGTCTACGCCGTAGGGCTGATGACAGCGCATAGCTATCGCCAACAATTTCCGCAGGCATCGAACCGGCTGACCTGGGCCATTCTGATCCTTGTGACGGACGCCATCATCCTCAGCCTTGCCAGTCAGTGGATTTTGAACAGGGTCGTCATGCAGGGCGAGAGGGAACTATACACAGTGGCCGCCGGCCTGGGATTAGTCCGTAGCCTGGTCCATGCCTGGGCGTTCATTCTGATCCTCAACGCCATCTTTCCCAGCCTGAAAGGGATCCAATTACCGCGGCGATTGCTCGGCGGGGTGTTGGGGCTTCTGATTGGCGGCGCGTTGGGGCTCCCGCTGGGCGACGCCATCGCCGCCTCCATCGGCGTGACAAGCTTTGAAGGTGCGCGCGGCTACTTCGTCGTCCTTTTGATGGTGCCGCTCTTTGCGATTGTCGGCGCTGTGCTTGGTTTCCTCATCGCTGGCGCGCCCAGACCCGTCCAATAAGGTGTGAAGCTGCATGAAACGTGGCGTTTTTCTCAATCTCAAGATTCTTCTCGTTCTTCTCTTTGTGGTGGCGCTGCCCTTCCTGATCATGCTTGGCGCGGGGTTGATGGGCGAGTTTCTCGGCTGCGCGATGAGCGGCGCATCCATGCCCGACGGCCTCTGCGGAACGCTCTACACCATCCTCATGGTGGTCGGCTGGACATCGATTGGCATCGTCCCGTTGACCGTCGGCGCGATGCTGCTCTACGCGGCTGGCGTGATCGTCTTCTTTATCGGCAGCATGGTTGTGGCCGGGTTGCGGAGAACAACGCTCTCGCCCACAATCAAGGGGATGGGGATCAGCACGCTGGTGATCCTTGTGCTGGCTGGCTTGATTGGGGGCGGCGTCTTGGCGGTCAACTGGGTGCAGACGGATTACGTCAGCCGCTGTGAAGGATTACCTGAGATCGCAGCGACCGGCAAGCAAAATGGACCGTTGGCGCTGGGGGTCAAAGTACCAGCAGGAAGCGAGATCGAAGCATACACTGTCCTCGCAGTGACGCCCGGCGGAGAACTGATTTTCCAGTTGGATAAATCGTACCGCGGACGCGAGCCGTCCTGGTCAACGGATGGGATGCAGTTGGCCTTCGCTGCGCAGCATTGGCAGACAAAGCTATCCACCCTGCACTTTGCGGATTTGCAGGGCAATGTCGGCCCGGCGCTACTCGCAGACCAAACCCATGTGGGCGATATTTCCTGGTCGCCCGATGGCACGCATCTGCTCTTTGAAGGGATTTCCGACGAAAAAGCCGGCGAGCTTTTCTTCATCAAAACCGACGACAACCGAACGCTGCCGTCGAGCGGACGCCGCCAACTGACCGCCTCCAAAGGCATGGATAGCGATCCCCGCCTCTCACCGGACGGACGGCAGATCGTCTATGCGTCCTATCGCAACGGGGCCAGGGACATCCATGTGATGGACAGCGACGGCTCGAATTCGCGCCGCCTCACCCGTCACGCCGCCGACGACATCAACCCGGCCTGGTCGCCCGATGGCCGTTGGATCGTCTTCGCCTCAAACCGAAACAGCAACCGCGCCATGACAAACGTCTACCATCTCTATATTATGGCCGCCGACGGCAGCAATCAATGTCAATTGACACAGGGCGAACCGTCCGCATGGGAGCCGGTCTGGTCGCCTGACGGCCAGTGGATTGCCTATACCTCATGGCTGCAAAGCGAACTCTATCTCATTCGCCCCAATGGCCAGGACGGTCGCACCCTTCCGCTGCCGGTCTCCGTGGACGCTGTCTACACGGTGGATTGGGCGCAGGCCAGGTAGCAAGACGCGAGAACTCTCAAATTCTCGTCACATTCGTATGCGGCGCGGACCATTCTGTGTCAACGGATTCGATGAAAGGCGCGCCGTCATCGTCATGATCTCCGATTTCGATGGCGCCCAAATCCTCCAAATAGGACCAGGGTTGATCCATCTGTGTACGGGAAACCTGGATACCGGCGTCGTCGAGCAGATCATGGACGAAATGGCCGTCGAATGGAGTCTCGTCCTCTTCCCAGCGCTCGCGCACCGCCGCATAGACAATTTTAATCAATTCAGCATCCATGATCACCTCTCCCCTCTGTTTTAGTCATTTCACCTTCCTATCAGGAGCGTACCAGATAATCCCATACGAAATCGTAAGGTTTCTTGTGTTTGGTATCAGAGAGATTAGAGGGAGAAATTTGTCGTCGGTTGTCGGTGGTCTGCGATCGGTCGTCTGTCATCCTCACTCCAACTCACTACCGCGTCGCACCGCGTCATCCCCAAAACGCTTACGTAGGGAGCGCACGATCTCGTCGAGTTTTTCTTCCTTGGGCGAGGGCAGATCGAAGAGGGTCATCTGACGCACGGAAGGCCCCAATCCGCTGACAGCCACGCCGATGAGGCGGACGTCTCGGCCCGGCGGATGGTGTTCGGCGAGCAGATGTTCAGCCACGCGCCCGATCTCGTCGGCGCGGTCGGTGGGATGATCGAGGGTGGTCTGGCGGGTGAGGGTGGTGAAATCGGACCAACGCAGTTTGAGTTTGATGGTGACGCCGGCCAACCGTTCGCGGCGCAGACGACGGCCCACCTCCTCGGCCTGTTCGTGGACGGTGCGGCGCAGATGAGCGTCGTCGCGCACGTCCACGGCGAAGGTGGTCTCCTGGCTGATGGACTTGGTCTCGCAGTCGGTTTCGACCTCACGAGGGTCGATCCCCTGGGCGCGGATAACGAGATCGCGGCCATTTTTGCCAAAGCGGCTCTCCAACAACCCCGGCGCGGATCGGGCAATGTCGCCGATGGTGTGGATGCCCAGTTCGGCCAGCTTTTCCGCCGTCTTGGGGCCGACGCCCCACAACGCCCGTGTGGGCAGCGGATCGAGGAAGATCCGCTCTTCGCCCGGCGGCACGATCTGAATGGCGTTGGGGTAATCGCCGCTGTGGACGGCAGCTTTGCCCACATCGGTGGCGATCTTGGCGACGAGTTTGTTGGTCGCCACACCCAGCGAACAGGGCAGCCCCCGTTCACGGCAGATGCGCGCTTGCAGTTGAGCGGCCAGATCGGGCGCGGATTCGGGGCGAGCGCTAACGTCGAGGAAGGCTTCGTCAATGGAAATCTGTTCCACGCGTTCGCTTAGATCGTGGAGGATCGCCATCACCTGCTGCGAGACTTCGTCATAAATACGATGGTTCGCAGGGACGATGACCAACGATGGGCAGCGTTTGACTGCCTGGCTCATGGGCATGGCCGAATGGATGCCGTAGCGCCGCGCCGCATAGGAACACGACGCCACCACGCCGCGCGATTCGGGCCGTCCCCCGACGGCAAAGGGGACGCCGCGCAGCGCCGGGTTGCGTCCTTCTTCAACGGCGCAGAAAAAAGCATCGAGATCGATGTGAATGATCTTACGCATGAGATAGCAGGTAGCTGATAGCAAGTAGCAGTTAGGGCAGAAAGAGCAGTCCAACCGCTGCGGCCAGCGGCAAAGGCAAAAGTGATTGCCGGCTGCAAGTGACAATCGTTTACGCGCCACGCACTACGCAACACGAATCACGCCTCATGCCTCATCTTCCCCCATAGCGTAGCGGTACGCTTCTTCTAAAGAGAGAGCAGCGCCTTGCGACCAGAGCGCGTCAAAGTTGGATGGGCCAAGCTCGTTGCGCAGGCGCGCCAGTCGATCCTCGCGATCCTGGCGGTCGTCGGGGCGGAGACGTGCGCCAATGGCGGTGAAGAGGCGATCCGCACGCGCAGAGAGGCGGACGGCGCGATCCCCGTCGCTGCTCGTGGCCGCACACTGGGCCAGGCTCTCCAATCCCCAGGCGACGAGATAGTGATAGTGGACCTGCCAGGCGTGGCGCAGACTTTGACGATAGAGATCGGTGGCTGCACTGGAATCGCCCTGGGCCAGCGCCACATCGCCAAGATCGTTGAGCGAGACGCTGATCCCCTGCGGCGTCCCTAACGTCTGATAGATGGAGAGCGCCTGCTGGTAAATCGCCTCGGCGCGGTCTAGTATCCCCAGCCGAAAAGCGCCGATAGCCATAGCGCGCAGTGTGGACGATTCGGCCAGAGGATCGCCCAGTTGCCGAAAGCGGATCAGCGCCTCGTCATAGAGTTCGTCGGCCTCGGCATAATCGCCCCGCCCCGAAGCCAGACTAGCCAGAGAGAAAAGCGCATCGGCCACCCCGATCACATCCGATGCCTGCTGCGCCAGATCGAGCGCGCGTTGGTAGAGATCCCGCGCCTGGCTGTGATCGAGGGTGACGTCGCCCAATCCTAAGAGTGCTGACGCTTCGCCCGCAGCATCCCCCTGGCAGCGGAACTGCTCAAATGAACGAAGATACCACTCGTGTGCAGTCTCCCGATCCACCGCTTGATGGGCGAGCCTCCCTGCCGTCAGATAAGACTTGGCGACCAAGCGGGAAGGAAGTCCATCCCCGGTCGCCGCCAGCAGATCGGCCAGCCAACCATACCCTTCCGCCGTATAACCGCGCACCTGCCAGAAGCGGGCAAGCGCCAGCGTCAGCCGCAATCCACGCTCAAGTTCGCCTGAATTCAGGGTATATCGCAGCGCAGCGCGCAGCAGATCGATCTCAACTTGCAGATGATCCAGCCACCTCGCCTGATCCGGACCGGTGAGGCGGGGTGCGGCTGCTTCGGCCATGCCCAAGCAGAAATCAACCAAACGGACGCCGAGAACGTCGACTTCTTCGGCGGTAAGTTGTTCGGCAGCATACTGTCGCACGAGTTCGTGGAGATCGTAGCGATCTCCAGTGGAGCGACGCAGCAAGGATGCCGCGATCAAGCTGGCGAGGAGGGGTAGAGTGGCCCCGGCCACAGCCTCCGCCGTCTCACGCGTGAACGTTCCGTGGAAGATGGAAAGGCGGCGCAGGATGGCGCGTTCTTCGTCGCCCAGCAACTGCCAGGAATGGTCAAAGACGACGCGCAGGCTGCGATGGCGCGGAGGCAGATCGCGCAGCGGCGCGGCCAAAAAATCAAGGCTACGCCGGATCTCCTCAGCAATCTGCGCCGGGGAGAGGATGGCAACCCAGGCTGCGGCCAGTTCTAGGGCCAGCGGCATCCCTTCGACAAGGCGGCAGATGTGGACGATGGCGGCTGCATCGCTATCCGCCAGGGTAAAGCTCGAATGGGCGCGCCGCGCCGCTTCGACAAAGAGGCGCGGCGCGTCATAGCTGAGAAGCATGGGCAGTTCCACATGATCCGCAGGCGGCAGCGGCAGACCAGCCACCTCGACGCTCCATTCTCCCAACAATTGAAGCCGCGTGCGCGAGGTCGCCAGGATCGTGAGCAGCGGCGCGTTGCGCAGGAGATCCGCAACCAGATCAGCGACATCGGGCAGGTGTTCAAGGTTGTCGAGGATGATGAGGCAGCGGCGATCTTGGAGGGCGGCGATCAGTTGGGTGCGTCGATCCTGGCCTGCGCCGTCCGCCAAACCCAGGATCTGGGCGAGGGTAGGCGCAACAAACGCGGTCTCCGCAAGTGCGGCCAGCGGCGCGAAGAAAAGACCGTCGGGGTAGAGCGCAGCCGCCTGCGCAGCCACTGAGAGGGCGAGGCGTGTCTTGCCCATGCCTCCTGGCCCGGTGATGGTGATCAGGCGGCAGGTTGGCTGGCGCAGCAAATTCAGGATGTTGGCGATCTCCGCGCTTCGTCCCACCAACGCGGTGGAGGGCGCGGGCAAATTCGGCGCGGGCGAGGCGTCCGGCGCAGGGGACGGTTCCGGCGCGCCCAGATCCTCGACGCGGCGCTGGCCGCGTGCGGCTTCCACAAAGCGGGTCTGCTGGGCGGGGACGATAGTCAGCGCCCGCGCCAGGCTCTCCGCCACCGATGACGACGGACGCCGCTCGTCATCCTCGATTTTGCGCAGTGTGGAGACTGAGCAGCCGGCGCGGTCCGCTAGCTCACGACGCGTCAACCGCAATGATTCACGGCGACGGCGCAGCCATTCCCCAAAAGAGACGATGAATTCGGTGTGATTCAGTTCGTTGGGCAGCATAGGTCCATTGTAACATTTGGTGTGGCACTTTTTGTAACACCATCCGCGGCCAGAGTGTCACCCGTGGGCGGGGTGGATGTGGTTTAGTGGGAGGCGAAGAGGCGATGCGCCGAGAAGAGGGCGACGGATGACCGACGACGGACGTCCCAGTCCCCGATCCCCAGTCCCTATTAGAGAGGAAACAATGTTGCGCAGATTCGATGCTTACAAAGTCTATCTATTCTTGGAAGGGGCGCAGTCGCTGCTCTTTTCAATGATCTTTACGGCGAGTATGATCTACCAGATCACGGTGGTGGGGCTGTCCCCGCTGCAATTGGTGCTGGTGGGAACGCTGCTGGAGATCGTCTACTTTTCGTTTGAGATCCCCACCGGCATTGTGGCGGATGTCTACAGCCGTCGCCTCTCGATCATCGTTGGGTTGCTGCTGATCGGCATTGGTTTCTTCGTCGAGGGGAGCATTCCGCTTTTTGCGGCAGTGCTGGCGGCGCAGATCTTCTGGGGGATCGGGGCCACCTTCACCAGCGGCGCAACTGAGGCGTGGATCTCAGATGAGATCGGCGAGAAAGAGGCCGGACGCGCCTTTTTACGTGCAGCGCAGGTGGGGAATATCACAGGCATCGCGGGGATCGGCGCCAGTATGCTGCTGGGATCGATTTTCGGCGTGGCTGCGCCCGTCTGGGTGGGCGGCGCGCTCATCTTCGTCCTCGGTGTGGTGATAGCCTTGATCATGCCTGAGATGGGCTTCAAACCGACGCCGCGCACCGAACGCAGCACCTGGCGACATCTCACAGGGACCTTCCGCCAGGGCGTGAGGACAGTACGCGGGCGTCCGCTGTTGGTGAAATTGATGGCCGTGGGCGTGGTAATGGGGATGTTCAGCGAGGGCTTTGACCGGCTCAACAGCGCACATTTGATCAACAATTTCGTCTTCCCCACCCTCTTTGGCCGTACCTTTGAGACTGTGGTCTGGTTTGGCGTCCTCGGCGTGATCGGGCGGCTGCTCTATGCCGGGGTCACGGAAGTGGTGCGCAAACGGCTGAACATGGAAGATGACCGCGCAATTTCGTGGGCGCTGACCGGCTTCACGGCGCTGCTCGTGGCCTCGATCCTCATCTTCGCGCTCTCGCCCAGCCTGATCCTGGCGATTGCGGCGCTGCTGGTGGTCGGGATCACGCGTGGGTTGATTGGGCCTGTCTTCAACGCCTGGGTGAACCAGCACATTGGCAGCGACGCCAACGTGCGCGCTACTGTCTTCTCCATGTACGGCCAGGCAGACGCCATCGGTCAGGTCGCCGGCGGCCCTGTGGTGGGGGCCGTGGGGAATTGGTCCCTGCGGGCGGCGCTGACCATGAGCGCGTTGCTGCTGCTCCCCGCGGTAGGGCTTTTTGCCAGAGCAACCGGACGGGAAGTAGGGGAAGATTTAACGCAAAGGCGCGCAGAGGCAGAGGCGCAGAGGGGTGAAATTTAACGCAAAGCTTAGCGCCGGGCCTTCTCACGTTTGGCGTCTTGATAGACGCCGGATGGTCTGTAAGGGTGTATCCCCGTGTACGCCCAGTAAGGGCGCGCATCTCTGCCAGCCCTTATCTGACAAATTCCGTTTGGCAGTACACTAATGAACTTCGAGAGAACTCATCATGGCATCCAACTGCGTCAAGTCCGGCGTAAAGGAACTCGCCGCCTCTGGGTTCAGGGCAGCGACCACATTGGCAAGATAGGCGTCAAAGTCGCTTGTCAATTCGGGCGGCTCATTGCCGGTGATCTGTACATCTGCGGGCAGGCTGGGATGATTGACCGGCAGAACCGCCGCCACGTAGTATTTCCCATCGCTCGTCAACCCCTGGTAGGTGTAGATCAACTCATAGTTGTTGATGGGCACCACAGCCTGGCTAAACTGAGTCAGATAGCGCAGCCCCTGGCCGTTTTGGAAGTCCAGGTACTGAAGATGCGTGTGCATCATCTGGCCGGCGTTGTACAACGGCAGGAAGGGCAGGGTCTGGATCTCCTGGGGCGATTGCAGGAGCGTCTTTAAGGACGCTACGATCTGCCCCGCGCCTTCGTTGATCTCGGTCAACTCCTCGACGGGGTAGATGAAGATCTGCGGCTGCATAAGGTGATCCGCAATGGGATACCCTTGCAGCGTGACGAGCGTATAGGCAGGCAACACCACCCAGTAAGGAACGTCACCATTGGCAGAGACGGCAGCGATCATCTCCGTTTCAAAGTCGGAGGCGATACTACCGGTATCCAGAGAAATATGCAGCGAGCCATCTGTGGCTGAGTCCTTGCCTGCAACGGTGAAGGTGCTGTCTACTTCGCCGAGCAGCATTCCACCTTCGTCCAGCCCCTGCGCCAACCACTGATAGGTGCGTCCGGGCATGAGCGCGCTCGTCACAGCAAATTCTGTCTCTTCGATCTGTTCGTCCGCCAGAAGTTCCGTGGTGCCGACGTCGATGACCATGACTCGATAGAGGCCCACTCCTTCCAACGGTTGCCAGCGCAGCGTTGGCGCATCCTCTACCACTGCGCCAGATGCGGGTTCGATCAGACCAATCTCCTTCGCCAGCCACACGGTGATATCGGTGAGATCCGCGCCCGCTGCGATCTGCACCGGCGTGACAGCAGCCATGTTAGCGCCGCCATCGGGCCAGCGCGCCGCCAGCCCATATTCCCCGATGGGCGCAGCGGTGATCGTAAAGACGCCGCTGGCGTCAGCGGTTGTCTGGCGCAATACGGGCGCGCTCTCCAATGCCCAGGGGCCGTCACGCAGCTCGACAACAGCCCCAGACACCGGCTGCGATCCCCACAGCACCTGTCCACGAATACTCGGCCCTGCGCCAGCTTGTTCCAAAGAAATAAAGATCTCCGGCGACGGCGTGGGCGCGGGTTGGGAGAATACCCCCGCAGGCAGCGCCTGGCAGGCAGATAGAAGCAAGAGTACGGAAAGTGAAACAAGCAAACGGATTTCGAGACGTGTTCTGCTCACGAGGTAGAAGACCTTATTCATGTTGTACGCTCCTTGTGTGTAGGTTGCCGACGGTATATCCATATCAAGATCACCGCCCAGAGGAATCCACCATCATACTCACAGCAGCAGCACCGACGCCGCTGCCGCACGTCTCACAGGCGATAGTGAAGTTGAACAATCCATGCCAGACAGCGACGATCAAAATAGTGCCGCCAGTGCTGTTGGTAAGCCAGGTAAAGACAACGGCACCAGCAAACCGTCCCACCAGAAACATGGGCAGGACGGAAAGCTCATGCGTGTAGAAGAAGAGAGGCAGATGCCAGAGACCCCAGAAGATCCAGAGGACGACGGTATCCGAAAGGGGGCTGCGCCCTTGCTGCAAACGGGGCAATGCGTACCCACGCCAGCCAGTCTCCTCACCGATACCAGAGGTCAGCACTCAAAAGGGCAATGCCGCCAACCCCAGGTTGGATAAGAAGTTGAGCTGCCCCAAAGATCGAACGTCCATAGGTTGCCCTTGGATCACCCAAAGCACGATCATGGTTAACACGTAGACCAACAGCGGTGAGATCGCCGCCAGCCACCAAATGGGTGAAACACGCCACTGAAACATATGGCGGATGAGTTGACGCAGACCGTTCCGCCCGCTCTCCTTCCAGGTGAGCAGCCCAGCCGCCAACAGCGGTCCAAAGGAAATCAACGTGTTGCTACTTGTCGCCATGTCTGGCTGTTGTTGTGCGATTGTCGCCTTCATCATTCGTCTTTACCCAAGAGTTGAAGTTGACACTTCTATCGGAATCACAGAACAGCCAGGTGCAAACACAAAACGCTGTTACCTCGACGCCAACGCTAGCTGTTCAGCGCGTTCTCGAATGTTCAACAACATCGCCCGTTCCATGATGAAGGTCAACCCCTGGAAGATTTTGCCCGCGGAAGCACTCATGCCTTCACCGGCGGCGCTCTGACTGCGCAGAATCAGGCGCGTTGTCCCATCAGCTTGGGGCGTGAGGACGAATTGCCAGGTGTCAGTGCAGCGATCGGGCATCTCGGTCTCCATGCCAAAGCAGAAGACAAGGGCGTGATCTTTCTCCATCTGTTTTACCCACAGGCTCGGGCCGGGATTGAGGAAGTAATCTTCTGGGGTGAAACGCACGAGATCGCCCACCTGCAAGTTCTGCCACTCTTCGTGGATGCGGTCGGTGTTTTTGACATGCAGCCCCATCAAGTTTTCCACCCAAAGCAGGCTGTACATGCCGCCCCGATCCACGCCCAGCTGCACGAGCCAGGGGTAGATCTGCGCTGGCGTCGCCCGCACAGTGACGGCGCGGGTGGTGATGAATCCTGCATTCGCCACCAGATCATCGCCAGGATAGCTCGCCCTTACTTCGGCGTCCGTAGCGCCCCAGCGCGCCATCCACGGGAAGATCGCCCACAGGTAAAAAGCGGTGAGGACGATGAGAGCGCCGGCAAGCCAGAGCAGGACTGATGCGACGCGTCCCCACCGGCGCGGCGCACGGGCGCGGGGAAGTTGATTTACAGGTTCGGCCAGCGTTTGCTGTGTCATGCTAAATCTCCTTGAGGATCAACTGCTCCCTCCCTGCGGACGGGGAGGGCTGGGGAGGGGTGAGTATGTCTGCCAACACTCTACTCCTGTCGCCGCGGCCTGTCTTCGATATGAAGATGTATCTTGCTCTACGACGGATGATCGACCTTCCCTGGTCAGGTGGACAGGCAGATTGACGATGGGTGCAGTTCACGCTGGGGGCAAAAGTGCCGGGGACTTCCCAAAGGACGTGCGACCAAAGAGAAGATGCAGTCTCAAAAGTCCCCGGCACTTGGCCTGCCTCAAATTGAAATGCACCCTTTGACGATTTGACGATCATTCGCTTGACATAGGGGGATGTTAGCCGATAATAGGAGAATGTCCTCGACTTTGCCAGTACAGACAACGCCTTTCATGGGCCGGCAGACTGAAATCGAAGAAATCACCCGGCGTCTGCAAGACCCAACCTGCCGTCTGTTGACGTTGGTAGGGCCAGGCGGCGTGGGCAAGACGCGGCTGGCTGTGGAATGCGCCGTGCGCCTGACTGATCTTTTCACCCACGGCGTTTTCTTCGTAGATTTACACACCGTCCACTCCCCAGATCTGCTGGAAATCGCCATTGCCGACTCTCTTCAGCTTCACTTCAACGTCGCCCAATCTCTATCTCAGCAATGGGCCAACTTATTGCGACAGAAAAAGATGCTTCTGGTTCTGGACAATATGGAACACCTGTTGGCGGGCGCGACGGCGCTCTCTGATCTGCTCTTCGCTACGCCGGATCTGAAATTGCTGGTGACTTCGCGGGAGGCGCTTAACATGGAGGCCGAATGGCTCTATCCATTGGCGGGGATGGCCTATCCCAACAACCATCAGGTGGACGATCTGGAAGCATACGGCGCGGTTGCCTTCTTTACACAGCGCGCTCGGCGGTTACGCCCGGATTTTTCACTAGCGGAGGAAGCAGAGGGAGTGGTGCGCATCTGCGAGCAGGTAGAAGGGCTCCCCTTAGCGCTTGACTTGGCTGTGGCGTGGGTGAAAGTGTTGCGCTGCGTTGAAATTGCCGATGAAATCCAGCAGAACATCGACTTTCTAACCACACGGCTGCGGCAGACGCCAGCGCCGCACCGGAGCATGCGTGCAGTTTTTGAACACTCCTGGCAGTTGATGAGCCGCGCAGAACAGGAGTTGTTTGGCCGTCTGGCGATTTTTCATGGCAGCTTTACACGGCAGGCAGCCATGCAGGTGGCTGGCGCCTCGCTAGAGATGCTCTCGGCGCTAGTGGACAAGTCGCTGTTACGCTGGCATCCCAATCGCCGCTACCACCTGCACGCATTGATACACCAATTCGCACTGGATCGGCTGGCGGCCAACCCAGCCGCAGCGACGGCGATCCATCAGCGCCACTGCGACTACTTTGCTGACTTTGTACTTTCCGCAGCGGATGGTCTGATTGGCGGAGCGCAATTTGAGACGTTGGATCAGATTCAGGCAGATCTGGATAATATCCGCGTTGCCTGGCGCTACGCCGTCCAGACGCAAAATGGCGCGTCCCTTCAGAAAATGGGGCACATCCTCAGCAACTATTTTCAATTTCGTGGCCGCTATCAGGAACCGGTTCGTATGCTTGAGGATGGGATCGCAGTGCTTACCCAGACAGCGGACTCTGACGACAATGACAGATTCATCTCCCTCTTCCACCTGGAACTTGTCTGGTTCAACGTGCGCCTGGGACGGATCAGCAAAGCTGCCTATCATGCCGGCCAGGCCCAAAGTTGGTTGAATCGACGCAACCACCTGCCACTGCCGGGGATCGGTACTCACCCACAGATTGCGTTCGGCATGCTCGCCTCTATCCGCGGCGACTATCATGAAGCTTTGCGCTGTTACCTAACGGTGTACAAAGAGAGCGTGGTACATCAGCATCTTTGCAATCAGCAGTATGCCTGTTATGGGCTGGCTAACGCGGCGCTGGAATTGGACGATCTTGAGACTGCCGCCCGCTACGCCCAGGAAGGGGTGGCGCTGTGTAAGGCAGAAGGGGAGTTCTGGGTACGCGCCTATCTGCTCATCCAGTTGGGCAGCGTCGCCCTGCGCCAAGATGACCCGACATCGGCCCGCGCTTATTTTGAGGAGAGCTATGCGCTCCGTACCCGCTTCAACGATCCAGAAGGGATGGGGCTGGCGCTAAACCACCTGGGCGAGGTCTATCTGCGCCAGCAGAATCTCGCCGCCGCGGTGCAGAGTTTCAACCACAGCTTTCAACTCTACCAGGAGATCGGCGACCGCGGCGGATTGGCGATGGCGCTGGCCGGATTGGGGATAACAGCAGTGCGCCAGAACCAGTTCGATGTGGGGAGAGAACGGCTGGCCCAGGCGTTGTCCATTGCCGCCGAGATCGGCTATGGAGCGTTGCTGCGCAGACTGCATCCCTGGGTTGAAGATCTGCTGCGCCAGATCCAGATCTCACCAGCCGCACCGTTGGCGCAGTTAGCAGAGGGCAAGGCCGAGGCGGTCAAGGCGATTGCCGCCCAACTACAGACTTTGTCCATCGTACACCCAACTGATAAGAAGGAAGATCTGTCTGCCGCCAACCCAAATGCGGCGCTGATCGAGCCGTTGACCGAACGGGAAATGATAGTATTGCAGCACCTTGCTCAGGGCCTGAGCAACCAGGAGATCGCCAATACCCTGATCCTCTCGCTGGGTACTGTCAAGTGGTACACAGGCCAGATCTATGGCAAGTTGGGCGTCGGCAACCGCGCCCAAGCCCTGATCCGCGCCCGCCAACTTAACCTCGCCTGATCACCCAACCCCAACCAACCCTCAATCCTAACTTTCGTCAGGTCAAAAATGCCGGCCGATGCGATAGAGTATGCCCATCGTGAGGTAGAAATTAGCGAATCAAAAAGGAACATGCGATGTTGGCGACAACGGAAGGTAAACAGATTCGATTTGGTCAGGAGGCGATACAGACGTTGGCAGCGCAACTGCAAGGTGAACTGATCCGCCCTGAAGATGAAGCCTATGACCTGGCGCGGCGGGTTTGGAATGGCATGATCGACCGCTATCCGGCGCTGATCGTGCGCTGCGCCACCCCGCAAGACGTAATGGCTGCGTTGGCCTTTGCTCGTCGTTATGATCTGCCTTTGGCAGTGCGTGGGGGTGGTCATAACGTGGCGGGGCACGGGACCTGCGAAGACGGGCTGGTGATCGATCTTTCACCCATGAACATGGTTGACGTTGATGTGACCGCACGCACTGTACGCGCCGGCGGTGGGGCCACCTGGGGCATGGTGGATGCGGCGACCCAGCCCTATGGACTGGCAACGCCAGGCGGCGTCGTTTCGGACACAGGCATTGCCGGACTGACGCTGGGCGGCGGCCTCGGCTGGTTGCGCAACAAGCATGGCCTCTCGTGTGACAATCTATTGGCCGCCGAGGTAGTTACCGCCGATGGGCGTTTACTCCACGCCAGTGAAAGCGACAATCCAGATCTCTTCTGGGCGATCCGCGGTGGCGGCGGCAACTTCGGTATTGTTACCACGTTCACCTACCAATTGCACCCTGTAGGGCCGGAGGTGTGGATGACAGCGGTCTTCCACGATGGCGTTGATATGGAAGGTGTTTTGCGCTATTTCCGCGACTACTGTGAAAGCGCCTCAGATGAAGAGAGTTTGCTCGCTGTCTGCGGCGTCTTCCCATCAGGCGCAGAGCATTTCCCACAGGCAGTGTGGGGACGTCCTTTTGTCCTGTTAGCCGGTCTATATTCAGGCGATCCGGAGGAGGGGCGGCAGGTCATGCAGCCTCTGCGCGACTTTGCCGAACCATTGCTAGATGCCAGCGACGTAATGAGCTACCAGATGGTGCAGACCTTCTTCGACGCCGATTATCCTAAATATAAGCTGCGCTACTATTGGAAGTCACTCAACTTAACGCGTATGGACGACGAGGTAATTGCCCTGATCGCGGACCATGCAACCCAGCAGCCTTCCCTCCTCAACACAACTGACATCTGGCATATCGGCGGGGCCGTGCGGCGTGTGGCGGAAGAGGACACAGCCTTTCACGGGCGGCATGTCTCCTTTCTGCTCAACGCCGAAGCCAATTGGGAAGACGCAGCAGACGACGACGTCAATATGGCCTGGGTGCGTGAGATGTTGGCTGCGACACAGCCGTTCAGCGATGGCAGCCGCTATCTTAATTTTGCCGGGTTGCAAGAAGAAGGCGACCAAATGATGGTGAATGCCTTCGCTGGGAAGTATGCAAAACTGGCGCAGATCAAGCAGAAGTACGATCCCGATAACACTTTCCGGCTGAATCAGAACATCAAGCCACAGGGATAATAATGCAGAAAAAGCGCCAGGAAATCTGATTGATTTCCTGGCGCTTGTGACCACCCTACTGTCGCGTCAGATATGCTTCGATGGAAATGGTCGAGGCTAATGGTCTACCAAAGTTATTTTGTCAGATGTTCAGTAGGGGCGCTGCTTGCTGTGCCTGGAGCAGATCAGGCGCAGCAAGCAGCGCCCCTACTCGACAAATTTGATCTGCCAGACCACTGGTACAGCCCGGCGTAAATCGCTACACAAATAGGATTGCTCCCGCTTGCTCGACGTGCGACAGTCCTCTGCGGTCTGCTGTCCGCCGTCTGCGGCCATCCTACGGCGAAAGATCCGCCAGGGCGCGCATCGCGTCCACATAGTTGACGTTGAGTTGGGCGGCGCGGGCAAAGGATCGGCGGGCGCCGTTCCTATCCCCGTGGGCAAGCAAGGCCTGGCCCTTCCAATAGTGGAGTTCTTCCACATCCTCGACGCGGCGCAGGGTGGCGTCTACCAGGGAGATAACCTCCTCATAGCGGCCAACGGCATGGTACGCCTCAAAGGGACCAAACTGATACCAGAGCATACGCCAGGGGAGCCCCAATCGCCGCGCCTGATCGTAGGCGATGGCGGCCTCCTCATATTGCCCCAGCGCAACTAGATTGCTGCCCAAATTGAACCAGGCAAAAGCGTTTTCCGGCTCGATTTGCACCTCAATCCGGCTGTGGACCAGCGCCTGCTGCCACATGATGGTTTCGTCCATACGTTCGCCGAGGATGCTTTCGACGATGGGTCTTTCAGCTTCCGTATAGATGACCACAAAAACCCGGTTGAAGACATCCCACAGTTCGCCGGTCTCGGTGTAAGGCAGATAGATGCCCTGGTAGGGACCATTCGGGTTGACGGGGTTGGCGCGATCATAGGAATCGTGGCCGATCCAGCGTTGGTTGGCTTCGTCATAACCGGTGAGCAATCGGTAGTGGCCCATGCCGTTGTCCGGCTCAGGGATGTGCCACGTTTCGATGATCACCGGCAGTCCATTGCTGAGGAAAAGCCGCAGCAAGTCGGGTGTACCGTTGACGCCCGTCATCGCTTGATAGCCCTGGCTACGCGCAAACCCTGCCAGTTCATGGGGGCTAACGTTTTTGTCCTCGCGGTTGGGGCGCAGCACATCGGCAATGTTGGCCTGGTTGAGTGTGCTGCCAAAGTAGCTCAAGGCCATGGCGAGCGTCGCCGGTCCACAATTGTTCCACGTTTGCCATTCGTGGCGGAAGCCGGTCAACGCCACAGATGGCTGCACAGGCCGGGCAATGACCGTCGCCGTTGCCGTGGGGAGCGGGGTGGAGGTGAATGTAGCCGTGGCAGTCGATACGACAACCGACACCTGCTCCACAGTTGATTGGGGCGGGGATGGCGTCACCGTCGGTGTAGCTGTCCATGTTGAGGATGGCGTCGGCGTCCATGTGGGGAGGAGGGCCGCAGTACGCGTAGTCGCAAGCGGGGTCGGCACAAATTGAGGATGGGGACGATAGCGTGCAATCTCCCGCTCAATGCGCAGCAGCACCCCTTCGGGACCACCATAGTGGATGCTCCCCATCACCAATAGGATGCTCACAAACGAGAGAAAAAGAGTTGTCCGCCGTTTCATCAATGCCAGTTCCTCACAAAACAATCACCGCAAAGAGTTAACATAAGATGACTATGCCATAGTTCCATCCGTCGGGCAAAACGAGGAATTTAACGCAAAGAGGAACAATTTAACGCAGCGATGTTCTCTGTGTTGAATCCTTTTTCCGCTTTCTTTTGCCTCTTGACGTGAAATCCGTTTAGAATGGACGACACTCTGACCATTCAGATCATTTTGGGAGGCAGTTATGTTGGAAAAAACGGTGACAATTGTCGGCGGTGGATTGGCGGGCACAGAGGCAGCCTGGCAGATCGCCGAACGCGGCCATTTAGTTAAACTATACGAAATGCGCCCCAAACGGGAGACGCCCGCCCACATCACGGATCGGCTGGCCGAGTTGGTCTGTAGCAACAGCATGGGCAGCACCCTGCCCGACCGCGCCTTGGGCATCCTCAAGAACGAGATGATGGCGATGGGCAGCATGATCATCCGCACAGCCTTCAAGCACGCCTTACCCGCCGGTCAGGCTTTGGCCGTAGGCCGCGAGGAATTCGCCGATGATGTAACGGAAAAGATCAGCAGCCACCCGAATATTGAACTGATCCGCGACGAGGTGATTGCCATCCCCGACGGGCCGACGATCCTGGCGACAGGGCCGCTGACCAGCCCGGCGCTGACCGCAGAGGTGCAGACGCTAACGGGGCGCTATCTCTATTTCTACGATGCCATGGCCCCCATCGTCACCGCGGACAGCATCAACATGGAGGTAGCCTTCCGCCAGAGCCGTTGGGATCGGGATTCGGGCGCAGGGCCGGAGGAGGGCGATTACATCAATTGCCCGCTGAACAAGGAAGAGTACGAAGCGTTCGTCAACGCGGTGGTGGCCGCGCCGAAGCTCGAATTGAGCGGGGCGGACGCTGAACTAGAGCGCTATTTTGAGGGCTGTATGCCCATTGAGGTCCTCGCCAGCCGGGGGATAGATTCGCTGGCCTATGGACCCATGCGCCCGGTGGGGCTGACCGATCCGCGCACAGGTCGCCGTCCCTATGCTGTGGTGCAACTGCGCCAGGACAACGTGGCAGGGACGCTCTACAACATGGTCGGTTTTCAGACCAACATCAAGTGGGGCGCGCAGGCCGAGATCCTCAAAATGATCCCAGGGCTGGAGAACGCCGAGTTTGTGCGGCTGGGGCAGATGCACCGCAATACCTTCATCAACAGCCCGACGCTGCTCCACCCCACGCTGCAATTCAAGGATCGCTCCGATCTCTTCTTCGCCGGGCAGATCACCGGCACCGAGGGCTATGTGGGCAGCACTATGGGCGGCCTGCTGGCGGGGATCAACATGACGCGGCGGCTCGAAGGACGATCCCTGCTGACGCCGCCGCGCGAGACGATGATGGGCGCGCTGCTCTATTATATCACCCACGCCGAGGCGGATAACTTCCAGCCGATGAAGGCAAACATGGGGTTGCTGCCCGAACTCTCCACGCGGGTGCGCAACAAGCAGAAACGCTATGGCAGCTACGCCGAACGCGCCGAGGATGCGCTGCGGGTATATCTGGCGGATGTGGGGTTTGAGCCGATTGGGGAGGCTGAGAGGTATGTAGAGATTGGGCGATTGGGAGATTAAGCGATTGGACAACCTATCCCCAAACGCTTAATCTCCGAGTCACTTTTCACTCATCCGCAACAGCGGGACGAGCCGGCGGGTTCACAAAATCCAATTCCACATTGGTGTTGTTCAAGCGAACCTCATAGACTTCAAAATCGCCGAAATAGGCGTTCTCATACGCTTCCCCTTCGTACTCTCCGGTGAAGAGCCAGCGTTTGGTATATTTCATCGCTACCAACATCCCTGTGCGCACATCGTGGCAGGTCATGCCGTTGTAGCGCGCGGACCAGCCGTCACCTTCTTCCAGATCGAGGACCTGTTCCTCGCTGCACCAGGTTTTGACCTGGGCATCCGGGGCCAGGGAGAAGAGACTGTTGATAGGACCAGGCTCGATTCCAGCCCAAAAGTTAAAGAGGAAGAAGTTAGCCGTGCTTTCGTAACGTTCAGCGCCATCGGTGCGGTCGATCTGATGCAGCCAGGTCGAATTCTCACCGCACCCCTCATCCCAAGTGACTTTGCGCTCGACTTCCAGCCAGCGGGGATCACTGGCGCTGCGTACAGTGGCGGAGATGACGGCGCTACACCGTACCACTTCACAGCGCTCGGATCCACAGGCGTAGTTGACATCCCATTGGGCCTGGAGATCCTGCGGAAAGAGTGGACCCAGGATCGGCTGCTCCCTGGCCGCTTCGTTGGCTGTCACCACCACATCCGAAATCCAGGCAAATTGGGTTGCCTCACCGGGCCCGTCATTGGGGCCGCGCACACAGCAGATCCGCCACCAGCCTTCATCCTCGCTGCGGCCAATTGCCTCGAAGATCGCTCCTTGCTGCGCGCCCGCCACCACCGGGAAGTTCAATCCAGGTCCACTGCGCACGTTGACGCTACGGTTGGCAACCTGGAGGGTGGGGCGTTCGCTGGTAAAAGCAGACCCGGCATCGATAGTGGATTCTGTATCCTCGGCCGCCGCTTCTCCTTCCAGGGGATCATCGGTCAGCGATGTGACGCTGGGCGGATTGAGGGTGGCGTCAATGGCGATGGCGCCAGCCACGTTGCTCTCAACAGGCGAAAGCCCAAAGAGGCGCGCCCGTTCTTCGTCGAGCAAAATCTGAATGCCAGGAGGGGGCGCGTCTCCAAAAGCCGCCGGCAACAACGGAAAGATTTCGCTGACGTTGCCCGGCTGGGCAACACATCCACTGGCGAGAAAGAGCGGTAGGGCAATCCAGAGCAGGAGGTAAAACCGGGGCGAAGATAAAGGCTTTGGCTGTCTTTTATCCGCGAGGACGCTTATCGTTTCCATACAATTCGCAGTCATTGAACCTATCCGAGTTGATTTCCATAAGAGAAAAGTGAGGGTCAGCAGGTAATCGCGCTGGTCGATAACCATATCAGAAGTAGAGAACCCAGGCCAATTCTGAGCAAGTATAGCCAGCCTTGTCGAGATTTGCAACTATTTTGGGGCTATGGCTTCAACAAGATATTTTCCAGCAGGCCCAATTTGTCGAGCGTTTCATAGGCGTAATGGCGCACCAGCGGGTTGGGATCTTCGAGATGGCGATAGAGCGGCGGGGCAGCCTTCATCGATCCAATGCGGTGGAGGGCGGCCGCCGCGCGCACGCGCACCCCTTCGCGATCGCTTTCTAAAGCTGTCGCCAGCAGATCCACGGCGTCATCGCCACACTGGGCCAGCGCATCCGCCGCAGATTGGCGGACCAAGGCGTCGTCATCTTGCAACAAGAGAGCAAGCTGCGGAAGATGTGAATTGACGGCTGCCGCCTCGCGCCGGTGGATCTCACCCAGCGCCATGGCCACTACGGCGCGGATCTCTGGCGATGAATCTTCCAAATAGGCGGCCACGAGCGGAACCAGATCCTCGCCGCCCACCTGGGCCAACGCTCGGATTCCCCACCAACGGCGGTCAAGGTCGCTACTTTCGATCATCTGGCGCAAGATCGGGCTATCCGCAGGCGTGAGCAGATCGAGTAAATCTTCGGCGCTGGCGTCGTCCCCAACGGCAGCGGCCTCAAAACGTTCGGCGTGTCGTTTACCCTTATTCTTCGCCATTCCTTATGCTCCCGTGTACAATAGAGACCAACCTCTCCCTATCTTAGCGGGTCGCTGTGGGAAAGGCAAGGGTGGGACTGGGATTGGGTATTCACGAATATCTGATGATAGAGATGTGATGAACAAAGAGATAACTATCGACACATTACCGTCAGCATGGCGAAATCGGGCGCTCACAGTGGTGATCCCGACCTATAACGAAAGCGATAACCTGGCCGAGCTAACCCATGCGCTCTTTCGGTTGCCCCTTTCCAATCTACGGGTCTTGATCGTTGACGACAACTCACCGGATGGTACGGGGAGGTTGGCCGATGAATTGGCGGCGCGCTACAACCAGTCACATCAGGGACGCATGACCGTGATCCACCGCACGGGCAAGGCTGGTCTGGGGACGGCTTACGTTGCCGGTATGCAGCGCGCGCTGGCGGACGGGGCTGAGTTCGTTGTGCAGATGGACGCTGATCTCAGCCATTCACCGGCCTACATTCCCCAAATGCTTGGCGTGATCCTGGCGACGGGGGCGGATGTGATCATCGGCAGTCGCTACGTCCCCGGCGGCAGCCTGGACGAAGGATGGAGTTGGTGGCGGCAATTGCTAAGTTGGTGGGCCAATCTCTACAGCCGCTTTGTTCTCCATATCCGCGTGCGCGATATGACGGCAGGGTTTAAACTCTGGCGCAGTGAGGCGTTGCTCGATATTGGCCTAAATAACATTCGCAGTAACGGCTACATCTTCCAGGTGGAAATGGCCTATTTGAGCGAGAAACTCGGCTACCGGATCATTGAAGTCCCCATCCACTTTGAGGATCGGCGCATTGGCCAGAGCAAAATGGATATCCCCGTGAAGATCGAATCGGCCCTACGCGTCTGGGAACTGCGCTGGCGACACCGGCGGCGGGTGCGAAGAACGGCGATCAGGGATCAGGGACTGGGGACTGTGGATCGGCAGTTGTCGGCGCGCTATTGAACGCCGCAGATGCCAATACCCAATATCCAATACCCAGGGCGTAACTGTCAGCTGCTAACTGCTATCTGCTAACCGCTAACTGCTAACCATGCACCGACTTCGTACACACAGAGGGGATCTGCTGGCGCTGATTGCGCTGCTTTTGCTGCCGATCCTGTGGTTTGCCCCGGTCCTTTTTACGGGCAACACGCTTCTCCCCTACGACAACCTCTATACATTTGAACCGTGGCGCAGCTTGCGGCCTGGCATCGTTCCCCACAACGATTTGCTCAGCGATCTGGTACTGGAAAACGCTGTGTGGAAGTTGCATATTACCCGCACATTGGCGCAAGGACAGATCCCGCTCTGGAATCCACAAGTCTTCACAGGCATCCCTTTTTTCGCAGCGGGACAGGCCAGCGTCGCCTATCCGCTCAGCCTGCTCTTTTACGTGCTGCCCATGGAGGCAGCCTATGGCTGGTTCACGGCGCTGCAACTTGCCATCGCTGGCGTCAACATGTACATCCTGGGGCGGGCGCTACGATTGCGTCCACTGGCTGCTCTCTTCAGCGGCGTGATCTTCCAGTTCAGCGGATTCATGGTGGTCAGCGTTGTTTTCACAATGGTCATCGCGGCGGCGGCATGGCTACCCTTGCTGCTGGCGATCCTCGAAACAGTGATCCGCAAACAGGAAGAAAAAGGTAGCGGCTCGTTCCGACCTGTCCCCTATGTGGTGGCGGGGGCGACGATCATCGGACTCGTCGCCCTGGCCGGTCATCCAGAATTCCTCTACTATACGCTGCTCGTGGCGGGGATCTATGCGGCGACGCGGCTGTTGATCGCCTGGAAAAGGCTGGCGGACGACGGCCGGCAGATCGCAGACGAGGTTGCAGGTAGCAAGTTGCAAGTGGCAGGTAGTGTTAATTCACGCACTACGCACTACGCACTACGCATTCTTAACTTGGCAGGTTGGCTGCTTGTGATGGCGTTGTTGGGCATTGCTGCGGGCGCAGTGCAGATCGCGCCGCTCTATGAATTGGTGACGCTCAACTTCCGCGAGGGATCGGCGTCCTTCCGGCAGGTGTTGGAATGGGCATGGCCCAGCCGTCATGTGCTGACCTTCATCCTGCCCGACATTTTCGGCAATCCCAGCCATCACCACTGGTTCGATCTGTGGAATCTACGCTGGCAGCCGGCCACAATCAACGCGCTGGGCGAACCCATCGACACCATCTTCTGGGGGATCAAAAACTATGTGGAAGGGGGCAACTACGTTGGCCTCCTCACATGGGTGCTGGCGGCGGTGGCGGTGGTGGCAGCAGCAGGTAGCGCAGAGAGGTGGAAGAAGAGAGGGAGAGAAGAAGGGAGGGGGAGAAGAAGGGAGGGGTCTACCCAATCCCCAGTCCCCACTCGCCAGTCCCCAACTTGGATCTTCACCGGCCTGGCCGCTGTCTCACTGCTCTTTGCCTTTGGGACGCCGCTCTACGCGCTCCTCTTTTACGGGCTGCCGGGGTGGAATCAGTTGCATAGCCCCTTCCGCTGGGTCTTCCCCTTCACGCTGAGCATGGCCGTGTTAGGGGGGATTGGGCTAGAGCGAATTTTGGGGATGAATGAAGAAACAAGAATGAAGATTGGGGCGAGGAACTTCTCAATTCATTCATTATTCTTCATTCTTGGCGCAGCCTTCGTCGTCGCAGGGATCGTCGCGCTGGGGATCATTGCGGCCAGCTATTTCATACCGGAACCCTTTATTGCTTTGGGCCAACGCCTTGTGGATGGCAGCGATCTGGCGCGGATAGCCTTTGTCGATGGTCGCATGTTCTGGGGCTACCAGAGCGTGAACCTGCTCAAGTTTGGGATCTTCGCCCTGTTGAGTGGCGCGTGGATGCTGGCGGCGCGAAGAAGCGAAGAAGGGGCAAGGGGCAAGGGGCAAGGGGCAAGGGGCAATCGTTCACGCATCACGCAACACGCAACACGCATCCTCCCCGCCCTCGCCATCCTCATCGTTGCCCTGGATCTCTTCGCCGTCCACGGCACGTTCAACCCCTCCACCGACCCGGCGCTCTCGCCCCTGCGCGCCGCGCCGCCAGTGGTCGAGTTTATCAATCAACGAGAGGGCATTGGTCCCCAGTCCCTAACCCCCAATCCCCAGTCCCCTCTTTTCCGCTTCACCACCTTCGACATTCCCGGCGCCAAGACCTTCAACGCCAATGTGGGGATGTACTACGGCTGGCAGGATATCCGCGGCTACGATTCGATTATCCCCCGCCAGTATGTGGAATTGATGGACCAGATCGCGGATCAACATGGGGAATTGCTCTACAACCGCATCGCGCCGCTCTACGCCGATGGGCCCAACCCCTATGCCGTGTTGGAGAATCCACTGCTCGATCTCTTGGGCGTCAAATACGTCCTCACCGAGCATGTGATCCCCAATGCAGCGACGTGGACGAGGATCTACGACGACGGCGCGATCAAAGTCTATGAAAACAGAGAAGTCTTTCCGCGTGCGCTCATCATCCCTGCCGCGGAGGTGGCGGATCTTGACGCGCAACCGTTGCTCACGGCGGATCTGCGGCGCACGCTCTTTTTGGAGACCGCGCCCGCCGAGGATCACGCGCTGATCCCCGCCAGCCCGCAGATCGCCGAGGCCAACATCAGCCGCTATACCGCCAACGATGTCTTCGTGGATGTTAACCTGAGCGATCGCGGCTGGCTGCTGCTGGGCGATGCGTACTTCCCTGGCTGGAAGGCGTATCTGCGTCCCTTTGGCGGGGATGAAAGCCAGGAAACCGAGTTGACGATCCATCGCGCCAACGGCGCGTTCCGCGCGGTCTACCTACCCGAACAGGGCCAATGGACGGTCCGCTTTGTCTATAGCCCCATGAGCTTCAAAGTCGGGTTATACATCTCGTTCCTGGCCTTTATGACCTGTCTGCTGCTGCTGCTCTGGTGGGCGTGGGGACGCTATTACCGTCCGGGCGAAACGGTGGACGAAGTGCGCACGGTGGCGAAGAATTCACTGGTACCCATGGGTCTGAACTTGGCGAACAAGCTCATCGATTTCGCCTTTGCCATGCTCTATGTGCGTCTGCTTGGCCCCGAAGGCACGGGCAAGTACGCGTTTGTGATCACCATGTATGGCTTCTTTGAGATCGTCAGCCGCTATGGGCTGGGGACGCTGCTCACCCGCGACGTGGCGGCGGACAAAAACCAATCCAGCCGCTATCTCACCAACGTCCTCGCCCTGCGCACGTTGCTCTGGCTGGTGAGTTTGCCCGTGTTGGCCTTCGTCACCGGCGGCTTCCGCATCTTCGGCGGCATCAGCACAGAGGAGATCACGGCCATCGCCATCTTCGCTGTAGCCATGCTCTTCGCCAACTGGGCAGACGGATTGAGCAGCCTCTTTTACGCCTTCGAGAAGATGGAATACCCCGCCGGGTTGAGCAGCGCCACCGCCCTGCTCAAAGTAGCGCTAGGCGCGCTCGTCCTCTTGTTAGGCTGGGGATTCGTGGGGCTGGCCTGGGTGAGCCTGCTCATGAACGTGGTACAGTTGCTATGGCTCTACACCCTCGTGCGCTCCACCCTCTTCAAACCACAGTGGCAATGGGATTTTGGCCTGCAACGGTGGATGCTAAGCGTGAGCGGCCCCTTGATGATCAACCATCTGCTGGCGACGATCTTCTGGCGCATCGATGTCTGGTTGCTGCGCCCGATGGCGGGGGCGTTTAGCGTGGGTCTCTACAGCGCCTCGCTCAAATATCTGGATGGATTGAACATTATCCCCAGCACCTTCACCTTCGCCATCTTCCCGCTCATGTCTCGCTATGCGAAGAGGGAGGGTGAAGGGCTGCTGCGTTCGTATATCCTCAGCGTACGTCTGCTCTTGATGATCAGCCTGCCGCTGGCGATGACCATCACCCTGCTGGCCGAGCCGTTGATCTATGTCCTCGGCGGCGCGGAATTCCTCAATGTGCCCGATACGGTCCAATTGCTGGGGCGTGAGATCAGCTACCGCGGCGGATCGGCGCTGGCGTTGCAGGTGATCATCTGGAGCATCCCGATTGGCTTTGTCAACAGCGTCACCCAATTTGTGCTGATCGCCGTCAACCAGCAGCGCTATCTGACCAAAGCCTTTATCCTCGGCGTGGTCTTCAACATCGTCGGCAATATCATTTTTATCCCCCGTTTCGATTATATCGGCGCGGCGGTGGTGACGATCCTCAGCGAGTTCAGCCTGCTCATCCCCTTTTATTGGAGCGTCAAAACCCATGTGGGCCGTATCCCGTGGATGGGGCTGGTCTGGCGACCGGTCCTCGCTATGGTCGTCATGGGCGCGGCGATGCTCACGTTGATCAGCCTGGGGGTCGATGTCTGGTGGGCATTGCTCCCCGGCTGGGGGATCTATCTGTTGGCGCTGGCGTTGGTGGGTGGCTTCAAAGGCGAGGATATGGCGGTGGTGGGCCGGGCGCTGCCGGTGGGTCCTCTGCGGCGGTGGCTGCCGGTCTCGTCGGCATGACAAGCGCAGCGACATAGCCTGGGCATGGCTGCCATGCGTGAAGATGCCAGCACGCCACCCTATCGCCATCGATCCATAGAAAGCGCGGCTCGTCCCCCGGCAACAGCGACACTGCGAACGAGTCGAGCGGACGCGCCAGTCCATCGCCCAGCGCCTTGAGGAAGGCTTCTTTGCGCGTCCAGGCGTTGAAGAAGGCCAGGGCTTCATCCGCTGTCCCCAAGACAGTACGGAAGGCTGCGACTTCAACGGGGGCAAAGAAACGCTCGGCGATGGCGGCGGCGTCGGACAAGGGCCGCACATCCTCCAGATCGATCCCCACCTCGCGTCCGCGGGCGACGGCGTAGATCGCCACCCCCGCGGCGTGGGCCAGATTGAAGCGCAGATCCTCACTGGCAGGCTGATTCAGCAAATACGGCTTGCCATACGCGCCATACCCCAACATAATCTGCGTCGGTAACTCCCCCACGACTTCTCCCAGAATCAGGCGCAAGACGGCCCGCCCAATGACAAATCGATGGCGATCCCGCGCACAGTGAAAGCGATCGGCGCGTCTTCTCTCTTCTGTATTGAGGAAAGGCGCATACGCATCTGCCTGCGCGGCCAGCCGCTCCAGCGAGCAGAGCCAGATCGATACGCCGTCGACCATGGCGATCTGCTGCGCCGACTCAGAAAGCCGGGACATAGTCGGCAACTGGCGTGCGTACGGTCACATCCGAGTCGATCTGGCCGTAGTCGAGCTTGATGATACGGTCGGCTACGTCAAAATAGTGATCGTCATGGCTGATCACGATCACCAGTTTGCCGCGCTGGCGTAATTCTGGCAGCAATTCTCGATAGAAAATATCTTTGAAATGGGGGTCCTGACCGGCAGCCCACTCGTCGAAGACATAGATGGGGCGATCTTCCATATAGGCTGTGAGGAGGGCCAGCCGTTGACGCTGTCCTTGCGAAAGATCGATGGTCGAAAGTTTGCCATCCTCGACCTTGACTTTGTGCGAAAGCTGCAATTTCATCAAATAGGCCAGGGCGTTGGCGTCCAGGTTGACATCCTCAATGCCGAGAAGTTGCTCGAAGAGGTAGAAATCCGAAAAGATGACCGAGAAATTCTGCCGATATTTCTCTAGATTGGCCTCGGCGACAGGAGTTCCGTTCAGAGAGATCGTTCCCGACTCTGGGGTGTAAAGGCCAACCAGCAATTTGACCAGCGTGGTCTTACCGCTGCCATTGCCGCCGACGAGGAAGACCAACTGGCCGGAGTGCAGGGTCAGGTCGACGGGGCCGAGGGTAAAGCCAACTTCGTCGCTGACGCCGCCATATTCATGGGTAACATTGCGCAGGTCCAGGGTAGTTGGCTGGGTGGAGAGGGGTGTGGATGAATGAAGCGAAGGATCGCCGTTCTTGCGCTCAAAGGTAAAGCCAAGCCGCTCGATCTCATTGATGGCGACGCCAGCCAGCGCCCACTGCGGCAGAGAACTCAATATGCCGTTGACCGAACCCCGCATGTACAAGGCGATCAAGGCATAGCTGGTCAGGATGGCAGCATCCACCTGGAGCGTTGGCGCAATCAAGAAAAGCGTCAGGATAAATATAAAGTACATCGCCTGGCTCCAGGAATTCGCCAGTGCGCTAAGAGTGCGCGTCTTGACGAGTTTACCGCGAAAGGAGGCGAGCGTGGGCCGAAGTAATGAATTCATAAAAGCAGATTGGCGGCGATGATTGACCTGAAGTTCTTTGATCCCAGCGGTGAGCATTTCATATTGTTTATAGGCAACGTTGCGTTCACGCAATGCTAACCGTGCCATCTGCTTGGCCCGACGATGCAAAAAGGTATACCCTGCCGCAGCCGGTATCATCAGTCCAGCTAATGTCAAGAGGGCTATAGGCGAAAGCCAGGCCAGATAAACCAGGCAGCCCGCAACAATCGCCAAGCTGATTGAGAGAGTAGGAACTGAATTCAACGCGTTGCTGATGGCAGAGACATCCTCTGTCAATACGGCAAAAAGACGCGGGGAACCAGTCTGCTCCAGCCGGCGGAACGGGGTCGTCAGAATCTGCCTTGCCAGATGAACGCCAAGTTCATAGCTGGTGGTTGCAGCCAGACGAATGAGCAGCCAGTCGGCTATCATATTGAGACTGATGACGGTGATCAACGCCCCTATGAAGTAGAGAGCAAACGGTATTGTGGGCAGGGCATCTCCGGTTAATTGCCGACTGATCAAGGAAATGATCAGCGCGCTGGCCCCGCCGCCCGTCATCCCAACCAGAACCGCAGCCCATACGGTACGCATCGAGGCGAATTTGAAGAGCCGAAACAGGTGCATAGCCCCTCTATCCTTCCTCGGTCTGGTTCAGGCATTGCGCCAGTTGAGCAGCCCACTGTCCAATATAAGGTTCTGTCAAGAGGAGATCGCGGTGGGTAGTCCCCGGTGTTACGTACAGATTCATCTTCGGGAAGATCTCTGCCCAGCGTAAATGGTCGCCACGTGCATGGTACATCTCACTCTGAAATAGAACTACATGACCGGAATAAGGACGAGCGACATAGCGATACCATGCCCGATTCTGCACATCCTTCACCTGCTGCATTCGTCTCCTAACCGGATCGATCGTATTGACCGATCTACGTAAAAGCTGATTTACTCTGGGCAGAATCATTTCACTGATGACTGTGTTACGCTGCACGTGATGAATCAGGCGACGAAGATAATGAAATCTTGTTCGAGTTGGTACCCTCCAACTTGGGCCATTTCTGGGCAGGCCAGCATCCAAAATAACGAGCGAAGAAACCTCCTGCCCTGCTGTCTGAAGTTGTTGGGCCATCTCCAGCGCAATATGCGCGCCCATACACATCCCGCCCAACAAATAGGGACCTGTGGGTTGGACCAGACGCATTTCGCGGAGATAGTCGGCGGCCATCTCTTCAATAGAAGTATGTGGTGTTGCCATGCCGTCCAGTCCCAGGCTATCAAAACTATACATTGGACGATCTGTACCCAGATGGCTAACTAGGAAAGCAAAACGCAGCGCTGTTGTAGCTGCTGGTGGCACCAGGAAGAGAGGTCTTTTATGCCCTTTCGGTTGCACAGCCACCAGCGACTTCCACGGCGAAACCCAATCCTGGTCGCGGATGGCGTCGGTCAGTTGGCGCAGCGTCGGCGCTTGAAAGAGGATCGAGAGCGGCAGCCGTTTTCCCATCAAGCGTTCGATCTCGGCAAAAAGGTTGACGGCCAACAGCGAATGTCCGCCCAATTCGAAGAAGTTGTCATCGAGGGCGATTGGGCGGACATTTAACAGCGACTCCCACAACCCCTTCATTTGTGCATCCAATAGATCGCGCACCTCAATCGTGGATTCGCTTCTTTCTTTGAAGGCAGGTTGCATTGCCAGCAGTTGCTGAGAATCAATTTTCCCGTTCTGGGTCAGTGGCAATGTTTCCAGCAGCATCAATGCAGAAGGTATCATATAAGCAGGTAATCTATTCTGCAAAAAGAGACGCAGAGATTCTACTGTAATGCCAGGGTCAGCCACAGCGTAGGCAACAAGTTGTTTTTGCCCATATTCATCATTGCGTACCAGAACAACAGCTTTATGGACACCTGGATGCTGTTGGAGAACGCTTTCAATCTCTCCCGGTTCAATGCGGTAGCCGCGGATTTTTACCTGGTTATCGAGCCGGCCCAGAAATTCAATCACGCCGCCATCGCGGTAACAGACTCGATCCCCTGTGCGGTACAGGCGTCTTGGCCCAAGGAGAGGAAGATCAACAGTGACAAACCGCTTTTCTGTCTGTTCACGTCGATTAAGGTATCCTGATGCAAGGCCATCTCCTCCAATGTAAAGTTCGCCAGGAATACCAACAGGCAACGGTTGCTGATTGGCATCTAGAACATAGAGTTGAGTATTGGCCACGGGCTGTCCAATAGGCACTGTGGTTGCACCGTCGTCCAAGGATTCAACCAGGTGCCATGAAGCAAATGTGGTTGTCTCTGTGGGCCCATAAACATGGAGCAGGCGCGCAGGCGCGCCATGACGCAGAACCCTTGCCACTGAGGTTGGGTCCACTGCTTCCCCGCCAAACAGCAGGGTGCGCAACGGTTGAAATGCCTGCGGATGATCGAGTGCAATCTGGTTGAAGAGTGCTGTGGTGATGAAGAGCGTGGTGATGCCCTTCTGGCGAATCTGTTCGGCCAGATGCTTAGGCGAGAGGATGGTATCCTGATCCAGGATGACGAGTGTGGCGCCATTCAGCAGTGTTCCCCAGATTTCAAAGGTGGCGGCGTCAAAGGAAAAGTTGGAGGCTTGCGCAATCACATCTGCGGGCGTTAAGGTGACGTAGTTCGTATTGAGTACAAGCCGGATAATGGCTCGCTGGGGAATTACCACACCTTTAGGAAATCCTGTAGAGCCAGACGTGTACATGACATAGGCCGTACTATCCATAGATATGGATGGCAGAGGCTGAAGATTTGATCTGTCCGGCGCATCTATAATCTGGTCTAAAAGCAGCAGCGACACATTCTCCACAGTCAGTTTGGGTTGCAGTGCTGACGTGGTGAGCAACCCCGAAGCGGCTGAGTCCGCCAACATGAATTGCAACCGCTCAACTGGATAAGACGAATCTAGCGGTAGATAAGCCGCCCCTATCTTAATAATGCCTAATACGCCTGCTACCATATCGAGGGAGCGATCACAACAGATCGCGACGATTTCGCCAGGCCCTATATTCAGCCGGCGCAAAGCAGATGCGATTGCCTCTGCTTTTTGATCTAGTTGCTGATATGTCCATCTCTTTTCTCCATCTATGACGGCAACCTTATCGGGTGTTTTCTCGACATGCGTCTCAAATAATTGATGGAGCGGCGGCTGCGTCGGATAGTCGATAGCTGTGTCATTCCACTCTACCAGGATCTGGCGGCGCTCCACGTCTGTCATCAATGGCAGCAAGCCGATGGGACAGTCAGGATCAACGACAATACCCTGAAGCAATGTTTGGAAGTGGGAGAGCATACGTTCGATGGTTGAATGGTCGAAGAGATCGGCGTTATATTGCATGTGCCCCTGCAACAGATCTGAATCTTCGCTAAGAGAAAGCATCAAATCAAATTTTGAAGCATGAATGGGTAACAAGATCCGCTCCCATGTGATTCCCGACAGTTGGAACATATTTCTGGGTGCATTTTGTAGCACAAACACGACTTGGAAGAGGGGGTGGCGATCCAGATGGCGCTCTGGTTGCAAATCTTCGACGATCTTCTCAAAGGGGAGATCCTGGTGTGCATAGGCATCAAGGCTGGTTCGTTGCACCCTGGCGAGGAGGTCACGAAATGTTGGATTGTCGGCCAGGTCGCTACGCATGACAAAGGTATTGACGAAAAAGCCCAACAGCCCCTCCATCTCGGCGCGGGTACGATTGGCAATGGGCGAGCCGACGGCAATATCGTGTTGACCGCTGTAACGATGCAGCAGAATCTGGAAAGCGGTCAACAATACCATGTAGAGTGTGGCTTTCTCGTGGCGGCTCAGTTCCTTGAGCGCACGCGTCAGATCAGCAGGCAGGGTAAAGAAATAGCTGCCACCGTGATGTGCTGGTGTACTCGTTCTGGGCCGATCCGTGGGTAGATCAAGTGGAGACAGATCGGCCAATTGTTTGCGCCAATATTCCAGTTGCTGCCGCCCTAACTCGCCCTCCAACCACTGGCGCTGCCAGAGAGCGAAATCGGCGTATTGGATGGGCAGTTCAGGCAAGGATGGCGTTCGCCCCTCACAATAAGCGTTGTAGAGGTCACTTAGCTCACGTCGATAGATGCCTGTGGACCAACCATCGGTGGCGATATGATGGCGGGTTTGAATGAAGACGTGTTCATCGTCGGCCAATCGTAGCAACGTCGAACGATAGACAGGGCCAGTGGTCAGATCGAAGGGCCGTTGCGCTTCCAACCCTGCCAGGCGTAGGATCTCGGGTTCCTGATCTTCAGGGGACAAATGGCTTAGATCGATGAGCGGCAGATCGACTGAGACCTCTGCCAGGATGACCTGCGCCGGCTTGCCGTCGATCTGCTTGTAGACCGTACGCAGGCCCTCATGGCGCTGGACAATTATCTGTATACTCTGTTTGAGCGCCTCAACATTTAAAGATCCTTTGAGCCGAAAGGCATTCTGCTCATTATAGAGCGCGCTGTCAGGATAGAGTTGCTCCAGGAACCACATACGCTCCTGGGCGAAGGAAAGGGGGTAGCTTTCAGCAGGCTGGCGACGCGGAATCGTCGTGTGCGTCTTTGATTTGCTGGCCTTTGCCAACAGATGTTGTTCGAGTAATGCACGCTTTTCGGGGGAGAGATTGGCAATTCGTTGTTCAAGGATAGACATGGTACTTTTCCACTTATCTTGGTGAGGTTTCAGTCTTCCGCTTTTATGCTAAAGCTGACCAGGTTCGGTCAGCAGATCGGTGATTTCAGCCTGTTCTGTCCTATCGAGTAGAACATCGAGCAGCAAAGATGCCATCTCCGTCACTGTGGCAGCAGAGAAGAGAGACTGCATAGAGAGCGCAGAGTCGAATGTCTGCTGCACACGGCTCACAATCTGTGTCGCCGCTAGAGAATGTCCACCGAGCTCCAGAAAATCATCGTCCACGCCGATAATGTCCAACCCCAGCACTTCGGCCCAAATTTCAGCGAGCTTTTCCTCAAAGAGCGTACGCGGGGCAACATGGGGGGTGGACAGGTGAGGACGTTCATTGCCCGGCGGGGGCAACGCTCTGCGATCTACTTTGCCGTTGGGCAGCAAGGGAAGCGACGCCACAAAGACAAAGCGGGTGGGGATCATAAACTCTGGCAGCTTTTCCGCCAACCGGCTGCGGATTTCCTGAATGGAGGGCGCGGCGGATTGGGCTGTCCCCAGATAGGCAACCAGGCTCTTGCTGCCATCGGCGACAGGATGGGCAACCACCGCCGCCTCGCCCACCCCCGGAATGTGCAGCAGCAGATCCTCGATCGCTGCAATCTCCACGCGGTAGCCGCGGATCTTGACCATCTGATCCTTGCGCCCCCCATGATGCAGGCAGCCGTCGGCGTCACGCCAGCCAAGATCGCCGGTTCGATAAAGGATCGCGCCCGGTTGCTGCGCATCAGGAACAAAACGGGAACCGGTGAGTTCGGGCCTGCGCCAGTAGCCCGGCAAGGGAATCTGGCTGCGCACGACAATCTCCCCATCTTGATCATCAGCCACTTCCTGGCCTGACTCATCGAGCAGAAGCACCTCCACACCGGTTTCCGCATAGCCCACCGGGATGGTCGGCCAGAGGATGGGCATATGCTGGTCGATTAAAAGGCGGGTGATGAGACCGGTTTCGCTGGTGGAAAGCCGATGCTCGACCAGGCAATCCAGCTCGAAGATACGGCGGATGGCTTCAATGTCCTTCGCCAGCAGCGCTTCGCCGGTAAAGGTGATCAAGCGGATATGGGGGAAGCGATCTGTGGGGCGCAACGAATCGACAAAGCGGCGGAAAAAGGCCACAGGTGGGCGGAGGACCGTCACCGCTTCGGCTCGCAGCCAGTCGGCCAGCCGGGTCGCTCCCCACTGCCGGGTGGGATAGATGGCGACGCTGGCGCCGTTGAGCAGAGCCAGCATGGCGTCGGTGGCTGCTGCGCCGGAACTGGCCGAGGTGATCACCGAGAAGCAGTCAGCGGGTAGAATTCGATAAAGGCGCGTATCTTTATGGATGCGATCGATCAGTTGTTGGTGAATCCGCATCACCCCTTTGGGCTGACCGGTTGACCCCGACGTGTAAAAGACGCCGAAGAGGTCGTCATCGCTGACACTGCGTTGGATGTTCGGGGCGGAGGCGACAGCAGCCAGGCTAATAGCCATGACCGCGCAGCGATCGGCGGCGATGGCCGTTGCCAACTTGAAATTGGCCTCGTCGCAGAGGAGCAGTCCGGTTTGCAGATCCTCCAACATAAATTCAAGCTGGGCGGATGGGTAGCCGGGTTCCAGGCAGGAGAAAAATTTGCCGCTCTTCAACACCGCCAGCATGGCGACCAATAAAGGCGAATCATGGTTGAACATGAGCGCAATCGGTTCAGATCCATCGGGACGATTCGACAAAATCTCATCGGCAATAGCATTCGCCGCCGCATTCAATTCCGCATAGGTGAGCGCGGCGCTCTGTCCGCTTACGGCGCGGCGCTGAGGAAAGGCGGCCACTGTGCGCTCAAATTGATCCATCGTCCAGGCCATCGGTCAGTTCCCCTGATTTACGGATAAAGCCCAGCCACGAAACCGCTGGTTTCCAATTCCTGTAGAATGGAGAGATCGACCACATCTTCAGGCGTAATAACAGCGCCGCCCGGATTGGTGGCGAGGGCCTCAGCGATGATCTCTTCCAGCCCGACCATGGTTGGATAGGGCAGTGTCGGCAGGTATTTCTCTACCAGGGCTTCATAGGCGCTGTCCAAATAGTCGGCGTTGCTCTCGGCGTCCAGGCTCAAATATTGGGCCAACACCCGCTTCGTTCCCTCGGCGTCGCGCTTCATCTCGGCGATGGCTTCCAGCATGGCCTGCATGAAGCGGACTGCGATCTGCCGATGTTCGGCCATGTATGCGCGTGTGGTAGCAATGCCCAGGCGTGGATTGGGCAATTCCAGGGCAGAGAGATCGAAGAGGAGATGATAGCCCAGTTCGCCCACCTCCTGGCGGATGGGGACACCGACCACGGTGGCAGCGATCTGGCCGGTCGCCATCGCCGCCAGACGCTCCCCTTCGGTCCCCACATTGAGGATGGTGACATCCTCATCTGGGTCCAGGCCCAGCTCGGCCAGCGCAACCTGGATGGCAATGTCGATTGAATCCCCAGGCTGGTTGATGGCGACCGACTTGCCGCGTAGATCCTCCCCACTCTGGATCTCTGGTCGGGCGACAAGCGAAAAGAGATGGACGTTGTAGATACCGGCGATCAAGATAGTGTCCGCGTCGGCGATGGCTGCATTGACCACTGCCGTGCCGCCCACCTGGCAAAAGTCGGACTCCCCGGCCAACAGGGCCGCCGCCACCTGGCTGCCGCTGCTGATCAGCGTCAACTCCACATCCAGGCCATACTTCTCAAAAATCCCCTGCTCATATGCATACCAGAGGGGAATGTGGGTAGCGCTGACGCCGCTGTAACAGGCCCGCACCCGGTCAGCGGGATGGCTCTGGGTGGTATCGGTTTCTGGGGCAGGGATGGCCGGTAATGCGCGCGGTAGACATCCGGTCAGCATCAATGTGATCAGGAATGCCCCCAGCATCCGGCAGAGTTCCGCCTTTCTCGACCAGGTTCGTTTCATAGATTCTGCTCCTCTTACCAGGCTCATGGCTACTAGTTAAACGACCAATCCGATGACGCCAGTGCAGCGGGTTAAACTCTCTCTTCGGGCAGGGACTCCAGGGCAGCCACCAGTTCCTCAGCTTCTTGAGATGAAAGCTGTTGTAATTGATGGTGGATCAACAATTCTGCCATGCTGGCAACCGTGGCGCTCTCAAACAGAATGCGCGGCGGCAGATCTACCTGAAAGGTATCCAGCACACGCGTGACGATCTGGGTTGCTTGCAATGAATGGCCGCCCAGGTCCAGGAACGGATCAAGGATGCCTACCTCGTCCATGTCCAACACATCGGCCCAGATAGCGGCAATGCTGGCTTCGGCAGGTGTGCGCGGGGCGACAAAGGGGGAATCCAATAAAGGTCTGGCAGAGCCCGGCGGCGGCAGGGCGCGTCGGTCGATCTTCCCCAGCGAGGTCAAGGGAAGCGCATCCAGAAACACAAAGGTGCTTGGGATCATATAATCGGGCAGGATAGCAGCCAGTTGGCGACGCAGGCTGGAAGCCGTCACATTTTTTCGATCAGTGACCACATAGGCAATCAGCCGCAATACGCCGGCAGCGTCATCTCGCGCTACAACCGCAGCATGGTTGACAGATTCCAGGTTGCTTATTATGCTCTCCACCTGATCGAGCTTGACCTGAAAACCGCGGATCTTCACCTGAAAGTCTTTTCTGCCGTGATATAACAAGAGCCCATCCGGCATCAATTGTCCCAGGTCGCCAGTGAAATAGAGGCGCTCCGATCCCCCGGCTGGATCGGCCATGAACTTTTCTGCGGTGAGATCGGGCCGTCGCCAGTACCCTGTGGATAGATACTGACTTTTCACAACAATTTCGCCGACCTCGCCCGGAGATACCGGACGATTCGCTTCGTCCAACAACATGATTTCCGTACCAGGCAGCGCATAGCCGGCGGGCAGTCGATCTCCCTGAATCGGTGTATGCTGATCGACAAAGTAGATCCGATAACCGTTCGACTCGCGCGAACCAAGCAGATTAAAGAGGATGGTCTCTGGGAAAAACCGCCTCGCTTCCTCAACTTGATGCCGGTAGAGCGCCTCTCCATTCATAGTGATTATGCGCAAATGTGGAAAGGAGAATGTCCCATCCAGGCTCTCAGTGAGGTGCAGCAGCACTGTAGGCACAGTCACCAGGATAGTGATCTCTTCCTGGGCCATCCATTCGGCCAGGACGCCAAAGCTATGGCGTTTGATGTCGAACGGATAGAGCGTGCTGCCGCTTAACAACGCGCGCAGAATAGGACCGATAGCTATGCGCGAATGGAACAAAAGTCTATCTTCAGTGCAGATATGGATCGCGTTGCTGTAGTTGATGGCGTTATGCAGGATATCATGTTGGTTCTGAACCACACCTTTGGGTTGCCCGGTTGAACCAGAAGTGTAGACCAGGCGGATGGGCGCATCTGGCGGGATAGCCAATTCCAGGTTCGGTGAATCTGCTTGTAGATCCAATTCATCAATGTTCAGGATTTGACGATGCGCTGCGGCGTAGCTGCGCGCCAGGTCGAGCGTCTCTCGATTGGCCAGGATGATCTCTATCTGGGCGTCGTCCAGTTGCTGCAGGTTACGTTCAAACAGACTGGACGGATCGAGGATTATGTGACACTTACCCGTTTTGATGATTGCCAGAACTGCCAGGATCATCTGGGCATCCGGCTCAAAACAGAGAGCTATGACCTGCGTCTGAGGACCACAGAGGGCGAGTATGGCCCGTGCAATCTGATTGGCGGCTCGATTCAACTCGGCATAGGTGAATTGGTAGCGCAGGGTTTTGACAGCCATTTTCTGGGGACGCCTGACTGCCTGCGCTTCAAATAACTCAGCAATTGTCCTGTCAACATCAGTCTCTGAGAACTGAATCCAGTGGCCGCTAGGGTGAAAGCAGCGGGATTGAATCACCTGCTGCCGTTGAAGTTCTTCGCTCATTCTCCGACCTCCCCAGCTTCAAGCGCATCCAAAAAGCCACTCTCTTCAAGTTCCTGGACGATACTGATATCGATGATGTCATCTACAGTCAGGTCAACCGCGCCAGGGTTATCCTGGCGGCCTTCATTGATCAATAGCTGGATGCCTTCAAAGGTAGGATAAGGTGGTTGTGCCCAATAGCCCAGAACCAAAAGATCATAGACTGTATCCAGAGCAGTCGCATCCTCTTCTAGATCTAACCGTAAAATTTCCGCCAGGACGCCGATCGCTCCTGCGCGATCCTTTTTCATTGTGGCTCTGCCTTCTAGCAGAGCCTGCATGAAATGAACCATGGTCTGGCGATTGTTTGCCAGAGATGATTGCTTGGTGACGATCACCGTAGTCTGATACGGTATGTCCATCTTGGCACCGTCTAGGATTACGTGAAATCCCAGTTTCTGGGCATTTATCACTTCCGGTGCAGAGACAACACCCGCCAGAATTTCTCTCGTTGTCATCGCTGCCAATCGATCTGCGCTGCGGCCAACGCTGATAAGTTCTACTTCGTCCAGCAGATCGAGTGAATCTAATGCAAGACGCAGGAAAATATCGGAACCGCTGCCAGGTGTGCCAGATGCGATTACTGTGCCCTTGATCTCATCAATGGTTTGGATCTCAGGATGAGCTACAATGACAAAGAAGGGGCTGTTGACCATTCCGGCAATGATCGACAATTCCTCACCGGCCAGGGCAGCGTTGATTGCTGAAGCCCCTCCTGTATGACATAGATCGACTTCGCCAGTGATGAGGGCAGCCATCCCTTCAGGGACTCCCGACATAACCTCCACATTCACCGTCAATCCATACTTTTCAAAGAGACCCGCACGCTGGGTAAAGATGAGCATCGCCGCATTCGTGCCTGTTGTGTCACACACCGTCAATGCTGTCAGTGACTGTGCAGAATCGGCCTCAGGATTTGCGCGTGGCACTGGTATGCCTACACAGGCAGTGAGCAACACACAAATAGCCACCATCAATAAGGATCGGATCGAGATACGTTTCATGGAAGTTCTCTGCCTTTGTGTGGTAGGGTTTGGATCAACCGTTTGAAATTACGATCGCACACGCCATGCGTCCACGCGCGCTTCCAACATCGCCAGCGATTGTGACAGCGCCAGCCCAAAGATAGCAATCAAGATAACGCCCACAAAAACCTTGTCGGTCTGGAAGGTAGCGCCGGCCCGGCTCATCATGTGGCCGATGCCCGCATTGGACGCCACCAGTTCGCCGACGACGATGCCCACCAGCCCGCGGCTGGCCCCCAGCCGCATCCCTGCGATCAGAAAGGGGATTGAGCCCGGGATGGCGACAGTGAGCATAAGCTGGCGGTCGTTTGCCCCGAAGGCACGCGCACATTTGAGCAACGTTTCGTCGGCGGTGCGGATGCCGGAGATAACGTTGACGATAATAGGAAAGACTGCGCCCAAAAAGACGATGCCGACTTTGGAGCCGATGCCGATCCCCAGCCAGAGGATGATCAAGGGCAGCAGGGCCACCCGCGGCACCGTGTAGAGGATAATCACAAAGGGTTCAAACATGGCGCGCAGCCGCTGCGACCATCCCAGCAGCACACCGACTGGCACACCCACGGCAATTGCCAGCCCAAAGCCAAGCATAAACGAACGCGTGCTGACGCCAATGTCGTACCAGAGGCCATTGGCGAAGAGCCACTGCGCCGCCGTCCAGATGCGCGTGGGCGATGAGGTGAAGAGCGGCCGCACCCACCCCAGGCGCGGGGCCATCTCCCAGATGATCAAAAAGACGAGCATGGTGGCGCTGCCCAGAATCAAATTTTGATGGGACTGAAAAAACTGGGCCAGGCCGCGACGCAGAGAGGGGAGAACACTTCTTTCCCGTTCAATGGCTTTGATCTGTGATGTGCTGTCCAAGTGCATTCTCCTCTCAATCTGTCTGTACCGATTGGCCGACGCCCGCCGATGCCTCTAACAGGCCCCAAATCCGATCCTCAATCTCGACAAAAACCGGTGTACGCTGAATACGTAGAGGCCGCGGTCGCGGCAAATCCACGGGGATCACGGCTTTAATGCGGCCTGGCGAAGGCGTCATCACGATCACCTTGTCGGCCAGGAAGATGGCTTCCTGAATTTGATGGGTGACATAGACGGCGGTGATCCGCTGTTGTAGCCAGATGCGCTGTAACTCAAACTGCATGGCCTCGCGCGTCTGCGCGTCCAGGGCTGAAAGCGGTTCGTCGAAGAGCAACACCTGGGGCTGCACCGTGAGGGCGCGGGCCAGGTTGACGCGCTGTTGCATCCCGCCAGAGAGTTCGTGGGGGTAGCTCTCCTCAAAGCCGCGCAGACCCACCAGGTCTATATATTGTTGGGCGCGGGCGCGGGCGTCACGGCCATTGACGCCCTGTAACTCCAGACCGTAGACCACATTGCGCATCACCGTGCGCCAGGGTAGGAGCGCTGGCGTCTGAAAGACCATCGCCCGCTCTGATCCTGGCCCCTGGATCGCCCTGCCATCCAGACGAATTTCTCCATGTGCCAGAGGCAAAAGCCCGGCCATGGCGTTGAGCAGTGATGTCTTGCCACAACCGCTCGGCCCCACAATGGCGACAAATTCGCCTTCGCTCATGCGAAAACTGACATCGTTCACTGCCAGCAGTGGTTTCTGGGTGCGGCGCATGGTGTAAGAGATGCTCACATGGGCGGCTTCAAATTTGCTCATTGGTTGACCCGATCTCTACTCTGCTCAGTAGTTGCTCCAAATCTTCCACGCCAATCCCTTCCAATTGCTTCTGTATAACGACGCTGGCAAGCTGTGCCACTGTGGGGGATGTGAAGAAGGTGCGAATCGGCAGATCCACACCATAGATCTGCGAGAGTCTACCCAAGAATTGGATAATCAGCAAGGAGTGACCGCCCAACTCGAAGAAATCATCGTGGACGCTTACGCGCTCGCGCTGCAACAGATCGGCCCAGGCAGTGACCATCCACTCTTCAATCGGTGTCCGTGGCGCGACATAGCTCACCTGATTCAAATAGGATGGAGCAGGCGCGGGCAGCGCTTTGCGGTCAACCTTGCCGTTGGGACTAAGGGGTAGGGTTTCTAACAGGACAAAGAGATGGGGAATCATGTAGTCCGGTAGTTGGCTTTGTGCGTAGCTACGCAGATCAACCTTCGGGTCAGTCGCCACCACGTAGGCGACTAGACGTTTATCGCCAGCTCCATCCTCGCTGACGTTTACAGCACAGGCTACCACAGACGGATGGGCAGCCAGACATGCTTCGATTTCGCCTGGTTCAATCCGAAAGCCGCGGATCTTCATTTGATGATCCATGCGCCCTAAAAATTCGATCTCCCCGTCAGGCCGGTAACGCGCCAGATCACCTGTTTTGTAAAGTTGCCCCGGCCCAAAGGGATTATCAACAAACCTCTCGGCAGTCAAGTCAAGGCGATGGAGATAGCCAGGCCCAACCTGACACCCCCCCACATGGAGTTCGCCAGCGACGCCGATTGGCACTGGTTGCATGTGAGCATCCAGAATGTAGATCTCCACATTTGCAAACGGACGGCCAATTGGCACAGTCGAGAATTGATCGTCTGCTCTACATGTCCATCCTGTCACGTAGATAGCACTTTCGGTTGGCCCATAGAGGTTTACCAGCTTTGCCGACAGCGTCTCCAAAAAGCGTTGTTGCAAGGTGAGTGGAAGAACCTCTCCACCGCAGAGTACCGTATGCAGCGACTGGCACTCCTTAAATTCTGGTTGTTGCAGCAAGATCTGCAACAGGGAAGGCACCACTTGAATCACGGTAATGCTTTGCTGTTGAAGGGTTTGAATGAGACGATCAGGGTTGTGATTTGCATGTTGAGGAGCGAGGACAAGCGTCGCGCCAGCGGACCATGCGCCGAAGATCTCCAAGGCAGAAATATCAAACCCCAATGATGTGAGCTGCAAGACTCGGTCCGCAGGAAGGTATGGGTAGCGTTTCTGAAATCCATCCAAAAAGTTACCGACATTCTGATGGGTGAGCATTGCCCCTTTGGGGCGACCTGTGGAACCGGATGTATAGAGGATGTAAATTAGATCCTGAGTTTGCACTGCGCCCAGTGGATTGTGATCGGGTTGGGCAGCTACCACAGTTCTGACGCTGTCTACACGGAGGATCTGCGCGCCGGTTGGCGGCAGTTGCGAACGTAGATGCTCCATCGTCAGCAGCACAGCAGGGTTGGAATCGGCGATCATGAAAGCGAGACGATCCTGAGGATAGGTGGGATCAAGCGGCAGGTAGGCGGCACCAGCTTTCAAAATAGCCAGCACCCCGACTATCATCTCCCCAGAACGCTCGATGCAGATGCCCACCAGCATCCCCGGCCCTATACCAAGCGTTTGTAGATAGTGGGCCAGTTGATTGGCGCAAGCGTTCAGCTCGACATAAGTCAACTGCTCGGTTCCAGCAATGAGCGCAATCGCTTCGGGTGTGCGTTCCGCCTGCGCCTCAAAGCGATGATGGATACATCTTTCCTGCGCAGGGACGTCGCTATTGTTCCATTCTATCAGGATTTGATGGCGCTCTGCATGGCTGAGTAGGGGTAAGAGAGCGATTTGTCCGTCGGGATCAGCCGCGATCCCCATGAGCAGGGTCTGGTAGTGGATCATCATACGCTCGATGGTTCCCGCGTCAAAGAGATCGCGATCATAGAGAACCACACCGTTTAGCCCATTCCCCTGCTCACGCAGGGTCAGAGAGAGGTCAAACCCGATGGCGGGGGCTGTGGCAGATCTTCGCTGCACCGCCAGGTCCGGCCATTGAAAGCTCTCTGCGGCAGGGTTCGCCAGTTGGAACATTACATCAAAGAGTGGATGGCGGTTCAGATAGCGCTCTGGCCGCAGCGCGTCGACCAACTTCTCGAAGGGCAGATCCTGATGATCGTAGCCTTCCAGTGCAGTGCGCCGCACCTGTTGCAGCAGCGACCGGAAGGTAGGATTGCCTGAGAGATCGCTGCGCATCGCCAGGGTGTTGATGAAGAGACCGATCAGCCCCTCCACTTCAGAGCGCGTGCGGCCGGCAATCGGCGTCCCCACGGCGATATCTTCCTGGCTGGTGTAGCGATAGAGCAATACCTGGAAGGTCGCCAACAGCGTCATGTAGATCGTCACCCCCTCCTGCTGGGATAGCGCGCGCAGATTTGCCGCCAACTCCGACGACAGGGAAAAGCAATGCACGGCGCTTCGGTAGCGCTGCACAGATGGTCGCGGACGATCCGTGGGCAGGTCCAGCGGGGTGAAATCGGCCAGGCATCCGCGCCAATAGGCGAGATGCCGCTCTAAGCGTTCGCCTTGCATCTCCGCACGCTGCCACGCGGCAAAATCGGCGTATTGGATGGGCAAGGCAGGCAGCAGCGCAGGGCGACCTTCCACAAAAGCGCTGTAGAGGATGCCCAACTCGCGCAACAAAACATTATCCGACCAGCCATCCGAGGCAATGTGGTGGAAGGTACACAGGAGCAGGTGTTCATCAGGTGCAAGTCGCAGCAGTAGACCGCGCGCCATCAGATCTTTTGTGAGATCAAAGGGCCGCATCAGCTCGGCTTGCGCAGTGGCTTCAATGTAGGCTGGCTTCTCTGCGTCATCCAAATCGGAGAGATCATGTTGGCGCAGGTGAAAAATCGGATCTGACTGCACAGAGGCCGATAGACCATCCCCAACCATCTCAAAAGTTGTGTGCAGTGGCGCATGGCGGCGGACGATTGTCTGCAAACCTTGCTCAAATGCTTCCACATTCAACGCGCCGCGCAAACTCAAGTGAAGCGGGCGATGATAGATGACCGTTTCCGGCTCCAATCTTTCCAAAAACCAGATGCGCTCCTGCCCAAAGGATACGACACCCTCCTCGCCGTGGGAGCGGCGCGGAATTGAGACGCGTTGATCCTGCGCCGTGTTAAGGCGCTGTTGCAGATAATTGCTTTGCAGTGAGTTCAGTCCTGGCCTCTTCTCACCCATGCCAAGTGATCCTTCTCTTACTGACAGGACTTACGCAGTTGAAGCAGACCTGCCAGGTTTTCTGAAACCTAGCAGGTCTCCAAACTGCGTAAGTCCTGACTGAAATTTAAACAGCGGATGAATCCAACGGCATCTGCGCCAGCAGCCTGGCCTGCACCACCCGCGCCTGTTCGCGGATGGTGGCAGCGTCGAAGAAATCGACGATGGTCAGATCGATGGCAAGCAGCGCGTTGATCTGGTTGATCAGTTGCATCGCCTGCAAGGATGTGCCGCCGATAGCTGTAAAGGGAAGATTGTTTGCGATCTTGGAAAGGTGGAAAATCTCACACCAGAGATCGCCGATGAAGGCTTGCACCGCGGGATCAACATCCGCTGGCTGAGTTTCTTCACCCCAAACTTCTTTTGCGGTCAATTTCAGCCGCTCTGCCAGGCCGATGCGCTGCACTTTGCCGGTAGCCCCTTTGGGGATCTCATCCACAAATCGTATCCGCCGCGGGATCTTGAAATCGGCCAGATGCGCAGCCGCAAAGCGTTGAAGCTCAACGGCTGTTGCTGCGCTGCCCGGTTTTAGGACCACCGCCGCCGCCACCTCTTCGCCCAATTGCGGATGAGAAGTGGCGAAGGTGACGGCCTGCGCCACGGCCGGATGGACCAGCAAGACTTCGTCCACCTCGCGCGGGGCGATCTTCTCGCCGCCGCGGTTGATGATCTCCTTTAAGCGTCCGGTGAGGAAGAGATAACCGTCCTCGTCGAATCTCCCCTCATCGCCGGTGCGGAACCAGCCATCGCTAAAAGCGACAGCATTGGCGTCAGGGTTCTCCAAATAGCCAGCCATTACATTCTCGCCGCGGATCACCACTTCGCCCATTGCGCCAGATGGCAGGAGCCGCCCGGCTTCATCCATGATCCCAATCTCTGGGCCGGCGGGCAGCCCCACCGAGCCAGGCTTGCGTACTCCCGGCGGCAGGGGATTGCTCGCCATCTGGTGGGCCGCTTCGGTCATGCCGTAGGCTTCGATCACTGGCGCGTGGAAGGTCTCTTCCAGTGCGACCATCATCGCCGGCGGCAGCGACGCCGATGAGGAGCGGATGAAGCGCAGACGCGCCTGCTCTCGAATCTCTGGATGATGAGCGGCCCGGCTTAAGATGGCCTGGTGCATGGTCGGCACAGCCGTGTACCAGGTGGGCCGCAACGTCGCCAGCCAGGGGAAGAAGTCGGCGGCGCTGAAACTTGGCGGGCAGATGACGGTTCCGCCCGCGCTCAACGGCGCCAGCAACCCCGCCACCAGCCCATGAATGTGGAAAAGAGGCATCAGGTTGAGGCAGCGATCCTGGGCGGAGAGGGCCAAAGAGTGCGCCACATGGCGGGCAGACGCGCAGAGGTTGCGCTGGGTCAACGGCACGAGTTTGGGGCGGGCTGTAGTGCCGGAGGTATGCAGGATCAGCGCCACATCATCGCTCTGTACAGGAGCGTCGGGTGCAGAGGCGTTTGGCGTAGCGCCCGAAATCTGCAAGGCTCCTGCTCGCCAGCCGACTTCCAAGATTGGAATGCCCAAGTCTGCCGCTATACCCCGTACGGGCGATGAACTATCCTCCGGCACGAGGACAATCCTGGCCTTGAGATCGTCCAAATAGAAGCGAAATTCCTCAGCCCGGTAGCCCGGATTTAGAGGCGCAGCCGTAGCTGCACAGGCAACGCCAAGAAAGGCCACCGCCATTGTCACGCCATCGGGCAGGACAAGAGCGACGCTATCGTTGCGTCCGATCCCCACCCCATACAGAGCGTGCCCTATCTCTTCAACCTGACGGCGGAGTTCAGCATAGGAAAGAGAGATGCCATCGGTTGAACTGAGGGCGGTACGCTCGGTGTCACTTTGTCGCAGTAAATTCCAAAGGGTCATCTCAAACTGTATCTCCTAGAGAAGCTAGGAGGGTATCGAACTCCTCAGAGTTGAGTGCTGTCATTTGGTGTTGAAGAATCACCAGAGTCATCTCAGCAATGGTCTGCGCAACGAAGAGATCGGACGGCTTGATCTCGACCTGGAATAACGCCATCACCTGCGTCAGGATCTGCATAGCCTTCAGTGAGTCCCCGCCCAGATCGAGGAAGGGATCGTCCACGCCGATCTCGTCGACCGCCAACACCCCAGACCAGATAGCTGTAAGCTGCTCTTCCAGCGGGGTTTGCGGCGCTCGATAGGCAATAGCCAGGTGAGGACGTGCGTACCCTGGCATGGGCAAGTTCATTCGATCCAGCTTGCCTTGCAGGGTCGTGGGCAGTCGCTCCAGCCAGACATAGGCCGTGGGGACCATCTGCTCGGTCAGCCACCCGGCCAGGAAAGCACGTAGTTCGGTTACAGTGGGCCGCGGCGAACCCTGGGGAACCATATACGCAACCAATTTCTCGGCTCCGTTTTCATCCTGTTTCACGGCAACAGCCGCCTGCGCGATGGCTGGGTGATCCGTCAATCGGTGTTCAATCTCCCCAATGTCGATACGGATGCCGCGGATCTTCGACTGTGCATCTTTGCGCCCCAGATGGATCAGACAGCCATCCGCCAGGAGATAGCCAACGTCACCGCTCAGGTAGATGCGCTGGGTAGGGTCCCCTTCCACAGGCAGGAACCGCTGGCGTGTCAGATCTGGACGGTTCCAGTAGCCCAGGGCCAGATAGGACGATTTCACAGCGATCTCGCCAACCTCACCGCTTGGCAGCGGCTGTAGATCGTCATCCAGAATCAAAATCTCAACATCGGCAGATGGATAGCCAGCGGGCAACGTTGCCAGGTCGAGGTGGGTCTGCTTATCCATGGCAATGCGCGTGGCGAAGCTGCTGGTCTCGGTTGCCCCAAACGAGTGGGTAAGAATACAATACGGCGCGCACCACTTTCGGTAGAGTTCCACATCGGACAGGCGCACCGGTTCAGCCCCGATAAGGACGAGGCGCAAGGTTGAAATCGCATCTGCATCGCCAAGGTATGTGAGTACCTGACGGAAGGCGGTGACCGACGAGTTATAGATGGTCAGCCCGTGATCCCTGATCCAGTGAGTCAGCGCCCGATAGCCATGCTGATTCGGATGAAAGGGGTAAACAGAGGCGCCGCTAAGGGTAGACAGAAAAAGATCTTTCAGGGCGCCGTTCACGGAGAACGATCTGAGACAGGTGAAGCGGTCCTGGGGAGAGATATAAAATCTGTTCGCCAGCAGGGAAACATATTTCAACAGATTGCGATGATTGTTGTACACCCCTTTAGGACGCCCGGTAGAACCGGATGTGTAGACAATCAGGGCAATGTCCCTGGGATCTAGATTGAGATTGGGATTGTGATCAGAAGTATGAGTGGGAATTTGTTCTAGCCCCAGGCGCTGCTTCGGATCAGGGGCAATTTGTTGTGCGAGAGGCTCATGTTCGGCATCTGTCACCAACGCCACAGCCCCACTTTCCTCAAAAAAATAGGACAGTCGCTCACGGGGAAAGCTGGGGTCGAGAATCACATAGGCTTTGCCAGCCTTCAAAACTCCATACATCGCCGCGAGAAGCGGGGCATCGTTGTCGAGCAGGAGGGCGACGCGGTGGTTGCCCTGGCCGTAACGAGCCAACAAAGTATGGGCAATGCGATTGGCAAACGCGTTGAGCTGTTCATAGGTGAATTCAAAAAGAGGGGTCTTTACCGCGATTCGGTCGGCATAGCGCGCCGCCATCGCCTCAAACCGTGTGGGGATGGACTGTTCGAGTGCTTCGCTGGGAAATTCTTCCCAGGCAGGGGACGGGTACAACGCAAGCGCGTCTCTTTCTTGCCATGAGCGAGAACCCTGGGGTAGTTGTTCAATTCCCGTCGTCTGAACCATTTCCTGATCCTATAATACGTGTTAGTAAATGGGGTGCGCCTATTTTTGGAGTTTGAAGGGATTTTGCTGACTATTTGCATTCTATTGTACTGATCAACGACATGGTGGAATCTGTAGGTGCGGGCCGACCGCAGCGGTCGGCCCGCACCTACGTTTCATCATCTTCCTGATCAATACACTATTTGCATTGCATCAGAGCCGCAGCAGTCAGAGGATAAAACTTGACAATCAAACTATGCCAGATTTCAAGAAGCTAACATAGCTTGATTGTCAGTGGTTATTGCGCAAATTTATAGGTTAGGCAGATACTATCATAAGGGGGACATATATCAAAATCTGTGTAACTATACAGGTCAGGTAAGGGCACGGGTGGGGCGGGCTCAAACATTAGATTTATGGCGAGCATGCTTCCCGCCCCCACCCGTGCCCTTACGGTATAAGGCGTGCCTGACTCCTCATCCATCATTTCGTCCTCGACACAACAATAGGCGTTACAAGTGTCGATTCAACAATTTGACTCAATAAACGGACTCTGGTACGCTTTCACTATGTTTTTTATAGTTGAATAGACATCACGGAATGCAAGGAGAAATGTATGGCAGCAAGAGTCGGAGTTCAAAAACCTGGCCTGGTTTCTATCGCTCGCCAGGGCGCGTTAGGAGCGGTGATTGGCCTTGTGATCAACTTACTTCTCTACTTTGTGGGTGCAGCGGTTGGGGCGTTTCCGCCCGACGCCTTAACGCCAATGGGCGTGCCTGTGGATATTACCTCCATCGTGAGCATTTCGCTGGTTTCCACGGTCGCGGCCATTGGCGTCTACTTTGTCCTCACCCGTCTATTCAACATTGCGCGGGCGCGGCAAGTATTCATCGTTTTGGCTATCCTTGTCCTCGTAGGCATGGCAACCACCCCGTTCGGCATCACCAATATCCCGACTCTGCAAATCATCCTATTGGAAGTAATGCATATCGTCTTGGGGGGCGCGCTGGTCTATTTCCTCATCAAGGTGTAGAGTTTCTTTTTGAAGATTTGCCAGTATATGCTCAATACGCTGGGGCGGCAATCGTACGGACACGATATATCGTGTCCGTACACCCCATACTCTCAGTTCCGCCGTTGAAACTTCACCGTCCAGCTAAAATGTCCCCAGCAGCCATTGGCGGCGACAAAGGCCTGGCAACTGGCCTGATCCCGGCAATAGCGGGCTTGGATTAGTTGCGCAAAGGGGATCTGATTCGTGCGCGTTGTGTTGTTGACAGCAACATCGCTGCTGACATCGCTGCCGCTGACATCACGCAGCACGCGCACATCTTCGCCTGATCCCAGCACAAATTCTACTTCGCCGTCGCCTTTGCCCTGCTGCCCGGTGATCTCTACCACGCCGGTGTAGATCCCCTGCACGGCTACACCGTTGAGCGGATTGCCGGCCGCGTCGTAGACGAATACGTGCAGTTCGCGGCGCTCGCCACAGTGGACCGAGTCCCCGTCCAGCCAGCCGCCGTTCTCCACCACATCCCATAGACGCTGTTCGGTCAGCCGGAAGAGCGGCCCTCCCGTAGGCGTGCGCGTCGGGGTTGGGGTACGCGTGGGGGTGGCTGTGCGCGTCGGCGTGGCCGTGGGAGATTGGTTCACAGTTGGGCGAGAATCAAAGTCGATGACCGCCTGTTGACATTTTCCCGGCCCGGCTTCTCCATCGGTGCGCACATTGGCAATCGCGGAGATGCGGTTCTGGTTCGCATCCATGATCCAGAAATACCAGTTTCCCTCGCGCGGGCCATTGGCCTGTAGGATGTGCGAGTAAAATCCAGGGTTCCACCCCTCATAGCCAGGGTGTGGACCGGACCGGATGAAGGCGACAATGGGGCCGTCGGGCATCCAACTGAAGGCAACGAGATAGCCGCTCTGCGCCACGCCGTTGACATAGGTGGTCCCTTGCACATAGGTGACGCCGGCGTTGGGTTCACACCCCTGCAAAAGGGCGATGTTGAAATAGACATTGCCCGGCGGCGTGGGCAGCGGCGTGGACGTAGGCGGTGGCGGCTGTGTGGATGTCTCGGTGGGGGTAGCCGTTTCGGTGGGTATGTCTGTCGCCGTGGGTGTGTCCGTCACTGTGGGTGTAGCCGTCGCCGTGGGTGTAGCCGTTGGTGACGGTGTCGGTATTTTGAAGAGCGACGGCAAGAAGAGATGATGAGGCGGCGTGGGCGAGGTCTGTTGCAGTCCACGCGCGTGCAAGGGCTGCCCATCTCCTCTCAGCGCGGACAACCCCAGAATCATCAGAACTATGGCGATAAAGATCCATTTCCGCATTGAAACAACCTCCTCAAATCAGTATTTGGAGAAGTGCAGCGTTTACAACCCCTAGCATACGACGCCCACGCCTGACTGTCTACCTATCTTCCCGGCAAATTTACGTCACGTAGGCGTAACTACTCTGCCGCAACGGATCTTGAACAGACCCTGGTAAATTTCTACAGGACTTACGCAGTTCGGAGACCTGCCAGGTTACAGAAAACCTGGCAGGTCTGCTTCAACTGCGTAAGTCCTATTCTACTATCCATGAAAACGCAAGAAGTTACAAAAGGGTGCTTGTGCTATAATCAAAAAGCTTACCGCTTTCAGTTTATCGTAAGATCTCACCCACAAGGATCTTCTCCATGTCGCTTGACGACAGTAGCACGCTGCCCGCAAGGATGCTGGCAGATTGGTTGGATATTGACTGGCTCCAGACTCACTTCCTCAGCAGGGGAATGGAGGCACTGCAAACCGATCTCGTTCACACGTTGCGTCGCCTGCGGCTTGTCGATAGTCGAGCTATCCACGCGCAGGTTGCACTCGAAAAGGTGTTGCGGCTGCTCCAGGCTGAATCTGCCCATGTGGAGGACTGGCAGCCTGACGAAGATCCTATCTTCTTCGCCCAACAGATCCACAACCGTGCGCTCCTTTTGGATCTGCCTGCGCTGGCTGCCTCTACCGCCGCTCATCTCGATGTGTTGGGCCGCCCCCACCTGCGCCAACGGTGGCATGCCCATCGTCATGCATCCGCGTTGCTGCGCCGGCTGAGTGGACACGCCGATTCTGTCAACGCTGTGGCAATCACCCCCAATGGGCTCTGCGCCATTTCAGGTTCAAACGATGGCACGCTGATCCTTTGGGATCTGCTTACCGGCGCGCCGGCGCGTCTATTTACCGGTCATATAGATTGGGTGAGCGCTGTCGTCGTTGATCCCAATGGGGAATGGGCCATTTCAGCGTCTAAGGATGCCACCCTCCGCCGCTGGGATTTATACAGCGGCGCGTGTGTCGCTGTTTTTGAAGGACACACGGCCCCAGTACGCGCCATCGTCCTAACCCCCGACCGGCGACGTGTCCTCTCGGCGGCGAGTGACAGCACCCTGCGTCTATGGGATGCGGCAACCGGCGACATGATCGCCCTCTTCACCGGCCATACCAACCGCGTGATGGCCGTCGTCATCAACGCCGAGGGCAATGAAGCCATCTCTGCCGCGGACGATCACACGCTGCGCGTCTGGGATTTAACCAATGGGCGCACGCTGCGTACCATCCCCCTCAGCGGTGGATTTGTCAGCGCGCTTGCCCTGCACCCCGATGGCGTCCGTCTGATCGCCGCCGCCGACGACCGCACACTGCGGATTTGGAATTCCCAGCAAGGGGATCTGATCGCCACCCTGGCTGGGCACAGCGCCAGCGTCCGCACACTTGCGCTCTCTACAGATGGCGAGCGTATCCTCTCGGGCGATAACAATGGCCGGTTGATCCACTGGGATCTGGAGAGTGGACGCATCCTTGAGGAATTGAACGGTCACGAAGGAGCGGTGACAGCCGTCGCCTTTGCCCCCAACGACGTCTGCCCGGAATGGTCGGCGCGTGCAATTTCGGCTTCTGCCGACCGTTCGTTGGTATTCTGGCAACTCGACGGCGAGGATGACGACCCATCCAGCGCCGCCCACACAGCAGCCATCCACGCCATCATCGTGGATCAATCTCGGCGCGCCGTTGTTACTGCGAGTGAGGATGGCACGCTTAAAATCTGGGCAGGCGACAGCGGTGGTCTGCTGCGTACACTCGACAACGGCGCGCCTGTGTTGGATATCGCTTTTTTGCCCAACGATGAGACGATCCTCAGTGGGGACGAGAATGGCCGTTTGCGCCGCTGGTCGCTGACCGGCGAGATCCTCAGCGCGCAGACCGTGGGCGCACACCGGGGACCGATCCTCGCCGTTGCGGTGACGCCCGACGGCAAGCGCGCCATCACCGGCACCGAGACCTGGGCCATCAAGATTTGGGATCTGGCGAGCGGCGAAGCGGAAGACACGTTGACCCATCATCGCGGCAGCGTCTATGATCTCGTCGTCACCCTCGACGGCGAAAAGTTGCTCTCGGCGTCGGATGATGAGACAATCCGCCTCTGGCAGATAACCGATGGGGAGCAGATCCACCTCTTCGGCGGCCATGAACAAACAGTTTCTGCCCTTGCCTTACTGCCCGACGGCAGCGGTTTTGTCTCCGCATCCGACGACGAGACGTTGCAACTCTGGTCTTTAGAAAGTTTAGAGCCGCTGCTGATTTTGGAAGGCCACACGGATTGGGTAAACGATCTAGCAGTGACTCCCAACGGCGCGTGGATCATCTCCGGCGGGCAGGATGGCAGCGTCTTTCTTTGGGAGCGCAACACAGGCGTTCTCTCTGCACGGCTTCAACTCGATGCACCCATCACCGCGCTGGCGCACACAACCACGCCGGAAGGGCATGATCTCCTCTGGGTTGGCGACGAACGGGGCGCGCTGTTCGTTTTTCAAATCCACCTAGCGGGGTCGGCATGAGCAGCGATCTCTACCTCCGCCCCGCCACACTCGAAGACGCCGCAGCCATTGCCGCGGTCCACGTGCAGAGCTGGCAGGAGACCTACACCGGACTCATGCCCGAGGCCGTGATCGCACGCCAATCCATAGAAAACCGCCTGCGCATGTGGCAACAAATTCTCGACAAGGGAGAGAGTTTCGTTTACGTAGCGGAAGATGAAAGGGAAGGGATCGTCGGCTTTGTGTCCGCTGGCGCTGCGCGCGAGTTGACAGACAAGTTTGACGGCGAGATCTACGCCCTCTACCTGCTGCGATCCCACCAGGGACGCGGCATGGGTCGCGCCCTGATGCAGACGGTAGCTGCTCGTTTGCACGAAGTGGGTTATCGCTCTTTGGTGCTTTGGGTATTGGCGAGCAACGAGACCTGTCGTTTCTACGCGCATATGGGCGGCGTCCCCGTTGCCGAGAAACAGGATGTTGTCGGCGAGGCAGTGTTGGTGGAAATCGCCTTCGGCTGGCCAGAAATCACAGCAATGGGGACTTGGGATCGGGAAAAGAATCGCCCGTTCGCTTAATCTCCTAATCACAGGCGATTAGGAGATTAAGCGATTTCAGAAAGTCGCCCGATCCCCGATCCCCGATCCCTACTTCATCCACTCACGCAGCACGGCGGCATGTTGCGGCAAGGCAACTTCTGGCTCCTCGATTTCGGGGTGCCACTTCTTTTCCCATTCCACAGAGAGATAGCCCCGATAACCTTCGCGGATAAGCAGATCCACTACCTCTTTATTGGGCACTTCCCCTTCGCCGAGGAGGACCAACTGCCAACTGCCATCGGGCTTGAGGCGGGCGTCTTTAATGTGGACATGGGCCACGCGGGCGCCGATCAACTGCCACGTATCCTCAATGGACTCGCCCTTGCGGAAAGGATGGTGGACATCCCAAACCGCTTTGAGGCGGGGATGATCGACCTGCGCCAGCACGCGGGCGACTTCCGCGCCGCGGCAGAAGGCGTCGTGGGTCTCCAGCAGCACGGTGACGCCTTCTGCCTCGGCGTCATCCATCACATCCTCCAGGCTGGAGGCGAGCCAATCCACGGTCTCGTCAATGGTGTGTCCTTCGGCCACGTCGCCGCCAAAAGTGCGCACCATGGGCACTTCCAACGCGTTGGCCAGGCGCAGGTATTGGCGCAGTTGATCCTGTTGGGCCTGGCGTGTGGCGGCGTCGGGCGACGAAAAGCGCGTCGACGCGCCCAGACCAATGATCTTCAGCCCGTAGTCGGCCATCAATTTGCGCACCTTGCGCTGTTCGTCCGCATCGAGATCGGGCGGGATGATCTGCCCGTTGAGGACACGTACCTCCAGCCCAACGTAGCCATTGTTCACCGCTTCTTGAGCGGCGCGTTCAAGGCTCCAATCCGGGCAACCGAGGGTGCTGAACACCAGGGGGAATCGGTCAGTCATAGTGAAATCTCCTTGTGGATAATGGACGGCAGACGGCAGACGACAAGCGAGATCGTCGCTTCTTCACTTCTTCACTTCTTCACTTCTTCTCACGCCATGATCGCGGCCTGCTCCCACCCAATTGCCCATTGTAACGGCTCGTCGTGCAGGAAGCGGCGCAATTCATCCACAATCTGCCGACCCATGCGCCGGCATTCGTTGTCGAGTGAGCCGGCGATATGCGGGGTGAGGACGACGTTGGGCAGGGTATAGAGCGGCGAACCGGGCGGGGGCGGTTCAGGATAGGTGACATCAAGGATCGCCCACAGGTCGGGGCGATCTTGCAGCACCCTGATCATCTCATCCTCGCGCACGATGGCCCCGCGCGCCGTGTTGATGAAAGTGGCATCGGGCTTCATCCGCGCGAAATGGTCGCCGCGGATCATGCCCACTGTCTCGTCCAGCCAGGGAGCGTGGAGCGAGACCACATCGGCGCGGGCGAAGATCTCGTCGAGTGAACAGAGTTCCACACCCAGGTCCGCGGCGCGCTCATCTGAAACGAAGGGATCGTAAGCGATCACATGTAGATCGAATTGCTGCAATTTGCGCGCCACGCCGCTGCCGATCATGCCTAGCGAAATGAGGCCAACGGTGCTGCCGTAGGCCCCAGGCATGGGCAGGCGCGGCACATATTGCTTCTGCTCACGAATGGCGAAGATGTAATACCATGTCCGTTTGAGCGAGAGCAGGATCTGGGCCAGGGTGAACTCGATCACCGGCACAGCGTTGGCCGCGTACGCGCTGGTGATGGGAATGCCCCGCGCCCAAAACGCGTCGCTGACAATGTGCTTAATCGACCCCGCGCCGTAGAAGAAAGCTTTCAGCCTGGGTGCGGCGGCAAGGAAGGCTTCATCCATCGGGATCATGCCCCAGCCACTGAGGATCACCTCCACTTCGGCTAGGACGGTGGGATTCTCTGCAATGGACCGCGCTGTTTGCAGTGGAGCGACGAGTTCGACTAATTCCTCAATATCGCGACGTTCATCAGGCCCATAGATCTGATCAAACGCGCTTTCATTGAGTAGATAGAGTGCTTTGAGTTTTGACATAGTTCTTTGAGGATTAGGGACTGGCGAGTAGAGATCGGGGGCTGGGTAGAGCCTCTAAAATTTCTGGCCGCTGTGGACGAGAGATTGCGAGATAGCGATTGGACGATTCTTGACGCGATCCCCAGTCCCCAATCCCTACTCCCCAGCTAAATGACATGAAGTGTCCGCAGGATCTCCAACTCACCCGGCAGGGGATCTTGCCAGAGCCAGCGCACGTCGAGATAGAAACCGACAACGACAGCACTATGATAAATGTGATCCTGGGGCAGGATAGGACGATAGAGACCATCCTCGCCCAGTTGATGGAACTCGGCGCTGCGACGCTGTGGATCGATGAGCCAGTATTCGGTTACCCCTTCCGCTTCGTATTCGATGTACTTTTGGCCCCGGTCACGCATCATGCTTTCGGGCGATGCCACTTCGATGATAAGATCGGCTGCGCCATCAAGGTAGGTATTTTTCAACCGATCCATATTTTCGGTGCGCACGAAGAGCAGATCCGGTTCGCGTCCTTGATCGGAGACGCGCAGGCGCACGGCAAAAGGCGCAATGAGTACTTCGCCCAGATCATGGTGTTGCACGTAAAGGCTTAATACTGTGGATAACCACCTCACCATAGCTTGGTGAATTCTTGCTGCTGGTGACATGAGAACAATCCTCCCGTTCTCCCATTCGGCGGCGATGTCTTCGTCGGCCCATGCCAAATACTCCTCAAAGGTTACTTTCCCTTCGGGCAACACTTTGGGTTCCGCTTCAGGATCGTATTCGATTGTGTGGATGATTCTGGCCTGGCTCATTGTTCGTTCCCTGTGGAATCCGTGCGGCACGTGTCGGTATTATACCATGAGGGGATTGGGGACTGGGGATCGGGCCGAGTTTGCTCTAGCCAGGTCACGGACCCGCCTGGAGCATGGGCTTAGTAGTCACTAGAAACCACTCAATCTTTCAATGGCTATGAACGAGAGAATAGGGGATGATGAGATTTCAGATGCTCTTCCCCAGTCCCTAATCCCCAGTCCCCAGTCCCCGATCCCCAGTCCCCGATCCCTCAAACAGGCGACAACTGGTGACACGTCTCTTGCAGCCAGATGACGCGGCGCACACTCTGCGGGGTGATGGTCAACGGCGCGCCGTGGCGGATAGTCTCATGGAGATCAAGGTAGAAGCCTGGTTCGCCGGGCGCAGTGGACTCTTCAATGCGCCAGGAATGCTCCTGCCACGGGATCTCATCGCGGTTGTAGCTGCGATCCGGTGTGGGCGCGGTGTCGAGGACGCGCTCTGGCAATTGGGCGGGATCAAAGGTCTTCCAATGTAGTTCGCGGGGAGTCCCGTGCAGCCCGCCGCCCGTCCCCAGGATGTGCCACTTTTCGGCGGGATAGGCGTCGCAACTGCTGATCTCAATGTCGATGGTGGGCGCGTTCTCGCCGCGCAAGACCAACTTCACATGGTCGTCGGCGTCGCCCAGGGTGAGCGTGCGGTCCAAATGGCAGAGGATCACCTGCGGCGTGGCCTCACCGAAGAGTTGCAGCGCCTGGTCGAGATAATGGGGACCGGTATTGTTGAGCGATCCGCCGCCGTACTGTTTCAAGGTCTGCCAATCCCAGCGGCGGCCAAACTTGGATTCGGTCATGCGGATCTGCACAATACGCCCCAGCACGCCAGAGTCGATAATCTCTCGCACTTTGACAAAATCGTGATCATAGCGCCGGTTTTGGAAGATGGCGAGAATGTTGCCCGTGCGCTCGGCGGCGGCGATCATGGCGTCGGCGTCGGCCAATGATGTCGCCATGGGTTTTTCGCAGACCACATGCTTGCCCGCCTCCAATGCCGCAATCGAACGCTCGGCGTGGAGGAAGCTGGGCAAGGCCACCACCACCAGTTCCACCGCTTTATCGGCCAGCAGATCGGCGTAATCTTCATAGGCCATACAATCGAAGCGCTCCACGGCTTCCTCGCGACGGCTGGGATCGTCGTCCACCACCGCTGCCACCTGAAACTGCTCGCGCAGTGGGTCCAACAACCGGGCATGGATGCCCCATCCACTGCGCCCTAGCCCGGCAATACCGACGCGGATGGGTTGAGGATCTGTCATCAAAGGGTCCTATCTAGAGTTGGGTATTGGATATTGGGTATTGGATATTGCACGTTTTTGCTCGATGAATCGTCACTGCATCCCGTCATCTCCCGCCCTGAGTACGATGTAGCGCAATATAGTCTCTCCGTCGTTGCGCAGGCCGTGCATCTTGCGCGGGTTGAAGACCGCGGCCTCGTTGGCGTGGATCACAAATTCGTCGCCGTCGATCTCCACCGTGCCCTGGCCTTCGAGGATGTAAAACGCCTCAAAGCCGCCATGTTGATGGGGAGGATGGGAGCGCCCGCCGGGGTCCACCTGAGAGATGTGCAGCCGCAGGTCCTTCTCGCCCAGTTCGGCGTCGTGCAGATAGCGGGTAATGCCTTTGACGTTCAGTTCGTGGAAGATCATGGATGCTCCTTGATTGATGATTGGCGATTGACGATTGACGATTGTCATGTTGAGAACGTGATGCTACATTTGGTAGTTGGTGGGGTAGAACGGCTTCGGTTTCAAGCTATCCATTCACTTGGTTAACCAGACAATCGTCAATCGTCAATCATCAATCGTAAATCTCTACAGTTCTGGCAACGCTTCGAAGTTTGGCATCTCCACAAGATAAAGATTGCCGTAGCCGCTGCGGTCGCTGGTGAAGAGAACGTGCGTCCCCGCGGCGTTGAAGCGCGGATGCACATGCAGCTTTTGTACGTGCATACTGCTGCGGTGTTCGCACAACACGCGAGGACCGTCAAAATCCGCGCCGTTCCACTGCCACAGGCGCACCACGCGACCCGCATCCCCCACGATCAAGTTGTGGTCGTTGGAGTGGATGTGCCCGGTCTCGTGGGGAAAGTTAACTTCCAACAGGTCTGAGTTATCGTAGCGGATGCGGCCAAAGAGCTTGTGGCTACCATCCGCCGACGCGCCGTGATAGCCCAAATTGACGCCATCCGCGTACCAATACTCATGGCCGACCCGTTCGCCGGCATGGGTACGCGGGCGGATCTGCCAGGCTTCGCCGCTGTCGATGTTGAGGCCCCAGATGCGGTTGTCCACTTCATGCCAGGGGCCTTCATGGCAGAAGGTGAGCAGATGGGGCTGGGTGGGCGAGGTGTTGACATGGCCGATCCATGCGTTCTCCCCCCAAGCCACCTTAGCCCCGCTGCCATCGGTGGCAACCCGCATGATCTGGCTGAGGGGATTAGCGATCATGTATTCACGGAAGCCGACATAGCCGTGGAGCAGATCCACTTTGAACTTGTGCGAGAGATCTTCGTAGATCCCCGTGCAGACAAATTTACCGTCGGCGGTGACGTTCATAATGTTGTGCAAAAAGCCTTTGGGAACCGTCCACAGCGGGCGACTCTCATAGCTTTGCAGATCAATCGCCATCATCTGGCCGTTGTACCAGAAATAGGCTTCGTCGCGCAGTGGGTTGACGCACGAGAAGATAAATTCAGTTTCGTAGGGTGGAGCCACCGGTTCCAGATCGGTCAATTGGGTAATCTCGCCGCTTGCCAGATCGATACTGAAGAGATTAGCGCGGTTCTCGCGATCCGAGCCGAAGAGCAACTTCGTTCCCCCAGCATACCAGCCGGGGTTGGTGAAATAGAAATGATGACTGTGCCCTTTGTAATTGGTCAACTGCTTTACAGGCACACCCGAAATGGGATCGTCGTAGACCGTCCACTCTGGCGCAAACACCTGACCTACGCTCATAGTTTCATATCCTTTCTCTGCTTCTGTGCTTTGTGTTGATCTTTTTCCGGTTCAGAGCGACACGCCCAGCAGGCCGCGGGTGAACTGGAAGTCGATGTTCCCCTGCTGGGTGAGTTTGGGCGCGTAGCGCTGGGATAGTACATCAGCCATGAGATCAAGCAGCGTCTGCGGCCACGCAGTAGGATCGCCGCCCAGGATCAGATCCATATCTGCGGTGAAGCGCTGCTCCACACCTTCCTCGGCTGTGACCTGCACCACCGGCAGCAGCGGATGTCCCTGGATCGGGTGTTCACCCACATAGGCCAGCACTGCATCGGCGCCCGTTGCACCCAGCCCTGTCAGCGTTTCCGTCCAATGCGCGGTGGGGGTCTCCATCACATGGAAGCCCACTGGCGAGAATGCATCGGCCAGCGCCTGTCCATACGCCAGCGTGGGCAGGATCGTCCCCACGCCCACAGTGCCAGCCCGATAGCCAGGTGATGACAGCAGCGAAGCATTCTCGGGTACAACCAGCGCGCCGCCTGTCGCCACAATGGCTCTGCTTAATTCGGCCAACGCCTGTTGCGCCACATCCGAAAGAGGACCAACGCTCATCAGCCCCAGGCGGATCGAGTCCATCCCCAGCGGCAGGCGCACTGACGGTTGATCCACGGCAAACCGGCTCTCAAACCAATCCCGGCTCTTCTCCATCACCGCATCAATGCCGCCGTCCATTTGGATGCTCGCCCAGCCAAAGTTTTCCTCATCCAGCCCCAACCGTTCGATCTCGTGGCGGATGAAATCATTGTGCGTCTTCTCGCAGCCATGCTCCAATAACAGGCAATGGGCCACCAGCGGATGGCGCAAATAACCCAGCAGTGTGCGCACATAAAGCTGCTCGGATGGTCCCCCTGAGTTGCCGCAACCCTCTGTGTGGACCAACGCCACAAAGCGCTCAATTCCCCGCGCTCTCCCTACTCCTTCCCGATTGAAGCGGCCTGCCATCATCTGCGCGATCTGCCCGGCGCAGAGGCTGGTAGGGAGAATGAGGGCGATGCGCGGCGCTGAGAGGAGAGGGAGCGAGGGAGTGAGGGCGCGAGGGGATGAAGAAGTGAGCGGGAGCGGGACGCCCTGAGGTTGGGGCGCGTAAAGGAGACGCGCCAGGTTACTTTCGTCGGTCTGTCGCCAGTCGCGCCAGAGTTGGACCTGAGCATGGCCGGCCTGCTCGCCTACTGTCCGCTGCCCCGAACACACGGCCACGGTTAAATTAAACGTCTGCGCGCCCAGATCGTCCATAGGCGTGCCGTCAAGATAGGCGCCGGCGTTGACATCCATCTCACGGCTGAGCAGCCGGTAGCGGCGACTGGTGGTGACAACTTTTATCGTCGGCACAAAGGGGAAATTGGTGATCGATCCATTGCCCGTGATGAAGAAGATTAGATTACAGCCCGCCGCCACCTGCCCTGCAATACTCTCCAGATCGTTGCCAGGGCTATCCATAAAATAGTAGCCCGGTTGCGCCATTGGCTCTCCATAGGGGATCACATAGTCGAGGCGCACATCGGGATGGCGTTTCATGGCTGCGCCGATGGACTTGAGTACAATGTTGTAAAGTCCGCGGTATTTGTTCCCCCCAGAGGGATTGCCCGCGGCGGATGCGCCATGCCAGGCTGCCCGCTCGGTGAAGCGCTCGATACTTTCAAGGAAGCGGCGCGCCGTCTCCACATCGCGCACCTTTTGCAACACATAGGGTTCCGCGCCGATCAACTCATCGGTTTCGGCCAGATTGGCGGCGCCGCCATAGCGGATCACCTCGCGCGCAACCCACGACGTCAGTGGATTTCCCGAAATACCCGAAAACGCATCTGATCCGCCGCATTGGAGTGCGATCCTGAGATGGGCGAGCGATTCCGCTGTGCGCGGCGTGCGGTTGACCTCCTCCAGCCAGCCGCGCACCGTGGTTTCGGCTTCGGCCAGCGCTGTCTGAAATCCACCCGTAATCGAGAGGAAACTGTGCGGCACCTTATCCAGCGCATAGCCGTGAGCGACCATGTATTGGCGAAGCATCTCATTGGTCACGGGTTCCAACCCGTAATCCACCGCCAGCACCGCGCCCACATTAGGATGAACCATGAACCCGGCCAACGTGCGCAAGACGAACTCAAGATTGTTAGGATTTTCGTGTCCACCCTCGGTGTGAGCCACCACCACGATCCCGTCTACATTCTCGTAACCGTCGGCGGCCCCGGCCAACCTTACCTCCAACTGTTTGACAAATCCACCCGTGCGCGAGGACGTACCCAGCAGTACGATCATATTGCGCGTACCCACGCCCCGTCCATCGGGTCGCCGATAGCCCTGAAATGTAGCGTCGTGGTCGTAGCGATCCACCTGCGCGGCTGGGCGGAACGTAGCTTCATCTATCACGTAGGGTTCAAGGTGATCGGCGAAGTTGGGCATAGCCGGCAAGACAAAGTCGATGGCGCGTCCACTCAGCGCATGGAGCATCTCGGCATTTGCAACATACTCCCCTGGCGCAATTGGGCGCAGCGCAACGCCAAAGGGCAGATTCCAAGACAGCAGTTTGTCGCCGGGGGCAATGGCTTCCACAGCGAAACGGTGCCCCTCCAGGACAGTGTAATCTAATCCAAAGGTAGCGCCATTGTAATGGATCCTTGTACCCGCTGCCAGTTTTTGAGTGGCGATAGCGACGTTATCTCCAGGCAGGGGTAAGCGGGCGATATCGTGAAATGAAAAGGATTCGGTCATAATCTTCTCTCAAAGGGCTAGGAAGGGATTGGAAGTAAGCAGATCGTAATAGATGAATTTTACCATAATCGCAAAAAAACATTTGACGCCACCCGAAGGGGATGCTATACTTTGTGTCGGCAACTTTACGGTTTCTCTATGGGTTTCCGGGCGAAAGTTGCCTTTTGGATTGCCCGATCCCCAACCTGTCTATCGCTTCATCGAACAAAAGGAGCCCTGATATTAGCAGAGATACTACACGCGTCAACCGAGAGATTCGCGCTCGTGAAGTGCGGGTCATCGACGCCGAAGGTGAGCAGTTGGGCATAATGACTGTGCGCGACGCGCTCGAAATTGCCCAAGAACGAGAACTAGATTTGGTAGAGGTGGCTCCTGGCGCCCAACCGCCGGTCTGCCGGTTGATGGACTATGGGAAATACCTTTACGAAAAGCAGAAGCGCGAACGTGAATCGCGCAAGGCGCAAAAGCAGATTGAGATTAAAGAAGTGCGTCTGCGCCCGAAGACCGGTGAGCACGATATCCAGGTTGTGTTGACCAAATCGCGCAAATTTTTGCAGGATGGCGCGAAGGTGCGCGTGCGCATTCGCTTCCGTGGGCGCGAGATTGTTCACCGAGATGTGGCGCTGGAATTGATGCAGCGCGTTGCCAAGGATCTATCCGCGGTCTCGGTGATCGAATCTGAGCCAGGGTTTGAAGGACGCAGCATGGTGATGCTGCTCAGCCCCGAGAACGGCAAATAAGCGCACAGCATATTATTTCAAATCAGGGCCTTGCGTTTTAGGTTTTTTGATGCGCAAATGCTAAAATAGTAAGTCGTAAATCAAACGGGCTTTCACAGCCCGTTTTGTACGTCTGCCGATAGCAGGTCTAGAACGGAGTTTAACATCATGCCGAAGATGAAAACCCATAAGGGTACCAAGAAGCGCTTCCGGGTCACCAAGAACGGCAAGCTCATGCGCATGAAACAGGGTCGCAGCCATCTCCGCCGCAACAAGCGTCGGACTGCGGATCTGCGTCATGCCGTCCCCAGCGAACACAAGGTATTGATCAATATCGTCAAGCAGACGGTGGCGAACCCAACCGAGTAAACGCGCGTTTGCAGGTGCGCGGACGCCTGCGTTTTGAATCATTCATTCCATCAGTACGTGACCGGCCAGGAGAAAGCGGCGCAAGGGGATCTGCCCCAAACGCCCGCCATCACGGAAGGAGAAAGAAATGCCACGTTCATCACCACGGGTCTACGCCCGTAATCGTCACAAAAAAGTCTTAAAATTTACCAAGGGCCAATTCGGCACACGCTCGAAACTCTTCCGCCGGGCGAACGAAGCGATGCTGAAATCTCTCTTTTATGCATTCCGCGATCGACGCAACCGTAAACGCGATTTCCGCCGTCTCTGGATCACCCGCATTAACGCAGCAGCGCGCTTGAACGGCCTGAGTTACAGCCGTCTTGTCCATGGGCTGAAACAAGCCAATGTACAGGTGGATCGCAAGCTGTTGGCTGACATCGCCGCGCGCGATGCTGCTACGTTTACCAGGCTGGCCGATCTGGCCAAGACCCAACTGGCGTAGTCCTTTCGGTAACGAATCAGTCTTATATCGGCAGACACGATGGACGGCAGGGAGGCATCCCCTGCCGTCTTTCTCATTTCTGACATAGGCTCCGAGCGTCTCCGTCATATCGAGGTTTGATACACAGATCATGGCCGACATC
>JAHBVG010000129.1 GCA_019637695.1 Caldilineaceae bacterium | reverse complement strand
AAGGACAAACCCATGTACATCGGACTCGACATCGGCACGACATCCTTAAGCGCGGTGGTTTTGGACACCGAGAGCGGAGACCTCTTAGCGCACCATGCCGTGCCCAACCGCGCCGGGATCGCGGCTGGGCCGGGGCGCGCTGAATTGGATCTGCGTCGACTCCAGACGTTAACCGTTGACGCGCTCAAAGGGATTGTGGACGCTGCTGGCGTCCAACCGGAACAGATCCGGGGCATTGGCGTCACCGGTCAGCAGCACGGCGTCACCTTTATTGATGCTGCCGCTGCGCCGGCTGGCCCGACCATCACCTGGCAGGATCTGCGCGTACAGTCGCCCATGTCCGATGGGCAATCCTATTTGGCGCATTTCGTCGAGCGCGCGGGCGGTCGCGAGGCATTTCAACGTATGGGCTGCTTGCCCGCGGCCGGTTTCTTGGGCGTCACGCTTTTTTGGCTGCGTCAAGAGGATCAACTGCCTGCGCCCCCGGCGGTTGCCTGCTTCGTGCCTGACGCCATCGCCTCCTTCCTTACCGGCGCGCTGCCTGTGGTCGATCCGACCCTGGCCGCCAGTTCGGGGATCTTCGACATCGTCTCCAATCAATGGGATCGCGATCTGCTCGACCGTCTCGATCTGCCCCATGCGATCTTCCCGGCAGTGGGTCAGGCCGGGGATCGGTTGGGCGGTATGCGCGGAGAAATTGCGGCACAGGTGGGGCTGTCCGCAGGGATTCCGGTGGGCGTGGCTTTGGGCGACAACCAGGCCAGTTTCATTGGCAGCGTGCAAGATCCGGCCAGCAGTCTGTTAATCAACGTGGGCACGGGTGGGCAGATATCGGCGCGCACCGACACATTCCACTTCATCCCCGGGCTAGAAAATCGGCCCTTCCCCGGCGGCCATTACTTGCTGATCGGCGGCGGTCTCTTTGGGGGGCGTTCCTATGCCTATCTGCTTGAATTCTTCCGGAAAGTGGGCGCGGATCTCTTCCACGCTGCGGATGACGATGATCTCTATGACCGTATGACAGCATTGGCCGCGTCTATCCGGGCGGGGAGTGATGGGCTGCGCTGTTCACCGCTCTTCACCGGCAGCCGCGTGGATCCATTTGAGCGAGCCAGTTTCACCGGCCTCTCACCGCAAAACTTCACCCCCGGCCACTTCACCCGCGGCCTCTTAGAAGGGATGGCCGAGGGCTTCCACCATTTCTTCACACAGATGTCCCCTGTCATCGGCGAGCGGACCCCTCTCGTCGGCGCGGGCAATGGTATGCGCAGGAACCGGCTGTTAGCCGAGATTTTGGCCACGCGATTCGCCATGCCTTTGCACGTCCCTGCCTTGAGTGAAGAAGCTGCCGTTGGCGCAGCCATCATCGCCGCCGTTGGCGCAGGGGATTTCCCCGATCTCGACGCCGCGGCAAAAGAGATCCTGCACTACCATGAGGTAATTCAGGGGTAGTCCGTGGAAGAAACTGAACCGTCCTAAACTACCCCAACTCTATCATAAATCCTCGTCTGTCGTCTCTTCTTGTACGGTGAGTCGGGGAAGAATTTCGGTAGCGCGCTGAACCGCCGCCGCTAGGACATCTTCCATGGTTTCGGCGGCCATGCCGCCACCCTGCGCAAAATCAAGACGACCGCCGCCGCCGCCGCCAAACTGGCTCAGCACATCACGCAACAATTGCCCGGCATTGAGATCGACCCCTTCGGCGCGGGCAAAGATGGCTGTCCCCTTGCCGCCGCTTTCGCAGCAGAGCAGCGCCACGGTACGCGGCTCCGCCTGCAACCGTTGCGCCAATCCCTTGAGCGCGTTGGGATCGAGATCATGTTGGACCTGCGCCACAATGCGCACGTTGCCCACAAAACGGGCGGACGCCAGCAGCGTCCTGGCGCGGTGGCCTAATAACTCCTCTTGCAGCGTGCGGATCTGCCGATCCATCTCTTTGTTGGCGCTCTGCAATTTCCCCACCAATTCAGGGGCCTGTTCATAGTGGGCGTCGAGCAGCGCGGCCACATCGTTCAAGAGGATGCGCCGGCTGCGGTAATCGGCCAGCACTCGCTGCCCGCACAGGAAATGGACGCGCGATTGGCGACGCATTTTTTCCACGCGCAACAGGGCGATCACGCCGATCTCGCCGGTGCGGCGCACGTGGGTGCCGCCGCAGGCCGACCAATCATAGCCTTCGATCTCGACAATGCGGATCTGTCCGCTCACCTTCGGCGGGCGACGCAGGGGAACGCTGTCCAGCTCGGCGTCGGTGATCCAGTAATGGTAGATCGGGCGGTTCTCCCACAGGATGGCGTTGGCGTGTTCCTCAACGGCAATGAGCTGAGATGGGGAGAGATCCTCGCTGTCGAGATCGAGGGTGCAGTAGGGATCGCCAAAGTGGACGGATACGGTCTCTGCGCCGAGGACGTGGTAAAAAGTTTGCGAAAGCAGATGCTGCCCCGAATGTTGCTGCATATGATCATAGCGCCGCAGCCAATCGATCTCGCCGTTGACTTCGGTGATGGGGGGCAGGGGTCTCGCCAAAAGATGGCAGATCTCGCCATCGGGCGTCACCTGCACATCCACCACAGGGATGTTGTTGAGCAGGCCGCGATCATGTTGCTGTCCGCCCGAAGTAGGATAGAAAAAGGTGCGGTCAAGCACCACGCCGGGGCGCCCGTCAAGGCTCATCGCGCCTATGACACGCGCTTCGAATCGGGTGGTATAGGCATCATCGTAGTAAAGACGCTCGGTCATAGGGATACTCCTTCGCAGATTTTGCACTACAGGGCGTAGGCGATTCAGAGATTGGGCGATTATGAGATTGGGCGATTTCAGAGAGGTCACGGGCATCTTGAAATCCTGCGCATCCGTGTCCTATCTTCTGAAATCCGTGCAAATCTGTGAAATCTGTGATTTATTCCCTCTTCATCTCCTCGATCTGCCCGGCCTCCACGCGCAGGAGTTGCGCCTGTTTGCGGAAATCCGGGGAGAAGTCGCTCCAATCGGTGGTGGTGACAATGGCCTGTTCTACCCCGGCCAGCACCTCTAACAACATCCCCCGGCGCGTCTCATCCAACTCGCTCATCACGTCGTCCAAAAGTAGTAGCGGCGTTTCTCGCGTGTCGGCGATCATCGTCTCCATTTCGGCAAGTTTGAGCGAAAGGGCGGCGGTGCGCTGCTGTCCGCGGCTGCCATAGGTGCGCAGATCGCGCCCGTTGACCACGAATCCCATATCGTCGCGATGAGGACCGTAGAGGGTATTGCCCGCCATCAACTCGCGGTCGCGGCGGCTATCCAGCTTGCGACGGAAGATCTCCTCAATGCCGCGTGCCGTGGGCGGCGGATCAGGCAGAGGGATCAGATCCGGCGTGGTGTCTCCGTCCATAAGGCGGCGGTAATCGGCCTCGCTCACGTTGCCCACATTGAAACTGGGCAAGTAGACCAGATGCAGCATCTCCTGTTCATTGGAGAGGCGGGCATGGCGAGCGCGCCCAATCGGATCCATTGCGCGCACAAAGGTATAACGCCGGGCCAACACATAGGCCCCGTGATGCACCAATTGATCATCCCAAAAGGTCAGTTGAGAAATCACGCCCGGATCGCGCGACGACGCGCCGGCTTCACGCAGATTCCTGAGCAAGCTGTTGCGCTGCGCCAATACCTTTTGATAGCGGGAGAGGTGCTGGCAATAGGATCGCTCGATCTGGCAAAGGGCAATGTCGAGATAGCGGCGACGATCCGACGGGCTGCCGGCAACGAGGATCACATCCTCGGGGAGGAAGAGTACCACGCGCATCTCGCCGATGAGATCGATGCCGCGGCGGCTCACCCCGTTGATGCGCACCTGTTTGGTGAAGTTGTGATCGCCGTTGCGCGGGGTAAAGAGTACCTCCAACTTGTGGATCTCTCTATCCTTGCGCACCGTCCCTGCGATCTGCGTGTAGGGGATTGGCTCGGTCTCGGCGCTCCAGCCGACCACTTCCCGTTCTGCGCGGGCATGGCTCGATTTGCTTGTGGCTAAGTAATAGATAGCGTCGAGCAGGTTGCTCTTCCCCTGCGCGTTGCGCCCCTGAATCAAAGTCAACGGCGCGCGGAAATCGAGATCAAGGTGTTGATAGTTACGAAAGTGGGTGAGGTGAAGATGGGTCAGAAACACAAAGGCTAACTCCAATGAACCAGGAATTCAACCCGATTTGCCATCTCCTGCGACGATCGTCGTGATGTCAAGATAAGAAGGCGACGCAGTTGTTCACCCACAGAATACCGCTGCTGTTGGTCAATAATGATGCCTGCGTGGTTCATCTCCTGGCGCAAATACTCTGTGTGAAGTCGAAAGAAATCACCGGCATTGTAGGTAAAAAGTACATAGCCTTGCTGTGCTGCATATGCCAGTTGATCGGCATCGCTGCATCCACTTCTATCCACATCAAAAACAGTGACAACTTCTACACCGTTCGAGCGTAGAGCGCGAATCAGCGCCGCTTTTACTGCATCTTCGTCTACATAAAGCCGGATTTTAGCCATCAATCTGTTCGCTTGGTCTCAGATCGATGGGCAAGGATCGCATAGGTCTCTTGCTCCTCAGCAAGCTGATTTTCTATCTCTTGTTGGTTGACATAATAGTACGCAAGTGCTGCATGAATTTGAGCCAGGTCTAGATTCCCTTCATAATTATCTACAATTTCTTCTGTAGACCAACCCATTTTGTGCCACCCTACAATGCGCATTACCGTGACCCCTGTGCCAGCGATCTTTGCCCGCCCACCTTTCACTGTTGGGTTGTGATCAATCAGGGTGCCAATATCAATACTTTGTGAAATTGTTTCCATCGCACACTCTCCTCTAAGCTTACAAACGTTCCTGCGACATGTACCAGCCCACCGTCTGGCGATTGCGGGCGAAATAGGTCTGCGCCACCCGTTGCACATCCGCAGCGGTGACGGCGCTGAGGTTGTCGAGCCAACCGGCGAACCAATCTGTGCTGGCGGTTACCTCGCTAAAACCCAGCCAATAAGCCTGATTGGTGACGCTTTCGCTGCTAAAGGCGAACTGCGCCCGCGTCTGCTTGATGGCTTTCTCCAGCTCGGCTGCGGTCACCGGCTGGCGCTGCACACTTTCGATCTCAGCCCAGATGGCATCCTCGACCTGCTGATGGGTAGCTTTAGGGCTGATCGTGGCGCGGAAGGTGAAGATATAAGGATCGATGGTGGGCATAAAACTACAGCCCGCGCTCACCGCCAATTCTTTGTCCACCAATGCTCGATAGATGCGATTGCTGCGATTTGATCCGCTGCCGCCGAAAAGACCCATTCCTTTGGCGCCGCCGAGGATGCTATCAAGCACGGTCAGCGCGAAGAAATCAGGATGGCTGGCCTCCGGCGCATGGAAGACCATTTGCAGATAGCCCGTGCGATCCACGCCGCGCAGCAGTACACGCCGTTCCGCCAGTTGCGTCGGTTCGCGCAACCGCATGGCCGGCAGCGACGGTCCCGGCGGTAGTGCGCTGAAATGGGCGTGGATGCTATCGAGCATCCGATCCGTGTCGAAGTCGCCCACAGCCACGGCCACGGCGTTGTTGGGCGCGTAGAAGGTGCGGTAGTGGTTGACGAGATCCTCGCGGCCGATGGCGCGCAGATCATCCTTCCAGCCGATCACCGGATATCGGTAGCTGTGCGACTGGAAGGCCACCCCCTGCACCTCCTGGCCCAGAAGCCAGCGATAGCTGTTTTCATGGCCTTCGCGTTCGCTGATGATCACCGTGCGTTCGGATTCCGTCCCCTCGGCGTCAAAGACAGCGTTGACCATGCGGTCGCTCTCCACATCCAGCGCCAGCTCAATCCGCTCCGAGGGGAAGGTCTCGAAGTAGGTGGTCCAATCCTGCCAGGTCATGCCGTTGAACGATCCACCGGCGCGGGCCACGGCTTTGTCAAATTCGCCTTGAGGATAGCGCTCCGTCCCCTTGAAGAGCATGTGTTCCACCCAATGGCTGATGCCGGTGAGGCCAGGGCGCTCGTTGCGGCTGCCCACGCGATAGAAGACCCAAAAACTGGCGACGGGCGCGATGTGGCTTTCCTGCAGAATGACCTGCATCCCATTGGGCAGCGTGGTTTTGGTCAGCGGCAGCGCCCTGTCCGTCTTCGTAATGGTCATTTAGATGCGTCCATTCGGCTCTACAAGCAGGGTACTCTTGCCATCGTTGGGCAGGGCAAGGGTGGATTCAGAAGGACTATTGTGCTGACCGCGCCCGACGCTGCGGTAGATGAAACCAAGACGGCCCATCTGTTGCGGATCGTAAATATTGCGGCCATCCACCACAATCGGGCGCGCCATGCTGGCTTTGATGCGGGCCAGATCCAGATGTTTGAATTCGTCCCACTCGGTGCAGACGAGCAGCGCGTCGAGATTCTGCGCCAGTTCATAGGGATTGGAGACCAGACGCAGATCCGGGTGGAGTCTAGCCGCGCCGCCCATCGCCACCGGATCGTAGCCGCTGACCTCAGCGCCTTCGTTGCGCAGCAGATGACCGATCTCCATAGCCGGCGACTCGCGCAGATCGTCGGTGTTGGGTTTGAAAGCCAGGCCGAGCAGCCCGATCCGTTTGCGATCCAGGCTACCGCCCAACAGTTGACGCAGGGTGATCACCGCCCAGCGCCGGGCGTCGCGGTTGATCTCCATCACCGCGCGCAGCAGTGAAGGGTGCGACCCCTGGACGAGGGCCATGTGTTCCAACGCCTTCACATCCTTGGGGAAACAGCTTCCGCCATAGCCCAGCCCCGCGTTGAGGAAATGCGGGCCGATGCGTTTGTCATAGCCCATGCCGGCGGCGACCTCGCGCACATCCGCGCCCAACTTTTCGCAGATGGTGGCGATCTCGTTGATGAAGCTGATGCGCGTGGCGAGGAAGGCGTTGCTGGCGTACTTGATCATCTCCGCGGTGCGCAGATCGGTGACGATGATAGGCGCGCGCAGGGGCAGATGCAGTTGGGCCACCTTTTCCGCGGCGTCGGGGTTGGTGCTGCCCAGCACCACCCGATCCGAATTCATAAAGTCGGTGATGGCCGATCCTTCTTTGAGGAATTCCGGGCAACTGACCACGGCAAAGTCGATGGGCTTGGGCTGTTTGCGGGTGACGATGTCGGCCACCCAGTCGCCCGTGCCCACGGGGACGGTACTTTTGTTGACGATGATCAGCGGGTGATCCATGGTCTCGGCGATGGTCTCGGCGGCCATGCGCACATAGCGCAGATCGGCCTCGCCGTCCACGCCGCTGGGCGTCCCCACGCAGATGAAAACGAATTCGGCGTCGGCCAGCGCTTCGGCGTAATCGGTAGTGAAGCGCAGCCGCCCGGCCTGTACATTGCGCTGGATCAGCTCGCTCAGCCCTGGCTCGTAAATGGGGACCTCGCCGCGGTTGAGCATGGCGATCTTCTCTTCCGAAATATCGATACAGGTGATCTTGTTGCCCAGATTGGCGAAACAAGTCCCCGTTACCAGGCCCACATAGCCTGTCCCCGCTACGACAATGTGCTTCATTGAGATCCTCCGTGAAGTAGATAGATTGGGTATTGGATATTAGGGATTGCGGACTTGTCGCCCAGTACCCAATCTCTAATATCCAATACCCAATACCCAATACCTATGCCGCTTCCACCGAATCCGCCGCTTCCCTCGCCTTTTTTGCCTTACTGAAATCGTCCCAGCGCAGTTGTTCGCGCCAGAAATAGTAGCCGCCCACCAACGTCACCGGCACCCAGAGCGCGGCGTGCAGGGTAAAAGTATAGCTGGCGGCGAGGTTGCGTTCCACGCCAAAGGCGAAGAGCGTCTCGATGCCGGGACCGTCAAAGGTGCCAATGTAGCCCGGCGCGGAGGGCAGGGTTGTCGCCAGGTTGACGAGGCCGTTCATCAGCATCAACACCAAAAAACTGACCTCAAAGGGGAAGGCGTGCATGACAAACCAATATTTCACCGTCTCCATCAGCCAGATTACAACGCTGGTGCCGAAGATCATCAACACGTCGTAGCCGCTGCTCAGACTCTGTAACCCCTGCATAAAGCGCTCATAGAGATCGTCTGTGCGCAGGCGGACGCGGCCAGGCAGCAACCTTGTGGCAAGCCAGCTATAAAAAGTCGCCACCCGCTGCGGACGGACGGCCATCCAAATGAAAACGGCGGTGGCGATGAGCAACAGCACCGTGAGGATGATCACCAGGTTGCGAAAGTTGGGCGGCAGCGGGGCAAAGGGCAGGGCCAGGAAGACGAAGAGCAGCATCACCAATCCATCGAAGATGCGTTCAAGGATCACCGTAGCCAGGCTGGAGGTCATGGCGATCTCTTCTTTGCGCTTGAGTACATAGGATCGGATCACTTCGCCCGCCCGCAGTGGATAGACATTGTTGCCAAAGTAGCCAATACAGACCACGGGGAAGAGCCGTCGCAGCGGAATGGGTTTGAGATGGCGCAGCATATAGTGCCAGCGCCACGTCCGCGCCCAGAGACCCAGAAAGTAGACGCCAACCCCAGGCAGGATCCACCAATAGTTGGCGGTTTGCAAAGATTCCCAAACATCGGGCAGATGCAGGCTGGGTAAAACCAGATAAATGAAAAAAGCGCTGATCAGTAACCCGATCAGCAGTTGCGCGTATCGTTTCATAACCTTCCACTCTTTGGGCTGTCCATCCGCAACGATGGACAGCGACTCGTGCCGAGAAGCATAGCATAAAAGGGGTGGAACTCAAAGGGGATCGGTGCAAATCTCCAAATAGACCGCTATGAAAACTTTGTTACCAGGTTGTTACCAACTGGGCACCGTGGCTGTTACCAACGGGGGATATTCTACCGTTGAAGTTCGTTTTTCCTTGTGTGAAGGGTGAATCTTTAGACCCTGAGCAGTTGGAACTGTGCAGACTTTTGTTGGGAAAGGCGCTGAACCATGCCAGACGTTGTTTCGATTGCCGGTTGTAGTGCGGTAACATCAAGCGTCAACGCTGTATTGAATCGTACTCACAAAGTACTGAGTCGTGCCGGATTACAGGTGGAGACGGTGAGTATCCGCCACCTTCCTGCGGAGGACCTCATCTTGGGCCGCACGCAACACGCGTCGATCCAGCAGAGCAGACAGCTCATTCAACAGGCAACGGGCATTATTATCGCCACCACCGTTCATCAATTTGGATATTCCGGTGGGTTGAAGGCGTTTTTGGACATTTTGCCTGGCGGAGCCTTTCGAGGGAAGCCAGTCCTGCTTTTGGCTATGGCTCCTTCCCCCGCCCAATTTCATTCTTTCGACGGCGCTCTACGGCTGGTTTTGCGTGATGCGCTGGGGGCGCAGGAAATTCTCGACACAGTTTATCTGCCCCAAAATCTAGTCCATTTGCACAACCGGCAGGTCTGGCTTGACGACTTCCTCTCAGAACGGCTCGATAGCGCCGTTCAACGGTTTAAGAATCGATTGTTTCCGGGTATCTTCAGTCAGCCATTGAATCAACTGGGCGCCGTTGTGTAACGTGTTCTTGACAGATAGTAGAAGGAGGCTCTTATGAGATCCCCACTTGTATCCTGGTTTGCTCATTTTGAGTGGGCACAAAAGATCGTTGAATTCTTTTCATCGGTAACGTGGCAAAATCCAGAGACCAGCAACGACGCGCAAGGCGACCATACCCTCGTACAGAATTCTGTATCTGACGGACATCCCATAGGCGTCTGCAAAACTGCGCTTAATCTGTATCAAATCACCGATCATTACCGCGTCTCTGAATTTCACACAGATCTACTGATGTACATTGAGAGTAGCTACCTGCCCGCCTCCTGTCAATCCTCTGACTGCCCCTGTTGTAATTAGCAAACGTCTCAGTCTGCCGGGCGCGCATTAAGGTGCGCGCCACGGCTAGATGTTCGCTACCTTCCTGGCGTTCATTTATAGCCCAAGTAAAACTGAAGAATTGCTTGTGCATTTGACCTATCGGCGTGGGCCAGATTCGTGATCCGGCGTGTGGATAACGGATCTGACTTGATCCAGCAAATTGCCATGCAGACAGAAAGATGCGCTATGAAACAGCATGTCGAGGAGTTTCCCACAAAAGTTAACTCTGAACAGCCTCTGTTGTCCACAATACGCATGGAGAAAGAGAAGCTATTCACATTCTCCGGGGAAAATCCGCAGACTCGCCTGCCCTGTTGTTCGCGCGGCGCATCGGTCAAGGCCATGCGCCGCGCAGCACAGGCGATGTTTTCCTAAGCGGCTCAGTAATGCCTCAATGTCCTTCAAGTAAGACGCCAAGAAGAGATTGAGGGATTAAGCAATTAAGAGATTTGATGATTACCACTTGATGGGGGTTACTTTTTCCCATCATGGGCGTATCAACGGGGATACGCCCATGATGGGAACAGCAAATTCGTGGGGTATTTGCTGTTCTTGTACTCTTTCTCCTTGTATCTTTCCTCCTCTCTGCCATAGCTCGGGCTCTGATGCCTCCCATCATCCCGAGCTACACCCGCAGGGTAGAGACGAGAATACAAGAGGGCACACAAACAACGAGGGGAGATGTTTGCATGGGGACGTATATTCTGGGGCGTAGTAAATCCAGCTAAGTTTTTAGAAATAAGAAACGGTCATCCGAAAGCAAATTGTTTTGATTGTGAAGACAAATTGTGGCCGAAGCAAGCAGGTCGAAGACGGAAGCGAAAAGTTTGTTGGCACAGGCCCAGTCTTTGAGGAAACCCCAGAAGCGCTCAATCGGGTTGAGGTCTGAGCAATAAGGGGGCAACCAGCAGACAAGGATGCCCTGTTCCTCGCAGAGAGCAAGGGCGGCTTCGGCCCCGGCGCTGTGGTGATAGGAAGCATTGTCCAGGACAAGAACAACCGGGTGGTCTGTGTTGACCGAGGCCATGAAGTGTTCCAGGAAGTGGATAAAGGAGTCGGTGTTCTTTTTGTCCGCTTCAGTCCAGATGGTCTGATCTGTGTGCCAGTTGTAAGCGCCGAAAATGTGATGGAGCTTTTGTTGGCCCGGAGCAGGAATGCGAAGTTGATGCCCCCGTTTCATCCAACATTTGCGCAAGATAGGATGGAGGCTCAGGGTAGTTTCGTCCATAAAGAATAGCTCGATCTCGTCGTTTTGGGCTTTTTTTTAAGATCAGCAATGATTTTTTCTGCCCGCTCTCGTGCTTCCCGGTCTTGCAGAGGCTTGAGATCGTGCTTGGGGCGTCTATATACATAGTCATTCTGGCGCAGAACAGCCCGAAACGTCTCGTCGCTCATCTGGACCCCCGTGATTTTTGCCATATGAGCGCGCAGACGGTCGATTGTCCAGATGGTAAAGCCGTAACCCACTGTGGCCGGGTCCGTTTCCAACACCTCGGCCAGTTTCACCGTATAGTTCTCGTCGGCCAGTGTTGGGCGACCGGACCGGGGCGCATCGCTTAGCCCGGCCAGGCCCTTTTCCCGCCACCGCTCGTGCCAATTGTAGACGGTTCCTGTCGCTACATTGAGCAGTTCCGCCGCTTCTTCTGGCTTCTTGCCTAAGTGTAACAGGCGGATCCCTGTGGCTCTCTGTCGCACCCGCGGCTCCGGTGCGCTTTTGATCGCCTGTTCGATTTGCTTCAGTTCGATTTCGTTCAGTTGATAGTTTAGTTGTTTTGGCATCCCTTCAGTATGCCATCACCTTCATAAAATCTAAAAACTTTCTTGACTCTACTGTGTAGGGGTCATGCTCCCAACATTATTGTTCTTGACCCTGGCTGCTTTCTTCTTGACCACCGCCGCCCGTGGGGACCCGGCTGAAATTGCCCTACGCGCAGGCGGTCAAGAACCGACCCCGGAGGCCATCGCGGCGTATCGTAAGCAACTGGGGTTGGATGATCCGATCTGGATGCGCTACGGACGATGGCTGGCAGGATTGACACGGGGAGATCTGGGCAAATCCTTTCTCTCGGCACGGACAGTCAACGAGATTATCCGAGAGCGGATCGAGCCAACGCTACGCCTGGGGCTTACAGCCTTTGTCTTCACTACCGTGGTAGGCATCGGGCTGGGCATTCTTTTTGGGCTGACGGCGGGTTCATTTCTCGACATTGGCGGGCGCTGGTTGAGCCTCTTGCTGGCAGCCATTCCATCATTCTGGTTGGCGTTGCTCTTGATCAGTTTCTTCGCCGAGACATTGCGCAGCTTGCCTGCAGCCGGCTATGGCGGTCCCCGCTACCTGATCTTGCCGGTGATAGCGCTATCCGCTGGCCCAGCGGCTGCGTTGATGCGGCTGACCCGTGGCAGTGTGATCGAAGTCTGGCGTCAAGACTATGTGCGCACGGCCAAAGCCAAAGGTCTAGCCCAGCGGTTGATCATCTTGCGCCATGCCCTGCCCAATGCGTTGTTCCCGATTATCACCCTGTTGGGGCTTCGGTTTGGTCAGCTTCTGGCTGGCGCCATTGTGATCGAAACTATCTTCGCCTGGCCGGGGATGGGCACCGCGCTGATTGCTGCTATCTCCGGGCGTGATCTGCCAGTCATCGGCGCTTATGTTTTGCTGGCTGGGGTAGCTTTCGTCATTGTCAACTTACTAACTGATATTAGCTATGGAATGCTTGACCCGCGCGTCAAACTTGGGGCGGGGAACAGGAGATAACCATGAGAGCAAGCGACATTATGCAGCTGGAGCCGTCTATCCAACGTCGATTCGATCTGTAGGGCTGGCTGCGCCAACTCTCATTTCATCGCTTAGGGCCAGCGGTGATCCCAGCAGCCATTCTCGGTTTCTTCGTCCTGGCCTCTGTTCTCGCCCCATTCATCGCGCCGTATGATCCGAACAAGTTGGATCTTGCCAATATCCTGGCTGAACCCAATTGGGCGCACCCATTAGGGACAGATCAACTAGGGCGCGATCTGCTCAGCCGGCTGCTCTACGGGGGACGGATGACCCTGAGCCTGGCTGCGGTCAGCGTCGTTGGCGTCATTGTGATCGGCCTCTTCTTCGGCGTCATCGCTGGCTATGCTGGGGGAAGAATCGATCTGGCAATCTCTACCCTGTTGACCATGTTGTTGGCGCTGCCGAACCTATTGCTCACGTTGGCGATTCTAGGCATTCTGGGGCCTGGCGTCGAAAGTCTGCTGATCGCCTTGATTGGGGCGGGGTGGGTCGGCCATGCACGTATCTTCCGTGCATTGATCTTGTCCCTGCGTGAAGAACTGTACATTGAAGCCGGCCACGGGATCGGGTGCAGCCCCGCACGCATTATTTTGCGCCACTTATTGCCCAATCTCATCCCCACGGTGATCATCCTCGCCACGCTAGATCTAGGGGCATTCTTGTTGATTGTCAGCAGTCTTAGCTTTTTAGGGCTGGGTGTGCAACCCCCGCATCCAGATTGGGGTGTGATGCTCAACGATGCGCGTCCCTATTTTGGACAGGTCCCCTTCCTGATCCTCGGCCCTGGGATCTGTATTACGCTGGTTGCACTGAGCAGCAATCTGTTGGGTGACGCCGTCCGTGATCTGACAGACCGGCGGCCTTAACGGACAGAATATTCGTTTTTCATTATTCATTCACTCTACAAGAAAAGGATTGAACAGAAGTATGAAACATTTCAGCAGCATAGCACGATTGCAAATGCGGAGGTTGTCCCTTCTGGCGCTCATGATTCTCTTCCTCAACGCCTGTGCGCCTTCGCAGACGGCTCAACCCCAGGCGGCAACACCAGCGGAACAGACAGTCGCCAGTGCGACAACATCTCCAGCCGGTGAGCCAGAATTGGCCGAGGTACAGGAGTTGACAGTCGGGATCTCACGCAACCTGGTCAACGGCGAACAGGATTGGATCTATGCCCACGCCAGCCTCCAGGTTTGGGAACCCTTGATTCGTTATGATGACGAACTACGACCGTATCCAGGGCTGGCAGAAAATTGGACACTCAGCCCCGACGGCCTGACGTGGACCTTTGATCTGCGCCAGGATGTCAATTTTTCAGATGGGGAGCCGTTCAACGCCGAAGCGGCTGTGGCGGCCATCGAGCGCTTCCGTGTGGTCAGCGGTCGCCCATCGATCTTCCTGGGCGGCATCAACTTCCCTGAAATCTACGGCAACCCCACCGCCATTGAAGTTGTGGACGAGTTTACCTTCCGCATTGTCTACGATACGCCGCGTCCGCTGCTTCCCTATTCGATTGCCAATCACTACAGCGCTATGCTTTCGCCCAAAGTCTTCGCCGAAAATGGGGATATCGTCGGCCTGCCCATTGGCACCGGTCCCTACAAACTGGTCGATTGGAGGCGCGATCAGTATGCCGTCCTTGAACGCAACGAAAACTATTGGAGCGAAAAGCCTACACTGACCAAGATCACCCTGCGCATCTATCCCGATGCCAACTCACGGCTATCGGCGCTCAAATCGGGCGAGGTCGATGCTCTGGTCGAGTTGGGCGCGGTCCTTTCGGCGCAGGCGCGTGACCTGCGCAACGATCCAGAATTTGTGGTCAGCGACCATGTCTCGGCCTGCTCCAGCCAGATCAGCTTCAACGGCACGCAACCACCCTTCGATGATGTCCGTCTGCGGCAAGCGGTGAGCCTGGCCGTGGATCGTGAAGGATTGGTACGCGATCTCCTCTACGGATACGCTACCCCAGCGCAGAGCATCTTGATCAGCCCGAACAAGCTGTGGCTCAACCAGGAACCCGAAGCCCAACTGCGCTACGATCCCGAAGAGGCCTAGCGCCTGGCTCAGGAAGCCCTCGGCGGCGCACGCGCCAAAGTGGTATTGGCCTTTACGCCGCCCTCTGAAGGCATCTCCGCCTGGCCCTTCCCCCAGATCGCTGCCTACCTTCAGGCTGTCCTTAGCCCGTTGGGCCTGGACATTGAACTCAAACAGTTGGAGCCAGCCGCGCTGACCGATGCGCGTAATCAGGGAGAGTTTAATTTGGCGCTCACCAACAACTGCTGGGCTAGCGGAGATCCGAACTATATCCTGCGCCGGTTGACCCATTCGCAGGCAGCACTGCACACAAGCCAACATGGCGGCTACAACAACCCTGAAGTGGATCAACTGCTCGATCAGGCCATCATCACCACTGACCTTGAAGAGCAGATCGCACTTTACAAACAGGTGCAGGCCATCACCGTTGTTGAAACACCAATTGCGCCTCTCTTTGACCAGCGCACCATCATTGCCGCGCGGCCCTGGGTGAAAGGGTTGACCCAACGCATTGCCTACGCACCCAGCTTTGAGACCGTCTACCTGGAGAAGCAGCCGTGACCACGCCTCTTGCAAGCCTGACCGAGTTGCATTCAATCCGTGATGGCGTCTTCCCGCACTATCCGCGCACCGAGCGTCAGGCCCGTTTTATGGCCCTGGCTGACTCTCTGGCGGAACGTGCAGCAGCCAGGGCCGCCACCCATGACCGTGCAGGTACATTTCCCTTTGATACGTTTCGCGATCTGCATGAAGCTGGCTATCTGGCCCTGACTGTGCCCACAGAATATGGGGGATGTGGGGCCAATGTGCTTGAGGTGGCGCTAGCCCAGGAACGGCTGGCTCGTGGGGATGGCTCTGTGGCGCTGGCTGCCACCATGCATCTGGGGCATGTCGGCATCCTGGCGCAGACCCGCTCCTGGTCGCCAGAACAGTTTGAGCGTCTCTGTTGGGAAGTGGTGAACGAAGGAGCATTGATCAACGCGGCCGCTAGTGAACCAGATCTGGGTAGCCCATCACGAGGTGGGCTACCTAAAACCATCGCCACCCGCACCGCAACGGGATGGCGGCTCAACGGGCGCAAAAGCTGGACGAGCCTCGCCCCAGCGCTGCGCTACTTCAGCGTCATGGCCGCCGTCTACGAAGAAGGGCAAGCGCCGCGGCGGGCCAGCTTCCTCGTACGCGCCGGAACGCCAGGGCTGCGCATCGAAGAAACCTGGGACAACCTGGGGATGCGCGCCACTGCCAGCCACGACATCGTGTTGGAAGATGTCGATCTGCCTGCCCATGCTATCCGCGCCGATGAAGGGCCACGCCTGGTCGGGGATCCGCGGGTTTGGGGGATTGTCTCGGGCGCAGTCTACACCGGCATCGCCACCGCCGCGCGTGATTTCGCCGTGAAATACGCACGCGAACGACAGCCCAATAGTCTCCCCGGCCCGATTGCCGAGTTGCAGACGATTCAGCACCGTATCGCCGAGATCGAACTCCTGCTGCTCCAATCTCGCGCCGTCCTGTACAGTACGGCAGAGGCCTGGTTGGCCCACCCGGATCAGCACAAGATCCTGGCCTGGCAGTTGGCCGCTGCCAAATACCTTGCCACCAACAACGCCATCAAAGTCACCGATCTGACGCTGCGAGTTGTTGGTTCGGCGGGACTCTCACGCACGTTGCCACTGGAGCGCTACTTCCGCGATGTGCGCGCGGGTCTCGGCCACCCGCCCATGGACGACGCCGCGTTGACTGCAATCGGGAAAGCAGCTTTGGGGATTTCGTAGAACAGAAGGTAACTACTAACCCCTCCCCAGCCCTCCCCGCTCACAAGGAGGGGCAGTTGGTCATTGCAGCCAACAATTCTCCCCCTGCATGCGGGGGGAGTTAGAGGGGGGTATGAAGAGATGAAGACCAGTGGCAAGCCATAAATCATAAATTGGAGGAATTATATGACTGAATTACACCGTACTACTGCTGTTTCTTCCGCAGACGTGCATGACATTATCAACCATCTGGCCGGTATTGCGCCGCACTCTCAATTAGGGCAACTGCGTTCACAGCGTCTAGATGTGCTTCAATACGCTCAGGGGAGTTACCTTGCCCTGCTTGAACCAGAGGATCTGGGCAACGTCAGCAGAATTGAACGCGATCTCATCGCGCTGCGGGTAGCCACACTCACATCCATTACATCGCTGGCAGCGTGGCATCGACTTCGTCTGCAAGGTGCTGGCGTGGACGACGCTGTGATCGCAGCCGCTGCGGAGGACCCGGACTCGGATCTGCTGTCCATACGCCAACAGGTGATCCTGGCGCATGTAGATCTGCTGACCAAAGCGCCAGCCACAGCTACACAGGATCGTATTGCCGCCCTCTCTGCCGTGGGTTTACAACCGCGTGATATTGTCGTCATCAGCCAGCTCATTGCCTATCTAAGCTTTCAAGTGCGTACCCTGGTTGGGTTGCGCATCCTTGCAGAGGAGAACTAACCATGCCCATTCGCCGTCCCTTTACCCTTGATCTTGTCCTCTGGCATCCCTGGGTTCCCACGGTTGACCAGATAGAGGCTACCCCCGAACAAATTGCCCTGGTGGAGGAAGTCTCGCCGCGGCCCACCGGGCGGCCCTACTATGCGCTGCTGGCCCATGCGCCGCAGGCATTGCGTGAGCGTACCGCCTTGATGAAGTCTGCCATGTACAGTCAGGATGGCGCCACCCGTGCCGACCGTAAACTGGCCGCCGTTGCCACCTCGCGCGCTAACGGCTGTGTCCACTGTGCGTCGGTCCACGCGCGGCTCTATGCCCAACTCACCAAAGACGAAAAGATCATTCAACGTATTCTGGCCGAAGGACTCGACGTTCCGTTGGGTGAACGTGAACGCGCCATTGTGGATTACGCCGCCAAACTCACGCTCGACCCAGCGGGCACTACGGCGCAGGATCTCGCGCCGTTGCGCCAGGCCGGTTTCTCAGATCTGGCCATCCTTGATCTTACCCACGTGATTGGCATGTTTACTTGGGCCAATCAGCTTTTCTTGACGCTGGGCGAAGTAGAGCCGGAAGCCGAAACCGTTGCAGAAAGTCCGATAAGGTAATTGCATGCTAGGTGTTCTGTTCCACCATTGAACTGAATCTCAAGGAGAAAAGATGAGTACATTAATCGACTATCTCAGCCAAAAGCGTGCCGCCATTCTGGCGCGACGGGAGAAAAATGTTGCAGGCGAACTGCCTGTCCAACACTTGAAGGCGCGTGTCACCGCCGAAGGACGCAGCGGCATTCGCCATATCCGCATCCGCGAGTACCATATCCTCAGCGACAGCCCCTATGACTTTGCTGGCTACAATTTGGGGCCAGGGTCACCAGAACTGCAACTGGGAGTCCTGGGCAGTTGCCTCACCCATATCTTCTTGATCCAGGCCGCAGACAAAGGCATTCCGCTGGAGGAACTTGAAGTCGAAGTCACCGGTCAACAAGATCCGCGCTCACAATTGCCCGGCAACCATCATATCCTGATCTATCCGCACAACATCAACTATACCGTCTATATCAAATCATCGGCTTCGCCGGAAGAACTGGCCGATCTGCATGAAACGGTCGAGCGCGTCTGCCCCATCTTCAATTTGTTGCGCGAACCACAGACGATCATCGGCAAATTGATACAGACCAATCAAAGCAGCGAGTCAGCCGTGAACCACACCCTTCCACAGCCACTCTGATCACCGCCTTGCAAAGAAACTTCCCTTGACGGGCGCAGCGATAGCGGTACGCCCGTCAAGGGTCTGTGGAAGGTGCGGATCCAATATTGCAATGGGTAATCATTTCTG
>JAHBVG010000128.1 GCA_019637695.1 Caldilineaceae bacterium | reverse complement strand
CCTGAACGTTGTCGGCCAGTTTTTGATGAAACAAGGTATGAGCCAGATCGGCGCAATTGGCGGATCCATAGAGTTTATGGCTGGCAGCCTGTTGCGCGCCTTTTTGAATCCGTACGTCATCGGCGGTGTCGCCGCCTATGGGATCAGCAGTATCTTTTGGCTGATCTTGCTGAGCCGAGTCGAGTTGAGCTACGCCTACCCGGCGCTGGCCCTGGGCTATGTCCTTGTGACCCTTGTCGGCGCGTGGATCCTGGGTGAAAGCGTGAGCAACCTGCGCTGGCTCTCCGTCGCTGTGATCTGCGTCGGCGTCGTTCTCCTCAGCCGGAGCTAAGAGGCAGGTTTGCAGGTTGCAAGTGGCAGGTTGCAAGTCCCAATCCACGGTAGTTCTTCACGCTCATTCTGCCAGATATTCTGTAGGGGTGTACCCCTGCATGCGCCCAATGCGGGCGGGCACAGAGACCCGCCCCTACTCGAAAAACCCCGTTTGGTCCAAATAAAAAAGAGGCGAGATCGGATTCCGATCTCGCCTGGCGTGTTATAAAGGTTTCGTCTATACGGGCTGCGGCGCGATAGAGCCGTGGAATTCTTCGCCTGCGCGACCTTCAAAGATCTCGATGAACTCCTCTGAATCCAGCGTTTCGCGTTCGAGCAGGGCCGCAGCGACAATATCAAGTTGGGATCGATAGGTGGTGAGCATCTGGCGCACACGCTGATACGCGCTGCTGACAATCCGCCGGACTTCTTCATCCACCTGCTCCGCCACCTCTTCGCTGTAATCGCGCTGTTCCGAGATCTCGCGACCCAGGAAGACGTTATCGTCCTGGCGGCCAATTTGCAGCGGACCCATTACTTCGCTCATGCCATACTTTGTGACCATTGCCCGCGCCATCCGCGTTAGCTGTTGAATGTCCCCGCTGGCGCCGTTGGAGATATCACCAAAGGTCAACTCTTCGGCAATGCGCCCACCCAACGCCACCGCAATCCGATCCACGAAATAGGACCGCGGCACAAGATAGCGATCCTGCTCAGGGACGGTGAGGGTGACGCCGCCAGCGCTGCCGCGTGGCACAATGCTCACCTTGCGCAGCGGATCGGCATGCTTAACCAGATAGGCGACGATGGCATGACCCGCTTCGTGGTACGCCACCACCTTGCGTTCTTTTGCCGTCACCAACCGGCTGCGCCGCTCTGGCCCACCCATGGCAATGCGCTCAATCGACTCCTGCATTTCGGACATGGTGATGGCGCGTTTGTTGCGCCGCGCCGTGAGGATCGCCGCCTCGTTGACAAGATTCTCCAAATCAGCGCCGACAAAGCCGGGGGTCTGGCGTGCAATCAGGTTGAGATCCACATCTTTGGCGAGCGGCTTGCCCTTGACGTGTACATCTAAAATCTGGCGGCGGCCCTGCATATCGGGCCGATCCATGGTCACGCGGCGGTCAAAACGGCCCGGGCGCAGCAAGGCCGGATCCAAAATATCGGGGCGATTGGTAGCAGCGATCAAGATCACATTGGTGTCTGTGCCGAAGCCGTCCATCTCCACCAAAATCTGGTTGAGCGTCTGCTCGCGTTCATCGTGAGATCCGCCCAATCCTGTGCCGCGGTAACGGCCCACGGCGTCGATCTCGTCGATGAAGATAATACAGGGGCTGTTGCGTTTCGCCTGCTCAAAGAGATCGCGCACACGGCTGGCGCCGACGCCCACAAACATTTCGACAAATTCCGAACCGGAGATGCTGAAGAAAGGAACGCCTGCTTCGCCCGAAACTGCCTTGGCCATCAACGTCTTGCCTGTGCCAGGGGGACCCACCAACAGCACGCCCTTGGGGATGCGCGCGCCCAACGCCACAAACTTCTGCGGCTCCTTAAGGAATTCCACAACCTCTTCCAATTCCTGTTTGGCTTCGTCGGAGCCGGCCACATCGCCAAAGGTGACGGTGGGCATATCCCCGGTGAAAAGACGGGCCTTGCTTTTACCGAATGAGAGCGCCTGGTTGCTGCCCGATTGGCTCTGCCGGAACAAAAAGAGGAAGAGACCCGCAATCAAGATCAGGGGTAGCAGGTTGATGATCAGCGCGAACCAGTTGCCGCTGCCCGAAGGCGGCTCATAGACAATGTTGACCCGACCCAATTGGGTCGGCGTGACGCCCATGCCCTGTAGCGTGCGGATCAGGGGGATATTCCGCTCTTTGCGGCTGATCAAGGGGGTTTCACTCTCACGCAGGAAGACGCGCATCTCTTCTTCGCGCACAACAATACGACTGACTTCACCTTCTCGAATACGTCCTGCTACGTCGCTAATCGTGATCGCCTGCGGCGTTTCGCCCGGTCGATAAATATTAAAAAAGAGTGCAGCGGCTGCGACGATAATCAGGAGATAGACGAAGGCGTTCCGTGTCCAATTTGCGTTCACTCACTCCTCCTTCAAAACCGGATGTAATTTCAGAGGAAGTATAGCAGTCTCGGCGGCTTTTGCCTAGTATCCGGTAATACGTTTGGGACTGGGGACGGGTGACTGGGGATTGGGGACTCGGTAGCATATTCTCTTCCCAGTCACCAATCCCCACACATATGGTATCCTACTGAAAAGACATTCATCACAAAGGAGAGCGCATCTATGGGTCTTTTCAAGTCGATAAAAAAGTTCTTTGGCGGGGATCGGACCCCGGCTCCGTCGCTTCCTCCTGCGCGGCCTCCGTATGAGCCGGAGCCTGAGCCAGACGTGGCCGAAGTCTCCGCAACCGATCTGCTAGCGGAATTGGCTGCGGGCGCCGATTGGCTGCTACTCGATTGCCGCGAGATCTTCGAACACCAGATGGCGCACATCCCCGATGATCTGCACATTCCGATGGATGAAATTCCGGGCCGTCTTGCCGAATTGGAGAGCGCCACCCAGGACAAATCCAGGCCGGTTGTCGTCTATTGCGCTTCGGGGATGCGCTCTTTTGGCGTCGCTTCCTTCCTTCAGGAACAGGGGTACAGCGTCCGCAACCTGAGCGGCGGCATCACACGCTGGCAGATGGCGAAGGGTCCTGTGCAGAGGTGAGAATAACGAGTAATGAGTAATGAGTAGGGTTTCGTCGACGAAGTCGGTTTCAAGGTGACCGCCGACTTCGTCGACGAAACCCTACTCATTACTCATTACTCGTTATTCCAGCCGATCTCCCAGGCAGACCTGAATGTCGCGCGCAGAATGGATCCACGGGTGATCGAGGGGGACCACTTTGCGTTTGCCGATCACCTTTTCCAATGGGACAGCCTCGGCGCCGTCTCCCCGCGCAGCCACCATTACGCCATAGGTCCCTTCGTGGATGAAACGAGCGCAGGCCGTCCCCAGCCGCGTTGCCAGCAGCCGGTCCGCAGCGGATGGGGTCCCGCCGCGCTGCAAATGGCCGAGGATCGTCACCCGCGATTCCAGCCCGGTCAATCCCTCCAATTGTTGCGAAAGTTGCAACGTATTGCTCGCCCCCGTCTGAATTTCTGCCAGACGCGCCTTGGCCTTCTTGCGTTCCTTCTTATCATCGGCGGCTTCGATCACCTCTCTGGCTTCGGCCTGTAGCTGCGCATCGTTGATCGAAAGCGCTCCCTCCGAAACTGCCACAATGCTGAACCGGCTGCCGCGTCGACTCCGCCGACGGATGGCCTCGGCCACTATCTCCACATCGTAGGGAATCTCTGGGATCAAAATCACGTCCGCGCCGCCGCTGACGCCTGCGCCTAGCGCCAGCCATCCTGCGTTGTGCCCCATAATTTCGACAACGATAATGCGATGATGGCTGTGCGCCGTGCTGTGCAGACGGTCGATGGCCTCAGTGGCGATCCCCAGCGCCGTATCGAAGCCAAACGTCACATCGGTCATGGCTACGTCGTTGTCAATGGTCTTGGGCAGGGTGATCACGTTCAGCCCATTTTCTATCAAGCTGTAGGCATTCTTGGCTGTGCCGCCGCCGCCCAGGCAGACAAGCACATCGAGGTGATGTTTGTGATAGACCTCGGCCATGGCATTGCGCATATCCATCTGTTGCCCGCCAATGGGCATGCTGCTGGGTTTGTCCCGGCTGGTGCCGAGGATGGTGCCACCCACGGTGAGGATGCCGGAGAGCTCCCCACCGCTCAAGGAAATGGTGCGATCCTGAAGAAGACCGCGGAACCCATCTCGAAAGCCGACGAGGTGCATGTTGTAAGTGCCCAACGCCGCTTTGCCAACCCCGCGAATTGCTGCATTCAAGCCCGGACTATCTCCACCCGCTGTCAAAATCCCTATCGTTTTTGTCATCGTCTCTGCTCGCTTTCACTCTTAATAGACAAAGGGAATCAACCGTTTGGTCTGTAAACGATACGTTCGATATGCATCGCCAAATTGGTCTTCCAACATGCGCTCTTCCAGCGTAATGCGGGCGCCAAACCAATAGATAGGATGGCGGATCAGCAATAACGCTGCCGGTAGCACGATAAAAACCCCAATCATTGCGCCTAGAATAGCCACCAGACCTGAAGCGCGCACGACCATACTCATGCGCCACCTCCCCCAAAGACGAATCAAATGCGGAATGCGGAATGTGGAACAGCAAAAGCCGCAAGTAGGCTTTCTACTTTCCCTTTGATGTTGTCAAGAGATTGGGAACGATCTTATCGATCCAGAGCCAGGCGATGAAACCACCGACGACAATCGACGAGGCAAAGGACCAGAATCCATAGAGTTGATAGTAACTAACGAGCAACCCTTCAAAGAAACGAAAAGGCTGGTAGCCGACCGCCTGCCAGACAGCGCCCGGATCGACGCCACCTCCGATGCTGAGCGCATTGGCGATGAGCGTTGTCACTGTCAGCAGCCCCGCGCCGAAAAGCATAAGAACCCAGCCATTGTCGAACCAATCATAATGGATCGCCAGGATCACGATCACCAAAGAAGCAGTCAGCGGCGCCGTGAGGACCAGCACATTCCAGATCGACTGGGCATCGGCGGCATCCATCATCCCAGGGGCGATCACCTTGACCAGCACAGTCGGTAGCGAAAGCGTGGGCAGCGTCACAAAGAGCGCTACCCAAAACCCTACCCCCTGGATCTGGGCGAGTTCTTGTTTCAGGCTGCGGCGTGGTTTTGCCGCCGCTTTGGGTGCATCTTCCGTCGCCGCGGTAAGACTGTTGCCGCATTGCGCGCAGAAGAGATCCCCCTCTGCGGCCTTCTTCCCACACTTTGTGCAAAACAGAGCTGTCGTCACGTTTCCCAATCCCAGTCACTAATCCCCAATCACCTTTTCCACATTTTCCTCTGGGCGCTGGCGAAATTGAGTCTGGTAGAGGTGCGCATAAAGTCCATCTTGCGCCATCAACTGCGGATGGCTGCCCTGTTCCACCAGTTGACCTTCGCTCATCACCAGGATCTTATCCGCCGCCAGGATCGTCGAGAGGCGGTGGGCGATCACAAAACTCGTGCGCCCGTGGAAGAGCGGCTCCAACGCCGCCTGAATCAGCGCCTCGCTCTGGGAGTCGAGATGGGCTGTCGCCTCGTCCAGTATTAAAATACGCGGGTCCTTTAGGATAACACGGGCGATGGCAAGACGCTGCTTTTCACCACCGCTGAGTCGATATCCGCGTTCGCCCACAATTGTCTCGTAGCCGTCGGGCATACTTACGATGAAATCGTGGATATTGGCTGCCTGACAGGCGGCCTGCATCTCTACCATCGTCGCGTTCTGATTCGCATAGCGAAGGTTGGCGGCGATGGTATCGTGGAGCAAATACGTTTCCTGGGTGACGATGCCGATCTGCGCCGCCAGTGAATCCAACGTGACCTGGCGCAGATCGTGACCATCCAGGCAGATACGCCCTTCGCTGGGATCATAGAGGCGCGGCAGCAAATAGGTGATCGTCGTCTTGCCTGCCCCGCTTGGGCCGACCAACGCCACTAACTCTCCGGGCGCTACGTCAAAACTCACATTCTTCAGCGCCCACAGTCGATTCTCTATCACCTTCACGCTGTCGGCGTCTTCTTCAGTTTCAGTGTTTTGGGCTGACTCCGCATCCTCGGCGATGTAGCTAAAGGAGACATCCTCGAATTTGATCTCCCCGCGTACAATGCCCAAAGCCACTGCGCCGGGTTTGTCGTCGATCTCCAACGGCATGTCGAGATATTCAAAGACCCGCTCGAAACTGACAAGCGCCTGCACAAATTCTACCTGCACGTTAGTCAGCGAGGAGATCGGCCCATAGAGCCGCGAAAGATAGGCGGCAAAGGTGACAATCGTGCCGGGGGTGATCACGCCGTCAAAGACAAAATGGCCGCCCACCCAATACACAATTGCCGTTCCCAAGGCCCCGACAATGCTCAACCCCATGAAAAACCAGCGTCCGACAATGGCGCGGCGGATACCAATGTCGCGCACTTTCGCGTTGATCGATCCATAGCGCTCGACCTCGTAATCACGTCGGCCAAAGGTCTTCACCAGCAGCGCGCCGTTGACGTTCAACGTCTCGCCGATGGCGCTGCTCATATCGGCGTTATATTCCATTGCTTTACGGCGGATGTCGCGCAGCACGCGTCCTACGCGGCGGGCGGGCAAGAGGAAGAGCGGCAATACCAGGATCGAAAGCAGCGTCAGCCGCCATTCCACCGCCAGCATAATCGCCAATGTTGAGACCAGCGTAAAGAGATTGGTGACAATATTAGGGATCGTGCCAGTGATGGCGTTTTGCGCGCCCACCACATCGTTGTTGAGCCGCGAGATGATCTCACCCGATTTGGTATGGGTGAAAAAACGCAGAGACATTTTTTGCAGATGGGTGAAGAGTTCCTGGCGAAGATCGTAGATGATGCCTTCACCCACTTTTGAATTGATGTAACGCTGCCAAACGCTGATCAACCCGCTGAGGATAGGCACCGCCACCAGGATCAAAGCGAGAACATTCAGCCGCATCCCCGGTTGGTCGGGTAAAAGACGCCCTATCCATTCTCGGTAAAAGTCCTGTTGGGGTAGCGCCTCGTTGGTGAGGTTGCCGTAAAGCAGATCGATCACCGTGCCGTAGAGGATCGGCGGGATCAGCTCTAGCAACGAGATCGTCAGGATCGTAAAGAGAACCAGGATCACCGAGCGCCAATAGGGTCTGGCATAGTGAAAGACGCGGTTGAGCAGCGTCCGCGTAACTTGGGGTTTGCCTTTTGTGGGATCGTGGCTAATGTACCGCCACCATCCGCCATCATGCGCCATTGGGTTTGTCCTTTATATCCACTTCTGGAATCCGCAATTCCTAGAATTCGTGTTCAGCTTCTGAGATCACTCGTCAATTCGTTTCCTTCTTCTCTCCGCGCAGTGCTATCATATCGGAAAGCAGCCAAAAGACCAACCATCCCTTTGGGTAAAGACCCTGCCAATAAGGATAGGACAGTGACGGATCTACGCACCCTCAAGCAACGAATCAACCACTGGATCTTTGGTATCCCAGCCGTGGCGCAAGTTTGGGCAAAGATTTCAGCCCAACGCACAAGTAACCTGCTTGGGCAAGGGGGCGGAATCCCTTTTGCTTCCTTGCGTCGTCCGCTCGCACAGAGCCGAGCGGCGTTGATCACCACTGGGGGTATTCATCTGCCCGATCAGCCGCCTTTCAATATGGATGATCCGGACGGAGACGCCAGCTATCGGCTAATCCCAGGCGATGTGAGGCTGGCCGACCTGACGATCACGCACAAATATTACAACCACGAAAGCGCAGACCGTGATCCGCAAGTGCTTTTCCCGCTCGATCATTTCCGAGATCTGGTGAAGAAGGGCGTTGTCGGCTCGATTGCGCCGCGCCATTTCGGGTTGATGGGCCATATTGAAGGGGAGCAACTGCCCATCCTGCTGGGGAAAACAGCGCCGGAAGTGGCGGCCATGCTCCGTGCGGATGGCGTGGATTTCGCCTTCCTCACCCCCGCTTGAGGACTCTGTAATCGGTCCGTGGGGCTGATCGCACGTACAGTGGAAGCATCGGGCATCCCGACTGTTACCATTTCCATCACACGGGATCTCACCGAAGCCGTGGGCGTTCCGCGCTCCGTTTTTGTAAAGTGGCCGTTGGGCCATCCTTTGGGTGAGGCAAACGCAGCCAGCCAACAGCGCACGCTGATCTACGAAGCGCTACACCAGTTGGTCGCTGCCCAGGAACCCGGTGTGATCCACGATCCTGGCTACCGCTGGCGTCGCGCAAACTACAGCGAACCGGATTGGTCGCAACTTTAAGTGAGCGGCTAACAGTGACAGTTTGGAATACTGGGTATTGGATATTCGATATTGGAGATTAGCTATCTGTCCCCAGTCAATGTCATTCAGCTAAGTGCGGAGTCAGCACCCCCAGGTGCGAGTCTACAGGGGAACAGCCGCCTGGCGTGCTAACTCCGCAGGGTTTCGAGCATGGCATTCCTTAACTTAATGACATTGACCCATCCCTCGTACCCAATATCCAATACCCAATAGCTCTCAATTCTCTCAGAAAGCATAGCTAAATTATGTCGAACAGCCGCCCACCCAAGCCTGCCTTGCGCATCACAGGGATTGCCTTTGCCTTTGCCCTCAACCTCTTTTTGATCTCTGTGACATCGCTGGCGGGGACAAGCTGGGATCTGCCTGTGGATCTGCTCACAGCGCTCATCCTGATCGCCGCCGTGATCGCCGGTCTACTCACTACCTGGTATGTGGGCGCACGCAGCGGCATTCACGCCTTCATCGGCGGGCTGGTCAGCGCGCCCGTGTTAGGACTTTTCGTCCTTGCGGGCAATTGGCAACTGGCCCTCCTCGCTGGCAGCTTCTGCGCGCTTGGCGGCATCGCCGGCGAATTCTTCCAACGGCGGCGACGAGGATGAAAAGAAAATGAGATGAGCAGATAATCATCTCCGATCCCCGATCCCTAATCGCTATTCATCAATCCCCAGTCATCACTTCCCCATTCTTCTTTCTTCCCCGCGCGCTGTGCTAGAATGGCTAACTATGAATTTTGTCATCGAGCTTTGGAATTTATTCACGTCGCCGCTGGGTCCGCCGTTGATGTTGATGGTCGGCGCTTTGACCGTGTGGATCATGGGCCGGTTGCGCTCCCGCTCACACTGGCAAAGCGGGATCGCCTTGTTCTTTTGGTTGATTGCCATTGGTCAGATGATCATGCTGCGTCTGGAGCCTGTCGTCCCTATTTATAGTCAGCCCTGGCAGCCCTTCTTGATTGCGGGTTCTCATCTTCTCTGGGTGGGGGATGGTTGGAATTGGTATGTCTCTACACTGCTGCTTGTGCTGGGCGGCGTCGCCATCCTGTTGAGTGGCTTCGGCGGGGAATACGTTGGGCTGCCGACCTATCAAGAGCGACGTCATATCACGTTGACCCTATCAACGCACCTGGCCTTGTTGGCGGCGTCGCTGCTCTTTGTCAGCAGCGGTAACCTGCTTACTGTCACCCTAATGTGGGTCTTCAAGGATCTCTTCGTCCTTGCGCGCAATTCGCTGGTTCCCCTACCTCAGCTCGCCAAAGGGGATGCAGCCAATCCAGGATCGCCGCCGCTGTTCAATCGCGCGCAGGGCTTAAGTCTGCTCGGCGCATTGCTCCTGTTGATCGGCCTCCTGCCTGCGGGTCCTGGCGGGCTGGCCCAACCCCTCCACGGCGGCGATCTACCCGTGGAGACGGTTCTACTTTTGCTTGTGGCTGCCGCCATTCGCGCCGGCGCTTATCCCTTCCATATCTGGTTATTACCCGCCAACAGCCTGCGTCTGAGATTGCCTGATCGGTTTATCGATCAACTCGTACCGGCTGTCTGCGGACTCTGGCTCTTTGGGTGGGCTTCGGAGTTGGGCGGCGCTGCTCTACTGGTTCGCCCTGAATTTGTGATCCTGGTACTCATCGCCTTTTTGGGGAGCGCCGTTGCCGCCTACACCGCCACAGCCAAACCAGGACACACGACTTTTGTCTTGGTGACATCGGTGGGTGTCGCCGGGCTGACCAGTATCCTCTCTGAATCGCAAGGACCGGCGGCGCTGATCTGGCCGACGACGACAATTGCCCTGGGCGGCGGTCTCTGGCTGGTGGGTGAACGGGTCTGGCGCGAATGGGGATGGCAGATCCCTGTGAGCGTTGGCGCGCTGGCCCTGGTTGGCGTCCCCTTCACACCGGGGTTTCTGACCCATTCTGCCATCTCGCGCTTGCTCACTGGGGAATTCTATGGGTCGTTGGTAATGCCTTTCTTCGCCCTCTATTTGTTGGCGCAGACACTGCAAGTTTCGGCGTTGCTGCGCAGTTGGGGCGCTCAGGAACGCAACGCCAGTGGGTTGGCGCTGCCGGTGATCTGGCGATTGCTGGCCGCCTGTCTCGTCCTGGCGACGCCGCTGGCCGTTGCCGGCATCTTCCCCGAGGTGTTGGCCGCGATGGCCAGCATCCCCAACGCCATCCCGCGCAACGTGGGGGATCCACCTAGCGCAGTCGCCGGTCCATCCGTCTGGCTGACCCTGGGCGCGCCGTTGCTGTTGGGGATGGCGCTGGCGCTGGTACGCCCTCACTTTTGGTCGTTCCTGGGGAAGTGGCCTGATCATGTTTCACATTTTGCCGGGTTGGAATGGGTGTCACGCATCTTCGACTGGGGAACCACCTCCACGGCGTCACTGTGGAGCGCTGGTTTGGAAGTTGTGGAAGGGACTGGCTATGTGGGCTGGCTCGTGACCTTTGTCGTGGTCGGTTACTTTTTGCTGAGTTGAAATGGGTTTATACGCGTGATGGATTTTCTACTGGGCGCATCTTTCTGGTCGTCGGCGCTCTCTCTTTGGGGGATTGGCGCAATTGCATTTCTGCTCGTCATCTTTTGGGATTGGCGACTCTTTCTGCCTGGGCTGGCCCTGATCCAATATGGTGTGGGGCAGATCCTGGTTTACCGTTACGGCGTACCAGGGCAATGGTTGGCCGTTTATTTTTGGGTTATCGTGCTGGCCGCGCTGATCCTGGCGCTGTCGCCCTTGCAGATGGGGCGCTATCAAACTGCCGAACGCAGTGGAAACCCGCTCTTTCGCGGCTTAATTCTGCTGCTGCTTGCCGTGATCGTCTACACCCTTCAGCCCGATTTGCCCCTCCCAGTTTTGGATGTGGCGACGGCGCGGCTCCTCCTCTGGTTGGTGGCCTGCGCCTTCCTCGTCCTCGCCTTAACCGAAGGAGCGCTCTTCACCGGCATTGGGCTGCTGCTCTGGTTCATCCCCTTGCAGTCGTTGACGGCGGTGATCTTGCCGCTCCCCTCGTTAATCGCCCTGTGGGGGATTCTTCAATTGGTGGTCATGCTGGCCTGTTCCTACCTCTCGCTGGCCGAAAACGAGCAAATCGCCAAACAGAATCTGCCGATCACCGATATCACTTTCCCCGCAGAGCAGAGGTGGACGACCGGATTTTCGCCCAATCTGGCCGGGGTGCGGCGGCTTATCGCGCAGCGGATGGCGGCAATGATGGCTATCCTCAAACGCGTGAGCCAATGATTTCTTACAGGTCTAGCAGGTCAAACCGTTCATGATCGTCTTCTCATTTCCCGAATTCCTGGCCCTGATCCTCTTGGTGACGGCTCTGTTGGCATTTCTGTTCCGCCGCTGGGAACCCTGGGCAGCGCTGGCGTCAAGCCTGGTAACCGGCGGGCTTGCCCTCTGGATCTGGCTTTCCTATCCGCTTGCGTCGCTCTATACCTTCCCTTTGCTGCCTGTGGGCGTCAACTTTAGCGGTCGTGTCAGCCAATTCGATTTTACTTTGTACCTCCACACGGCAAACCTTCCCATTGTTGTCCTGAGCCTGGCCCTGGCGTCGCTTGCGCTGCTGCTGGCGGCGTTGGTGCATCAGGGGGATTTCTTCACCCCTATCACCCTGTTGATCTTGCTTGGGTACGAAGGAATTGCCCTGTTACAGGGCGCGCCGCTGGAGCCGGTGCTGATCATCCCGCTCTTTCTGGCGTTATTGGCGGCCCTGGGCGTCTTTCTCTTACAAGGCGATTACTTCGGGCAGACGGGCGGTCCTCTGCGCTCAATGCTGGGACCCGTACTTGCCTTCCCCTTCTTTTTACCGGTAGCCTGGTATGTGGCGGAGATTCCGCTTAACCCTCAGAACAACGAGACATTTCAGGTGGCAGGCTGGTTGTTGGCCGTGGGGCTGCTGCTCTTGTTGGCGCCCGCCCCCCTTCACAGTGGACAGCCAGCGGCAGCGCAAAGCGCTTCACCCGTGGGGATGGTCCTGCTCACCTTGCTTTCGCAACTGGCGATCCTCTCTCTACTCTACCGTGTCGTGACCCGCTTCTCGTTTGTGGTCGAACTTGCCCCGCTTAATCTTTGGCTGACAGTGGGCGGCATTGTGACAGCGATCTGGGGTGGTGTGGCCGCGATTGGGGCGAACCATCCCGGACGGCTTTGGGGATACGCACTGCTCCACAACTGGGGCATGATCCTGTTGATCTTGGCGGTGCCGGGACCAGAAAGCTGGCCGATGGTGATCTTCCTCTTTGGGTTGCGCTCGATCAGCGCGCTGACAGCGGTGGCAGGCCTGACACAACTGCGCGAGGTCGTAGGTCGATTGGACGCGCCCGATCAACTGCAAGGCGCTGGCAGCCGACTGCCCTGGAGCAGTGCGGCCTTCCTGCTTGGCAGTTTAGGATTGGCCGGCTTTCCACTGAGCGCCGGTTTTACAGGACATTGGGCTGCGCTGCAAATTGTCGCCGACAGCGATTGGCGGGTAGCAGCGGCAGTACTTATCGCATCGGGCGGCGTCGTTTTTGGATTTGTGCGTCTGGTGCGCGTCCTCTTCGCTCCCCTGCAAGATCGCTTCCTACCCCAGGAACGCCTCATCGGCGCCGTCGTCGCCGTGATCGCCCTGTTCATCTCGGCCAGCATGGCTGTCGCCCCTCAACTGCTAGAGGGACCTGTCACCTGGGCGTTGGTGGCCTTCACGCGATAGATAGTTCCCACGTGGCTTATCTTCCAAAATCTACCACATCGCATTTTTCCCCAACCCGATAGATCCTGGCGGATTGGTTCTGGTATAAAAGAGCAGGGGGCAAGTTGCAGATGACAATCGTTCACGAATCACGTTTTCACAATTCGCGCCGAGGATGCCATGAACCCGCGCCCATCTTCACGACTAAGTGGTTACTATCAAAAATCGATTGAGGAACGGGTAGCTATCCTCGCCGAGTGGGCTGATCTCTGCGCGGACGAAGTGGATCTGCTTCACACCGCTTTAACGCTGGCTCAGGCCGACAAGATGATCGAAAACGTGGTCGGGCGTTACGCATTGCCGCTGGGCGTCGGCGCTAATTTCCTCATCAACGGGGACGAACATTTGATCCCGATGGTGATCGAGGAACCATCGGTCGTGGCGGCTGTCAGCTTTGCAGCGCGGCTGGCGCGGACGGGTGGCGGTTTCTTCACCGGCAGCACAGACCCCATTATGATCGCACAAATCCAGTTATTAGATGTGCCCGATCCTGTGGCGGCAGAGAGGGCGATCCGGGCAGAGGAGGCAGATCTACTGGCCGCAGCCAACACCAGCTCCACGATTGCGCGGTTGGGTGGCGGTCCGCGCCGGTTAGAGATCCGCCATCTCGCGGACACCGCCGTCGGCCCTATGCTCATCGTCCATCTTCACTTCGATTGCCGGGATGCCATGGGCGCAAACGCCGTCAACACCGCTGCCGAGACCATCGCTCCGCGCCTGGAGACGTTGAGCGGAGGACGGGTGTTGTTGCGCATCCTCAGCAACTTAACCGATCAGCGGCGGGCCTGGGCCGAAGTCTTGATCCCAGCAGCGAGTTTTAGCACACACGATTACAGCGGAGAAGCCGTCGTGCAAGGGATCGTCGAGGCCAACGCCTTTGCCCTGGCCGATCCCTACCGGGCGACGACCCACAACAAAGGCATCTTTAATGGCATTGACGCCGTACTCATTGCCACTAGCAACGATTGGCGCGCCGTCGCCGCCGGTGGACACGCCTACGCCGCCCGCAGCGGACAGTACCGGGCGCTCACCGACTGGCGATGGATCAGCGGCATTGAGGATTTTAGCGCCGTGGACAGCCATCCATTCTCCCCATCTCGGCTATCCAATATCCAATATCCTGCCCTCTATGGACGATTGGAGATGCCGCTCTCTGTCGGCATTGTAGGCGGGGCGACGCGCACTCATCCCCTGGCTGGGGTGGCGTTGAAGATCCTCGGCGTTACGAGCGCGCGTCAGTTGAGCGAGATCGTTGTCGCCGTTGGATTGGCGCAAAATCTGGCTGCCGTCCGCGCCCTCGTTACCGACGGTATCCAGCGTGGACACATGCGCCTCCACGCCCGCCAGATCGCCATCACCGCCGGCGCTCGCGAGGATCAAGTCGATCCCATCGCCACTCGCCTCGTCCACGAAGGAACTATCCGCGTCGAACGGGCACGGGAATTACTGACTCAGATAGGGCAACCGTAGATACTTAAGGGATGTGTCGAGAATTTTGAAACGTGAAATAACTACTTAAGCCCTGGGATTCTCAGCTGCCACTTGCAACCTGCAAACTTGCAGACCTGCAACCTGCCTGGTTTCTTTCAATTTTAGGAGACTACCTATCATGTTAAACCAACCCGCCAACCCCGTCGGCATCGTCGGTTATGGCGCTTATATTCCTCGGTATCGACTGCCCGGCACTGAGATCAGCCGGATTTGGAGCGAAGGCCACGAGGAAAGCCCGGTCAAGGAAAAGGCCGTGCCGGGGCTGGACGAAGATACGGTCACCATGAGCATTGAGGCAGCGCGCAATGCGTTGGCGCGCGCCCAGATTGATCCGCAGCAGATCCGCGCCGTGTGGGTCGGCAGCGAGAGCCACCCCTACGCCGTCAAACCTACCGGCACGATTGTGGCCGAAGCGATTGGCGCAACCCCGGCCACGCAGGCTGCCGATTGGCAGTTCGCCTGCAAAGCTGGCACCGAAGCCATCCAGGCGGGGATGGGATTGGTGGGCAGTGGTATGGCCCCCTATGCCCTCGCCATTGGCATGGACACAGCGCAGGGACGCCCAGGCGACGCGCTGGAATATACTGCTGGTGCGGGCGGCGCCGCCATCCTTTTGGGGCCGGCAGCAGAAGCTGCCGCCGTCATCGAGCGCAGTTCCAGCTATGTCACCGATACGATGGACTTCTGGCGAAGGCCAGGAAGTCATTATCCGAGTCACGCCGAACGCTTCAGCGGCGACCCTGGCTACTTCGGCCACGTTATCCCCGCAGCAGAGGCGATGATGGAGGCAATGGGCACGAAACCCAGCGATTATGCGCACGTTGTGATCCATCAACCCAATATTAAGTTCCCTGTGCGGGCGATGCAGATGCTGGGTTTCAAGGCGGAACAGTGGCGGGCCGGGCTCCTCGTGGGCGAGATCGGCAATACCTACGCCGGTTCCTCGATTGTGGGGTTGACCGCCATCCTCGATATTGCACAGCCCGGCGAGCAGATTCTTGTGGTGAGCTATGGCAGTGGGGCCGGTTCCGACGCCTTTCATCTGCGCGTCGCCGATCACATCCTGGACATCCAAAGCCGCGCCGCCCAAACATGGGACTATATCCGGCGACGTACGCCTATCGACTACGCCCAATATGCCCGTCTGCGCGGCAAACTGGCGACGAATTAGCCGCAAGCCATAGTGCGTAGTGCGTAAAGAGATAAATGCACTACGCACTACGTTGTATCCTATCCCACACTATCCCACACTTTTCCCACATTTATCCCACACAATCACACAGAATGGGCGGGGCGCACCCGTCGATATAAGGGTGCATTTCAGTTTGGGGCGCTCCAGTTGGGTTCGTGACCCGACCGTCGCCGGTCACGGACCGGCGAAGAGCATTCTTGCCCCCAATCTGCAATAGACTCTCGATAAAATATAACTTGACGCGCGTTTGATTGGATGCCTATAATCAGCCAGTGATTCTTCCCAAAAAGGATCGTAACGAGTCTATGAAACTCAGAGGCTTCTGGTATCTCATCCGTGAAACAATTGAGGGCTGGCGACGCGACAATGTGACCCGGCTGGCCGCATCATTGGCGTTTTACACAGTCTTTTCTCTGGCCCCCCTCTTGATCATCGTGGTAGGGCTGATCGGCATCATCATCGAGCGGATGCAGGTGATCTATGTCGGTATGACCATTGATGAAGCTGGCGTCGTGGATCGGATCGCGCTGGAAACCAGAGATCTGATCGGCGCCCGTGGGGAAGAACTGGTGCGGACAATCATTGCCGAGAGCAGTGGCACCGACACGGGAATCGTTGCGACGATTGTAGGTGTCGTTACCCTGCTGGCGGGCGCAACCCTGGTATTTGCCGAGCTGCAAAATGCGCTTAACAAAGTTTGGAAGGTCGAATCGAAAACGGTGAGCGGCATCCTTTCCATCGCACGCGCCCGTTTGCTCTCGTTCGCTATGATCCTTGCGATCGGCTTTCTCTTGATGGTGTCGCTGGTTGTCAGTGTTGTTCTTTCGGCTGTGGGTGACTTTCTGGTTGGGCTTTTACCCGGTTCGATCTATCTAATGCAGATCGTCAGTTTTGTGCTTTCGTATGCAGTGATTACCATCCTCTTCGCCCTGATCTACCGTTACCTGCCCGACGCCCGTATTGCCTGGCGCGATGTTTGGGTGGGGGCATCGGTGACAGCGCTGCTTTTCACCGTAGGCAAAGAGGGGATCGGCCTCTATTTGGGCAATGCCCCCTTTGGCGCAGCCTATGGCGCCGCCGGATCGTTGGCCGTGATCCTGGTTTGGGTCTACTTTTCTTCGCAGATTGTCCTTTTGGGGGCCGAGTTTACCGAAGTCTATTCGCGACGCTACGGCTCGCGCATCCTCTCTCACGCCGAAGTTAAAGCGCTGGCTGACCGTCCACAGGAACCGCCTAAGTCGGAGGGGAGTATGGCGAATTTTTGACCGTAGACGGCAGACCGCCGACAGCAGACGACCGACCGCACATCGCAGTCAGAGGACAAAAGACCAAAGATGGACGTTGAAATGGTTGGTGATGCACAAAGCCGCCGATGAAATCCACCGGCGGCTTTGTGCTTTTGGAGCAAGCATCCACATATCGAGTCGCTCAACCCCTTAATCGCTTAATCTCATCTATTACGCCACCGCTTCTGCTACCACCTCCGGCTGCTCGATCAATTCCAACTCAATGTCGATCTTGATTTTATCGCCGACCAACACACCGCCGGTCTCAAGCGCAACGTTCCAAACCAGTCCCCAATCCTTGCGGTCGATGCTGGTGCTGGCCGAAAACCCAGCAGCGGTTGCGCCCCACGGGCTGCGCGCCTTACCCACAAACTCCGTATCGAGGACTACTTCGCGGGTAACATCGCGGATCGTCAGATCGCCGTAGATGCGCCCGTGCGAAGCGTTGACCTTTTCGACCCGGGTGCTGTTGAAGGTGATCACCGGGTACTCGTCCGCGTTCAAAAAGTCGGGGGAGCGGAGATGCCCATCGCGGTTCTCATCCTTGGTGTAGAGACTGTCCGCCTTGATTTCCACCGAGACCGACGACTTCTCCGGGTGCTGCTCGTCGAAGTGGACCTGCCCGCTGAATTCCTCAAAACGACCGCGCACTGTGCTGATCATCATATGGCGGACGGAGAACTGGATGGAAGAGTGTGAAGCGTCAATTTGCCAGGCCATGATTCTGTTTCCCTTTCAAAAGTAAAAAATGTGTTTGTGAAAATGGTTCAAATCGCAGATACTGAACAGACTCATCCGTTGGTCACTACATTTTTGTAAATGGACTAGAGTCCGTTTATCTGGTAACATCATACCGGACTTGAGTCCGTTTGTCAAGATAGTTTAATGTTAAAGTTTTGTTAGAGAAATTCAAATGGACGACGAACACTTTTCCATTCCCTTAAATGCGGATGCGCTGCAAATGGGCGACGAGCGCCACGAACGCCGCGACGCCGCCGAAAATCGAGAGCGAGTGTTGGCCGCAGCCCGTCAACTCTTTGCGGAGCGGGGCGTAGCTGCCGTCCACATGGCCGATATTGCCGAGGCGGCGGGCGTGGGCAAGGGGACGCTCTATCGCCGCTTTGCCAACAAGGGCGAACTCTGCCTGGCCCTGCTCCACGATCAACTGGTTGAGCATCAGGACGCCATGCTGCGCCGCCTGCAAGAGATGGGCGCGCAAAATCTGCCCTATTTGGAGCGGACCAAAGTCTTTTTGGTGGAGGTGGTCGCCTTTACCGAGCGGCATGTGCCGCTGCTCTACGAAGCGCAGCAGGGGGGGCAGATCGGCGGGCTGGAAGAGGACGTTCCTTTTTTCGTTTGGCAGCACATGACGGTGCAGGGTCTACTGCGAGGGGCGATGAACCGCGGCGAAATCAGCGCCGATCTCGACCTGCCGCTGGTCGTCGATCTGCTCCTCGCGCCGATCACCGCGTCCTATTTTCGTTACCTGCGCCATCAACGCGGCTTCTCCATCGAGCGCATCGGCGACGCGCTATGTGATATGGTGGAACGGTTGAGGTGATGGGGAACTGGTGGCTGGTGACGGGTGATTAGTGACAGGGGCAGAGTAGACACGCTTACTTCCATGTATGATCTCTATCCACTTTTAAAATTTGTTTGCAATACCTTCCGTACCAAATTGTATAGCTCTCTCCTTCATGGATAGCTTTCATCATATCTGTATTATTAG
>JAHBVG010000127.1 GCA_019637695.1 Caldilineaceae bacterium | reverse complement strand
GCCATCACTCTACTTGACGACATATAGAACAATGCCTCATAGCCCAGACCATTCTCGGAGATCTCCAGGCTGCTAAACGTACCTGCATCTTGACCAAGGCTGAAGAGGGATCCCCTCCCGCCCCGCCAGTAGACCCAGGAGGCGAAGGTGAACGCGGCGTTGCTCCCCGTGAGGTCGTTCCCCAACTCCGTGGAGAGTTGCACATAGTCGTCCACGCCGTCGAAGGTGAGCGCACCCCGGCCCTGATGGCCCGGCGCAGCTTTGTTGGCGGTGTCATCCGGTCCGCTGTGCAGGGTGGCGTCCCAGCCCCAGCCACTATCATCAGTCAGGGGGCTGCCATTTACGGCCAGTCGCTCGTCCAAGGGCAGGGAGAGCAGGGGACGGTTGCCCAGGCGCAGACCTTTGTTGTCCCACACGCTTATTGTCTGGGAGAAGACCCGCACATCGCTCATCAGGCCGTTGAAGTAGTAGGTGAGGCCAGAGTTGCTATTGCCGAGCAGATTTTGCTCCCCGGCAATCTGGGACAGACGGCCCGCAAAGTCGTTCTTTGCGCCCTGCTCCGCGCCGTCGAGGTAGAGGCGCGCAGAGGCCCCTTCCACAGTGACGGCCACATGCACCCACCGATTGGTGGGCAGGCCCGTCAGAGCAGTCAGCGATTCCCGATTTCCCTGGGTATTCATGCTGAAGTAGAGTTCGGACCCGATTGTCCACAACTCAGCCGCGTTGAATCCATCCCGCCCGAAGCTGAAGATGCGTTGGGATGACTGACCTCCCCGCCAGTAGACCCAGGCGGCAAAGGTGAGGTTGTCCCCCTGGATGATCTCTGCGGGCAATTGGATAAAGTCATCCTGCCCGTCGAAGCTGATGGCGGCCCCCACCGGGCTGTTGCCGGCTGGTTGGGGACAGTGATCCCCGGTGCAAGCGGGCTGTTGCCCGTTGGCGCTGGCCCCATTCCCCCCCGCCAGGTTGCGGTAGAGGGTAGTGGTGGAACTGATGGGGTGGGATATCTCGTCCAGGGGCAGGTAGAGGGTCTGCCCCGGCAGATCTGGCGAGAAGTGGGGCGAAGCGAGCCGACTCTGCGCCGCCGTCCACAGGGGCGTGAAGGAGACCGCGCCGGACGCCACGCCCGCTGCACGATCCGCTGCCAACACCCGCACTTCATCCCGGCCCAGCCCCCGATGATAGATCACCACCTGATCCAGCGTGCCCCGGAAACCACCAAAGCTGCTGCCGTCCCCGGTAGACTTGGACCGCCCAATCCAGTTGTCCTCCCCGGCCACATCCTGGGGCGAGAGGGTGAGGCGGTTGTTGCCCTGATCCACGCCGTTGACCCAGACGCTGCCGATCTGCTCCGCGCCGTTGACGTAGATACGGCCAACGCCGCCTGCCAGGCTAAAGGCCAGGTGGGTCCACTGCTCCGCAGGCAGTGGCGTGTTCGTGCGTAGACTCTCATAGCTCTGCCCGCCGTTCTGGGTGATGAAGAATTCCGGGCCACCGAAGACACCCACCGGCGTGAAGTAGAGATAGTTCTCCCAATCTTTCCCGGCGAAGAAGAGCGGCTGCTCCTGATCCGGGAATGGACCGCCCAGATAGACCCAGGCAGCGAAGGTGAAATCCCTGGTCTGGGCTACATCTTGGGGCAGGGTCAGGTAGTCGTAGAGACCATCAAAGGATAGCCCCCGGCCATCCTTACCTGTCGCCCCCAGCGTGGGACAGTCGGAGTTGGCGTCGCTACACCAGGCCGCGCTCTCTGCACCGCTGGTGGCCAACAGATTCTCGAAAGTGATACGCTGGGAACTGGCAAGATCTGGGCTTTCCTCGAAGCGATAGGCATAGCGCGCCCCCGGCGGCAAGGGTTGATCCCCCAGCCAGCCTGTCAGCGTCGTCGTGTTGGTGATAAAGCGGAACTCCTCCGCCCGGCTGGGCAGGCCGCTGGCCGCTTCGCTGAGGATCATGCCCGGCGCGGCCCCGTCCAGGGCCAGTGCGCGGGTGGGCAGGGTGGTACGATTGCCCTGCACATCCTCGCCCCACACCTCCAGAGTATAATCGCCCGCAACCTGGGCCTGGCGGAAGGGATAGGCCAGGCTCCAGTTCCCGCCGTTGATGGTGGCCGGGTAGGGCGCATCGCCCACCACAATGCCCTCAGCGTCCCGCAGGGTGACCCAGACCTGGGCAACGCCGCTGCCCCCATCCGCGCCGATGGCCGGATCGCTGGCCGTGCCATCCAAACGCAGAATCTGGGCCGTCTCGATCTGGGGATGGGCCACCAAACTCAACAACGAACCATCCGTCTGGTTGACGGTCAGGGATGGTCCGGTGCTATCCACCACAATGGCGTGGCTGGCGGTTGGGTTTTCCCGGTGACCCACAGCGTCCGTGGCTCGGGTCTGGAGGGTGTAGCGACCCTCTCCGCCCCACTGGCTGGGCAGGAACCAGGGGCACCAGGCCGGGCTGCCATCCCTCTGGGCCGCGTCCTGGCACGGTTCCGCCGCAGTCCACCTGACCGGGCCGCCGTTGGCGCTGACGCCCAGTTCCAGCAGGATGATCGCACTGCTGGCGTCGGCAGCGTTGACGCCCAACTGCATGTCGGCGTTGGGGTAGTAGTTTGTCGCCAGGGGGAGGGTCTCGGCCAGGCTGGATGCGGGCAGATCCGCATCCACGAAGACCGTGTGGCCGTTCTTCTCCTCGATCCAGTTGGCCTGGGCCGCGTAGAGATCCCCGATCTCATAGTCAAAGAGGGCATTCGGGTAGACCAGCACTTCGTCCAGCAAGCCATTGAAGTGGAGATAGTAGGAGGCATTGGCATTGTGGGGGACGCCGACGGCCAGAGGCGCATCGTTGTGGCAGGACGCCGACGACGCAAGTTCAACGTTCTTCTCGAAGACGCCGTTGATGTAGAGCGCCATGTACCTGCCATCGTAGGTGGCCGCAACATGGGTAAATTGATCGTCCGGCAAGGCACTATTGCTGATGACCTGTATCAGCGAGCCGCCCTGGCAATTACGGGTCGCAACGATCTGGCGGTCGCTGGTCAGGTAGAGCGCATAGTTGCGATAGTCGCCCTCGCTCTTGGCGACAATTGTCTCCCAGATGTTCGACTTTGGAGACGATGCGGGGCTGACCCACACCGCCAGGGTGAAATTGTCCAGATCCAGCGCGTTGCTGTCAGGAAGGAGCAGGCCATCGTCCACGCCGTCGAAGGCCGCGGCCTGGGCCACCTTGCCCCGCCGCCCCGCGTCCGGGCAGGTGCTGCCGCTGCATGTGGCGCTGACGCCGCCCACATTCTCCCATTGGGTGATCTCCGCGCCCTCCTCGTCCAAGTGGAGGGAGACCAGGGGCGCGGTCGCCAGCATGGCCGCCACGTTGCCGCCATTGTAGGGAATGCGCAGATCATCCAGCAGCCCCCGGAAGTTGGTGCCGGCCAGACTCACGCTGTAGGCGCCTGCACCCGGCCAGGCGGGTCCGCTGGTCTGCACGCTCACCTGCTCGCTGTTGTTCAGGTGCAGGGTCATGGTGTTCCCACTGAAATTGATCATGACGTGGGTCCACGCGGCCGTGGGATAGGGGGACGCGGAACACGCTGTCGCCGAACCCACGGCAAGGCAGAAGCGTCCCTGTGGGTCGTAGAGTGAACTACCGATGAGCGTGTTCCCGTCTCGATAGATGCTGAGGAAAACGCCCAAGGCCTCAGGCTTCACCCACAAGGAGAAACCTGGTGCGGCCTGGGGCAAGCTCAGATTCTCAATGCGGATGCCCTGGCCGACCTGCATCCCATCGCTGGCGATGTCGCCGAAGGAGACAGCCCGGTTCACCCGCCCCGGCAGACCGCTGGTGGGGCACGATCCGCTACAAGCGCCCTGCACCCTGGGGTCGGCCACTGCGCCTTCGTTGACGAACTTGAATCCAGGGCCGAAGGTTTCATCCAGGCCTGAGCCGGGTGGGTCGTCCAGGGTGTAGTGATAGGGTACCGCTGCCACCTGGAAGAGCTGCTGTACTTCTTTCTCGCTCAAGGCTCTGCGGTAGAGGCGCAGTTCGTCCATGCTGCCCTTGAAGGGGAGTACAGGGTTGCGGATTTCGTAGTAGAACTCAACTGTACCATCCCCACTAATGTCAGGCGACCAGAAACTTTCATAGTTGCTGTTGTTGTAGCCGACTTTGTGGGGTGTGGCAATGTCAAATCGTACATCTGGGGACATACTATCATCGCTGCCCAACGCGCCGTCATCTTCATAGACGTAGACGCGAGAGCCGGTAAAGCAGAAGGTGCGCTTCTTGTCTGTGAACCACTCGTTGTTGCTTGGGCCACTGCCGGGTTCCCATTCGCCGGTATCGGCGTTTTCGTCGTTAAGCAGGGTATCCCGATTGCCCTGGTCATCTTCAAATCGGTAGACATATTCCGCGCTGGCTTCTCCGGGGTCGCCCTCTTTCTTGGTGTGCACATTCTTCAATTCAAATTCGCCGCAGTAGTTGTCATCGCCAATCGTCAAACGGGAACGGGCGACAGGGCGACTGTTGGGCGTGGATAGATTTCGCTGCACGCCGTTGACATAGACGATCAATGTGTTGCCGTCAAAGGTGACCACCACATGGTTCCATGAATCTGGCGTGAGTACATTCGGGATGGGACCCGTGGTCCAGGCATCGCCCCAACCGAAGATCAAATCTCTGTCGTTCTGCACCCGCAGGTGGACCCCGCCGTTGGTATCCTGCCAGACTCGCCCGGCTGGGGGTTGGCCGAAGATGGCCCGGGTGTTGCCCGCGCCGGCATCCGGCTTCACCCAGACAGACCAGGTGAAGGAGGTGCCGCTCAAATCGAAGATGGGATCGTCTGTGGTATTGATTAAGGTAGCGCCGTTCAGTTGCAGCCCATTCCCCACGCCCACGCCGGGGGTCGCGTTGCCGCCGCCAACCCTGGTTGCCGCCTGCCGACCGGATGCGTCGATCAGCAGGTTCTGGGCGTTATCGAAGCTGAAGTAGACGTCTGGGGCAGAGGGCACGCTGGCGGCGGGCGCGTCTGGCAGCCGGGCATCCGCGCCCGCGGTCACCGTGACCGAATACGCGCCCGACGCCGCGCTCTCACCCACCCGCAGGTGGCCGCTGAGGGCTTTGGCCTGGGCCGGGCTGAGTTGATAGGTGGCAAGGTTGTCGTTGTTCGTCCAGCCCGTTGGCGCGTCCACCGAAAGCAGGCCGGTGAGGGTGCGGCCCAGCAGGTTGTTCTCCAGGTCGGCCGCATAGGCAAGGCGATTCCCTGGGGCAACCAGGAGGCGGTCGCTGCCCGTGTTGTACTGCGCCCGCAGCAACAGCCGGATCTGCTCCTGGGTCAGAGCCGCCGGAATTGCCACAAATTCATCCAACGCGCCGCCGAAACTGTTGAGATTCCCAGACTGATCGTAGGAGCCGCCGATCAGCCAATCCCCGCTGCCAGTGTAGCCAAAAGCCCGGCTGAAAGTGCGCTGATCCACCACTTCGCCATCTCGGTAGAGGGTGGCGGTGACCGTACCAATCTCTCCGGTCACCATTGGCAGGGTCAGATCATAGGTGCAGGCCCAATGGTGCCAATCCGTATCTGTGTAGGCCGGGCTGTTTAGGACGGAATCCGCGGTGAAGCCACAGGCAAATTGATCCGTAGCGCCAAAGCCCATCCACATCTGCTCATTCCGCCCGGTCTCCCTGGTGTTGAAGAGCAGGTCGGGTCGGCCAATGGCATTGCGTCGCGCCGAGACTGCGAGTGTGAAGGAACCACTCCCCAGAGGCACGGCCTCGGCCATGCGGATCCCATCATCCACGCCGTCGAAGAGCAAGCCGTTGGTGAATCGCCCCTCGTGTCCAGCTTGGGGACAGGCGTCGCCGCTGCAACTGGCGTGGTTGCCCAGGCCGCTGCTGTCGGCAAAGATCGTGGCCCCCGTCCGCTCCTCAAAGCGCAACAGGACACCCGGCGCGTCGGCCTGGGTAAGCTGGCTCTTCAACTTGAGGATGGTTGGGTCCGAGATTGCCCGCGGGTTCAGGCCATAGAGCCGTTCCTGATAATCGCTGAAGGTGTCCCGATCGGTGTTGCCAGAGAGGGGATCGCTGGTGACCCAGGTACTCTGGGCCACACCGTCCACGATGTCGTAAACAAATTCCCAGCCGCCCGCCCGGTTCCCATTTACATCCTGATGGAAGACCTCTTCCCCGTCCAGTAGGCCGTCGCCGTCACTGTCCCGGCGCAGGGGGTCCGTACCGATCAACTGCTCCATGCGGTCACTGAGACCATCCTGATCGCTATCGGCTGCACCGGGCAAGGTACCTTTTTGGGTCTCAAAGAGATCGCTCAGGCCATCGCCATCCGTATCCCAGGAGCGGTCATCCGGGTCGTTGCCGCCCACCGCCGGGCTGAGCAGCCCATCGCCGTCGAAGTCCCGCATCGCCGGGAAGCTCACCTCCCCTTCCTGCCCCCAGGCCAGGGAGACGCCGCCCCCCACTGCTGCCGGGGTGTAAAAAGCATCCAAGGTGGCGGGGAAGATGTCGTAGGTCAGTTGCAGGTCAATGTGGTTGACGCCCTTGTCGCTGCGGATGAAGCAGATCGGGATGGGCGTGATAGGGAAACCGGGCGCTGGGATCGTCCAGCATTCCTGGGCCGGGTTGGCGTAGGCTTCCCGCAGATAGAGCGGCACAGCCACGTTGATGCCTGTCTGTGTCAGGGGCACACTGGTCTCGGCGCTGGACAAATTCGCCACAGCCGACACCATCACCAGGGGATCGTCGTAGTGGATGCCCGGCGAGCGGTGGGACGCAGTCAGGCTGCCATCCGCGTTCAGCTCTCGCCACTCCCCTTCCATCTCACCTCGGCTCACCGCACGGTCGCTCTTGTCTGTGGCCAGATCATAGCGATGGGTGGCGCTATCCAGGTTGTCCCAGTTGAACTGCCAGAAGTAGACGAGGGATTTCCAGTCGAAGGGCTGGTCAGGCAGGGTGATCTTGTTGTCCACCCGCAGGCTGGGCTTGAAGTCGTTGCCCACCTGGAAGCCAGCCTCTTTGTCGGTGAAGTTCAGGTCAAAATTGCTCGTGGTCAGACGATCCTGGGCCTGCATGTTGCCCACCAGCACCGTCTGGCTGAAGAGCAGGAAGCGCACGGCTTCGGTTGCCAGACCAGTGATCCCGGCGCAGAGAGAGAGCTTGGCCCCACCTGTGCGGGGGATATTCAGGGTTGTGGCCTCCTCCAGATCAAATCCAGCTTTCTTGGTGATGGCGCAGGCCGCGGCGATGAGGCCATCAATCAGCGCAATCACCGCCACGATGATCGGGCCGACAATCGGAATGGCTGAAATTGCCAGCAGGATCACGGCCACGATAATGGCAGCGATCACCCCGCTCAGGGCCGCGGTAAAGCCCAGGTCGGTGATACTGAAAGCGCCGGCAACCCACTGGGTGACAAAGACACCGACGGCGATGGCGGCGGAAAGCACCAGCCCCACCACAGCCGCAATTTTGGCTGCCCGGCCCAGGGGTTGGGCGCTCTTGATGGCGCTGGTCAACCCACCTGCGCCCTTCACCGCGCTGTATACCTTGTTGGTTTCAGACGCCACGGTCAGGGTGCCAGCCACGACCCCCAGGGCAGGCATGCTGACATCCATGGCGGCGGAGAGCGTGCTGTTGGAACTAGCGATCTTCCCGATCACCAGGCCGATGGAGACGACCGAAATCGCCAATCCCGCCGCAGCCACCCGGGTACTCAGGTCCGCCTTGCCAAACGCAGCCCTGAAGTTGTCAAATCGCCCCTGGGCCACTTCGCCCAGAATGGTCAATTTGGTGCGCTGATTCACCGCGGTCATCACTTCATCGGAGACGAACTCGAAATTGTCCACAATGCGCTGGGTAGCCGCAGCGCCGATCAGGCTGTCAGAAAGATCCTCGGCGATCTCGCCGGCAATGATCTGCAAGGTGGCCCCGACAATTTTTTCGTTGATGGTGCCGAGGGTGTCCGCTAGTTCGTTCTCCTGAGCCGGGGCTGGCACAGGAGAATTGTCCACGGCGACCATGCGGTTGGCCCCGTACAACATGCTCATGGCAAAGGTCTGATTGACCAAGGCGATCCCATCCCGGATGGCATTGCGCTGCATCAGATCGGACGTGCTTTGCACGAAATCCGCCTGGAGTGCGGCGTCCTTCAGACGCACAGAGAGCAGATCCAGATAGGCTGTGGCCGGGAAGGCTTCCCACTGGCCGCCGACGTAGCGGAAGGGTTTCCAACTGTAGGAGGCCAGAGTGCTGGAGGCAGCAGGCAGGGTGAGGGTATTCCCCCCATCCCAGAGGGCGGCCTTGTACTCCTCCTGGCGGGCAAAGAGTAGGAGCGCGTGGTCATAGCCGGGCTTGTACACCCCATCCCGCACAAAGCGGGCCAAAATGTCCGGCGTGACTTCCCCCGGCACCCGGGCCAGCTCATCCTGGGTCTGATAGGTGGTCAGGACAGCTCCCAGACTGCCGGCGGGCGCGGCTGTCCGGCTCTGCAAACGGCTGATCAAGTTCTCGTCCAGGAGCAGACGGTTGTCGCCCCCTCGGGCAAAGTCCGTATCCAGCATCCAGATGGCGGACCAGAGCCGCCCGTGGATGGCCCGCATGTCCGCGTCCCCATTCTCCGGTGCGTCTGGTTCCTGGTAAATGACGGCGGAGTGCATCTCAATGTCCTGGCGGGCGCTCAGACCGGCCATCTGCCACGCTTCGTTGGGGTAGACGTGGACGATCTGGGTGCTGCCGTCGTCGGCCAGCAGTTGCACCATCCAGACCAGGCGCACTTGGTGGGCCGCGCCCAGGCTGGTGACGCCCGCGCCCGGCCAATAGGCCATGCGCACGCCAAAGGCCTGCTTCTCGCCGCCGGTCTGGCCCGTCACCACATTGGCAGGCAGGTAGGCGCTCACATGGGTGGTCTGGCCGCTGCCGTCCACCACATCCCGCAGGCTGATGCCATAGGCGTTGAGCCAGGCGGAATCGAAGGTCTGCCCGGAAGCCAGCCCACCATCGGGCAGATCCCCCAGGGGAAGGCAGAGGGTGTTGCTGCCCTTTTGCAATAGCAGAGCATGGTTGCCGTCCATCAGATCGGTCAGGGCAGTCTGTGTCAACGTCCACTCTTCACCCTGGTTTGTCGCAGCCCGTTCCGTCACGGACGCCAGATCAGAGCCACTCGTGGGACAGGCCGATGCCACGATGCGCACCTTGTCCAGGGCGACGGCGGCCCCGTCCTTGTCAGTCAGATTGGTGAACGCCACAGTGGTTGTCCCCTCTGCCGCCTGGAACGTCACGGACGCTTTGAGCCAGGTCTGGGACGACTGAATTCCAACGCCCTGACGGGTGACGCTGAAGGTGCTGGTGACGGGCAGAATTTTCGCCGCGTCCGTAGCCGCCATCTTGATCTCCACCAGGGGAATCAGGCGCAGATCCCCGTTCTCTTCGCTGGCCGGGTAGCTGTTGGCAGGCAGACCCGTGGCAAATGTGGTATCAACCGTGCGCACCACCTGCCCTTTCGTGTCGTTCTTGGGCCAGTCGAGTACGTTGCGGGCGTAGGCGATCTGGTTTCTGGTGGTGGGGACGAGCTGCATATCCACAAAGAGGGGTTCGTTGGGGGTCAGGTTGTTGCTCTGCAGGGCGAAGGGGTTGCCATTGTTGTAGGGAGCCGAAGCAGGGGTGACGCGAAAGGGACTCAGATCCACGCTGTCGTCCACACCGTCGCCGTCGTTGTCGAAGGTGAAGAGATCGGGCACGCCGTCGCCGTCGCTGTCTTTGTCACAGGCTTGATTGGATGGACCGGAGAGGTCGGGCGCAGTGTTTTCGTTCCAGCACTCCAGGGTATCGGGGAAGCCATCGCCGTTGGTGTCCACGTTGCGGGGATCGGAATACCATCGCTGACTGCCAACCAAGAAACCCTTGACTTCCAGATCATCCCGCAGCTTGTCCCCATCGCTGTCCAGGTTGTCGAGGCGTGTACCCACTCGGCTCTCCGGCTGATCCGTGAGGCCGTCTCCATCGCAATCGGTGAGTCCGACGCAGTGGGCGGGTTCAAGGCTGTCCGGCACGCCGTCCCCGTCGCTGTCCGCGGTAGAAGCCGATGGGCTTTGGGCGGCCAGCGCATTGGTAATATTCATGGGGGAGAGGGCGAGGGTTCCCTCCAGAGCGGCTGCGGCCTCGGCAACTTCCAGCGGAGATTGGGCCGGGTTCCAACCGGCAGCCTCAGCCACATGCTGCTCAGCCTGGGCCGCTTCGTGGGCCTGTTGGGCAACAGCCTGCTCATCCTGGGCCGCTTCGTGGGCCTGTTGGGCAACAGCCTGCTCATCCTGAAAGGCGGCAACCTGGGAATTTTGCAGCAGAGGGGCCACGACCATCGTCACCATAATGGTCAGGTTCAGGACGACAATGAATTGGGGCCTGCGCCGAAAGCGCATCATCCAGAGGACAAGGCAGGCCAACACTGCCAGAAAGCCCACCTGCATCCCCACGGCCGACCAATCCAGCAGGGTCAACCGGCTGATCCCATTCGCCAGCCATAGGGGTGTACCACCTAAATCAGCGCCGAAAGGCGCTTCCAACCGGGCCAACTGCTCGGTGTCAAAGTTGGCAAAGTTGGTCTGAATGGCAGCGCGCACCCGGCTGCCATCCGTGCTCTGGGGGAATTGGATGTTGAGATGAAGCTGCTTCGGCAGTCCCTCACTGGTCAGCCAGATATCGCCCTGGCCGATGACGCCGCGGTAGATGTGGGGAGTGTCCAGAGTGATCCCTGCGGGCAATTTGCCAACGCTGCGCAGTTCGTTCTCCAATTGATGGCGCATATACTCGGCAAAGGCGGGACCATCCATCTCAAAGCGGAATTGGCGGAAGTTGCCCGCCAGACTGCTCATCACTGCGCTGTCTTCCAGCGGCACTTCCCGCACATTGCGGATTCCGTGGAGATAGGCCAGGGCATCTCGACCCGGCGCAAAGACGCTGGTGACATCGTCCATGGGCATCCACGCGTCCCCAGCCGGGCGGCCATAGGTTTGCTCGCCCTCTGTGCGCACTTCGTAGGCCTGGTCCCGATGCAGAATAGAACTACCCTGCCACATGGCCAGCTCGAACTCTTTGGCCCGGGTATCGGTCTTGCCCTCCAGGTAGAGGCTCTCCACGTGGGCCGGGCGGCCTACATTGGTCAAGGCGGGGGCGTGGTAGGTGGTCTGTTCAATCTCTGTGCGGAAATCATACGCGCCAGACTCTTGGGCCAAGAGCCAGGCCCGCTGAACGATCTGTTCTGCCTCCTGGGCATGGCGTAGATGCCGCAAAGCCGCGCCCAACTGATCCGGTTGCGCGTCAATGGACTCCAGGTTCCCCTGCGCCAAACTGTTCAGATGATTGGCAAAGGCACTCTGGCCCATGAACGCTGTGAACAGAAAAAAGAGAACGAGGAGAAACAGAGAGCGGCTCTGTCTAGGGGGCATCATGAGCGGTGGTTCCTTTCGGATCGGCGACTGTTGGTCGTGGTGATAGCGCGCCCATTATTATTCGACAACGTCATCGTCCAAAGGGAGCCAGGCCGCGACCTGAAATTTAGGCGCAGTGACAACTACCAGTGACAACTACCGCAGATGTGACCTTGTCAATATGGTGAATAAGCGTTGTGCGTCTGGCAATCGAGGAATGTTCATATTATCCAACGAATCAGAGTCATTGGCAAGAGGCGTTAATCCCTCAGTTGAATTTGACGTATGGTTCACAGAGAAGAATGAGCAATGAGGGGATCGAGGGATTGGATAGAATGCGGATGGGGCGGGCCCCTGAAAAATCGACCCCATCTGCATTCTATTCCTCTGTTTCGGCGATGAATTGGCGTTCGTAGAGCGTGCGGTAGAGACCCTCCTCGGCCAGGAGTTGATCGTGGCTGCCGCGTTGAATGATACGACCATCCTCGACGACGCAGATCAGATCGGCGTTGCGGATGGTGCTGAGGCGGTGGGCGATGACGATGGCCGTGCGCCCAGAGAGCAGTCGATCCAGCGCTTCTTGAATCATGGCCTCAGTGACCGTGTCCACGCTGGCGGTGGCTTCGTCGAGGATAAGGATGCGCGGATCGGCGATGACGGCGCGGGCGATGCAGATCAACTGGCGCTGGCCCACCGAAAGGTTGACCCCTCCCTCCAAAATCTGGGTGTCGTAGCCTTCGGGCAGCCGCTCGATGAAAACCTCAGCATTGGAAAGCCGGGCCGCCTCTTCCACATCCGCTTCACTCGCCGTGGGCCGTGGAAAACGGATGTTGTCGCGGATCGTCCCCGAAAAGAGGAAGGGATCCTGCGGCACCAGCCCCATCTGGCGGCGCAGCGAGTGTTGCGTCACCGTGTGCACATCCACGCCGTCGATCAGCACTTCCCCCTGGGTGACGTCGTAGAAGCGGGCGATGAGATTGGCGATTGTCGATTTGCCCGCGCCCGTCGGCCCCACCAGCGCCACCGTCTGCCCCGCCTCAATGATCAGATCTACATGGTGCAGCACCGGCTCGTCCTCGTTGTAGGCAAAGCTCACCCCGCGCAGTTCCACGCGACCCTGAATAGGTGGCATGTCGTCGGCATCACCCCGATCCGCTACCTCCGGCGCCGTTTCGAGCAGCGCCACCACCCGTTCGCCGCCAGCCAGAGCCGATTGCATGGTTGTATAAAGCTGGCTCAATTCCTGGATGGGCTGGAAGAAGCGGGTGACGTAGGCCAGGAAGGCGACGACCACGCCCAGCGTCAGCGTATCCTGGGCCACGGCGCGCCCGCCAAACCAAAGCACCACCCCCGTTGCCAACATTCCCAGAAATTCTACTGTGGGCAGAAAGACAAACGAGAGGGTCATGGCCTTGATGTTGGCGTCGCGGTTGGCGCGGTTGACGCTGGTGAAATCCGCCAGCGTGGACTCTTCCTGCGAATAGGCCTGGATCACACGCATCCCGGCGATGTTTTCGGCCAGATCGCCCACCACCGCGGCCACACGGGCGCGGGTCTGGCGGAAGGCGCGGCGAGCATGGCGGGCAAAGATCATCGTCGCCAGCACCATCAACGGCAATACAGCAAAGGAATAGAGCGCCAATTGCGGGCTCATGGTCATCATCACGATGATAATGCCTACCAGGATCAGCACGTCCCCAATCAACGTGACCACTCCCTGTGAGAGAAATTCGTTGATCACAGCCACGTCGTTGATGACCCGCGAGATGGTAACGCCGACGATGTTGCGGTTGTGATAGCTCAACGGCAGCCGCTGTAAATGGCGGAAGAGATCGCTGCGCAGTGTCGCCAGCACGCGCTGCCCCACCCAGGCCAGCAAATAGCGCTGCGCCATTGAAGCCACATAGAGGCCGAGGAACGACGCGCCGATCCAGGAGGCCGTGCGCGTTAAGCCATCCCGATCCCCGTTGGCGATATTCTCATCAATGGCAATCTTGATCAAATAGGGAACCGCCAGCGTCAACCCGGTGACGATCAACATGCTGATAAAGGCTGCGGACATGCGCCGCCAATGCGGTTTCAAATAACCCATCAACTTGAAGAGGACGCTGAAATTGAACGCGCCCTCCTCGCCTTCCTCGCCAAAGCGTCGCATCGCCCCGCCCGGTCCCATGCCGGGGGAGCTGGAGCCGATGGAAATGCTCATGGGTGATGGTTGCTCCTTCGTTTGGAAAATAGAACGTGAAGAAATGAGTAAGGAGTAATGAGTAAGTTTCCGTTAACGAAGTTGGTTCTCAATCTTGAACCAATTCCCATAACAAAACATTACTCCTTACTCCTTACTCCTTACTTCCTCCTCCTGCGGCCTCAACTGCCGTTGATAGATCTCGGCGTAGAGCGGCGACCGCTCCAACAGTTCCTCGTGAGTTCCGGCAGCGGCGATGCGCCCTTCCTCAAGGACGAGGATGAGATCGGCCATGCGCACGGTGCTGAGCCGCTGAGCAATGATGAAGCTGGTGCGGCCAGCCATCAACCGCGCCAGGGCCTGTTGGATCAACCCTTCGGTGTGGGTGTCCACGCTGGCGGTGGCGTCGTCGAGGATGAGGATGCGCGGGTCGGTGAGCAGGGCGCGGGCGATGGCGACGCGCTGTTTCTGCCCGCCGGAGAGCGTCACGCCCAGCTCGCCCACACGGGTGGCGTAGCCTTTGGGCATCTCCAGAATGAAGTCGTGGGCCTGCGCGGCCTTGGCCGCGGCGATGATCTCAGCCTCGCTGGCGTTGGGACGGCCAAAAGCAATGTTCTCGCGGATCGAGGCGATGAAAAGCATGGACTCTTGCAGCACGATGCCGATCTGGCTGCGCAGCGATTGCAGCGTCACCGTGCGGATGTCGTAGCCATCCACAGTGATGCGCCCGGCGCTGGGATCGTAGAAGCGCGGGATCAGGCTCATCACCGTAGATTTGCCCGAACCAGTTGCACCCAACAGCGCGATCACCTGCCCCGGTTTGGCCTCAAAGTCGATATCGTCCAGCACCACATAGCCCTCCCGATAGCCGAAGGAGACATGCTCAAAGCGCACATGCCCGCGCACGGTCGGCAGATCGGTGGCGTCGGGCGCGTCGATCACGTCGGTGTGGGCGTCGAGGATCTCGAAGATGCGTTCGCCCGAAGCCGCGGCCTGCGCCAGCGCCGGGATGATCATCCCCAAGCGGCGCACCGGGTTGATCAACTGACCCATATAGGTGGTGAAGGCCACCAGTTCGCCCCACGACAGCGCGCCGTCGATCACCAGCCGTCCGCCATACCAGATAATGATCACCGTGCTGAGGTTGGCAATGAGATCGAGCATGGGCACGTTGATCGCCTCCAGCCGCGCTGCCTGCGCCGTCAGGCCAAACCAGTGGTCGTTCTGACGGTCAAAGCGTTCGATCTCCGGCTCCTCTTGGGCGAAGGCTTTGACCACGCGCGCCCCGCGTAGATTCTGTTCAAGGCGCCCAGTGAGTACACCCAACTGGTCTTGAATGGCGCGGGAGATGGGACGGTAGACGCGTCCATAGCTGAGGGCGCGCCAGGAGAGGACCGGCATGGTGATCAGCGCCAGCAGCGCCAATTGTGGGTTCATCCACAACAGCACCGCCGCCGTGCCTAGCAGCAAGGTCACGCCTTCGGCCAACCGTAGCACCGCTCGCCCGGTCAGAAAGCGCACCCGCTCCACATCGCGGATCGCCAGCGAGAGCAGTTGTCCGCTCTCGGCGCGGTCGTGGTAGGCAAAGGAGAGATAGGCCAGCTTGGCATGGATACTGTTGCGCAGATCGAAGGCCACCCCCTGAGATGCTTGCTCGGTCCAGCGGCCCTGTAAAAAGGTGAAGATGCCCTTGAGCGCCGTGATCCCCAACAGCAGCAGCACCGACCCACTCAACAAGGCTAAATTTTGCTCGCGGATGCCCTGATCCACGATCCAGCGGATGAACTGAGGGATGGCCAGTGTGAGGCCGGTGATGACGATCAGCAAGAGATATGAACCGGCCGTGCGCGTCCAATAGGGCTTCAAAAAGCGGAACGCCCGGATCAAAATTGGCAGCATCCCCTGTTTGCGCAGGGTCAACGGTTGGGCCGGCAGCGTAGACGCGGGAGGCATGGAGACGATCTCCTGTTGGGTGGGTTAAACCGCTTTAGGCCGACCATTATAGATCGGGTAGGGAGATTTTTCAATTGGGGATCGGGGAGGGGGGATCGGGGACTGGGGCATGCGTGACATAATCCCCATGGCTAAAACCGTAGGGATTATCCCGGCTTATTTGTATTAGGCGAACTCCTCGGCGCTGTTGAGGTAGCCGCGATTTCTACTCTTTGAATATCTCCTGTAGCGCGGTGCTGGCTTCGTCAAGGATATGCTTTGAAAGCCAGAGAGATGTCTGAGAGAGTCGATCCAAGGCCGCTTCGGCCTGTTCGCGATCTAGATGACCGATAGCTGCTGCCCAGAGCAAGACGCCCAGAGATCCATGTACTTCCAATTCGAGAGATTGGGCGAACAGCCGGGCAGCAGCATCATCGGTCAGAAACCAATCTGCTTTCAACAGACGGGCCAGGGCCATCGCTTCTGCTTCGCCTAGATCCAGCAAGCCAGCCTGGTACCACACTGTAGCCTGCTTGGCGAACGGTTGCGTTAATGTCTCAACCCTGATCCAGGATGGTAGCTGCCACTTTGGCATAAGATAGGCGAGTTCATCTGTAACAGCTTTGGGGATGTAGATGTTACCCGCTAACTGAAGCAGTTCAACCGCCTGTGCTTCCAGAAGATGAAGAACTGGGCCTGTATCGCACACGACCTGCCTCATTTGGCAGTGGCCTTTTTCTGTTTTAACGCCCAGGCAATATCATCTCGGTGGAACTGCTCCATTAAGGCAAATCGATAGCGGCGTACGAACTCAGCCAGGGCGAGATGAACGATTTCGGTCTCATTAGCGAACCAACCTTCTTCGACCAGGGCATTTACCTCCACAGCCAGTTTGTCGGGAAGTTCGATTTGTATGCTCTTCATTTCAACAACTCCTTATTTCACGCCAAAGGGATCCATTTGATCCTCGTGTTACCTTGTATGCATTGTATCACAATCACAGCAGCCCTTTGATTTGTTGTGGCAGCGTTCTGGCGCGGAAGGCATCCCGGTTCACGATCGTCGAGTTACCTCCTGGTGAGTTGTCGCCCCATCTCGATCAGTCACTGTGGACCGGGAACACTGTACGGACGAAACTTCTCCTGCCGTCCCTCTTCGTCGTTGACGAGCAGGGCGCGGTAAACACCCAGTTTGGCAGCAGCGGTGGTGCCAAGCAGGTTGGACGAGTCGTCGGCGCTCATCTGCAGGGCCACGCGCGTCTCGAACTCGCGATGGATGCGGCGGTCGAGCATACGGTTGAGGTTAGGGAAAGTGTCGCACCAGACCACAGTATGTACGCCCAGATCTGGTCCCTGCCCGATGATCTGCGGGAATTGCTGCGCCGGGCTGGGCGGGGGCGGAGGCTCGTCGCTGTAGGTATAGCTGCTGAAGCCGGCGTTCTCGTCAGGACGCAGATCACGGGCGCGCTGCAAGCCGTAGACAAAGAGATAATAGGGAGGCAGTCCGCGCAGGTTCTCGTCGTCCAACGCCTGTCGCCGCGCCACCTCCGCTGCCACCGCCTCAATGATGGCGGGCAGTTCACGGCGGCGTCCCCACTGCACGGGCTGGGGGAGCATACGCGCCAGATCGCGCAGACGGTCGGCGTTGGGATCATCGACGCCAGCGAAGTCGAGGATGTAGAAGTGTGCGCCGTCGGCGGGATAGTGAGCGGACAGGCTGAGCAGTGCGCTCATGGTCATGCCCAGGCTTAATTCGTCGTTTTGGCCTAGAATAAAGCCTGTGATTGTTGATAGCCTGAGAGGTCAACCCCATGCAAACGGTTACCGTTCCCGATTCTATCCTGGATGCGCTCGATACCTTGGAGTCAGGCGGCACTCCTGAGCAAAAGCTCACACGGCTTGTGCAAAGCGAACTGCGTCGCCGTCTGGCCCGCTATCAACTCACAGATCGCCTCTTCCGAGATAAATACGGGATGACATTAGAGGAGTTTGAAGCGGGGGAGAGGGTCGCTGCGTCCGGCTACACCTTCGAGATCGAAAGCGATCACCAGGATTGGGATCTGGCCGTAGACGGCATCCACACCATCCAAAACCAACTGGCCCGTGTTCAGGATCTTCCATGACAGAAGACCACGACTTTTCCCCCGAAGGTCGCCGGGCTGTCTCCTTACAGGAGTTTCTCGCCGAAGTCCAGCAAATTCTACAGCGTGAAGAGATTTTGTAGGGTGATACAAAGGACGTGAGCGAATCAACTTTGCATCGTAGCCAGGGCAGCGTGAATGTCCGCCTGGGTGAGTCGGGGATAGGCATCGAGCAGATCGGCATGGGTTGCGCCTTCGCTCAACTTGCGCAGGAGCAATTCCACGGGAATGCGGGTGCCACGGATCACAGGTTTGCCCATCATTACATCGGGATTGATCTCAATGCGGTCAATCATAGCTTGATTCGCTTTCATATTCACGGCATGGAGCCGAATTTCGTCCACAGGCAGCGTAAGTGTAGTCAATCCAAGCCCATTCGTCAACCAGATCATCATCTTCCATAGGGAGCGAACAGGCTGATCATGCCCACCACCGCCACCGAATCCACGTTTGAAGAAGCCACCCTCCACCGTCTGCAAGCGCTGGGCTATCGCCGTCAACAGGGCGGGGAGATCGAGCGTGCCTTCACCACTGTGGTGCTGGAAGCTCCCTTGCGAGGGTACTTAAGCCGACGCTATCGTCATCTGCCCCCAGCGGCCATCGAAGCGGCCATCGGGCGTATCAGCGCCCCCGAAGGCGTCAATCTGGACCGGCGCAATCGGGATTTCCATCGACTCTTGCGTGAAGGTCACACCCTGCGCTATGAGGACAACCAGGGTCGAGAGCAGTTCGAGCATCTCTACTACGCTGACTTTGAACATCCAGAGGGGAACGATTTCCTGGCGGTCAACCAGTTCACCGTGGAAGGCGTCAACACTCGCCGCCCCGACATCCTCGTTTTCCTCAACGGCCTGCCCATTGTCCTCTTTGAACTGAAAAGCCCGTGGGATGAGTACGCCGACGTGGCCGGCGCTCACAACCAGGTCGGCCACTACACCGTGGACATTCCCCGCCTCTTCGAGTTCAACGCCTTCTGCGTCATCTCCGATGGCAACACCACCCTCCACGGCGCACACGCCGCCCGCTTCGAGTGGTACGCCCCCTGGAAGTCCATCGACGGCGAGCGGGTAGAACCCAACACCACAGGCAGCATGAAGACGCTGATCGAGGGTCTCTTCCCCAAGCAACGCCTGCTCAGCTACGTGCGCCACTTCATCCTCCACGAAGAGGAGAACGAGC
>JAHBVG010000126.1 GCA_019637695.1 Caldilineaceae bacterium | reverse complement strand
CGGACATTGCTTCCTGTAAACAGGTCGGCGCGTCTGCCTACTCATTACTCATTACTTGTTATTGATCGCAGGTTGCTCTCTTTTCCCTGATTCTCCAGTGTTGAGGTGTCCACTTGTCCCCAACCGATGTTTTTATTCAGCAAGTGCTTAATGGGTTGACCATCGGCGCGTACCTGGCGTTAATTGCGCTGGGCTATACAATGGTCTACGGAATTATTGAGTTGATCAACTTCGCCCACGGGGAACTATTTACCTTCGGCTTTTTGATTTCGCTCACACTTTTTAATTTCTACGGCGTGAACGGCACGCTCTATGGCTGGGATCTGATCTGGCTTTTCACCTTAATCCTGCTGCTGACGATGTTGCTGACCGGCATCCTCAATGTGGTGATTGACCGCATCGCCTACAAACCTCTGCGCAAAGCGCCCAGGTTGGCCCCACTGATCACAGCGGTGGGGATGTCCTTTGCGTTGCAGAATATCTATGCCAACTGGTATGGACCCAGCCAGATCAACTACCCCGATTTCTTCCCGCGTATTGATATTTTGCGCCAATGGTTCGGGATGAATACCTTCATCCTCTTCACTACCCAAGATCTACTGCTGATCGGCGTCACCATCCCGCTGATTGTGGGGCTGCGTCTCTTTATCCAGCGCACCAAGTTGGGCAAGGCTATGCGCGCTTCGGCCCAGAATGCCAGCGCTGCCGCCATCATGGGCATTCACGTTGAGCGGGTGATCATGATCACCTTTTTCATCGGTGGGGCGTTGGCCGGCGCGGCGGGGATGATCTTCGGCAACTTTTTGCACACCGGGCGCTATCTCATGGGCTTTGACGCTGGACTTTTCGCCTTCACAGCGGCGGTCTTCGGCGGGATCGGCAACATTGTGGGCGCGATGTTGGGTGGGTTGATCATCGGCTTCATCAAAGCCTTCAGCGATCAATATCTCGCCGCTCAATGGACCCGCGCCGTGATCTTCGCCATTCTGATCCTCGTCCTCGTCTTCCGTCCGCAGGGGCTTCTGGGCCAGGGAGAGGCGGAGAAGGCGTAGCGCAGGGCGGACGACCGCAGACGACTGACGACTAATACCCAATACCCAATATCCAATACCTTTACGCAACTCGCATCACCCGGAGTGATCATGCAACAAGTACGTTCCCAACGGATGACGGTTTCGCCGCCGAACCAGGTTGCCGATAGCGCCACGTCCCGACCAGAAGTGATCGCCAATTGGGTAATTGTGACGGCTGTGGAAGCCTTTTTGCTGCTGGCGCTGACCCCGGCCTTATTCGCGCAATATGGCGCGTTTGGCTGGCTGGGGTTGGGATTGGGCGCGCTGATGGCTGTTCTTTCTGCGGTCTGGTACAGAGGCGTGCGGATTGGCTACCCTGCGCTGGTTCTCTTTTATGCAGTGTCGATGGCGGCATTGGTGGCCGCAGGCGTCGTCTTTTTGACGGCGTTGCCCATCGTCACTGCGCTCGTCTTTTTGGCGCTTGCGCTGATCACGGCAGGCGCTTTCGCCCGTGGGGATCGCCGCGCTGGCGCCATCTTAGCCCTGATTCTCGTGATCGGCTTTGTGGTCCTCTTTGCGTCGGCCAGCCGCACCGAGCGCGATCAACTGACGCTGACCCTGCTCCTGGTGGGCCTTTATTTACTCACCGGCGGCGCAGTGAGTTTTCTCTTCAGCCTGAAATTCAGCGATCTGCGCAGCCCGGTCTTGCTTTCCTTTTTTGGATACACAGCGGAACCGCAGATCGTGCAAGTGGTCACCGGCATCAAATCACGGTTGCAGGGCTGGCTGTCGTCGTTCTACGCCATCCTCACCAGTGGGGTAGGCCCGGCGCAACGGATCATCACCGCCGGTCGCGCTCAAATTGCGGGGCAGACTCAGCGCATCCCCTACCAGGCGCGGCGTACCTCAACCATCATCCTCATTGCGCTGGCGTTGCTCTTCTTCCCGCTCTTTGTGCGCTGGCTGGAGACGACAACAAATCTTTCGCTGCTGATCACGATGAACGTGGGGCTGCTCTTTGTGGTGCTGGCGCTGGGGCTGAATATCGTCGTCGGCTTTGCCGGTCTGCTCGATCTGGGCTACGCCGCCTTTTTCGCCATCGGCGCGTACACCGTGGGTATCTTCACCTGGCCTAATCTGGGGCTGGAGTGGAGCTTCTGGGTGGTGATCTGGATCAGCGCAATCGTGGCGGCCATCTTCGGTTTGATCATCGGCACGCCTACCCTGCGCCTGCGCGGCGATTATCTTGCTATCGTCACCCTGGCCTTTGGTGAGATCGTGCCCCGCGCCATCCGCGAGATGTGGGACATTCGCCTGAAGATCCCTTTCACCGATATCTATCTAATTGGTTCGGAGCTGAGAGGGTTCAACCTGACCAACGGCCCGCAGGGGATGAACCCGGTAGGGCGACCTATATTCTTCGGCTATGAGATCGGCATCGATCCGATTGCGCTGGGGCCAGTGGTGATCAGCCCACCGATGCAGTGGTACTTTTTGATTATCCTCATGGGCGCGCTGGTGCTGATCGCCGCCTTGCGGTTGGAGAAATCGCGGCTAGGCCGGGCATGGATGGCGATTCGCGAGGATGAGACTGTCGCCGACGCCATGGGCGTGGACCCGATCCGCACCAAGCTGCTTGCCTTTGCATTGGGCGCGTCCTTTTCGGGCTTTGCCGGTTCGATCTACGCCGCCATGATCCAGGCCATCTTCCCCGAACTCTTCAGCTTTCTCGTTTCGATCTTCCTGCTCATCATCGTCATTGTCAGCGGCATGGGCAACATTTGGGGTGTGTTGCTGGGCGGGCTAATCATCTCGCTCTTTGATCGCGTCGCCCTGGCTCAAATCGTTCCCCAATATGTACCGGGCGGGGATGTGCTGCAAAGCTGGCGCTGGGTGATGTATGCCGCCGGGCTGATTGCGATTATGATCCTGCGCCCGGAGGGTCTCTTCCCCTCTAAGGCTCGCCAGGCCGAACTCCACGACGCCGAGGAAGCCGATCTCGATGCGGTTGTCTATTTGCAAGACGAAGTGGACGAACCGACGAGCCGGGATCTGAAACCCTCGCGCTATGAACATATCGCCAGCCGCCAAAAGCATAGCAGGCGCAAACCTAAACGCAAGCGCTGATTCGCTTTTGACTTCTCTGCGGCTCTGCACCTCTGCACCTCTGCGTTAAATTTGTTATGCCAGTGAGGAATTTGATCCATGCCTCTGCTCGAAGCAAACCAATTGACCAAACAGTTCGGCGGTCTCGTTGCCGTGGATGGGGTGGATCTGAGCATTGACGCCGGCCAGATCGTCAGCTTGATCGGTCCAAATGGCGCGGGTAAGACCACCTTTTTCAATATGATTACTGGCCTCTACAAACCCACTTCCGGCACGCTCATCTTCGACGGCGTGAAGCTAGGGAAGCAGCGCCCAGCCCATGTGACGAAGTTGGGCATTGCGCGCACCTTCCAGAATATTCGCCTCTTCAAAAATATGACGGCACGCGAGAATGTGTTGGTGGGCATGAATTGCCGCCTGCGTTCCTCGTGGTATCATGCTTTGCTGCGCACCCCCGGCATGAAAGCAGAGGAGGCCGAGGCCCATCGCAAAGCCGACGAGTTGCTCGATTATGTGGGCTTGGGCGCGCGCCAGGGTGACGCCATCTCGAAAAATATGGCATATGGCAATCAGCGCCGGTTGGAGATCGCCCGCGCCCTGGCCTCTGATCCTAAACTCTTGCTGCTCGACGAACCATCCGCGGGCATGAACCCACGCGAGACGGCTGCGCTCACCGCCTTCATCCGCCAGTTGCGCGACGATCGCGGCCTGACAATTCTGCTGATTGAACACGACATGAAAGTGGTCATGGGCATCTCGGATCGGGTCCATGTCCTCGATTACGGCAGCAAAATCGCCGAAGGCACCCCGCGCGAAGTCCAACGCAACCCCAAGGTCGTTGAGGCGTACCTGGGGCGGGCAGCGACGGAAGGGATGAGTCATGCGTAATTCGTAATTGGCATGGGTGAGTGAGTACGATCGACTCAATGCCGTGAAGCCTGCTCTACCCTTTCTTCATTCATTATTCATCGTCTTTGTAGGATTTTCCAGCTTCATCTCATCTTCGTAACAGGTCTGCCATGTCGCACATGCTTCAACTCGACAACGTACATTCCTTCTATGGACACATCCACGCGCTGAAGGGGATTTCGCTCTATGTGGATCAGGGCGAGATCGTAACGCTGATTGGTTCCAATGGCGCGGGGAAGAGTTCGACAATCCGCACCATCTCCGGGTTGCTCCATCCACGGCGGGGACAGGTGCTATTGGAAGGGAAACGCATTGATGGCATCCCGCCCCATCAAGTCGCCGGGTTGGGGATTGGGCAGGCCCCCGAAGGCCGCTGGATCTTCCCGCGGCTGACGGTGATGGAAAATCTAGAGATGGGCGCATTCAGCCGCAATGATCACGATGGCATCCGCGCGGACATGAACTATGTCTTCGATCTCTTCCCCCGGCTCAAGGAGCGGCGCACCCAGCAGGGTGGCACTCTCTCCGGCGGCGAACAGCAGATGTTGGCGATTGGGCGGGCGCTGATGGCGCGTCCACGCCTGCTGCTGCTTGATGAACCGTCTATGGGGCTGGCCCCTATGTTGGTCGATCTGATCTTCGAGACAGTGCAGAACATCAACAAAGAGGGGATGACCATCCTCTTGGTGGAACAGAACGCGCTGATGGCCTTGCAAGTGGCCCACCGCGGCTACGTCCTGCAGACAGGGCAGATTGTCCTGCAAGGGGATGCCAAACGGTTGCAGGCGAATGAGCTGGTGCGCAAGGCGTATTTGGGCGAGGATTAGAATAGAATTGAAATGTCCTCGAATTTGAGTTACCATAGCAAATACTGACAGTTTATGCTCTAACAGTGAGGACACACATGGAAAAAATTCTTCCCACTATCCCTGCCAGCACGCTCCGTCAGGACCAGGCCGGTATCTTCGAGATGCTGACCGAATCACCAGTCTTACTGACCCATCACGGGCAAGCCGCAGGTGTGCTGGTCCATCCTGAACTGTGGAACTCATTGGTTGACCTTTTGCGGGATTATGAAGACACTGTGATTGCACAAGAGCGACTTGATGAGGCGAGGGATGATCCTTCCGTCCTCATCGACCTGGAAGAAGCCCGTTCCCATCTTGTGGCGCAGGGGCTACTCAATGACTGAAGGACAACCGGCCTGGCGGATACAGATCCACCGCAAGGCGTTGAAGGATCTAGAACGGTTGCCAAAATCTATTGTCCAACGCTCCTGGCAGGTGATTGAAGGGCTTGCCACCACACCACTCCCCGACGGTGCGGTAGCCGTCAAAGGACACGAAAGCGTATTTCGTATCCGAATCGGTGATTATCGTCTCATCTACCATCTGGGCGAAGAAAGAGTCACCATACTCGTTCTGCGCATCGGTCACCGCAAGGATGTCTATCGAGATTTCTGAGGTACGCCTGACGCACTCTCATTTTGTTTGAATCAGCGCAACGCCTGTGGTATAATCAACCCAATTCGCCTCCGTAGCTCAGGGGATAGAGCATCTGACTTCGGATCAGAGGGTCGTGGGTTCGAATCCTACCGGGGGTACTACTTTTCAGGCGTCTACCACATGTGGTAGGCGTCTTTTTTTGTGGTCCAGTTCTTCCCATAACATGGGCGGGGACTGGACGAATGCCGCAAACCCCAAAGATCATACAGCTTAGGTTGGCGCATGATGCTTTCCTGATGGATTGCCAAGCGCGTCGACTTCGACCAGGAACGATCCGTTACTATCGCAACGAGTTGCGGCCTTTCCTCGCGTTCCTCACCACCACCCATTCTTGTGAGAATCTCCAAGACGTTACTTCACACCTGATCCGCGCCTACCTGGTGGGCCTGGAAGACCGCGGCCTGAAGTCGGCCAGCGTTCACGCGGCGGCCAGGGCGATCCGCGCCTTCCTCAATTTCTCCGAGCGTGAAGGGCTGCTCACCGAGAATCCCATGAGCAAAGTGAAGATGCCACGAGTAGAGCGCGAGAACCTACCAGCGTTCACAGTCGAGGAAGTCAAAGAACTGTTGGCAGTGGCCAGCAACCGGCGCGATCAGGCGATCATCCTGTGCTTGCTAGACAGTGGTTGCCGCGCGTCTGAATTCCTGGCATGGAACCTTGAAGACGTGAACTTAACCGCGGGCGTGGTGCGTGTGCGCGCTGGTGCCAGCAAGGGCCGGAAGGATCGCGCCGTCTATCTGGGCACCAAGGCGCGCCGGGCGTTGATCCTCCTGTATGCCGAGCAAGGCGGGGAACCTGGCGATCCAGTGTGGCGCAATTCCCACAGTGGGGAGCGGTTGCAGTATGAGGGGTTGAAGACGGTCTTCAGACGGCTGAAAGCGGATACGGGGATCAGCGTTCACGCGCACAAGTTCAGGCGGACTTTCGCACTGTGGAGCTTGCGCGCCGGCATGAACATTTACGCATTGCAGCGGATCATGGGGCACAGCGATCTAACGGTTCTGCAAAGGTATCTCAATTTGGTGGAGGGTGATCTGAAGGATGCACACGACAATTTTGGGGCAGTAGATCGGAATTTGTAACCGTGAGCGCGTAGGCGGGGCAAGGTTTAACGCTACACCGTGGGCTTGTGTATTTCATCCGAGATAGCAGGAAAACGGCTTAAAACGGCTTGTAGAGGTTCAACGAGTACAGAAAGGCAAAAGAACATGGGCAGAGACAAGCGCAGGCGGTTTGTGAAGGGACACCAGCACGCGCGCCGCGGCTGGTTGGCGCTGGTAGAGAAGCGCTTCAATGGCGACATGGAAGCGGCTAAGACCTGGCTAGGCAAGATTGGCGCATGGGCAGACGATGAAAGACACCCGTTTTGGATGCGTTGGTATTCTCCCCATCCTGGCACACCGGAAGAATTTATGCAGCGCTGGCAGGGATGGAAGCGACGCGCCGAACTACTCACCAATGGAACGGAGGTAAGTTTTCTATGAAACTCGTGCTGATTGTAGTACTAGCGGGCGGCATCGCCGCGATGGGCATTGTGCCGCCGTGGATAGCGTTGGGCGTGATGGGCTTTGCGTCGGTGGTGACAATGTTCTCTGAGGTAGGACAGGCAAAGCGGGCGAAAGCTCCCCATGTGCGGGGTTGGTGGCTTGGCTACCTGGCCGGGGCGATTGTCCTGACTGTTGTGTTCGTGCCAGTGTGGACCGCCTACGGCTACGCGTCAACGCAGCTTGAGCAAGTGAATTACGGGATTATCGGCGGCGGATTGCTGACAATGCTCTTTATCGCCGTTGTGGTGGCGGTGATGCGCTTCCCCAGATGGCTATCCAATTTACTTGTGATTGGCGCTGCATTGGCGGCGCTGTGGGCATGGGGGCAGCTATGAAAGACAATCTACGAACAAGAGTAACCGAGGAATGGATTGCAACGGATACCGACAATCGAGGGCGGCCGCGTAGCTTTGCCATTGTGGAACATGAACCGCAACCGCCGATTGTGATCGACGACGCACAGCCCATCATCTCCCCACTACCGGAAGCACGTACACAGCGGGCTATGGCGATTGTCGAGGGTTCCTATACTGACCGGGCCAAGGCATTCAGTATAAAGACCTGGCAGATTGCCACAATCACCGGCCTGGCTATGACCCTGGCTGCCTACTTCTGGGGTGGCATTGCGGGCGCTATCCTGTCCGCCTATTTTTTTGGCGGTTTCCTGCTGGTATGGCTGATCGCCTATCTTCTTGACGTGTTTGCAAGTGCGGAAGGTACGCAACTCCTTGAAACCGTGTTCCTGTGGCAATTCCTGAAACGTGAACAATCCGAGCGTCATCGGCGCTATGGCGCTCCCCAGCCGAAACTATCAACGGTTGATAAGGTCTTCGGGCTGCTGCTCACTGGCGTTGTGCTGCTGTGGCTTTTGGCCTGGCTGTTAATCGAGAGTGGGGTTTTCGCATGACACACGCAAACGGAACTGGCGCAATCATCAACGGCCTGGCTGAAACCAAGTCGAGCATTCTGGCGACGGTGCTACAGGCAGGGCGACGACGCGCTGAGAATGTTTCTCGCGAACTCACCAGGTACGGCGCGGCGGCGGCCTACGCTGAGAAGTTGAACAGCGCAGTCTTTGAGTTGATTCACCGGCTGTATGAACCCGATACAGATGGCGTGCTGTGCAACGTTGACCCTGTATCGGGCCGGTTCAACATTGATGCGACTTGGGGAAGTGTGGGCCGTCCTAAGTATGGCCTACGCAGAACAGAAGGTGACACCCTTCGCAGATACGTTCAATGGCTATCAGTACAGAAGCATCCACGGCGGCTATTCTGGCACGCGGGGCAGCGTTGGTACGTGGATCTGGCAGAGTATCCCGATTTGGATGATGCGCTGTTGTACTGGCGACTTGTGGAGATGACCGCGGCGCACTGGCGACGGTTCACCACCCAAGCGGCGTCCTAACGGCGTTCACAGTCCGTACAAAGTGCGTTCAGTTGCTATCTATTCGGCAATCAAATAGCGTTCGGAGAGCGTGTCATGGCGTGCTAACCAGCGGGGCGATCTAGGTTGGGGGATAGTTTGCGCGATTCTCACAAAGTGCAAATGCAACACATACATGGGAGGTGTAACATTGTGTCAACAGATATTGCCCAAGATAGATGCGAGACCTTTACGAGATGCGAGACCGGGCAACATACCCCCCATATTAATGCATGGCGTCTTCGGACTCACCCGCTACGGGTGATCTGTTGGCGCCTTTTTGTTTGGGCAAACCACAACGGGCAAACCTGGAAGGAAGCATGATGACATCGAACCGAGAGCAACTAAGAGAGCAGTCGATCAAGCAGTGGAATGAGTTTACAGCCTATGTGGATCGCTTGGAGGCTTGGCGGAAAATTCTAAAGCCTCTCCCTTCCCACACGGCAGATAGCATTGCCGATCTCCTATCACGGCTGGGGTATGAACCCGATGAAGACGGAATCCCCAGAGGGGAGATCCCTCCAATCTCACGAATGGATCCGCGCGCATACCTTCATAGTCTATCAACAAGGGTATTGATAGGGGATCGGCCTGATAGCGTTGATGCACGGCAATCAACAAACGCATGGAAGGCAGACGTACTTGAGGCGGCGATCCTGGTTCACTATGGCCTGTTGCCACTGGACCACTACCAGATCCAAGAGGTATGCCCGCGGGCGTCTCTGGGTGATGTTGTGGGGCTGCTTATGGTTTGCGATATGGAAAAATTTCTGAACCGGCAAGGCTACACCCTCACCCGTGAGAAAGCTACGGCGAAATGGAATCGAGGCGAGCGGCTACTTGATGAAGACTCGCTGAAAGATATGTTCCGCAACTTCAAGGGTGGAACTTAAGGCGGAAAAGTTCCCCTGACAAGGGCAAGCAGGGGAGATAAGATTGAAGTAATTAGTTTGTTAAACCCTCCACCACGGCAGGTAGGCGGGGCGAAAATCCAACAATTTGTTGGATATCGTAGAAGATAATCAAGGCAGAAACTCAACAGTTTGTTGAACCGCTTCCAGTAGACTGAGTCGGCAGCGCTTTTTTTTACCTAAGCATGGGAGACAAGGTGAGGACGTGGAAAAGGAACTCAAGATCACGGCAAGGGTCACAGTAGAAGAGGAGCGCAAACTATCGGACCTGGCCAGGGCAGCGCGCCGATCTAAGTCCGATGTTCTGCGCATGTTGATCAACAGCGTACACCCTGACCAGCTGCGGCCAGGGCCGATCCGTTTTCAGCAAGTATCGGGGCGTGAGTAATGGCCCCTAGAAAGCACGAAACCCCAGGGGGCAATCTGGGGCTTCGGCACAACGGGCAAGACTCAAGTTGTCAAAACAATGAGCGCCAGGGCAAGCGCTCATTCCATTCACAGGGTATCACAGGCGATGAACACAATCAAGACTGAAGTGTTGGCTAACGCACTACGCTTTCACGGGGTGGGCTTCAACGTCTTCCCCGTGGACAAGCATAAGCACCCGGTAATCCTGAACCACAGGCCGGACGGCGAACCGATCCGCTATTCCTGGAAACGCTGGCAGACAGAGCGCCAAACCACCCATGTTGTTGAGGGGATGCCCTGGCACCTTGCGGACGGTATCGGCGGCCTGGGCGGGCCGAGTGACCTGATCCACTTCGACATTGACGGCGCAGCCGATGATCGAGCGCTGAACATGATTTTGCTGGCCTGCGGTCTTCCCCTGGACTATCAATGGGCGGTCTGGACGCCGGGGAAAGTGAAGCCTGGCCAGACCCGGCGCAACGGCTATCACATCTGGCTGCATTGTCCGGGCCTGGACCTGGACGGCAAGGCGCGGCTAGATCGCCCTGCGCGCGCTGGCATGGCTGATCACATCGAATTGCGCGGGCGGGGCGTCTATGCGGTTCTGCCTGGCTCCCCTCACCCTGAAGGGGGCTACTATCAATTCCTCGCGGGGCCTGACTACTTCCCCACTGAAGAACCAGTAACTTGGGGGCAACCATGACAGACACGCGATATCAAGGACCAGCAACGGTAGGCGTTGACCTGGTGCTCGCGGCCTTTGACGCCGTGACCGAACAGCCGAAAGTGGCGCAACCGTCCGCGCAAGCACAGCAGATACCGCCCATTGTTTTTTTGAGTGGGGCCGGGGCCGGGCGCAATGAACCCTACGTTCAGAGCATCATCGATTCAGAACTGCGCGCCCTGGCCAGCGCGCCCAACGGCAGCCGGAACAACCAACTGTATAAGACCGCGTCGCGGTTTGGTGAACTTGTGGCGTATGGATACTTGAGCGAAAGCGAAGCGGAAACCCTTTGCATGGATGGGGCGCGATCTAATGGCAGCCTGGCCGACGATGGGGAAGCGCAGTGTTTGAAGACGATCCGCGGCGGGTTGCGCAAGGGCAAAGGCGATCCCAAGCCTATCCCCCCACCAGGGCCGGGCCGGGATACTGCGGACGCTATCGCCGCAGCACAGCCAGCGGTGGGGATGAATGGCAGCGCTCACCACAACGGCAGCGCGCCGAGGAACGGCTCTTCAGCCAGCACCAGCACCAGCACCGCGCCGAGCGGGGGACAGGCGGCCAGCACTGGCGCACCTTCGACGGCCAGCGGCGCCGGGCCTGCGGTTGCTCCTCTTGCTGCAACCTGGCCATACAGTAATAGTCATGGTCGCATGGTTTACAACTACTTCGACAAAGGAAGTAATCAAAATCAAAGCGTCAACATTGCCGACTTCACAGCCAGGATCACCGAGGCGATCACCGACGAAGACGGCGAAAGGACGTTTGTGGTTGAAGGTGAAGGGATACGGGGCGGCAAATTTCGAGTAGAGATCCCTGCTGAAACTATCGGGGAAGATCGACGTTTGCGGGCAATCCTTGAAGGGGCTGTAGGTGCGCTTGATCCGGTCTATGCTGGGCAGGGAAAGCACCTCGCGCCGGCGATCAAGAAGATGACCGATGAGCAGTCTTTGATCCTGACCAAGCGTTACAGTCGAACGGGTTGGACTTCAGACAGACAATTTCTCATTCCTGGGCGTGAACCTGCTGGAATTAGGATCGATCTTAACCGCAAGTTGCCATATTCGATCAGCCCCAAGGCCAATATCAACATTGGTCTTCAGGCACTGGAAGCGCTGATCGAATCTGTTGGACCTGAGAAAACCACTGTTATCTTGTCGCATGGTCTGACCGGGCCGATTGCGAAAATAGCCGGGTGGCGCAATGAGCGGTACGCGGTTTTCGTCAAGGGTTTGACGGGCACCTTTAAGACCTCAGTTTCTCAACTGATCATGGCCATCTACGGGCCGTATTTTATCCGTGATGAACGGTTGATCAAGTGGGGAGAGGGTGCCACGCGAAACGCTGTGATGGCCCTGGCAACTGGGGCGGGCGATCTGCCATTCTTGATTGACAACTACAAACCGCAGACGGGCGGCGGGGATCGAGACTTTATCAACCTGATCCACAACATTCTAGAGGGCGGAGAGAAAGACAGGCTGAACCGGTCTGCGCAGTTGAGGGAGACAAAGCCGGTGCACTGCTGGCCAGTGATCACCGGGGAAGATGTACCGGTTTCAGACTCTGCAAGCCTGGCGCGCGTGTTGCTGGTCAACTTTGAAAAGCAGCCCGTTAGACAGAACGCCAACTTAACCTTTGCTCAACAGAAGTCAGAACATCTTTCTTCCATCGGCGCGGCCTGGCTGGACTGGATCGAAGGCGACGCCGGACAAGAGAGAATCGGGGAGATCTGCGCAAACTTCGACCAGAAGCGCGCATTGTGGGCAGACTACCTGTACAGGCGGCGGGCGGATCTCGCCAATCCGTTAAGAGTGGCTACCAATCTCGCGATGAATGAATTGATTTACACTTTAGCCTGTGAGAATCCTATCTTTGGGGGACTCTTGAAGCAATACCAGCGCTTACACATTGCGGGCCTTGAAACGGTGGCCGATGCAATGGCCGAGGGGACCGCAGAAAGCCTTGAGGCGCTGCGCTTCCTCGCGGCCTTGCGGGAACTGCTGGCAACGGACCGGGCCTTATTGCTGGACAAGAGCGGCGCGGGAACGGGCGTGATCATTATCAATCCCCAGGATCGAGACCGGGTTATTGGTTGGGAAGACACAGACGGATCTGCTTACTTGCTGGCCGAGATGACGATCAGCCTGATCGAGCGGCATACAAAGGAACGGTTCAACAGCAATCGCCAACTATTCTCACAGCTTGATGACCTGGGGTTGCTGGGGAATCGCGACAAGGGGCGGCAGACAAAGAACATTAAGATCGGCGGAAAGTCCTATCGGACCGTCCACATTAAAAAGGAGGGATTTTGTACATGAAAAGTTACCGCTTGGTTACCACTATATTTTTTGTAGCGGTAACCTATCCGGTAACCTCTACCAGAGAGAATAGTAAATAGGTTACCGAAGTTACCGAAGTTACCGGTTTTCAGAAATTATATACCCTTTACGGCGTGCGCGTGAGAAAACACGAAATATCCAGGGTTTTAGGGACTTTGATCAAGTTTCAAAAATAGTACTGGTGTATATATGCAAAAAACCGGTAACTTCGGTAACCGCGGTAACCGACAACACCCACTGCTGTGGGAATCAAACGCAGCGGGCAGCACAAAAAAAATGGGCGGTGATCGAGACCGCAACGGGCAAAGTTTGAAAGGGCAAACAATGAACAGCGGGCAAAGTTTGAGAGAAATTGTGAGGGCAGTACCGGATCTAAACTGTTTCGGCTTCGGCCTGTGGGCTGGGCACCAGCACAAACCACTGTGCGAGCGGCGGCGTATCTTTGCAGAGGAGCGGCGGCACCTGCTCACCGAGGAAGACGACTTCCGGTTGGCGCGGGCGTGGATCCGCGAGAACCTGAAACCGCAGACGAGGATCAACAAGCTGGCCGGTAGTTATGGCCTGAAGCACTTGATGGAGAGAGATACCGACATTTACACAACGAACGGCGCTTTCATCTGTGCAATGCTGGCTGAAGGTTTTGAGATCGAGCGATGCGCGCCTAATGCGTTCTTCAATGTGTCAACACGTTCTATCCGAGCAGCCCAGCGGCGGGTCTGGAAGGTGCGCAGATGACAACAGCGATACACACTGACACGGGCGATCCCTGGTTGGACCTCTTCGGCGCCGTGGTTCTCACTGCTGTGAGGGACGCGCGCCGCGGCGATCCTGACGCGCTGAACTGGCTACAGCAGACCGCGCCGACCGTGGCGCAACGGCTCAACAATATGGGGGGTGATCGCAGTGGACAACAGCGACGAAGACCAGACGCTGGATCAACTAACCCAGCTATCGAGCAAGCTATCCCCGATAGTTTGGCGGGTAACGCTGAAGCATGGCAAGGACTCACCACAAGCACAGGCGGCGCACGCGGCCTTGTATCGGCTCGACGTGTTACGCAACGAGTTAAGCAAGCCAGCGTCGCAGCCAGAACCCCCACGGGCCTCCGGGCTGAAAAGGTAGGGGGGCACTATGCCAAGTAAACCCCCATCGGCGTGTAGTAAGCCCGGTTGCCCTGGACTTGTGCGGGCTGGCGTCTGCTCTATCTGCGGACCTGTGAGAAAGACCAGGGATCGAGAGTATGACCAGCAACGAGGATCAGCCAGTGCGAGAGGATACGGATCGACCTGGCGACTTTTGCGGGGCATGGTCCTAAGATCATCCCCCCTGTGCTTGGATTGCCAAGACGCTGGCAGGGTGACACCTGCTACTGAGGTTCACCACATCATAGCACTGCGCGACGGTGGACGGAACGAGGAAGGCAATCTCAGAAGCTTGTGCAAGACATGTCATAGCAAGCGAACCGCGAGAGGGGAATAGGAATATTTCGTATAGTGGTAGGGGGGGTCAAATCGCCAGGTTGACCATCCAGGGACCGCCACGGGTGGTCTCTTCACCCCTCGGCAGTGAATCACGTGTTTGTGAGATAGTAGAGAGGATAAAGAATGGGTGGCAAAGGCAGCGGAGGAAGACCACTTCCCAAAGAGATCAAGCGGTTGCGCGGCACCCTGCGCGCCGATAGGGTGAACCCTGGCCGGGTGGAACCTCGCGCCGGCGTGATACGCTGCCCAGCGGGTACACCTGCAAAGGCGGCGGCGGTCTTTCGGCGATTGGTGAGAGAGCTTGAGCAGACCGGTATCCTCAAGCCTGTGGACACCACGCTATTAGTGCAACTGGCGACGGCAATTGACCTGATGAATCAGGCAGCCGCAAAGCTGGCCGATGGCGGCGCGGTGCGAGAGGATGAGGCGCACGCGGGGCGGCTGGCCAAGAGTCCGTGGTTTCAAGTATGGCGGGATGCGTCGGCAACGGTGCGCAGTTTATCGGCTCACTTTGGCCTAAGTCCATCCGACCGCGAGCGGATCAGTATGCCAGAGGCAGAGACAGAAACTGATGAATTCTCACAACTTTATGGGAGGTAGGGAGTGGACCACGACGAGCAAGTAACAGCACTGGCGCACCTTCAGCCGGGCGCGGTGGTGGATCTCTTCTTTGCTGTGGGAATCAAGGGGCGACTTGTGGCCGGGCTGGTGATTGACCAAGTACTGGCAGATGGCGCGCTGATCGTCCACAAACCAGGCGGGGATCCTGTGAGGTTCTCGCAAATTGTAGCGGTGAAATTGAGCGCAGAAAGAGAGGGGGAAGAACCCGGCGACGATGAACCCAGCGACTTAAGCGATTGGTTTGACGGTATCAACTTCGACAACTTTTGAGCAGAAAGGCTTGAATATGCAGTTGGCTATTTCAGCAGGTGAAACACTTTCAGAAATTGCGGATCTGGGTGATCAGACCCTGGTCGGCATTGAAGTACCGCGCGCCTATGACGGCGGCGCCGTGCGCTTCCTGGCCAGCACAGATGGCACAAATTTTGGGCGGCTGATGAACAGCGGCGCGGCGTCTGAGGAAGTTTTGCTCACCGGTGGCGCGGTTGTCTGGCTTGACTCGCGCCGATTCCCAGCGCGTTATCTGCGCATTAAAACCGAGCAGCCAACAGGCGCGGATCTTGTGTTTACTTTGATTTTGAAACCTTAGAGAAAGAGGTAAGACAGATGGACGACTTGAGACAGCTTGAACGGCAGCGGGTATGGCTTGAAATGCAGCATGGGCGCAGCGGGCGATCCGCGTCGGCACCAGCGGCACCACTGGCGCGCACCTTTGACGCAGAAACAGCCGAGCTTGAACGCAAGCGGGCGCGACTTCCCCAGCGAGCGGGCGCCACTGACCAAGCCTATCAACGGGCAATGGCTGCAAGCACCCTTCGACGCTACGAAGAGATCGCGCGGCAGATGCCAGAGGGCAGCGAAGGACGGAAGCTGATCACCAAAAGCATTGAAGCGCTTAAGGCGCGGGCGCTTGAGAAACCCAGCGGCGGCCAGAGGCAGCAAGAAACAGCAACCTATCACCAGCGCAAAATGGAGAAACGATCATGAGTAACCAACAGCAGATCGAAAGACAGCTTGAAACCGAGCGGCGCAACCTGGCAGACCTGGAAGCAGCTCTAGCAACTGCCAACGGCAACGCAGAACGGCTTGAAGCGGAAGCGGCGCGCGACCTGGCCGGCGCAGACCTCGCACAGCTTGAAGACCTCGCCTTGCAACAGTCCCAAGCGCGGCTCGAGGCGGAAGCACAGCGGCGCGTGGCGGCTGAACTCACCCGGCGCGTTACAGCGAAGCGGCGCGACGTTGCCCAGCTTGACCAGCAGCTGAAGAACATGCAGCTTGAAGACCTTCAGCGCGACGTGGATCGGGTAAGCGATCAGATTATGGACGCATACGCGGCGATCCTGCCCATGCTGGATCAACTCTCTGAGCTAACCTATCGTGGCGGCCTGCTGGGGCGCAGCCTGCAAAGCCATGTTCCAAACCGATTGCGGCGCGATGAACTGGTACACGCGATTGAAAACTATCACCGCGAGCGGCAGCCCTTCACCCCTGCACCAGTGGCCAGCGCACCACAACCGGCGCAAGTGGCCCAGCAGGTGGTCAAGCAAGCAAGACGCACTGCCAAGCGGCTTGTACCGTCTTTTATGGAAGGTGACGACGACGAAGACGCCGATTGGAGCGCAACCGCGCCGGGCATGAATTAGGCAATACGCACCAGGGAGATCGCTCATCTGTGAGAATTCCCACAACACAATGGGCGGTCTCTCCCTGGTGCCACAACACGAGGAAAGACGATGAACGCAACCAAAAATGTGGATCTCTTCGATCTGCTCATCCTGGCCGGGGCGATCCTGATCACTCTGGGCGCGTGGCTACTCTCCCCAGCGGCTGGGCTGATCGCCTTGGGTCTTCTGCTCACCGCGGCGGGCCTGGCCGGGGCTGGACTCAAAAACAATGGGCGGTCTTCCCCACGGGCGTGGGGGTGAACTACACCGCGACGATTCCCACAGCCACGGCGCACCCCTCACAATGGGTAACGTTACGAAACCCCTCTTCACCGAGGGGTTATTTTTTGCCCACTGACCAGCGACTGGGCAGACCGCAGAACCCCCCATGTAATGTTGACCACTCACCGCGCGCCCTGTAGCACTTACGGCCTATCTATACACCCTTCAGACCCTGCGCAAGCGCTGCGGGGCTGTGGTGGGCTGTGGAGGGCAGCAGTGCCGCCTACCTCCCATTGTGTTGATTCTCACAGCCAGGCGGGGGACTCCTCGCGCACCTGCGCACCCTCCAAGCATATGGGCGGTATCCTCACCCCCTGCGCACCTGTAGGAATTTCCGATAGTTCAATGTCAAACAAAATGTTGTCAAAAATTTAAGGATGCAATCGGCGGGGAGTGTGGTATAGTGTCCATATCGACACAAGTTGATGAGGAGATGGGCAATGACTGACAGACCGTGGACAGTAAGCGAGTTAGCCGATACAGCTGGGGTTAATGCGTCCTACGTTCGGCGGCTGTGCCAGTCTGGAACGTTGGCCGGTTCATACTTGGCCGGTAAGACCTGGCTTATCCCGCGGGAAGCTGGCGATCAATGGCTGGCCGACCGGCGCAAGCGGTTTGATAACTCATTCAACAAACGGGGGGATGTATGAGCAACAGTATCAGAGTACCAACGATGGCACAGCTTGAAAAGATGCAGCCGGGGGACGCTCAACACGTTCTGGATCACCTTGAATCACAGATCCAAGACCTGATAGAACATGCCGAGACCACGAACGCATGGCAACCGCCTAACAGCTTGCGCAACCTGAGAGCAAAACAGAAGCGGTTACAGAAGCGGCGCGAAGAGTACCAGCAAGAATAAAAGAATCGGGCCTGACCAGTGTTAGCACCACTGACCAGACCCTGACACCATCAACCGGCTGTGGCGGCTGAAGGGCTGTGAGTAATTGTATCACAATCCCCCAATCCGCCAGTAGTTTGGCGGATTTTTTGTTATGTTCCGCCAGGCGCAAGCGTTTTTATTAGTACCATAGGGCCATCAAGCCTTTTGGGATAACGTCTTCCAAACATTTTTCACAAGGATCGGGGGATCTATGTCTAACGAGTTGTTTGACCTGCTGACTGAAGGGATTTTTCAGGGCGTGATCGATGTATCCGAGACTGAAGCAATCACGGGTGCGGCACTGGACCGCGCCGCCGGGGTAATGCCGTGGAATGAGTTTCTAGAGTTGGAATCTGCGGTCAATCTGGCAGTAGGGGAAGCGGCGAAAGCTGGCTTTATCGCTGGCGTTAAATTCCAGCGTGATCCGGCTCAATTCATTCTACCCACTGACAAGTAACTACACAGAAAAGGATCGGGGGAAAGCATGAAACTTTACTATCTTGATTTGCCTATGCGTGATGCTCCCGCTATTGAGGAATTCGGCGGCGGTTTGTACCTCATCAAAAACGGGGGAGGGCAGACGCTCACCCTCTTACAGAATCGTCAAATTGCCGAAAATGACCTTCTTGACGAAAGGGACGATGACATCGATGTGTTCGAAGTGGACACAGACGATCTTGACGCCAAAAACCTCCATCACTACCGCGGGCCGATTCATAAGGCAATGGTACACGATGGTGCAATAGAGGATCTTGGCAGTACCGCGGGTGAACTGATTCTGTACACGGGCTTTTCGTTTCGGGCGCGCATTGTCGCGGGGCCAAGACTCGCGCAAATTAAGCCAGATCCCGACGTGTGGGGCGATCTGCGCGACCTGCTTTGATCGCAGTTGTACCGATTATTCCTAATATTCGCTGAAGAACTGGACCACAAAATAGAGTAGACGAAAAACGTAGACACCTGAAAAGTAACTTCTGACTTCGGATCAGAGGGTCGTGGGTTCGAATCCTACCGGGGGTACTATACTGTAATCAGGGGCTGTCCATTGGACAGCCCCTGGTTCTTATATGAA
>JAHBVG010000125.1 GCA_019637695.1 Caldilineaceae bacterium | reverse complement strand
TGATGATCTACAAGTTGCTCCCTGTAACGTTGACGCTGCCAGGGATCGCCGGTTTCCTCCTCTCGATTGGGATGGCGGTGGATGCCAATATCCTGATCTTCGAGCGCATGAAGGAGGAACTGCGCACTGGGCGGTCCGTGCGTCTGGCTGTGGAAACGGGGTTCAGCCGCGCCTGGCCGGCCATCCGCGATGGCAACCTTTCCACGTTGATCAGTTGCGCGGTGCTTTACTGGTTCGGCAATAATTTTGGCGCCAGCATTGTCAAGGGGTTTGCCATTACGCTTGCCATCGGTGTTGTGCTTTCTATGTTTACCGCGGTTTTTGTGACACGCACCTTGATGCGATCTTTCCTTTCTCGGCAGGGGCAGCGACTTATGGATCGCCGAAGCCTTCTCGGTTACTAAAGGGATACTAACTATGTTCAGACTTGTTCAACGTCGTAAGCTTTGGTTTCTCATCTCCTCCCTTGCCATTCTGCCCGGCATTCTCTTTATGATCTGGCACATGATCACGGTGGGCACGCCGCTGCCTTTGAGCATCGATTACACAGGCGGCACCCAATGGGAGATCCGCTTTTCAGAGGCCGTACAACCTACCGAAGTGCGTGCTGTCTTTGTTGAGTCCGGGTATACAGATACAACAGCCTTCCATGTCGAGGATGATCGGACTGTCCAGCTCAAGCTGAAGACCATCGACACCCAGGAAAAAGAGATGCTGGAATCGGCCATTGTCGAGCGCTTTGGTTCTTTTGATGAGCGTTCATTCCGCAGCATTGGCCCTGCAATTGGCGCAGATGTCAGCCGCGCCGCGCTGCTGGCGGTGATGGCCGCTTCGGTGCTGATCCTGATTTACATTGCGTTTGCCTTCCGTGAAGTACCCCATCCCTTCCGTTATGGCACAGCCGCCATTATTGCCCTCATTCACGATGTGCTGGTGATGATCTCGTTCCTCTCGATTATGAACATCGTGGCGGGCTGGGAGATCGACGCGCTCTTCCTCACGGCTGCGCTGACCGTGATCGGGTTCAGTGTGAACGATACGATTGTCATCTTCGACCGCATCCGCGAGAACCTGCGCCGGTACAAGGGTGACCGCTTTGCCGTTGTGACCAATCGCAGCCTGGTTGAAACCATGCAGCGTTCGATCTCAACTCAGGTGACAGCGCTGTTGGTGCTGGCTTCGATCCTTATTTTTGGTGGAGCGACATTGCAGATCTTCATGGCGTCGCTGATCGTCGGCATGGTTTCGGGGACCTATAGCTCTATCTTTGTAGCAGCGCCCATCCTCGTTGCCTGGGATGAACATTCGTTGTTGGGGGCAAGTGATCGGCGACCAGCCGCCAAGGAACGCACCGCACTGGCCTGATCGCCGTGCATCGCTGACAGAAGCGGGGCTTACCGGCCCCGCTTTTTGATTCCTTCCAGCCGCCATGAAAGTGAATGACCTATGCACTCGACCATGCGTGCTCTCCTCCTCACTGACTTTGGGCCGACACTGAGCTTTAATCATCCATCCCCGAAACCTGCGCCAGGAGAGGCATTGATTCGAGTGCAGCTTGCCGGTATCTGTTCCACCGATCTGCAATTGATGCGAGGATACAAACGCGGCTTTCGCGGCGTCCTCGGCCATGAATTCGTGGGCGAAGTGGTCGACGCCCCCGAGTATCCCCAATGGATTGGCCGGCGCGTCGTCGGTGAGATCAACGTCGGCTGCGGCGAATGTGAACTCTGCCAGCGCGGGTTGGGCAAACACTGCCGTTCGCGGTCATCGCTGGGCATCATCCGGCGCGATGGCGCCTTTGCTGACTATCTCACGCTCCCCGTCGCTAACCTGTTGACCGTCCCCGACGCGGTGAGCGACGAGGCGGCTGTCTTCACCGAGCCACTGGCCGCCGCACTGCAACTGCTGGAACAATATCCACTGCGCCCGCGTGAACGGGTCTATGTCTTGGGCGATGGAAGGTTGGGCTTGTTGGTTGTCCAAGTGCTGGCGCGCATCGGCGCGGAAATTGTCGCTCTGGGGCGCAACGACAACAAGCTGGCGATCCTGGCCGAACGAGGAATTGCCACCGTGCGCATTGATGATCGAGCGAAGATGACCACGCTCCTCGCTCACCCCGCCGATCTGGTGATAGAGGTAACCGGATCGCCCGCCGGATTTGAACTTGCCCGTCGTCTGGTGCGACCGCGCGGCACATTGGCGCTCAAAAGTACCTTCGCCGACGGATTGACCCATTTCGACATTAGCTCGCTGGTGGTGGATGAAATCACGCTGCTGGGCAGCCGCTGCGGCCCCTTTGCGCCTGCGCTGCGTCTCTTGGCCGAAGACGCCATCGCCGTCGAACCGTTGATCCACGCCCGCTATCCCCTTGACGAAGGATTGGCCGCCCTGCACCACGCCGGGCAGAAGGGCGTTTTGAAGGTGCTGATCACGGTCTCGCCTTGACCCTTCCGCGCAACCGGGATAGAATGGCTAAACGATTTAGGTGTATTCAGAATGGGTTGATGATTCGTAAGGGTTTGGGTGGACGGCAGACGAGCAATGGCTTACGCAGACGATTTTTGTGAGTCGTCCACTTAAACCCCTATCCAGACGGCCAACTCATTTTGAACACACCCAAACGATTTCCCATCCTTCCAACCTCTTGAGTAGCCGTGAACGCTGAAATTTTCCGCCTGATCCGCACCTATTGCAGCCTCTTTGTGGTTGCTCTGGCCGCGCTTTTTACCTGTGGTTTCGGCCCACCCACCCTCATCGACCGAGACGTTGCCCCCACCCACCGGCTCACCGTTGGGCAGTTGCGCCAGATCGAACGTGCGCGTACGCTCCCCGCTGAAGTAACAGGTCGGGCCGTACTCCTCTACGATGTGGACGCGGATCAGATCCTCATGGAACACAACGCGGATCAGTCGTTGCCGCCAGCCAGCCTCACCAAATTGATGACGGCGCTCCTGATTTTGGAACAAGGCGATCTCCAATCCCAAGTGACAATCGGGCCGGACGACCTGATCGGCGGCGCTACAATGGGGCTTCAGATTGGGGAGCGTTGGCGTGTGGAGCAATTGCTGTGGGGATTGCTTGTGCCCAGCGGCAACGACGCTGCTCTGGCCCTGGCCCGCCATCACAGCGGACAGGCGCACGTTTTTGTCCAGCGCATGAACCTGCGCGCCCAGGAACTGGGGTTGACCGCCACCCGTTTCGTCAATCCTCACGGCCTTGACGACGTGGGGCATGTGAGCAGCGCCCGCGATCTGTTGACGTTGACCCGGCTACTTTGGCCCTACCCGCTCTTCCGCGAGATAGTCGGCACAGCGTCGATCACGGTTGGCGGGCGCCCGTTACAATCGACCAATCAACTATTGGGGACATTCCCCGGCGCGAATGGCGTCAAAACCGGCACAACCCCAACCGCGGGGCAGTGCTTCATCGCCAGCATCGATCAAAATGGACACCAACTGCTGATCATCGTCCTCGGCAGCCAGGATCGCTACGCCGATGTGCGCGCGCTCAACAACGTCTATACGCGGAATTACGGCTGGCGCACTGCTTCCATTGGTCCGCGGCCCACAGCATTGGATCGTCTTTACGACGATAATGGGGATCGCTGGTTCCTGGCCGCTCAGGGCGAGACACCGGCCTTCTTCCTACCTCGGTGGGAACTTGGCCGCCTGCACCCTTTTCGCACGATCTATCCATTGCCCCGCTCGCCCTGGTCCAGCGGGATGGTGGTTGGCGTGATCGAGTGGCGGGTGGGCGACCGAGTCGTAGGTACGCAACAACTGGTCCTGAGATAGTGGGGTAAACTATGGCTGAAGAACGGCTTCAAAAGATAATGGCAGCGGCTGGGGTTGCCAGCCGTCGCGCCAGCGAAGAGATGATCATGGCGGGGCGGGTGAAGGTGGATGGTCAAGTCGTCACCGAATTAGGCGTTAAGGTTGATGCGTCGAAAGTCACCATCCTTGTAGATGGGAGACCGCTCAACCCGCGCAAACGCAACGTCTACCTCAAACTCTATAAACCGCGCGGTATGCTTTCGGACATTGGCGGCGATGATCCCAATCGCGCCAGTGTGGAATCCATGCTGCCGCCGGGCACAGGGCGGGTCTTCCCTGTGGGGAGGCTTGACTATCACAGCGAAGGGCTAATGCTGATGACGGACGATGGTCCTATGGCGCATCGGCTCACCCATCCACGCTATGAACACCCGAAAACCTACTATGTATTGGTGACGCAACAGCCCGGTGAAGCCGCGCTGCAACGGCTGCGCCAGGGCGTGGAGATCGAAACTGGCCTTACCTCCCCAGCCCAGGTGACCGTCGCCGAACAACTACCCCCAGGGCTGATCCTGGACGCCGGCGAGCGGCGCGGCGTCTGGCTGCGCTTTATCCTGCGCGAAGGCAAGAAACGCCAGATCCGCCACATGGTTGCAGAAGTGGAAATGCATCTGCTCCGCCTCGTGCGCTGGGCCATCGGGCCGCTGACCTTGGAAAACATGCAGCCGCGCACTGTCCAGCCGCTGACAGATAAAGAGATCCGCAGCCTGCATGAACTACTTTTGGACAATCCAAAACGCCCGCGGCGCACCGAGATCAGGGACGATCCGAAACGGTTGCGACGGTCGGGGCGTCCTGGGCAGAAGGGCAAATAGAGGAATGGTTTCGTGACCTAGAGGGTGATGAGTAACCAGTAATGAAGTAGGTATGGCACACCCCACCTACTCATTACTCGTTACTCGTTACTCATCAACGATGCACCTATACATCGTCAAAGACTAGACACTCATTAGGAGCGCGTGTGGTTGAGATCGACAACGCGGCAGACAGCGAAAAGATGGAGTTGCCCCGTATCATCGCCATTGACGGGCCAGCGGCTTCGGGCAAGAGTACGGTCGGGTTTGCCGTGGCCCAGCGCATCAATTACCTCTACTTTGACACCGGCGCCATGTATCGGGCGGTCACCTGGGCTGCAATGGCGCGGGGGTTGGATCTGGCAGATCTTGACGCCATTGGCACACTGGCAGAATCGCTCGTCATTGACATTAGCGCTCCTCAGCCCGACACCAGCGATGGACGCCAGACCACTGTCCTCGTCGACGGGCAGGATGTTACCTGGGCGATCCGCTCGCCGGATGTGGATCGCAGCGTGTCGGTGGTCGCGGCCAATCCTCGTGTGCGCGTCGCCCTCACCCGTCATCAGCGACGGATCAGCGAACGTTTCAGCGCGGGGATAAGCGAGGCCGTCGGGCTGGTGATGGTTGGCCGCGACATTGGCACTGTCGTCCTGCCCGATGCGCCCATCAAAATCTATCTCGACGCCTCTGCGGAAGAACGCGCCCGCCGTCGCTATGAAGAACTGCGCCGCCGAGGCAAGGAAGTCCCCTATGCCGCCGTCCTGGCGGACATGCGTCGCCGAGACGATATCGACACCCACCGCGCTGTCGCTCCCCTGCGCGCCGCCGCGGATGCCCACATCCTCGACACCACAGGCTTCACCATCGAAGAGATCGTCGAGCAGATCCTCGACCTGATGCGGCGCGAAGAGGTGAAGAGGGATTAGGGACTGGGGACTGGATATTAGATATTGGGTATTGGGTACTATGTCGCAATGGCCGTCTGCCGTCCGCCGTCTGCGGTCATTTTTCCTTCTCTGCTACCTGCCACCTGCTATCTGCTACCTGTCGCCTATCAGCACATCGTAGCGGAAAATCGACGCTCTACTTCTGGAAAATGCGCGAAAAAACGAAACGATGTGCTGATGTATGACAGCTACCCGCTACAAGGATGCTTATGGACACAAACGGACACAGCCCAAGCCGGATCGTGGACAAGGCCAGCGCCGATCTCACACGGGATCAGTTGCTGGAACTCTACTATTGGATGGCGCTGACGCGCACCTTCGACGAGCGGATGCTCGCTTATTGGAAGCAGGGACGTGGCGTCGGTGGCACGTACAGCCAGCGCGGACACGAGGCGATCAGCGTTGGCGCAGGCTATGCCTTGGGGCCAGATGACATTGTCGCTCCCATGCACCGCGATTTGGGGACCTATCTTCTGCGCGGACTTACGCCCCGGCGCATCTTCGCCAGCCTTCTCGGCAAAGAGACGAGCGTCAACCGCGGGCGCGACTCTAATTTGCACGGGTTGGGGGATCTCGATCTTGGCATCGTTGGCTTTATCAGTCACCTGCCGCTTTCCCTGCCCGTGACAGTGGGCGTCGCCATGAGCTTCAAACTGCGCAAAGAAGCGCGCGTCGCCCTCACCTTTACCGGCGACGGTTCGAGCAGCGCTGGCGTCTGGTACGAATCACTCAACCTGGCAGCCCTCTACAACGCGCCTGTCGTCGTCGTTGTGGAAAACAACCAATATGCCTACTCCACGCCTGTCGCCGCGCAAACGCGGGCCGAACACATCGCCGATCGGGCCATCGGTTTTGGTATGCTCGGCGTCATAGTGGATGGTAACGACGTCGAGACCGTCTACGCCGTCGTCAAAGAAGCGGTGGATCGGGCGCGCGCTGGCGGCGGCCCAACCCTGATCGAAGCCAAAACCATGCGCATGCGCGGACACGCCATCCACGACGGCGCCGAATATGTCCCCGCCGATCTGCTCGCCGCATGGGAAGCCAGAGATCCTGTCGCCCAGTTTCAGGATCGGCTCTTGCATGATGGCGTCGCCGATGAAACTGAATTGGATGAGATCCGCCAGCGCACACAGATCGAAGTCGAGGACGCCATCCAATACGCCGAGCAAAGCCCGCTCCCCGATCCCAACACAATTACCGATGGCATCTATGCCCCCTGATTTGAGGAAGTTGTGCGAACGCCGTATAATAGCAGCTTGAGCTTGTCGATTTTGTACCGAATGGAACCAAACGACTTAACTGTGGAATCACAACCATCTTTGACGACTGATAACCAGTCGGAAGCGGACAGTAGTTGCGCTTTCTCCGACACAGAACCCATCCCGTTGCCAGGGCAAGGGTCTTCTGGTGTGGAGAGGAGCATCCGTAATCAACCCAACCAAATATGTGACGGTGACGGTGGATCCATGCGATGGCGGACGAAAGTAGCTGTCCGAACGCTCCAAACAGGATCGTTCCGTCGAGGTAAACCGTGTCCAGAGAGGATGCAGATGCAGCCTTAGCCGGCGCGGGGCAACCTCGCCGGTTCGTTATGCCAGTTTTTAAGGATCACCGACCCTCAGCGGTCGGTTTTTTATTGCCTTCTTTCCCTCGTCGCGAAAGCCCCGTTGTCGTCCTCTCAGCCTTTCCGCTACCGTGAAGGAGTGTTCGACATGAATGAAACGATGACGATTGAGGCCCTGATGGAGAAGATCCAGGGGTTGCTGCGCAGTGAACAGGGTGAGGCCGCCGCCCAAATGCTGCGTGACCTTCACCCGGCGGACAGCGCCGAAATCCTCTACCTCCTTGATGGCGAGGATCGGGCGTTGATGCTCCAATTGATGGAATGGGAAGAAGTCGCCAGTGTCCTCGAAGAGATGGATCAAGAGGAGATGGTGGAGATCGTGCGCGATCTCTCCGTCGCTGAACTGGCCGATGTCCTCGACGAAATGGAACCGGACATGGCCGCCGATCTCCTCGGCGAGTTGAGCGAAGCGGAAGCGGCAGCCCTCCTCTTCGAGATGGAAGAATCCGACGAGGTGGTGCCGCTGCTCGCCTATGCTGAAGACACGGCGGGCGGTATTATGACCAGCGCTCGCCACATGCTGCGTCGCCACATGACAGTGCAGCAGGCAATGGACTTTCTGCGCGAATACTATGAAGATGAGACCGAACTCTACTATCTTTACGTCCTTGATCGCTACCAGCGATTGGTAGGCGTGGTCAGCCTGCGCTCGCTGGTATTGGCTGAACCGGAACAAACCCTGGGCGAGATCATGCAAAAGGATGTGATGAGCGTCTCGGCGGATACCGATCAGGAAGAGGTTGCCCGGCTGCTGGCGCGTTACAACCTGCTGGCTCTGCCCGTCCTTGACGATAATGGACGCATGTTGGGCTTTGTCACTGTCGATGATGTAGTTGATGTTCTGGAAGAAGAGGCCACCGAAGATATTCAACGCCTGGGCGGATCGGAACCACTGTCGCAGCCCTACTTTTCGGTGCCGCTGCTCACCGTGGCGCGCAAACGGATGGGCTGGTTGCTCTTACTCTTTGTCGGCGGCACGCTGACCAGTTCGGTCATGCGCATCTTTGAAACTGAATTGGAACAGATCTTATCTCTGGCGGTTTTTATCCCGCTGCTGATTGGTACTGGCGGCAACGCCGGTTCCCAGTCGGTGAGTACCATCATCCGCGCCCTGGCGATTGGCGAAGTCCAATTTCGCGACGCGCTGCGAGTGATCCTGCGTGAGCTTTCCACCGGACTTCTCGTCGGCAGCCTGCTTGGGATCGTCGGCTTTGGCCTGGCCTTGGTCTGGGGAGCGGGCGTTTCCATGGGCATTGTCATCGCCCTCAGCCTGCCCGTCGTCTGTACCTGGGCCAATATCGTCGGCGGTCTCGTCCCCCTGCTGGCGGAACGGCTGGGGATCGACGCTGCCGTTGTCTCAGCTCCCTTTATTACCACCGTCGTCGACGCCACCGGTCTGGCGCTCTACTTCCTCATCGCCCGCCTCGTCCTCGGGTTGTGAGGGATCGGGGACTGGGGATCGGGGACTGGGCTTACTTGTTGAAATCTCCTAATCGCCCAATCTCTCACCACGAGCGATAGAGCGATTAGGAGATTTCAGATGCTTTACCCGATCCCCAGTCCCCGATCCCCATCTTGCAATCTCCCCCATTCTTGCGCATAATAGGGGCGCGGCCTCCCTCTGCCGCGGTGATCCTCGATTTCAATCGTTCATCTGGCTGACTCATGGACCAAATGACAGCATCCTCTTCTCCGACCGCGACGATTCGACCGGCAATAGTTTGGCTGCGCCGGGCGTTGCTCCCGTTGGCGTTGTTGCTCGTCTTCCTGATCTGGGGACCGAATCTGCGCCAGCTTTCGCTCAATGTTTGGTTGGGCGCAATTGCCGCCGGCCTAGGATTTTCCTGTGTGGCGCTGGCTGTCTACCTCACCTTCCGTGTCTTGAATTTTCCCGATCTGACGGTGGATGGCAGTTTTCCGTTGGGCGCCGCCATTGCCGCCACCCTGATCACGGCGGGGGTCAACGCCTATCTGGTGCTGCCGCTTGCTTTCTTCGGCGGCGCCATCGCGGGGATGACGACTGCCTTTATCGCCACCCGACTGCGCATCCATAGCCTGCTCGCCTCGATCCTGGTGACGACCGGGTTGATCAGCATCAATCTGCGCATTATGGGGCGCTCGAATATTCCCCTGCTCAATGTGGAGACCATCTTCACGCCCTTTGCTTCGACCTTCAACGGCTGGATGCTGGCCCTGGGCGGGACAAACTGGGGACGCATGTCCAACAACATCCTCGCCATTTTGACCTTCTTGATTTTGATCGGCCTGATCAAATGGACGCTGGATTGGTTCCTGCATACGGAACTGGGATTGGCCCTGCGCGCCACAGGGGACAACGCGCAGATGGTGCGAGCCTTGGGCTTCAACACAGATCGATTGATCATCCTGGGGCTGGCGTTGAGCAACGGATTGGTGGGCCTTTCCGGCGCGCTGATCGCCCAATATCAGGGCTTCGCCGACGTCAACATGGGGTTGGGGCTGATCATCGCTGGGCTGGCTGCTGTCATTTTGGGGGAGACATTGCTCCATCCTCGCCATACGGCGATTGCCACACTGGCCGTCATCCTCGGCATGGTCATCTACCGGCTCTCGATTGCCGCTGCCCTTACCATCAGCCTGCCGCTGCCGGGCGGCGGCAAATTTAGCATCGACGCCCAGGATGTAAAACTCGCCACGGCGCTGCTCGTCCTTGTGGCGCTGGCGGTACCCCATCTCCAACAACGCTGGCGCAGCCGTCGGATTGGAGCTTAGCCTTGCTGACCATAACCGACCTCCACCAGACCTTCCACGCTGGCGAAGTCAACGAGATCCACGCGCTGCGCGGCATCGATCTCACCCTGCCGGCTCGCCAGTTTGTCACCGTCATCGGCAGCAACGGCGCGGGGAAAAGCACACTGTTCAACACCATTGCCGGTGTCTTTCCGCCCACACGCGGGCGCATCCTCATCGACGGCCAGGATGTGACCGATTGGCCCGAACACCGTCGCGCCTATCTCGTCGGGCGTGTTTTCCAGAACCCATTGCTGGGGACAGCGGCCTCTATGTCGATTGCTCAAAATCTGACCCTGGCGCTGCTGCGTAGCCAGCGGCTGCGCCTGCGCACCGGCGTTACCCCGGATCGCCTGCGCCAATTCGGGGAATGGCTGGAACCGCTCGGTCTTGGGTTGGAGACGCGGTTGGAGAGCAAAGTTGCCCTGCTCAGCGGCGGACAACGACAGGCGCTCACGCTGCTCATGGCTGTCCTCGCCCAGCCGAAATTACTGCTTTTGGACGAACACACGGCGGCCCTCGATCCGGCCACTGCTGTCAAGATCCTTGAATTGACGGGGCAGATCATCGAACAGCAAGAGGTGACCACACTGATGATCACCCACAACATGCAGCAAGCGCTGACCTTCGGCGACCGTACGCTGATGATGGACGCCGGCCAGATCGTCCTCGATCTTTCCGCCGCCGAAAAAGCCAATCTCAGCGTCCAGGACTTAATTGACAAATTCACCGTCGTCCGCCGCGCCCAACTGGTGGACGACGAATTGTTGCTTATGGCAGATTAGGGATTGGTGACTGGGGACTGGGTAGACTTTCTGAAATCGCATAATCGCCTAATCGCTTTCAACGAGAGATTAGGCGATTGGGCGATTTCAGAGTCTCGACGAGATCCCAGTCCCCAGTCACCAATCACCAATCACCCTTTTTCACACAGGAGACCCAACAATGAAACAACGATTGCGATGGATGCTTTTGCTGGGAATGGCGCTGTTGCTGGCGGCGTGTGTGGTTCCTACTGCGCCGCGGGGCGAACTGGTTTCGTCTAGCGAAGCCCCGGCGGCTGCGGCGACCACTGCTCCGGCTGAGGAAGCTGCGCCTCTGCCCGTAGTAGGGTTTATGAAACTGGTCAGCCACCCGGCGCTGGACGCAGAACAGCGCGGCGTGGTCGATGCCCTGGCCGTGGCTGGTTTTGTAGATGGAGAAACTGCCATCTTCCAATTCGCCAACGCCGAAGGGGATATCGCCACCCTCAGCACGATTGCTCAGAAATATGTGGACGACGGCGTGGATCTGATTGTTGCCACCAGTACGCCGGCCCTGCAAGCGGCTTTCAACGCCACCAAGGATCTCGGCGGTCCACCTATTGTCTTCAACGCCGTCACCAGTCCGTACGCGGCTGGCGTCGCCGCTGCGCCGGACGATCACCCGGCCTGGGTGATCGGAATTCAGGCCCTGGCCCCTGTGGAAGATGCCCTGGCCCTGGTCAAAGAACTCCTGCCCGATGTGCAGACAGTGGGTTACATCTACAACCCGGCGGAAGCCAACTCTGTTGTCAACACCGAACTGGCCGTCCCCACCGCCGAGGAACTGGGGTTGACCTTCGAGATCGCCACCGTCAGCAACAGCGGCGAAGTGCAGACTGCCGCCGAAGCGCTGGTCTCGCGCGGGGTGGAAGCCTTCTTCGTCAGCACGGATAGCACCGTTGTTGCCGGGCTGGAAGCGCTGATCAAAGTTGCCAACGACAACGATATTCCGCTCTTTGCCAATGATCCGTCCAGCGCGCAGCGCGGCGCAGCGGTGGCTCTGGGGCTGGACTACTACCAGGATGGGGTCGATACCGGCGCGCTGGCCGCGCAGATCCTGGCCGGGGAATTGGATATCGCCGCTACCCCCATCGAGCGGCAGCGCAAAGGCAGCCTGGCCGTCAACACCACCGCCGCCGCCGAACAGGGATTGGAACTGCCCGAAGCGTTCATGGTGCGGGTGGATACTGTGTTTGAGTAAGAATTGGGGATAGAGGATTGGGGATTGGGTACTGGATTCGATGCCAAAGCGGAAACCGTCGTTCATACCACTCCCGCCCTAACAAATAGGTCACCGCCATCACCAGCAACTCATTCAGTCGCCCTACCACCATCTGCGCCAGCGCTTCTTGGTCCGCTGCTATCGCATCTGACAGCAACGCTTCACGTCAATATGACGTCGTTCTCTTGTTACACTGCTCATGAGGAGTCCTCTTTCGATAGTTGTCTCTGTTACTCTCTATCGACAAGAGGTCTCCTCTCCTTTTCATGTTTCCACCGAAACCGGTAATACTACCGCGCAACCAGCGCAGCCATCCGACCTACGCCGGCCCCGAACGGCTCGCCACCGTACCCAACCAACTCTGGTCGTGGGACATCACCTGGATGCGGGGCCGACACGCCTGAGCTATTTCCATTTCTACGTTTGACCTATTTGCCACATTCTGTACCGATCAACGACATGGTGGAATCTGTAGGTGCGGGCCGACCGCTGCGGTCGGACTGCAACCGCACGTCTACAGGTGAACGTGCGGTTTGTAACCGCACTACGTTTCATCATCTTCCTGATCAATACACTATTTGCCACATTCTGGGGCAGAAGTCATATAGGTTCAGAGTTCGACCCTCTCCAAGATCTCCAGCGCCAGCAGCGCCAGCAACCCTAAGGATGTGTTATACGTCGCGTGGGCGATCATGGCGGTGGAGGTGTTGAAACGACGTCGTAGCAGGGCGAAGATCAATCCGGCGAAGAAGACAACCACGGTGGAAAGGGAAAGACCATACTGGTTATGGGTAATGGCAAAGAGGAGGGTGGTGATCAGGATGCCAAAGCGCGGCTGCAACGCGCCGCGGAAGAGGGTCTCTTCACCCAGCGCGGCGGCAAAGCCAATCGTGAGGATCCCCGGCAAAGAGCGAAAGATCGGCCCCAAGAGCGCTTCATTGAGCGACTGTACATCAGGATCGACGCCATAACCAAAAAAGGACGCCATTCCGGCCACGAACATGCTTGTAAAGACGGCCAAAAAGCCGCCGCCCATCCCCATGAGTACCTCCCGTCCGCGCGGCAGGCGGATGGCAAGCCGCTCCAGCGACCCCGCAAAGGAACGCCGCGCCAGCCAGCCCACACCGATCACGGCCCAAATCGCCATGAGGATCTGCTGGGTCCACAGGCCAAGCAACATGGCTGGCGAGACGGCGATCTCCGCTGTCTCAGCAGCCTGGGTGATCACCAGTTGGGTGAGCGTGTCAAGACCAATCGCCAGGATCACGACCATGTTGATGACGATCAGCATGGTAAAGGAGAGGGAGACGGCGTGTACGGTGCGGGTCGGATCAATGGGTATGATCCGCGCCAATCCACGGCGCACAGCGGGGAGTAAAAGCAGCAGCGCCACAAAGGACGCGCCTGCCACCCCGCCGCCAATGGCGGGCAAGGCCAAGACGATCTGCTGCATCAGCGTCGAATCGGTGTCTAGCCTCTGGTAAAGATCAGACAACGACAGGAGACCGGCCTGATCGAGCGCGGGGATAGTGAGCAGCAGAAGCCCCAACAGCAGCACCAGCCCGAAAAGGAGAGCGACGATCCCATAGGTGATCCGCGCCCAGCCTGCCCCCCCCAAGCCCGCCAGCCGTTCGGCATCTGCTTTGTTTGCCAGCCAGAGGATCACCATCAGCGGCAAGAAGAAAAGGATCATAGAAAGTGGGTCAGACACTGATGGCTCCATTCTGCTTTGTAAATTAGACTCGACAAAGGCCAATATCTTTTCTACAATAGGGGAACCCAACCCGGGCAGTCTGTTGGCAGGCTACCGGTAACACAGTTCTCTCCCAGCAGGCGGGGGAGTTAGAGGGGGTAGCAGTTACCCAGAAGCCGACATATCCTGAAAAGGTGGTGCGACGATGGTCTCTTACGATTATACGCCAGGTGGGCAGAGAAATCTGACGCCTTCAATGACCCAGTTCCCGGAACCACTGGAAACGACAGAGATGGATGGCGCAGATTATTCGATCATGCCGCCGACCCTGGCGTTTGAACCTGAGATCGACATCACCACCCTTTCTTTGGACGAGTTGAGTACCTCCCCGCTGATGTATAACCGCGAGATCAGTTGGCTCGACTTCAACTGGCGAGTCCTCTACGAAGCGCTGGACGAGCGCAATCCACTGCTGGAACGATTGAAATTCCTGGCAATTACGGCGTCCAATCTGGACGAGTTCTTCCGCAAGCGGGTGGGCGGACTCAAGCGGCAGCAGGCCGCAGGGATGGCAAACCTTACCAGCCAGGGTCTCAGCCCTGATTTTCAGATCCGCGTGATCTCTCAGGCCATCCACCGCATGGTCCGCTGTCAGAGCGATTGCCTGCTCGACCAAGTGCTGCCAGCGCTGCGAGCGGAAGGGATGCGGATTTGCGATTATGGCGAGATCAACGACGAGGGGCGAACGCAGTTGCAGACCTTTTTTCACCGGGAGATCTACCCGATCCTGACCCCGTTGGCTGTGGACCCAGGCCATCCGTTCCCCTTTATCAGCAATTTGAGCCTCAACCTCGCCGTAGAGTTGTTTGATCCCATCAGCGGCGAGACCCATTTTGCCCGCATCAAGGTACCCCCCAACCGGGCGCGCTGGATCTCGGTGGGGGATCAATTCGAGTTTGTGCCGCTGGAACAGATCATGATCCAACACTTGGGCGAACTCTTTGGCGGTATGGAGATCGTCTCCGCTCACCCCTTCCGCGTGACGCGCAATGCTGACATGGCCCGCAACGAAGAAGAAGCCGACGATCTGCTGGAGATGATCAGCGAGGAGGTGCGCGAACGTCGCTTTGCCCCCATTGTGCGCCTGGAGGTTGTGGATCAGATGCCCGAACATCTGCGCCAGATTTTGATGGTGGAGATGGGGCTTTCCCAATCCGATGTCTACGAGATCCGCGGCCCGCTGGGGCTGGCCGATCTCTTCTCGTTGGCAGACGCTAATCTACCTCATCTTAAGTACGAACCGTGGACGCCGCAGAGCCATCCTGCCTTCGCCGGGCTTACCAAAAAATCGCGGCCTGCCGATATCTTCGCCATTATCCGCAAGGGGGATGTGCTGGTCCATCACCCCTATCACAGTTTTGCCACCAGCACCCAGGCCTTTTTAGAAGCGGCTTCGCGCGATCCCCAGGTGTTGGCAATCAAACAGACGCTCTACCGCACAAGTTCCGATTCCCCCATTGTGAAGGCGTTGATCGCCGCCGCCGAACGGGGCAAACAGGTGGCGGTGCTTGTCGAGTTGAAAGCCCGCTTTGACGAGGAACGCAACATCGAATGGGCGCGCACGCTGGAGGATGCGGGTGTGCATGTCGCCTATGGGTTGATCGGCCTCAAGACCCACACAAAAACCACGCTCGTCGTGCGCGAAGAGGAGGATGGGCTGCGCGCCTATGCCCATGTGGGTACGGGTAACTACAATCCCAAGACCGCCAGCCTCTACACCGACTTGGGGCTGATGACCGCCAGCCCTGAGATCGCCGCCGACCTGATGGATCTCTTCAATTTCCTCACTGGGTACAGCCGCCAGCAGCATTACCGCAAATTGTTGGTGGCGCCCATCACTATGCGCCGCCGCTTCATCGAAATGATCGAAAGCGAGATGGCCCACGCCCTGGCCGGCCGCCCTGCGCGCATTATCGCCAAGATGAACGGGTTGGACGATCCCGAAATCGTGCGCAAACTCTACGAAGCCAGCCAGGCTGGCGTGCCTGTCCTCCTGATTGTGCGCGGCAACTGCCGCATCCGCCCAGGGCTGCCAGGGATCAGCGAGAATATTCAGGTCTACAGCATCATCGGCCGCTTTTTGGAGCACCACCGCATCTTCTATTTTGAGAACGGCGGCGATCCACTCTATTTCATCGGCAGCGCCGATTGGATGACGCGCAACCTCAGCAACCGCGTCGAAGCTATCACCCCCATTGAAGATCCAAACATGCAGCGACAATTGCAAACGATCCTCGAAGTCTGCCTGGCCGACAAACGCCAGGCATGGAAGATGATGCCCGATGGACGCTACCGCCGCCGCCGTTGGGTCGAGGATGCCGAAGTCGCCTCTCTGGGTACCCACCAGACGTTGATGGATCTGACCCGGTTTGCCAGTAGTCAGGTTTGAATGTAGGGGATCGGGGTATAGGGGCAAGTGCCGGGAACTTTTTGCCAGACGGCTTCCTCAATCCTGGCGCCACTCCTTCGTGAAATCCCCGGCGTTTTCGTTTGCGCTTAAGTTAGCGGCTATGGGGGATCGGGGAAAGTGTGTGCCGTTCGCCGTCCGCCATTTGCGGTCAATCATTCGCTATCCACCGAGGAGCCAACACACTTTGACTGATCCACTTGCGCCGATCCGCTCGCCCAGGCTGTCGTTGATCCCCCTGACCCCTGCCTTTCTAGAGACGTCGCTGTCCGATGATTGGGCCGCAGCGGAAAGGATTTTGGGCCATACGATCCACGCAGATTGGTATGACGAAGGATGGCTCATGCGCTTGCGGCTCGACGATCTGCGCAAGACCCCAGCGTATCAACCCTGGTCTGTACGCGCCATTGTCCACAGCGAAATGGGGCTGATGATCGGCCACACCGGCTTCCACACAGTTCCCGGCCCTGATTACCTGCGCTCGATCCTGCGCGGCGGGGTGGAGATCGGCTATACCATCTTCTCTGATTTCCGTGGGCAGGGTTATGCTACCGAAGCCTGCCAGGCCATGATGAGTTGGGCGCATGATTTGCACCAGATCACGCGCTTTATCCTCAGCATCGCGCCCGACAACGAAGCGTCCTTGCGCGTCGCCCACAAACTCGGTTTCATCCGCATCGGCGAACATGTGGATGCCGAGGATGGGATTGAATATATTTTTGGACGGATTTTAGACTAAGGATTGGTGATAGGTGACTGGTGACTGGGAATTCTGCCCCAGCCACCTATCACCAGTCACCTATCCCCCTCTTTTTTAAGGAGCCACCATGACCGACCTTCACAACTACACAGAACAAAACCGCCGTGCCTGGGATGAGATCGCTGAGGAACGCCATCGGGCCAGTTTCCCAGCGGCTGCGTTCTTTGCCGAGGGCGGCTCCGTCCTTGAGGACGTAGTGACGGCAGCAGCGGGCGATGTCTACGGACTGCGCATCCTCCATCTGCAATGTTCCACCGGCTCGGACACCATCTCTTGGGCAGTTCTCGGCGCAGAGGCAACAGGGGTGGATATCAGCCCACGGCAGATCGAGATCGCCCAGCGCACTGCGGATGAAGCCGCTCTGCCCGTCCACTTTGTGGCGGCGGATGTCTACGCGCTGCCCGTGGAGTTACAGCGCGAGGAGTTCGACATTGTCTTCACCGGCGGCGGCGCCATCGTCTGGCTGCCCGATCTGGGGCGCTGGGCGCAGATCGTCGCTGCGTCGCTGCGGCCCGGCGGCCGGCTGATCCTCCACGACGAGCATCCGCTGGCCTCGTGCATCTGGATCGAAAATGGCGAACTGATCATCGGCGACGACTACTTCGCCCGCCACCATCCCCACGAGGGGCCAGGCTGGGCGCACTTTGCCGGCGGCGAGAATGCTCAGGAGAACAAGTATGAGTTCAACTGGCCGCTGGGCGATGTGATCACCGCGCTGGCGCAGGCCGGGCTTGTGATCGAACGACTGGAAGAGTATCCCAGCACGGCGGAATGGCGCTTCGGCGCAAAGCTGCACGAAGCAGCGCGGTTGCCCGGCCAATATCTGCTGATTGCCCGCAAACGTTAGCCCAAATGGTCTGAACACTCCTGAACTGAATTCTCTCCGCGCATAGACTGGGACCCAGTGTAAACCAATAGTAAGGAGAGAGTTCACATGATTCAGCGACTCAACAGCGGATCTGAGCAGGTTCTGGCCTACCATCTCAGCGGCAAGGTGACCCAAGAGGATGTACGCGCCGCGCAGCAGGAACTGAAGGCGATGCTCAACCGCTTGGGCAAAGTGCGCATCTTGCTCCAACTCGGCGATTTGGAGATCCCCGAAGCAGCCGCCGCCTGGCAGGATCTGAAATATGCGCAGGTCTACATGACCGATGTAGAGCGACTGGCAGTGGTGGGCGATGCATCCTGGCAGGCGTGGATGACCAAAGCGGTCGACTTGCCCGCTCAGGGCATGATCCGTTTCTTTGAGGAGAGTAAAATCCAGCAAGCCTGGGATTGGGTTCGAGAAGAGATCAACTCCGCCGGATAAGGACCGATGCCGAACGTATTCCGACTTCGGATCAGACAATTCTTTGAGCAGATTCGTACACACATTCTCTTTATACCAGGGGTGCTGGTTCTGTCTGCCATTGCTCTTTCCATTATCCTTGTGGAGACCGACCGCCGCCTGGAGCAGGAGATGATCCGCACCATCCCGTGGATCTTCTTCGCTGGCGCGGCGGGCGCTCGCGATGTGCTGACAACCGTCGCCTCGGCCATGGCCCAACTGGCGGGGATCACCTTTTCGGTCACCATTGTGGCGCTGGCCCTGCGTTCACAACAGTTCGGGCCACGGCTGTTGCGCAACTTTACCCGCAATCGCGCCAATCAGATTGTGTTGGGGACCTTTATCGCCACTTTTGTCTACGCACTGCTGGTGCTACGAACTGTGCGCGATCTCGATGAGGATCAGATCAACGATCCCACCTTCATTCCTTACCTATCTGTCACCTTTGCCATCCTCTTTGGCTTGATCAGCCTCGCCCTTTTCATCGTCTTCATCGACCGCATTGTCAGTTCCATCCAGATCAACGCCATTATTGACGAATCCGCGAGCGAAACACGGAGCAGCATCCATCGGCTCTTCCCCGAATTGGTGGGGGTCGAACGCGAGAATGGAAATGTGGATCGGTTGGAGCCGTCGAAAAACGCAGCCCTGATC
>JAHBVG010000124.1 GCA_019637695.1 Caldilineaceae bacterium | reverse complement strand
TCACTGGGATCTCTAGAACTGATTCGGGAGGAACTGGCCCATATAAATTTGAGCGAGGCGTCAAAGCGACTCTTTCCGCATACGGTTGCCTGGCGTAAGTCTGTGATCAAAGGCAGAAAAACATCACCTTTGATTTCGACCGAAGGGGATTCAACAGGGCGCGTGATTAAACAACATCAGGACGGCGGCAGTAGCGGTCGCCCCATCTCCCGGTTGACGACCAACCTCCCACGCACTGTTCTTTCTGTGGCGAATGCGGCTGAAAGTCCGACTGCACTGGTCGTGCGCCGGGAAATGCAGTCCTGGCAATTGCTCCAATTAGAACCATCCGCTTTGCGGCGGCCTGATGAGTTCACTGCGCCCAGCCATTTGGGGTTGGATGGTGCCTTTCTGGCGGCGACCCTGTTTCGTCTTGCAAAACCACGCAGAACAGGCAATGGGAATCCAAGTTTAGAGAGTCAGGTTTATGCTACGATTGCCAATCGGCTTTCTGAGCTGATCGAAGACGTTTCCCGCATCTGGGTGGATCTGGATGAAAGCCGCGAACTATTAACGTTGTTCGTTGCAGATCGAAATGGAACGCCTTACCCCGCTCGATCTCTTTCTGATGGAACGCTGCGCTTTCTGGCTCTGGCCGTACTGGAAGCAGATCCAGAAGCGCAGGGTACGCTTTGTCTGGAAGAGCCAGAAAATGGAATTCACCCAGAACGCATCCCAGCCATGCTCGAACTACTCAGGGATATTGCAACCGATAGCACGGAACCAGTCGATAGCGCCAACCCACTGCGTCAGGTAATCGTCAATACCCATTCTCCATCCGTTGTTGCACAGATTCCCGACGACTCGCTGCTCATTGCTGAACTCCGTGAGCAGATCAAAGGGCAACAACGCTTCAAGCATCCTGTCTTCACCTGGCTGCCGGATACGTGGCGCGCCCAAAAGGATCCGCATATCCGCCCTCTTTCACGCGGTATGCTCCTTTCGTATCTGAATCCAACAGTCCAGCCCGAAAGCACGAATGGATTTCCAACTCAATCCCATAGGCGTTCGCCCAGGGTGATGGATCGCGAAGATCTACAGTTGTTGCTCCCCTTTCCATCTGGTCGTAGCGAATGAAGGAATTGTATTACACACTGCTATCTGATGGAAGTTCGGATAGAGCGTTGTTGCCAATTCTTACGTGGGTATTGGCGCAACATCTCCCAGCTACGGCAATTCAGGCTGTTTGGGCTGATCTGGGTAGATTACCCAGACCGCCCAAGGATCTCTCTTCACGCATTGAAACGGCTATTGCGCTCTATCCTTGTGATATTTTGTTTGTTCACCGCGACGCCGAACGAGACTCCCCAGAGCATCGCTACAAAGAGATTCAAGAGGCATCGCCCGTCCATCTGGCCCAGACGATTATCTGTGTTGTGCCCATTCGCATGTTAGAGGCATGGCTGCTACTTGATCTAGTTGCGCTACGTACTGCCGCCGGTAACCCAAACGGAGTGGCGCCGCTCTCTTTGCCTGTTGTCGAGCAAATTGAAAGCCTTCCCGATCCGAAGAGTGTACTCTTCGATTTATTGCGTACAGCCAGCGATCTGCCCCGTAACCGTAGGAATCGCCTCCCCTTCCACAAGTTAGTACATCGTGTTGCAGCACTGATCAACGATTTCAGCCCACTTCGAGGTCTCGCTGCGTTTCGACGGTTAGAACAAGATGTGATGAGCCAAGTACAGAGCAGAACTGAGCGTACATAGGGAGACTAAATTAGGATCAACATGAGCAAATCGCTCTTTTCCCAACACTATCTGCAACAGCGGCTGGACGAACAGCCCGAATGGATCGAGGACCCTGCGCCGGCTGAGCGACGAGGAGATCGCAATTGTGGAAGGGCGCGGGTGATCTGTAGGTGCGTGCTTTCAGCCGCACAACTCCGCCTTGAGCGCAGAACCGCAGCTAAAAGCAGCGGCTGTTCAATACCTTCTCTATGGATAGAATTGCTGTTTCCCAAAATGCTCCCTTGACATCTACAGCATTGTGACTATGATTATGGTCAACAAGGTTTGCGACTGGAGGGTATTGCATTGGCGGATGAGCTACAGCGCTTTACCATCATCTATGCACCCATCACCAAACAGCATCTGCGTACAATTGAGTCCAGATACTACTCACTGATCCGCGATGTTGTGGACGAACAGTTGTCGTTTGAGCCGACCACCGAAACGCGGAATCGCAAGCCGCTCAAGCGTCCAGTCGTGTTTATGGCAACTTGGGAAATCCGGTTTGGACCGCAAAATCGATTCCGTGTCTACTACGATGTCGATCTGGAACAGGCTACAGTTTCGATTCTCGCCATCGGCAGTAAAGACGGTAATCGGGTCGTGATCGGAGGAGAGGAGATACAACTATGAAAATCGCATCAGTTGCAGATGTCAAAGCCAATCTGAGCGCCTACATCAAGGCAAGTGCAGACGAATTGGTGGTCATCACAAAGAATGGGAAACCCGTGGCGGTACTCTTACCAATGGAGGATGATGACGAATTAGAACGCTTAGCCCTGGCGTACTCACGACGATTTCAGACGATTCTGCACGAGGCTCGTGAACAGATTCGAGCAGGGGGCGGTATCCCTCACGATGATTTCTGGCGCGAGGTAGAAGCCGAGACTACACACCAGACACCAGTGCAAGACAATGCAGCATTAGATTGCAGCCCCTAAACCCGTAGTGATGGTTGCCGTCCAACAAGTCTATCCAGCCGACCGCCTCTGTCGTGGCATTTTGGAAAGCTAGCGATTTTGACAAATGCCTTCCCGATTGCTGGATACGTTCCTAGAAGGAATAGAGAGACTACTAAGCCTTGCTCCAAGCGGGTCCGTGACCTGGCGGTGTGTCACGGACCCGCTTGGAGCATGGGGCTTAGTAGTTATGTTGGATAAAAGCCAGATGGCCTTGCTACGGACACCGCGCGCTGCCCGCCGGATGCAGGGTGACAGGGATGCGGGTGGCGTCGCCCCCCTCTTCCCCTTCGGCGCTGACGAGGACAGCCTGGGGCGCGCTGACCGCATGAGAAAGGCCCGTGCTGAACGGTCGATAGAGATTGAGCGTGCCGCCCATGGCAAAACCCTCGACGAGGAGTGTACCGTCGCGCTGGCGCAGGCTGACGATCACATTGGCTTCAAAGGTATCGGAGTAGCCGGAGATGGAAACCGGGCTACAGACGTTGGCGCCGACGGCGGGGGCGTCCATGTCAATCGAGCGCTGGCCAGGCAGGATCACCAGCGGAAGCGTCACCTTGTGGATCTCGCTGCCATCTTTGGCGCTGATCTCAAAGACCTCCAATGTGGCGTTCTGGCGGCGATCTGTGACAAAACGCAGAGAAGTCTGGAAGAAGTCGAAGCCGTCCACCGAGCCGCCCATGGTAAAGCGTTCGGCGATGGTCTCGCCCGCCTCATCGCGCAGACGCAGATTGACAACGGCTTCAAAGGTCTGCGAGAAGCCGATCACCTCGATGGGGCTGCGATAGACAGCCTCGGCCACGGGGGACAATACTTCAATCTGCGCGGCGGGCGGCGACCAGGGCGCCGCTGGTGCTGGCATCGGCGTCGGTGGGGTCGCCGGCGTCGGGAGGCGCAGGCGCTGGCCCACGCGGATCAGATTCGGGTTTGTGATGCCGTTCAGCCGGGATAATTCCGCCACGGTGGTGCCAAAACGACGGGCTATCGAGAAGAGCGTGTCGCCGCGTTGCACCACGTAGGTACTCTCCTGGGCCTGTTGGGCAAGCGCCGGGGCAGCCGTTGCGGTTGCCGGTCCCATCCCAAAGAGCAACATGCCCACCAGAAACGCGGCCATGCTGGTATACGCCAGCTTTTGCAGGAATCGAGACACACGAGCCATGGGTTGCCTCCTTGTCGGCTGATAGATTTGCAATCAAGTGGAATCAAACGTGAGGGCCTTTCCTCTCTAACGGTAGAGTAATGCGGAAAGTTCCCAACGTCTCTTTGACACATTCCCCGCCCACGGCTAAAATTCCCCTTTGTGTCAATTGCATTGAGACCTGCCCGGCCTACACCGGAACACAGGAAGGAAAACCCATGAGCTACCGAAACCTCGATCTCGACCCAGAGATCACCGAGATCGCCACGACGCAGGAACGCGTCAGCGATCTGCCCGCCGTGGGGGATCGCAAATATCACATCTGGACCATCGGCTGTCAGATGAACGTGGCGGACAGCAACCATGTGGCCGCCGAGTTGGAGAAGATCGGCTTCAACCCCACCGAGAGCATCGACGACGCCGATGTGGTCGTCCTCAATACGTGCGTCGTGCGCCAGAGCGCCGAGAACAAGGCCGTAGGCAAGGCTGGCAGCCTCAAACCGTGGAAGGATCGCCGCCCCGGTCGCACGCTGGCGCTGATGGGTTGTATGGTCGGCGTCAAGCCCAGCCCGCAATTGATCGAAGGCTTCCCCCATGTTGATGTCTTCATGGCCCCCAGCGAAGCCAGCCCGTTGATCGGCCATCTGCGTGAGGCCGAGATCGCCGCCGAGGTTTCCCACATCGAGCGAGAGCAGTTGCTGCGCCGCTATCAAGTGCAGGACGAAACCCAGCCTGTCGGTACTGTGCAGTCGATCAAGCATCTCGCCCTTAGCGGGGAAGCGCCGGTGGCTGCGCATGTGCCGATTGTCTACGGTTGCAGCCACGCCTGCACCTTCTGCATCATCCCCTTCCGCCGCGGCGTCGAGCGCAGCCGCCCCATGGAAGAGATCGTCAACGAGATCCGCGGGCTTGTCGCCCAGGGCGTGCGCGAAGTGACCCTCCTCGGCCAGATCGTGGATCGTTACGGCTACGATTGGATGGAAAATGGCCGCGGTAACAGCGCAACCGTCGCTCCGTATCTAGGGGCGAGGGGCGAGGAGCGAGGGGCAGAGCCACGCAATTCGCAAGCGCTCAGAGCGCCCGCAATTCGCAAGCGCTCAGAGCGCCCGCAATTCGCAAGCGCTCAGAGCGCCCGCAATTCGCAATTCGATCTCGCTGACCTGCTGCACGCCGTCCACGCTATCGACGGCCTCTGGCGCATCCGCTTCCTCACCAGCCACCCCAACTACATGACAGATCGCATTCTGGAAGCGGTGCGTGATCTGCCCAAGGTCTGCCCCCACATTGAGGTTCCCGTGCAGGCGGGGAACGACGAAGTGTTGGAGCGGATGAAACGGGGCTACACCAACGCCGACTATCGAGCGCTGGTGAGTCGTATTCGTGAAGTGATCCCCAACGTGGCGATCAACACTGATATTATCGTCGGTTTCTGCGGTGAAAGCGCCGAGCAGTTCGAGGATACCTATCAGTTGCTCGCCGATCTCAAGTTGGATAAAACGCACCTGGCCCGTTACAGTCCGCGCCCAGGGACGGTGAGCGAGCGGCGCATGATCGACGATGTGCCCGACGCCGAAAAGATCCGTCGCCACAAGGCGATGGAAAATCTGCAAGAGATCGTCTGCGCCGAGATCAACGCCCGGTTGCTGGGCGAGACCGTGGAAATCCTGGTGGAGGACCAACACAAGGGCAAATGGCGCGGGCGCACGCCGCAGAACAAACTCGTCTTTGTGGAAAGCGATCTCGATCTGCGCGGACGGCTGATCGAAGCCCAGATCACCTGGACCGGTCCGTGGAGTATGCAGGGCCGCTTTGTCCGCGATGTCTCGCCGACGGGTGAGCGCATTGAGATACCGAAGATCACGTTTGCGCGTTAGGGATTGGGGATCGGGGATTTGGGGATCAGGAAAAAGGGATTGAGAGAATGGGCGATTAGGCGATTCGGGATCGTGTCGAGAATCCGAACTCCCTTAATCCCCTAATCGCCTAATCCCCAATCCCAGATCCCCAGCCCCCAGTCGCCGATCCCCTCCTCACACTGAAAGAACAGCCTATGAACCCCTTGCTGTTGAATACTTTGCTCTTCCTGGCGGGTTTTGCCTTGTTGACTGGCGGCGCTGAATTCCTGGTGCGCGGGTCCAGCCGATTGGCGATCCGCATGAAAGTACCCATGGTTGTCATCGGCCTGACGATTGTGGCCTTTGGCACCAGTCTGCCCGAATTGATGGTCAGCTTGATTGCCAATCTGCAAGGCGGCAGCGCCGCCGATATTGCGATTGGCAACGTGGTGGGCAGCAACATTGCCAACTTCGCTTTGATCCTCGGCGTGGTGGCGGTGTTGCGCCCTGTGAGCGTGGAACGGCAACTGCTCTTCCGTGAATACCCGTTGATGTTGATCGTCTCGCTTGTCTTCTTCGCTATGGCTTGGGATGGGTCGATTGGCCGCATCGAGGGGATCATCTTTTTTTTGGGGCTGTTGGGCTTTACCTATTACAGCTACGCAACCAGCCGTACACTCCCCAGCGAGGAGCAGGATGAACTTGTCGGCTTTGTTGCCAACACTGTGGAAGATCGAAAGCAGGCTTCGCCCGCCGTTTTTGCGCGTGACATCACCTTCATCGTGATCGGCATCATCGGCCTGTTGATCGGGGCCAACTGGCTTGTTACATCGTCAACCTTCCTGGCCCGCTTCTTCGGGATCAGTGAATTGGTGATCGGTCTCACCCTGGTGGCGGTGGGGACAAGCCTGCCCGAATTGGCGACTTCGGCGGTGGCGATCCTGCGCAAGGAGGGCGATATCGCCTTGGGCAATCTGGTGGGCAGCAACCTTTTCAATATGTTGGCTATCGTCGGCATAACCTCTATCGTCCGCGATCTGCCCGTGCCGCTCTCCATGCGCAGCGTTGACTTTCCGCTGATGATCGTGATCTCGGTGCTGCCACTGCTCCTCGTCCTGCGCAAGCCGCATATTATGAACCGCTGGAACGGCGCCATTATGCTGGCGATCTACGTGGCATACAACGTCTGGCTCTTCACGAGCGGCAACATCCAACCGACTTGAGGCAAATCCCTATATTGGACTACGAACGGCTTCAGCAATCGCCCGCACATCCTCTGGGCCGGTGCGGCAGCAGCCGCCGATCAACTGCGCGCCCGCCTCACGCCAGATTCGCGCTGGCGCTGCAAAATGGGTGAGCCCCGTTCCGCCCCGCCAGCCATTCGTCGCCGCATCGTACTCTTCACCGCTGTTGGGATAGCAGAGGAGCGGCTTCGTAGTGATCCCCGCGGCGGAACGGAGCAGCGGAGCGACATACCGCGGCGGTGTACAATTGATGCCAATGGCGACGATCTGGGGTGATCGGTTCGCCAGCGCCACACAATCGGCAAAAGGTTCGCCGTGGCAGACGTGGATCTCGTCGCAGCAACTGAAACTGAGCCAGGCCGGCGCGTGGGGAAATTCGGCCAATAACTCGACCAGCGCTTCGCCTTCCACCCGGCAGGGGATCGTCTCACAGGCCAACAGATCCGGTTCCGCTTCCACCAGCACCCGTAACCGAGGACGATGCCACTCGATCAACTCGGCTTTAGAAAGTCCATAATCGCCGCGATACTCCGAACCATCGGCAAGGAAAGCGCCATAGCAACCCACCGATGCCGCCACCAGGGGACGTATACGCCCGCGCTGATGGTTGGGATCGCGCCAGAAGTCGTCGCGAGCGGTTTTGGCCAGTTCCACACTCAGGCGTATTAGATCCGCAGCTTCGGCGCGGCTTAACCCCCGCCGCATAAATCCCTCGAAACTGGCCTGATAGCTCGCCGTGATCGCCACATCCGCCCCGGCTACAAAGTAATCGTAGTGGAGTTGGCGGATCATCTCCGGCGCTTCAACCAAAATCCTGGCCGACCAGAGCGGATCGTTCAGGTCCGCGCCGCGCTTCTCCAGTTCCGTCGCCAGACCGCCATCTAAGATCATCACCGGCTGGCGCTGCAAGATCTTATCGATTGGGTTGCTATGCATAACGAACATTCCGTATGTTGAGGGGCCAATGGCTTCCAGTATAACAAAGGGAATACGGAACGAGGAATGCGAAATGGCAGCGTAAAAAAGAGGGAGCGCCTTTAAGCGCTCCCTCTACAAACAGCAGTTTCGTTTTTTCTGAGGTGCCGTATCAGCCATGAATTGATTGAAACAGGGTACGGGCGCTGCTTGCTACGCCCGTACCTCTCAATTTATGCTTGACGAGACCAGTCCCCAATCCCCGCTTTAGCTGCCATGCGCAGCATTGAGCTTGTCGAGGGCGCGCCAGCGTTTGGCTGCGCCGCGGCGCAGGAGCGCAGGCTCAAAGTCAGCGAGGAATTCCCAACCTTCGAGTGCAAGCCCCTCTTGAATTTCGTCGGTCAACTCAAAGCGGAGCGTCCTGCCATCGGTGAGCAACACAAACTCCAGGTGATCTTCATCCTCTTCGTCGGTGATCGAGACAATGCACGGGCGATCCGTCCCCAGGGGTTTGCGGAAGAAGGCGGCGGAGCAACGAGCGCAGAAGGAGAGATCGGCGTCACAAAAACCGCGATTCATGATGATTTTCATAAGTGCATCCTTTTCATGAAAAACTCTCCTTGCAACAGGAAAGGATCAGTTGTTGCCAAAAGGGGAGTGTGGAGAAAGTTCTGCTTCCAGTCTAGTCTTCTGTCGAAATGCCCCTATCCATCAATCGGCGGGTAAATCCGCTGGTCAGTTGGCTAGTTTTGTCCGCGCCATTTTCCGTTCGTGCATGGCAATCGCGTACCCTGCGTCAAGCGCACAGAGATTTGCCGCCAGCCAACGACGATGCCGTTCGGGCAGGTGCGTCTCAAGCGCCTGCACCAAACATGGGCGCGGCAAAAGAGGACGCAGCGCCAGCAGCGCGCCTAACATCACCACGTTGGCGACCTTTTCCGTTCCACATTCCGCTGCAATCTGGTTCGCCTGCACAAAAAGCGTCTTGACCTCTGGCGGCTGCGAGAGCGATTCTACCAGCGAGCGGTTGATGAGGAAGAGTCCTGTCCTGGCGACCCGCGGCGCGTACTTTTCTGCCGAAGGCAAATTCATGGCGATGACAATATCGGGGGTGCGGACCAGCGGCGAGCCAATTGGTTCGTCACTGATGATGACAGTACAGTGGGCCGTGCCGCCGCGCATCTCCGGCCCATAGGATGGAATCCAGGTGACCTGCTTTTCCGCAGCTAGGGCCGCATAGGCGAGCAACTGCCCCGCAAAAAGAACGCCCTGCCCTCCAAAGCCGGCGAGAATGATCGATTGTTCCATGACGCACTCCTTTTACTTCTTCAGTTCATCGGCCACTTTATAATCGCCCAACGGGAAGATCGGCATCACGCGGTCGCGGATATGAGCCAACGCTGCAACCGGATCGAGACGCCAGTTGGTGGGGCAACTGCCCAAGATCTCCACAACCGCCAGCCCCAACCCGCGCAATTGACACTCAAAGGCCAATCGAATCGCCTTTTTGGCCTTGCGGATCTCGGCTGGGGAATGCAGGGAGCGGCGCACAGCATAGGATACCCCTGGCATCATCGCCAGCATTTCAGTCATGTGGATGGGATACCCCTGGGTGATGGGGTTGCGCCCATGCGGCGATGAAGTGGTGACTTGCCCCGGCAACGAGGTCGGCGCCATCTGCCCCCCCGTCATTCCATAGACGGTGTTGTTGATAAAGATAACGGTGATCGGTTCACTGCGCACCGCGGCATGGATGATCTCGTTGCCGCCAATCGAGGCCAGATCGCCATCCCCTTGATAGGTAAAGACGACATGTCCAGGCAAGACCCGCTTAACTCCGGTTGCCATGGCTGGCGCGCGTCCGTGGGCGGCCACACAGGCGTCCACGTTGAAATATTCATAGGCGAAGACGGCGCAGCCCACTGGCGCCACCATGATCGTCCGCTCGCGGATACCCATTTCGTCGAGAACTTCGGCGATCACCCGATGGGCAGTGCCGTGGCTGCACCCGGGGCAGTAGTGAGTGGATCTATGCTGTAACGATTCGGGATGGCCGTAAACCAGCGTCATTTCCGGCAAACGCTCATCGATTTTGAGGTCAGGTAAGGTGTTTTCCCCCATCATTGGGCAACTCCTTTCGTATAGATAGGCTCAGTTGTGGGGCAGATCATCCACTGGCTGCAGATGGAATCCATTGGCGTACATGGGTGGCTGCATCTGCGGAATGGCGGCGAGGATCTCATCGGGTAGTGGAATCATGCCGCCCATGCGCCCTAAAAAGTCGATAGGGACGCGTCCTTGCACGACCATTTTGACATCATCGAGCATCTGCCCGGCGTTCATCTCCACCACCAGCAGATGTTTCATGCGGCGGCTGATCCGATCCAGGGCCTCGTTGGGGAAGGGCCAGAGCGTAATCGGGCGGAAGAGACCCACGTTGATCCCCAGGGCGCGGGCTTTGCGCACTGCCGAATGGGCCATGCGCCCGACGCTGCCAAACGCAACAATCAAGATTTCGGCGTCGTCCACCAAGAAGGCTTCATAGCGCGGTTCATTGGCGCTGATGACAGCCATCTTGGCCTGAAGCCGACGATTGAACAGTTCCAGATCCTCCGCGCTTAGATAGAGTGAACTAATCGAGCGCGGTGGACGCTCCTGCGCGCCGGTCAAAGCCCACTCTGCACGCTCGCTGGACAGCTCTTGAAAGGGCGGCATCTCTACCGGTTCCATCATCTGCCCCAGACTGCCGTCGCCCACCACCATCACTATGTGGCGATATTTGAAGGCGAGATCGAACGCGTGATAGGTCAGATCCACGGCCTCTTGCACGGTGGACGGGGCCAGCACAAGCGGATGGTAATCGCCGTGACCGGCAGAGCGCGTCACCTGAAAGTAATCGGCCTGGCTCGGCTGGATGTTCCCCAGCCCCGGTCCGCCGCGCATAATGTCGATCAGCACACAGGGTACTTCGCTGCCAGCGATATAACTCAACCCTTCCTGCATCAAGCTGATCCCCGGCGATGAGGACGAACTACAAGCGCGCACGCCTGTACACGCCGCGCCATAGACCATGTGGATGGCGCCGATCTCGCTTTCCGCCTGTAAGAAGACCCGGCCTAATTCGGGCATCCGCCGCGACATATATTCGAGCAATTCTGTCTGCGGGGTGATAGGGTAGCCGAAGAAGGCTTCGGCCCCGGCGCGGACGGCGGCTTCGGCGATGGCCTCATTGCCTTTCCAGAGTTCCCTGACCATACGATTCCTCCTTTTCAAGCTGGGGATGGCTGAGGTTGCGCGGGTTGGCGGCGACTTTCCCGATAGACGGTAAAGACGATGTCAGGGCAGATGACGGCGCAGATGGCGCATCCTGTACAGAGATGGTAGCTTTCGTCGACGAGAACGGGACGATAGCCGCGGGCGTTATACGTAGCGCTCAACTGCAAGACCCCTTGTGGACAGGCATCCACACAGAGCCCGCAGCCTTTGCAGCGATTGCTGTCAATGAGGAGTGTGCCTCGTGTCATTCCATACCTCCGGTCGTCGTTGAAGAAGAGGCAATTATGGATCTACCAATCAAATAACCCGCCCTTGCCGCACGCACCGATGGCTGTCAATCGAGAACAGATCGGACTCGCGTCGCAAGAAGCGGGTCTGTCTACACATCGGCGTCGATGCGTATATTGAGCATATAGCAATTTGATCCACTCTAGCACAGGCCGGCAGCGAAATCACCGGTCAATTGGTCAGGGTCTGAATTCCTTGATCTACGAAGTCAGAAAAGAACAGACCGCTAAATCCTCTTTCTTCGTGTACCTTTGTGTCGCTTCGTGGATCAATTTGAGATGTTTTATGGGTGGATAGCCGTCAGCCCGGCATGATGGATCTGTGCATCCACGGCGCGCCAGCCAGCGAGGATGGTGGGATCGCCCAGTTCCTTGGGATCAGGGCGAAAGCCGAAATCGAGATAGACTTTGATGGCCCAGACGCGTCCGGTGGCAGTGCCGAGCATGGCGCGCTTGTGCCAACGCTGCATTAACTGCATGGCCTCCGTCATCATCGCCCCGCTGATGCCCTGGCGTTGGTGATGCGGATGCACCGCCACCCAATGGATCTGTCCCCATTCGCCGCGCCCCTGCCAATCATCCTTCCACCAGGCAGTGATGGTCCCGACAGGAGTTCCGTCGGCGCTCTCGACGAAGACCATGCGCTCGCTGAGGATGCCGTCATCGTCGCCGTATTCCTGTCGAAAAAGGGTTTCCTCAATGGCGAAGAAAGGTTCGGCGGCGCGTTGAATCGCCGTCCATGTGATCTCGTCGCCGGGACGATAGGCGCGAAAACGATAGCCGGGCGGCAGCACCCGCGCAGGGAACGCGCCAATCGGGTCGCAGATCATGTGGACATCAACATTGATCCCCATCGTTCACTTCCCTTCGAAGATGGCCGGCACATATTGACCATCGTGCATAATCGCCACTTCGCTACCGTCCGCGCTGATCCCTGTGAGTTGGAGGGTGGGCGTGCCGAACATAATGTCCTGATGCAGGGGCGAATCGTTGACGCCGAACGCGGCGAGTTCCTCGGCGCTCATGGCCTCGTTCCCTTCCACACCGCCGGGATAGGCGCGGCCAAAGGCGATATGGCAGGCTGCATTCTCGTCAAAGAGCGTATCGTGGAAGAGGATGCCGCTCTGATAGATGGGCGAATTGACATCGACCAGCGCGATCTCGCCCAGGTAACGCGTGCCGGGAACGCTGAAGAACTGCTCCAACACGGCCTGTCCCCGCTCGGCGTGGAATTCCACAACCTCGCCCCTCTCAAAGCGAAAATAGGCATTTTCGATCTGCTGCGCCAGGGTGAAGAAGGGCATAGATGTACGCACCCAGCCCTCGGTGCGCAACCGATGGGGCGTGCTGAAAGCCTCCTCGGTGGGGATGTTTGGCGAAAAGGTGACGCCCGTCCCCGCCTGGGAACTGCCCGTGATCCAGCGCGGACGGTCCGTGAGGCCGATGGTAAGTTGGGTGCGCGGCTCTCCGTCTGGCCCTGGTTCAGCATCAAGAAAGTGGAGTGTGTGAACCCGGTGCTTGTGCAGGTAGTCCACCACGGCCTGCAATTTATCAATATGGGCCTGCCAGGCTGCGGCGGGATCCTCAGTATCGGCGCGGGTGGCGCTCAAGATCGCAGCCCAAAGTCTCTGTATGGCTTCATCTGCCGGCAGATTGGGGAAGAGTTTGGCCGCCCAGCCTGGCGTCGGCGCTGCGCAGACGGTCCATGGGATCTGGTTAGCCATCACGCCAGTGTACCAATCCTTGAGTTTGGCCATGGCTGCCGTCTGCACCTGTTGCATGGCAGCGGCATCGATCCCTTCAAAGACATCGGGATTTTCACGCCCGGTGATGCTGATGATCGCCCACCCGTCGGCCAATTGTTCCGCGCCGCGCTGAGCCGGGTAGTCTGGGCTATACGCCAAATGCTCGGGTTGGCCGGTCGTGAGCCGGATGCGATCCACTGTGAGATCGGACCACGTCACATCGACGTAGCGCGCGCCCATAGTATATGCCTGCTCTGCCAGCAGACGAACGAATTCACGGTGGACGATTTCGGCCCGGATCGCCAGCGATTGGCCTGGCTGCACAGTGATCCCCTGTTCGAGGATCAGCCGGGCGTAGGCTTTTTTCTGTGTTTCTAATGCATTCATGGAATCCTCGTTTTCGATGTGGGGATTGGAGATTGGGGCTCAGGGACTGGGGATCGGGTTAAGATTCTGAAATTTCCTAACCGCTCAATCGCCGCAAACAAGAGATTAGGAGATTAAGCGATTCGGAGATTGTCAACCTGATCCCCAGTCACCAGTCACTAATCACTTCCATCAACAAAAGAGGGCGCCCCAATGGACGCCCTCTTTTTCAGTAACATTCGAACGACTACTGCTGGCTCTGTTCGATCAGCCAGGTCACCATGGCGTTGATCTCTTCTTCGCTCATCAGTTGATCGAAGTTCTGCGGCATGATGCCCGAAGGATAGCCTTCGACGACGTAGGCATTGGGCGCAACGATGCTCTGGTGAATATACTCTTCGGCGCTCATCCCAGCCACACGCGTCTGGGCGTTTTCGTTGAGATTGCCAAAGTTGGGGCCAACCGGACCGCGGTTGGTCGGCGTTTGATCGACTGCCAGGTTGTGGCAGGCAATACAGGCCAGGGATGTGAAGAGAACCTCAGGGTCGCGAGGCTCCCCTGTGGGCGCTGCGACTTCCGCTGGTGGTTCGCCGGGTTCGCCGATGGTCTGCTGTTCCACGGGCTTGCGCACATCGCGGAAGGGCTGCCACGGATCTTCCTCAGCGGTCTGTGTGAGGGAGTCGGCTTCCCAGTTGAGTACGTAAGCAGTCACTGCACGCACTTGATCATCGCGCAGGGGACCGCCATAGGTGACTCCCCAGGTTGGCATCATCTGCGCCCACTGGGTATTCGTCTTACTGGGGCGACCAGCGGCAACAGTCAGTTCAACGTAATCCGAAAGCGAACCTGCCCAGCCCACATCCCCCAGCCGCTCGGTAAAGAAGTAATGGCTGTGCAGCGCGGGCGCAACCCCCGGCAACCCCCGGCCATCAGGGCCGTGGCAACTGGCGCAGTTATTGTAGTAGAGAGCGGCGCCGTTTTCGATCTCGCGTCCTGCCCAACTGGCTGTCTGCGCTTCCATGCGTGTCTCTTCGGTGAAGAGCAACAATAGAATGAACACAATCGCCAGCAGCGAGGACAGGATGCCGAGGACAATCTTAAGAACGGGCGACTTGATAAATGGTCCCTGCATGTCAGTATTGTCACTCCTCAGCTTAGAAGTTCAGGAATCTCAGGTCACGTAGATACTTGAGGAATTCATGTTTCAGGCCGTACTCATGCCAGTAGAGTGAATTCTCATGTAGCCAGAAGGTGCGCTCAAACAATCCCGGCACCCCTTGGGAATCGTACCAGTGGACCCGCCAATGCAGCCGTTTCAGGCTCGGTTGATCTTGTGAGATGATCAACTCAGCATAAGCTTGATTGAAGTCTGGATCGGTCTCCATGTAATGGATGACACCCGCTCGGAATTCGTGTAGCAACTCTGCAAAATGGGCATCACTTGTTTCGTAGTGTTCATCTGTGCGATAGGTGCCGAGCGGCAGATGGGCGTATCCAATTTCGCGCACCAGGCCAGGTCCTTCTTCGGGCATCAGCTCTTGAACCACCTCCACCGATGGCGCACCCTTCACCGCATATTCCGGCGTACCCATCCAACTGAGGATGATCATGACGACGCCAGCCACGATACCGCTGACAATCGCCACGCGACGATCACGGGCGCGGCGGCTGGGGTTGAAATCGATATAGGGAATCGCCATCAACAGCACGAGCAAGACGCCAGGGATCAACACGCCAGCGATGAACTTATCCGCCACTTTAAGCAGCCCCTGGAGCCAGTAGAAATACCAGGGGGCCACCGTGTGCAGCGGCGTCGATTGCGGATTGGCGATGTTTTCCAGCGGCGCCTGGAAGAAGAAGACAGTGATCAGGATCGTCAGCGTAGTGAAGGCTGTTAAGAAGCTGAGTTCGTCCACCATCACGTCGGGCAGGAAGTAAACACGCTTGTCCGCGGGAATGCGGTTGGCGGTGTCCTCGCCCACTTCCTCTTCATTGGCGGGCAGGCTGATGCCGAAATGAACGACTTTGTAATAATGCACAAAGAAGAAGAGGATCAGCAACAACGGCAGGAAGATCACATGCAGCAGGTAGAAACGCAGCAGCCCGTTGGCGCCGATGTCGGGCGCGCCGCGTGCCAGCAGGTTCACTGTCTCACCGACGACCGCAGGCGGTACGGCTTCGGCCATGGATGTGCCGATGGTCACCGCCCAGAAGGCCAGTTGATCCCAGGGCAGCAGATAGCCGGAGAAACTCAGGAAGAGTGTAACGACCAGCAGGATCACGCCAGTAAACCAGGTGAACTGGCGCGGCGCTTTGTAACTGCCGGTCAGATAGGTGCGTACCATATGGGCGGTGACAATTGCCACCATGGCTTCCGCGCCCAGACGATGGAGATCGCGTAAAAACTGGCCGAAGGGGACGTTGCTCAACAGGCGGATCATGTCGACATAGGCGCGTTCTGGCGATGGCGCATACCAGATCATGAGCAACAGACCCGTGATCAACTCGATAAAAAATAAATAGGTCGAGAGCAGCCCTAAGCGGAAGGTGTGATTCCAGCGCGTCACACTTTCGTGGTAATAGGTGGGCTTGATATGGAGCAGGAATGCTTCACTGTGCGGCTTTAGTCGCGGGTTAGGACGCCCCGCCGGTTCCCCGCGCAACATTTTGCGAAACTCGCCGGGGCTGATACCGGCTGTGACACGGGTAAAGACATCTTCGAGAGCAGCGGCAGATGCGCCAATCACTCCCTTCTCGCGAATGTCTTGCATCACACTCATAGTTTTGTCTTCTCCTACTGATCAATACCGTTGACAAAATGAGATTGCAATTGAAGAATTGGTCAGGCGTCGGCGCGGGCAGGTGATAGATCCTTGGACTTGCCCACAATGCGTCTACCTGTCTGAATCAGGAGTTCTACGTCTGGCCCTGGCACTTGAGGCGGAACAATCCTGTCTCCCGCGTCTTCCGTGCTTGAAACCACCTGACCATTCTGCACCACCTCGATCACAAACTGATCAAGAGATCGCGGCGCAGGTCCCAAGATGTAGTGACCGTCGTGGTTGAACATGGATCCGTGACACGGGCATTCAAAGCGGAAATTCGACGGTTCCCATTTATAAAGACAGCCAAGATGGGTGCAGACCATGTAGAGTGCTTTTGGACCTTCGGCGGTATCTACCAGCCAAAACTTACCGGTAGTGTTGCCATTCGGGCCGGCATCGGCTGGTGGTATTTCACCGAGCGGCACAGGGAAAGCCCCACCAAATTCACCAGCGCGGAAACGAGGATACATGAATGCATAAGACGCCACGCCGATTTCCAATGTGAGCAGACCCAACGCTGCTCCCCAGGCATAGGTCATAAATTCGCGCCGGTTGATCCCTGGTTGCCCAACTTCCTGGGCTTCTGCCCTCTCTGCTGTGGCAGGCGCTGGCGTTGCTGCGGATCGAGCGGGTGCAGCGGAAGGTGTAGCGACTGTGGTTGGTGCAACTGCCGCTGCTGTTGCGCCGCCGTTGCTCGACGATCCTTTGGATGCGGCGCGTGCTTTGGCTTCGGCAACGCGCTGTGCAGCTGAACTTGCCGGCGCCGGTGCGCTTTCAACGGCGGCTACAGGCGTTGGCTCGGCGACCACCGTGGATTGAGCAGGTTGGGCTGCGGTGGTCGCTGGCTCCGCTTCGGCAGCGTGGGCTGCTGCGCCGCCAGTCGCTGGCGCGCCAGCCCCTGGTTGGCGGGGCGGTAACATCACTTCAACATCAACGCCACGTCGCGCCGCGGCCATCTGTTGTGCGCGTTCGACACGCGCTTGCCACTGTTCATTCGCCATTCCTAATATGACTCCTTTCTGCCAGCGTCCTGTGCCTGGAGCAGAGATTCACGTATTTTCTCAATCGTTTGGGGTAGGGAGGTCTCTGTCCCGTCCATACGCGGGTAGAAATAGGCGTCTACCCCTACAAATTGAGAAGATATAGATATTCCTTTATGAATAATCGAGGCGCACGACTATAGAATAGCGCGCTTTTCCATCTGATGATTGTAGCCGATTCGTGAAAAAATGTCATTTGCGCTTTTGCAAAATGGATGATCGCACTAGGGTGAATCTGGCTACCTCGCCTTCATTTGTTCCGCTTCTGGGGAAAACGTCTTCGCCATCCTAGCACAGCCAAAATGGATTGTCAAAATTATCACAAATTTCGGAGGGTAAAAGGGATGGGGACTGGGGATCGGGGATCAGGGGGACTTTCTGAACTCGCTTAATCGCTCAAGTACTGTCAACGAGAGAGTAAGCGAGTAAGCGATTGTCAACCCAATCCCCAGTCCGGGTGCGTCCCAAATTTGGTGAGAATGCTCCTCGCCGGTCCTTGACCGGCGACAGCCGGGTCACAGACCCGACCTGAGCGCCCCCAATCCCCAGTCCCGGATCCCCAGTTCCCGGTCCCTAAATTTCCGTCAGATTCGCCTGGACCTGCTGGCGGCGGCTCTTGAGTTCGGTGATCTTGGCGCGCTCGCGGTTGATCACCTCTTCGGGCGCTTTGGCAACGAAGCCTGGGTTGCTCAGGAGCTTTTCCGAGCGGTCGATCTGACCCGTCACGTTGTCCAGCTCTTTTTGCAGCCGTTGACGTTCCGCGTCTAAATCGACCATGCCCGCCAGGGGCAGGAAGATGCTGACACCGCCCGCGGCCAGCGCCACAGCCTTTTCGGGCGCAGTAATCGAAGGTTCCATTTGCAGATCATCTTCAACGAGGCGGGCCTGGCTCACCAGCAGATCGCGGTTCTGGCGGATCAGATCCGTGTAGCCATCTGTGCTGAAGAGCGCGGTGATACGGCGGGCCGGCTCGACGTTGTACTCGCTGCGCACGTTGCGGATGGCGCGGATGATCTCTTGCAGGCGGCCAAACGCATCTTCCACCTCGGCGTTGGCCCAATTCGTGTCGGACGGCCAGCGACTGGTCATCAGCGATTCCCGGCGTTCGGCCATACCGGGCAGATGGCGCCAGATCGCCTCGGTGACAAAGGGCATGTAGGGATGAAGCAGGCGCAGGCTCTGTTCCAACACATGGGCGAGGACCTGCCGCGCTGTCTGCGCCGCAACCGCATCGCTGCCGTAGAGACGCGTCTTGGTCGCTTCGATATACCAATCGCAATACTCATTCCACAGGAATTCGTAGATCTGGCGGCCTGCTTCGCCCAACTGCCAATCCTCTACTAGCCGGGTGACGCTGCTCTGCACATTGGACAACCTGCTTAAGATCCATCGATCCGCCAGCGTCATTTCTTCCTCGGCAGGCAGGGCGTAGGTAAGGCTATAAGCGTCGCCATCGCCGAATTCCATCTGTGCCGTGGAGAGGTTCATCACCACAAAGCGGGCGGCATTCCAGATCTTGTTGGCGAAGTTGCGGTTGGCCTCAATGCGGGTCAGGCTCAGCTTCATATCGTTGCCAGGCGTGCCGCCGGTGAGCAGCGTGAAACGCAGAGCGTCAGTGCCGTACTCTTTGATCAGGTCGAGCGGATCGAGTACATTGCCCAGACTCTTGCTCATCTTGCGGCCTGTCTCATCGCGCACAAGCCCATGCAGATAGACATATTTGAAAGGCACTTCGCCGGTGAACTTCAGCCCCATCACAATCATGCGCGCCACCCAGAAGAAGATGATATCATAGCCGGTCTCCAACACGGTGGTGGGGTAGAACTTCGCCAGATCCGCCGTCTGCTGCGGCCATCCGAGCGTGCTAAAGGGCCAGAGTCCGCTGCTGAACCAGGTGTCGAGGACATCCGGGTCCTGTTCCAATCTCACGCAGTCGCCGTAATGCCTAATCGCCTTTTCCTTGGCTTCGCTGGCAGAACGCGCCACAAATTGGTGACCATCCGGCCCGTACCAGACGGGGATGCGATGCCCCCACCAGAGTTGGCGGCTGATGCACCAATCGCGGATGTTTTCCATCCAGTTAAAGTAGATCTTCTCGAAGCGTTCGGGCACAATTTTGATGCGTCCATCGCGCACAGCTTCGATGGCGGGTTCGGCCAGCGGCTGCATCTTCACAAACCATTGGGTGCTGAGGATCGGTTCCACCACCGTGTCACAGCGCTCACAATGGCCCACTTGATGCACGTGGATCTTCTCACCCACCACCAATCCTTGCTCTGCCATGTCCGCCCACAGCTTGCGCCGCGCCTCAAAGCGATCCATGCCTTCGTAAGGACCAGCCTCAGGATCGAGCGTGCCGTCCCG
>JAHBVG010000123.1 GCA_019637695.1 Caldilineaceae bacterium | reverse complement strand
TCTTTGGCGCGGTGCGGCTCGAAGCCGGTGGACGCCCAGACCCCATCGTACCAATATTTCGCCCAGACGCCATCGGATGGCCGCGGACCGGCAGGCCAGCGCAACATCTGCTCGTCAAAGGGGACGCCGATCCGTTCGCAGAGCAGCGCAAGGATGCGCCGCGGATCTTGTAGCACATCGCGCGAATCAATAATGGGCGGCGTTGCGCCGGTCCGTCTGCGCACATGCTCAAAGAGACGGCAACCCTCGCTCAAACCTATGTCGGCCAGGGTTACTTGTGGGCGCACCTTGATGTAAGAGGTGATCACCTCGCGCGGGTCGCGGATCAGAAAACAGTTGACAAGCGTATTCACCCAATCCAGATCCATGTGATCGAGCAGGTGATGGGTCATATGCTTTTGGTAAAAAATAGACTTCCCCGGCGGCAGCGGATCGTCGACGATCTGCGTTACCACTTTACGCCAATCGGGTTCGTGGGCGGCGATCACCTCTTCACGGCCAGGATGGTCGATCCCTGTCGCCAGCAAATAGTGAGCGTAGAGCGGTTCATCCATGACGATGGTGTCTGCGCGGTTTTCCCAAGCGCGCATCATCGCTGTTGAAATGTTGCGAGGCCCGGACCACATGGCTATGCGGATGGCTTCTGATGGCATGGTTCGACCCTTTCATGGGTAAATGGCGATTGCTCTATTCTGCCGAACTCTTGCCAAAATGACAATCTTTCCACCACGCGCAAACTTGCCTTTCTAACGTCCGGTGCTACACTGATCAGGCTACTATTCTTCCATTCACTAGAATGTGTGGACTCGATGTTGCCGGATACGCTATCTTTCTACTTGATGACCGCGTTTGTTATCCTCTTGATTGGTCTCTCTAAGGGTGGTTTGGGTGGGGCGGCGGGCGGCGCAGCGACACCGTTGATGGCCCTGGTGATGCCGCCGCAACTGGCGATAGGGCTGTTGCTCCCTCTGCTCATGATCACCGATGTCTTCGCCGTAGCGGCGCATTGGAACCGCTGGGATCGACGGCTGCTCATCCTCCTTATCCCCGCCTCGCTGATTGGCATCACCCTGGGGACGGCGCTGATCACCACGATTTCCAGTGAGGCGCTGCGCACCGGTCTAGGCATCTTCGTGCTGATCTTTGTGATCTACAAACTCTATGAGGCGCGCATCCAGCGTTCGTTACACTATGAACCGCGCAACTGGCATGGGCATGTAGCCGGCGCGGTAGCCGGGTTCAGCTCGACCCTTGCCCACACAGGCGGCCCACCCATTACCGTCTATCTGTTGCTTCAGAACATAACACCGCGCGCGTTTATTGCCACCAGCGCCGTCTATTTTGCCATTATCAACTGGCTCAAAGTCCCTTACTACATCTACGCCGGCATCCTTCACCCCAGCCAATTGCTCGAAATTGCCCTGCTGCTGCCGCTAGTACCGTTAGGCGTGATTCTAGGCCGCTGGCTCTCTGTCCGCATTGACAAGGTTACCTTCGAGCGCGTGATCCTCGTTTTGTTGATCATCTCCGCGGCGCTGTTGTTGGTGCAGTAACGCCTCAATATCAATTTAGAAAGAGTAGGGTAAACCCACATTTTTCTATCGTACGAAATAACATAAACTGAGGAAAACTGTGGATATTGAGCAAAGGCCCTACTAGATGGATATTGACGAGCAGATCTCTATCGTAATTGCGGATGATAGCAATGAATTCCGTACGATCCTGCGCCTGTTTTTGGAAAGCACGCGCGCGATTTTGGTGATCGGAGAGGCTCGGGATGGTGAGGAGGCGCTTTCCTTAACCCAAGCACTTGAGCCGGATATTTTGTTGCTCGATCTGCGGATGCCCAAGTTGGACGGATTCCAGGTGCTTGATCAGTTGCAGACGATAGACGCTTCCCCTGAGGTGATTGTATTGACTTCTCATGTAGATCTGTACTACGAAAGACAGGTACTCAGCCGCGGCGCTTCTCGTTACATCTCCAAAGGGGGCGCTCCTGAGCAACTCATTCAGATCATTCACGAGGTGGCTAACGCTCATCACTAGCGTGGGTGTATTTCAGTTTGGGGCGCTCCGGTTTGGTCCGTGACCCGACCGTCGCCGGTCACGGACCGGCGCAGAGCTTTTGCCCTTAATCTGAGAGCGCTCCGGTTTGGTCCGTGACCCGACCGCCGGTCACGGACCGGCGCAGAGCTTTTGCCCTTAATCTGAAATAGCCCCTAATGCGGCGCTATGGATTAAAGCGGGCAGGTGATGGTGACCTGTGTGCCCTGATCCGGTGCAGATTCAATCTGTAACAGCCCATCAAAGAGATTCAACCTTTCACGAATGCTGGACAACCCGAATCCCCCATGATTGTGTGAATCTGCGCTGAGATCGATCCCCTTTCCTGTATCGCTCACAATAATGATTATCTGGTCATCGCTGCGTTGAAGCGCAACCATGGCCTTTTGGGTATTGGCATGTTTGACGACGTTAAACAGAAGCTCGCGCGCTACCTGAAATAACATCACCCGCAGATTTCGATTGTCCACCTGACAGTCGCCTTCAACTTTGAGCGAGATATCCAGGCCATAGATCTCTTTCATTTGTTGATTTAGCCATTTGATAGCTTCGGGTAACCCTTCATTTTCCAAAATCGGCGGGCTGAGTTCCACGCTTAGGGTACGCGCAGCATGGATCGCTTCATTCGTCAAACGTTTCATTTCATCTATCTGGATCATGAGCGCGCCTGCTTGCTCGGTTGGCAGATCTAGCTCAACCAAATGGATGCGCATTTGTACAGCGTAGAGCATCTGCTGAATATGATCGTGGAGGATCTGGGCCACGCGCTTGCGTTCTTGATGTTCCGCCAGCGTAAGGCGAGCGGCCAGTGTGCGGACTTGTTCAGTGCCCTTGCGGACACGCTCTTCCAGTGTAACGGTCAGATCTTCTAACCGGGCGCGTTCCTCTGTAAGTTCGGCGAGCAGACGTTCTCTGTCCTCGGCGGCGACTTTATTCTGATGGATGTTGGTTGCCGTTCCATACCATTTGATGATCTGCCCCTGTGCGTTGTAGGCTGGTACAGCGCGGCTAAGGAACCATTCAAATTCGCCGTTCGCCAGACAGACGCGATGTTCCACCTCGTAGATATTGCCGGTCTGCACCGCTTGTTGCCACGCGTCCACTGTCTTTTGGAGATCATCGAGGTGCAGGGTCGGAGCCCAATCCCAACCAGCGGCTCCTTTGCTGAAGCCCTGGAACTCCCGATATCGGCGATTGTAATAGTCGACGCTGCCATCTGGGTTGGCCGTCCACACCAATTGGGGCATGGCGTCGGCCAGATGGCGGAAGCGTTCCTCGCTTTCGCGCAGAGATTGTTCATAGAGTTTTCTCTCGGTAATCTCCTCCACCACCACGCCCATACAGATCATCCGTTCCTGGACGTATACGGGATACCACTGTTCGCGCCAATAGCGGATCTCGCCTGGCGCGGCGGGCGTCTCCCCGCTGACTTCAACCCCGCGCACTGGTTCGCCGTTGAGCGCCATTCTCTGCCATAGCTCAATCATCGGCGCGAGATCGGAGATGTCCAGAGGTAGCTCGTCGGGCCGCTTGTGGAGATGGTCTTCAACCGAGATCCCGTTCATCCGCGCCAGGGCTTCGTTAATGCGCACGAAGCGCAGATCCTCGTCCAACATTGCCAAACCCACTGGGGCCAGATCGAAGAAGGCATCCAACAGCGCCAGCGCCTCTTCACGTTCGCGCTCCAATTGTTTTAGATCGGTTACTTCAAAGACAACCGAATGGACACCAACGACCTGGCCGCTGTTATCTCGAATCGGGTAGTAGTTGAGCAGCCAGTCGCGCATTTGATCTGGATCATCTCGCAAAGGCGCTTGTACGGGCTGATTGACAATTGGTTCGCCACTTTCGATCACGTGGCGCAAGATCTCAATATAGGGTTGCGTATTTTCGGTCGCGATCTCCGTCAGAGATCGTCCGATCAGATCGGTAGGGTTGATGCCAGACCAACGGGCAAGCTGATCGCTGAGGCTGATATAGCGTAGATCGGTGTCCATATAGCAGAGACCAATAGGCGTCGTTGCGTAGATGCCTTGTAACTCGACCAGTTGGCGCTCGGCCTGAGCCTGCTGCTTGCGCAAGGATTCCTCGGCCTCTTTGCGCGTCGTAATGTCGCGGCCATAGATTGAAAGACCGCGGGCGGACGGATAGACTGTGGTTTCATACCAACGGCCAGAGACCACGCCGCGCTCCTCAATATAGGCAGGGATCTGTTGCTCCATTGCTCGCCGATACTGTTCCTCATAGATAGTGCCAAGCAATTGAGGGAATGTTTCCCAAAGGGTCTTTCCCAGAATATCATCAGCCGGCATCCCGGTCAGCGCCGTAGCCTTTGGATTTACATAGAGATAGCGCCAATCTCGATCCAGGGCAAAGAAGACATCGCCGATGCGATCGATCATATCGGCCATCTCTTGCCGGGTGTTCAAGGACGCTTGCAGCCTCTGCTCTTGCTCTGCAAGTTGACGTTCAAGTTCCACCACACGTTGGCGCAACTGAGCAATTTCATCGCTATCGTATCCCAACCTGTTGGTCAGACTTTGCATGGTTTGTCCTCTAAAAGAAGTGCGACGGGTGCATCCCAGATTGATTGGGGGTGCTCAGGTCGGGTCCGTGACCCGACCGCCGCCGGTCCGTGACCGGCGAGGAGCATTCTTACCCCCAATTTGGGCCGCACCCAGTGCGACACACTTTTCGCTCAGCCAGTAGTGTATCCGAAAGTGAGAAGACTGCAAGCTGAACAAAAACTTCTGATTGCCATCAGCAAGATCCTCTTTATAAGAAAACTCAAACGGTTCTTATAGTCCTTCCTTACAGTTTTCGACGTAATATGGTCCCGACGGCGCAACTGTAGCTTCAACGCCTTCTTTACTCTACCACTTCGACCATTGAGGCTAACAGTTGCGCTCATTCACTGGTTTTCTCGCTAAGAAGTTAGTCAGACTCGCTGGTCTGAATCGCCTGGTAGCCCCTTCTTAGAAGGGGCTGACGCATTTGCCGGGAGAACCACCTAACCAGACAGTGTTCACCTATCCAACTATGAAGTGGTGCTATTTTGAAAAAATTCCAATTTAAGCAATTTGGTATATCACCCCGGACTCAGGGAGCAGCGCGCCTCTACCCATCGCGCATACACTTATTGGTGCTGCTGGGGATTGGCGCCTTGCTCTATTACTACAGTTGGTGGAGTCAACTACAAGGCTGGTCCGCGGTTATCTGGCTGTTGGTCTTTGCCTTTGCGCTTTTCTATACCGTTACTCAAGTGTTGGGCAGTTGGCTGCTCTATCTCTTCGCCAAGGATCCATCTTCCACCACCGCCGCGCCTCAGGATCTGACGGTGGACATCTATGTGACCGCCTATCACGAACCCTATGATCTGGTCAGGCGTACACTCGCCGCGGCCTGCGCCATGAAGGGTCCATATCTGGTCTGGTTGTTGGATGATGGTGATGATCCTATGCTGGAGCGTCTTGCCGCTGACCTGGGCGCTGGTTACCTTACCCGCACCGAGAAGAAGGACGCCAAAGCTGGCAATGTCAACGCGGCGCTGCCCCGCACCTATGGGGATGTGATCGCCATCTTCGATGTGGATCATACGCCCAAACCTAACTATCTGACGCAGGCGCTGAAACCCTTCAGCGATCCTGATGTGGGGTTTGTGCAGGTGATGGTCACCTTCGGCAATCAGGATGAAAGCTGGGTGGCTAGCGCCGCCGCGGAAACCAGCATCGATTTTTACAATCCCACCTCCTTTGGCATAGAGGCGATTGGCGGCACCACCATGATGGGCAGCAATTCCCTAATTCGCAGGGAGGCGCTGAACGATGTCGGCGGCTATCATCCCGGTTTGGCCGAGGATCTGGCCACATCGCTGGCGCTCCACGCCGCCGGGTGGAAGTCAGCCTATGTAGCTGAGCCGCTGGCGCCTGGCATTGCTCCACCCGATCTGTCGGCCTGGTTCACCCAGCAATTCAAGTGGGCGCGCGGTGTATTTGAACTGCTTTTGACGGTTTATCCCCGAATATTTTTCAAGCTGTCTTGGGGGATGCGCCTATCCTACGCCGTGCGCATGACCAAATACCTGATCGGTCCAATTATCTGCATTCATTTGATCGCAACAGTAGTCGCCTTATTTAGCGATAACAGCGTCAGGGGTGGATTGCTCAACTACCTCTCCCACCTGGCGCCGCTGGTATTTTGCGATATGTTGATCAAACAGGAGGCGCTCCGCACCTGGCGCCATCCCTTGATCCCAGCCTCTTCTCTTTGGTCTGCCGTGATGTTGGTGGTGCCAACCTGGCCTGTCTACACGTTGGCATGGATCATGGCATTGTTGCGTTTGCCACTCTCATTCCGGTTGACGCCGAAACAGTCCTCTGGCCGCGTTAACCCAATCTGGTTACTCCCACAAATTGCTATCCTGCTTTTGATAATAGCAGGGATCGTGCTGATGTTGGCGGCTGCACAGGATTTCCCAGTTTGGCTGCTATTCTTTGCGCTTGCGTTAATGATCCCCCACTTTGTACTACTTTTAATCTCTGTCTACGGCAGCCACAGAGATCCGTTGACCGAGGAAGTTTATAAGGCATCTTCAACCGTGCAAACCGGTTGGGATTAAAGAGGTAAGCGATAATGGCAACCGCAGTTTTAGATTTTGAAATTAATCAACTTCCTGCCGAGATCACTGGATTGGATCGCTATCAACATGCGCTCATTCTCTTACGGTTTCGGCGCTGCCCAATGGGGCGGGTAACGCTGCCAGTGATCAAAGGACGGATCGAAGGTACTGATCTGCGCTCTGCCGCAATCAACGCATGTGATAGCGCATTGCCTGATGCATGGCTGCGCGATTTCCTTGGCTGGTCAGAAATGGATCCTTTGGCCACGCTGCCCACGGCGACAGTGGCCGTCTGTACTCGCAATCGCCCTGATGATCTGCATCGCTGTCTCGACGCGCTAACGCAATTGCCCGATCTAGGGCAAGAGATTCTCGTTGTCGATAGCTGTTCGACTGGAGACGTTACCCGTCAGGTGGTGGATCAATTCCCCACGGTACGCTACATACGCGAGGATCGGCCTGGGCTAAACATCGCCCGCAACCGTGCCCTGCGTGAGGCCCGCCATTCCATTGTGGCCTTTTGTGATGACGACGCCGTGCCTGATCCTGGCTGGCTGAATGGGTTGCTGCGCAACTTCGCCGATCCGCTGGTACTCTGCGTGACTGGCCTTACCATGCCGTTGGAATTAGAGACCGAAGCTCAGGAGTGGTTTGAGCGGTACAGCCCATTTAGTCGCGGATTCCAGCGCCGAGTCTATGATCGGCGCTCATGTCATCCACTGGCAGCGGGGCGGGTTGGCGCCGGGGCCAACATGGCGCTGCGCCGCACAGTGCTAGAAGCCGTTGGCCCTTTCGATGAAGCACTCGACGCGGGGACGCCTACCCAATCCGGCGGGGATACTGAGATCTTTTCGCGAATTTTGGCGCAGGGCTATCGCATTGTCTACGATCCCATCGCCCTAAGTTGGCATCGTCATCGCCGCACCTGGGAGGAGCTACGCCAGACCCTCTACGGCTATGGGGTAGGGACCTATGCCTATTGGACACGCAAATTGCTGTTGGAACACGAAATGGGCGTCTTTTGGGTTGCCTACCTCTGGTTCCGCCATGATCAATTCCCCGCGCTGGTGCGGACCCTGCTCCGCCGCCCTGAAAGTGTCCCCTTCGATCTACTGATGGCCGAGATCCAGGGCTGCTTTGCCGGTCCGCGTGCGTATCTCCGTTCTCGATCTACCACCCAGGCATGATGGGGGCAGGATGAAACAAGATCTTTCTGCAAGACAGGGGATGACCGCAATCCACCCCGTGCGCATGATTCAATCCGCAGGGCATCTGCTGGCTCGGTATCGATTTGTTGCGTGGATCGCGTGGGCTGGGATCTTGCTGCCCGTCTATTACAAGCAGATCTTCCCGATCTTCGCCATGCCGCTGCAAGAATGGATCGACGACAATTATTCGCTTTACGCCTTCCGGGAGATGTTCCTCACCCTGGCTGGCGCAGGGATCTCCGGCTGGTCGCTGGCAACGGTGGGCGAAGCGTTCACGCGGATGGGGATGGCCCTGCTGGGCGCAGGCGCGATCTGCCTGACTGCATTCATGGTGGGGCGCATACTCTGGTCCTATTTGCGACTGCACTCGGCCACGCGGATCGAGCGCATCCTCTACCAAAGCGCACTCGGATTTGCTCTCATCTCGCAGCTACTTTTGGGGCTGGCTTTTGCAGGCATCTTTCGACCTACCGCTGTCGTGATCTTGATCGGCCTGCTCATGGGGATCAGCGTGATCTTCCTGCGTGCGGAGCTATCGATCCCCGTGTGGCGGCAGCGGCTCGCTCAACTTGCCGTCGATGGCCGACGGTTGGCCGGCCAGGATCGCATCCTCAAGGGGATCGTGGCCCTGGCGCTCACCATCGGGCTGATCGGCGCGCTGGCCCCTGAAACCGAGTTTGATGCACTCTGGTATCACCTCTGGCTGCCCAAACTCTGGCTCGAAGCAGGCCGCCCCGTGGATCTTGTGACCGAATATGTCTCGCTCTATCCGCTGGGCTGGGATCTCCTCTTCGGCGCGGGGATGGTGATGGGCGGTCCTGTGGCGGCCAAACTGCTGCACTTCATCACACTGCCGCTGACCGCGCTCTTTGTGTTGCAGTTGAGCCGCCGCTTCTTCCCGCGGGCCTCGTCGTGGCTGGCTGTGGCGCTCTTTGTCTCTGCGCCCACTGTCCTTTGGCAGGCGACAACCACGTACATCGATCTGGCCCTGGCCTTCTATGTTGGGCTGGCGGTCTATGCGGCGGTGCGCTATGTGCAAGCTCAGAAATGGCAATGGTTGGCCCTCGCCGCGGTGACGCTCGGCTTTGCCCTCGTCATCAAACATCTGGCGCTCTTTGTCCTCGTGTTGATTGCGCTGGCGCTCTTTTTTTACCGCTGGCGTCAGCATCGCCGCTGGCTGGCCGCACTCGTACCCGTCGTAATCTTGGGCAGCGTGAGCCTGCTCTTTCCGCTGCCGTATTACATCCGCGCCTGGCTCGCCGCAGGGAATCCCTTCTTCCCCGATCTCTATGGGATCTTTGGCGCTTTCCCTGCGGAACGGTGGAGCGCAATCACCGAGTACGGATTAAGCGAGTTCAAAAGCCGCTTTGGCTATCCGCTCACGGCATCCACCTTGCTCGCTCTGCCGTGGACAATGACCGTGGACGGCGCTCGGTTTGGCGGCGCGCTGGGTCCGCTCTTCCTGCTGCTTATGCCCGTGCTGATCCTCTGGTGGCGCAACGATCAGCGGCGCCCGCTGCTGGCCTTTGTCGTCGGCTATATTGCCCTGTGGTCCTCACCGGTGAGCAGCTTTCAACTGCGCTTTTTGCTGCCGATTGTCGCCTTTTTGGCCGTGCTGGCCGCGGAAGGATATCGCGCACTCGCGGACGCAACCGGGGCGGTGCAGTGGCGGACGCGCATCCTGGGGTGGGGGATGGCGGCACTGATCTTTTTGAATTTGCCGCCCTTCCTTTCGTTGCACGAAAACGCCCGCGTTGAGTGGGATGGCTGGCTCACCCACGTCATCCATGAGATCCCACTGGGTGTGGTGATCGGCTTTGAATCCGAGGAATCCTATTTGCAGCGGACCGTCCCTTCGTATCGGGCGTGGCAATTTATCAACGCGCAACTACCGGTGGACGCACATATCCTCACCTTTAGCAGCGGGGATCATTTCTACAGCGAGCGGAAACGGCTGAGCGACGACAGCACCATGGCGCGGCCTGTCACCTGGGGCGCGCCCCAGGGCAAGGAAGATCAAGCCCTGGCAACGTTGCAGCGTATGGGCATTTCGCACATTCTCTTCGATAAGAGATTGCTGGCCCGATATCGCGCTGATACCTTTGCCATTGCCGGATCTGACTTCATCGACCAATGGTATGTTCTCGAATACGAGGACCATCGCTTCGTCCTCTACCGTTTGCAGGAGACTCCATAAGTATGCACAGCCCAACTGTGAGTATTGTGATTCCCACCCACAACCGCCGCCAGTTGCTGCGCCAATTGCTCGACGGATTGGGTGCGCAGAGCTATCCGCTAGCGCAGATCGAAGTGTTGGTGGTAGCCGACAACTGCACCGATGGCACAGCGACCATGGTGCAGAGCTATGCCGCCCCCTTCAGCTTGCGGCTGATCCAACATGCGGAACGCTGTGCCGCAGTGACCCGCAATCTGGGAGCAACGCGGGCAACGGGTGATCTTCTGCTCTTTTTGGACGATGACATTGAACCGACGCCCGAGCTGGTGCAGGCCCATGTACGCCGGTATAAGCGGGGATCTCGGCGGGTGGTGATTGGTTATTTGCCCCCGATGGTCACAAAGTTGGATTTCTTTCAATCCGAGCTGCGCCTCTGGTGGATTTCCACCTTTTGGCCCATGAGCACCCCCGGTCATCGTTTCGTCTATACCGATCTGCTCAGTGGCAATTTCTCGTTGGAACGAGACTTTTTTCAAGAGGTGGGCGGCTTCGATGATAGCCTCCTCTGCCGCGAGGATTATGAACTGGGGATGCGCTTGATCCAGGCCGGGGCCGAGTTCCGCTTTGCCCCGGACGCATTGGGCTATCACCATGAAAAGACCGATCTGCGCCGGGCCTTGCGGCGAAAGTATGATGAAGGTCTGGCCGATATCGTCATTGGGCGACGATACCCAGAATTGCGATCTACCTTTCTGGCGGCGCGGTTGATGAAATATCACACACTCCTCCATTCCGTTTTGCAGATGCTGGTCTTCAACCTTCCGCTGCTTGGGGATTGGCTGGCTGCCCGCGGTCTGCAGGGGCTGCAACTGCTGGAATTTCTGCGTCTGCGCGGGCTGTGGCGTTTCGCCCTGGATGGTCTGCTGGCCTATTGGTATTGGCGCGGCATTGCCGAGGGGATCGGCTCGCGACGGAGGTTTTACGAATGGATGAGCGATTTCATTGCGCCCAAACGGAAAGGTGAGGCAATCCTCGATCTGCGGTCGGGCATTGCCGCTGCCACTGCCCATTTGGATGCGGAACGTCCCCATTCGGCTCAGATCTGGTATGGCGACTGTTTTGTGGGGCAGATCGCCGCAGAACCGGGTGCCGAATGTTTGACTGGCGCTCATCTGCGCCCCTGGCTCATGGATCATGGCGCGACGTCGTTGTTCAATGCCGTTGCCGAGCAAAACGGTCTATCCACTGCCGAGGACGCAATGATAAACCTGCCATCGCAGATAGCGGATCTGCCCATGCCAACGCTTCGAGAGATGATCCCATTTTAGTTCATATCAGGATCTTTATGCACAACCCAATAGCATTGCTGCGATTTCGACATCCAACCTACCTTTTCGATCTGTTGCGCGAACTTGTCTCCCGCGAGATGAAACTACGTTACAAGCGCTCGTTCCTGGGGATCGCCTGGTCGTTGCTCAACCCGCTGGCTCAGTTGCTTGTCTTCAACTTTGTCTTTCAACTGGTGCTGCCGCTCAATATCCCTAACTTTACGCTCTTCCTCTTCATCGGCGTGTTGACATGGAATTGGTTTCAATCTTCGTTGGTGGCGGCCACCGGCGCCATTGTGGACAATCGAGAATTGATCCGGCGCCCTGGCTTTCCCATTGCGATGCTGCCGGTTGTCAATGTCACTACGAATCTGCTTCACTTTGTGTTGGCGCTGCCAATTCTCATCATTTTTGTACTCATCGCAGAGATCCCGCTTACCAGCGCGCTGCTGGCGCTGCCTCTGGTGATCGGCGTCCAATTCATCCTGACGCTAGGCATCGCCTACTTTTTGGCAACTTTCCACGTCTCCTTTCGGGATACCCAATACCTGGTGGGGATCCTGCTTTTGCTGGGCTTCTACCTGACACCCATCTTCTATGACATCCAAGCGCTGCCCGCACACTATCAGATGATCTACGGTCTAAACCCGTTGGTCCACATCCTCAACGGCTATCGGGCCATCTTCATGGGTGGGGAATGGCCCAACGTGGTTGCGCTGATCCTATTGGGCGGCGTCAGCCTCATTCTATTAGGGATTGGGTATCGGATCTTCATTCAAGCCAGTTATCGTTTCGTTGAGGAAATCTAGTGAATTACGCAATTGTTGTGGATGGCGTCACCAAGCGCTATCGCCGCTACCATAAAGATCGCCCGGCCACACTGCAAGAGGCCGTGCTGCGCGGGCTGCGTCGTTTGACCCCCGCAGAGGAATTACACGCCCTGCGCGATCTGAGCTTCACCGTCGCCCCAGGCGAGATGATCGGCGTGATCGGGCGCAACGGCGCAGGTAAGTCGACGCTGCTACGTCTGCTTGGCGGCGTGGGCCGCCCCGACGCCGGGCAAATTCAGGTCAATGGGCGGATTGGCGCGCTGCTCGATCTCGGCGCTGGCTTTCACCCTGATCTAACCGGGCGCGAGAATGTCTATATCAGCGGTGTCATCTCTGGCCTTACCCGTCGCCAGGTGAGTGAACGCTTCGATTCAATTGTAGCCTTCTCTGAGCTAGAGGAATTTATTGATAGTCCTTTGCGCACTTATAGCAGCGGTATGCAGATGCGGCTTGCCTTTGCCGTAGCCGTCCACATTGAAGCGGACGTGCTGCTGATTGACGAAGTGCTGGCTGTTGGGGATGCTGCCTTCCAACGCAAATGCCTGGAGCGGATTCGTAAATTCACCGAGGAGGGGCGCACGGGCATTCTGGTCTCCCATGATCTTTCCACCGTTGCAGAGTTGTGTGATCAGGTGCTGTGGCTGCAAAAGGGGCAACGTATGGCGCAAGGACCTGCTGACATAATCATAGAGCAATACCTCAAGCAGATGCGCAACGCCACGCTTCAGACCACGCCAGCCAGCCATCCAACCCTCTATACAAGCAATGGCACAAAGCTTGAGGCAAATGTCAACCGGTTTGGCTCGTTTGAGGTTGAAATCCGCGAGGTGTGCTTTCGTAATTCCAAAGGCATCTGCGTACAGCAGATCAGCAGCGGAGATCCGCTACAGATCGAGATCACGTACACATCTTCCAAAATCATAGCATCGCCAATATTTGATATTTCAATCGTCAGTGAGGATAAGGTTACCTGCTTTAAAATCGATACGGCTACATCTGGCGTCACCTTGCCTTCCATCCACGGCACAGGAACGCTCCTGCTTCATATAGAGCGTTTGGATCTGGCGGGAGGGAATTACTACATTGATATTGGCGCTTACGAGCATGAATGGTCCTATGCCTATGATTACCAACGGCGGGCGTACATGCTCACTGTTGTGGCCCCAGCCACAAGGACCAATGGCGGCATCTTGAGCGTCCCCAGCTATTGGCAGGTGAAAGATCCCTCTCTGACGCTTCAAAGAGCGGATTTGAGTGAAAGTTACCAACCCTATGCCGCTAGATCAGAAGCAGAGATCCTGCGGCAAGGGTCAACAACAAAGATGAAGCGGTTATCGTAGCAGATCCCAGGTTCCAATGCAGACAATCGATTCAACCTTCCTGAGTGAAATTGTTCGCCAGGATCAGGGCATTCCAGATTTGGAGATCTGGCACTGGCGTGCAAAACAACTCAATCCTGCTGCCCTCCCTAATACTACTGCTGGCGTTTACGCAGTGAGTGGTAGCGGCGGCGATGGTCAGGTATCCCAACCTTGGAAAGTTGTACTCAAGAAGATTCGCGGTACTCAGGCTGCGATTCCCAATCTGCGCGATTGGGGGTATGGAAAGCGCGAGTTGCTCGCCTTTCAATCTGGCGTCCTGGCTGAATTACCAGCCGGCCTACGCGCCCCCAATTGTTACGCCACGCTTGAAGATGAGGATGGCGGTTGGATCTGGATGGAGCAGATTGAAGAGTGGACTCATCAGCGTTGGTCAAAGGCTGATTACTATCGAGCCGCCCGCCTGTCGGGGCGCTTTGGCGGGGCCTTTCTAGGCGGGATGCCGCAACCGCAAGGACCCTGGCTATGTGACTTCCACAGTGCGTTCGCCGAAGATAGCTGGTGGGCCACCCACATCGATCCTGCCTCGCCTGATACTGTATGGCAACACCCATTGGTGCAATCCGCCTTCTCGCCGATGCGTACAGAGATACTCGACATATGGCAAGAAAGATACACTTTTTTGCATCTGCTGGGTTGTCTGCCGCAGGTATTCTGCCACCATGATCTACACCGGCGTAACCTCATGCTCTGTAGAGGCAAAGATGGTGAAGAAGAGCTAGTTGCTATCGACTGGGCCTTCTGTGGTCCTGGCGCTTTGGGTATGGATATGGCCGCTCTCGTCACCCTCAGCGCTTTCTTTTTTGAAATCGAACCAGATACGCTGGCTGAGGTCGAGGAAATTGTGCTAGGCGGCTATGTGGCAGGGTTGCGCGACGTTGGCTGGTCAGGCAACGCTGAACTGGTGAATCTGGGCTACCTGTTGACAGCCTCGCTATGGACGGGGACACGGTTACCCATTTGGACGGCAACTATACTCTCGGAAGACTCAGCCATTGACGTTGAGGCCATTTACGGGCGCACGCCACACCAAGTGTTGGCGGGATGGATCTCCCTCGCCGAGTTCCTGTTGGCTCGCGCAGACAAAGCCCGCGATCTTATTGGCAAATTGAAGCTCAAGCCTTCATAAGCTCTTCGTCGCTCTTTATCTTCATAGAAACCTCTAATCTTTCCCTTATGCGAATCTACAGCGATCTGCTTAGAGTGGGTGTGAGAGAGTTTCCACAGTTGCTGACAAAGAGGATCGCCCATGAAGCCGTTGAATCTACAAAGCGCCCCTGTATTGGACCAACCTGCGCACGAAGGATATCTCTGGCAAGGGCGGAGAATTTCGGCGCGGCTCAATCAAGATTGGCTCGCTGACCGGCGAATTCTCTACGCTTTGATCGCGCTGATCACCATGACGGCAGGTGTGCTGCGTTTTTACAAGCTGGGCGCGTGGAGCTTTTGGGGCGACGAAATGCTCACGGTGATCGATGTGCCCGACGGCTTCAACTTCTCGTGGATTCGCCAATCGCTGGCTATCAGCCTGATCCAGATTGCCATCAACGGCTTGGGGACCAGCGAATGGAGCGCGCGCCTTATTCCCGCGCTGATCGGCATGGCAAGTGTGCCGCTGCTCTACTACCCCACCCGGCGTATCTTCGGTCGCCCCGTGGCATTGGCGGCGATTCTCTTCCTGGCCCTCTCGCCCTGGCATCTCTATTGGTCGCAAAATGCCCGCTTCTATACACTGCTCCTGCTCTTTTACACCCTGGCGTTGCTCACCTTCTACATTGGTCTGGAGGAGGATCGACCTCTTTACCTCGTGGCGTCGTTGATCTTCTTGGGGCTGGCGGCGCGTGAACGGCTGGTAGCGTTGGTCTTCGTCCCTGTACTCTTCAGTTATCTAACGTTGCTCTATCTGCTGCCACTGGGCCGGCCGCGTGGGTTAAGATGGCGCAACCTGGCGATCTTTGGCATCCCCATTGCCGTTGTCGGCCTCTTTTTTGCCGGACCTTACCTTTCCTCATTAAGCGGATGGATGGCAGGGTTTGGGCGGATCAACAACAACCCCTTCTGGCTGTTAGCTGGTTTTGTTTACTACATCGGTATCGGGACAGTCTGTGTTGCCTTTGTGGGCGCGCTCGGCCTGCTCCTGCGCAGGGATCGCGCCGGGCTGCTGCTTGCATTGAACACGGCCCTGCCTATCCTCCTGCTCATGGGGATCTCACTTTTTCACTACACCGCCAATCGCTATGCCTTTATCTCGCTCTACAGCGCGCTGATCCTGGCGGCGTGGGCGGTTGTCTTCTTGATCCAATCTACGCCCAACTCGACGCGAGTCCTCGCTGTGGCTGTGTTGATCTATCTGCTTGCAAGTCCGCTCAGCCAGAACCTCCTCTATTTTCGCTACCAAAATGGCAATCGGGACGACTGGCGCGCTGCCGTCGCCGTTGTTCAACAACACAAACACGAAGGGGATCTCGTCTTCGGCGCGCACCCGGATCTGACCTCCTATTATTTGGGCGAACCGGCGCAGGCCCTGCACAAGCTCGATCTCGACAAGGTGAAAAGCGCAGAAAATCGGATCTGGCTGATCCAGGATATGAACGTCGCCGAAGTCCGCCCGGATATTGAAGCCTGGCTGCAAAGAGAACCTCTACTGATCTCCGTTCATGATGTCAACGTGCAAGCGCGCAACTTCAAAATGCGTGTCTATCTGTACGAGCCGGTGGGGATCACAAGGTGAAACGTGTTGTGTAATGCGTAGTGCATAGACGATTGTCACCTGCAACCTGCAACTTGCCCCCTGCAAACCTGCCACCACTTTTGCCTTTTGCCCTTTGCCTTTTGCCTTCTCCCCCGCTCTTTTGCACCACCATTGCAGAGGGAAACCCCACACCTTGTACAGGGAGATCCCTACCTTCGGGAAGTGACATCCCCCATTGTGTAATTGACATCTGACCTGTAAGCTTATGGCAAATATAAATTGAATCGATGATGTCTTTAGGAGGGAAACATGATCCGGGTATTAATTGTCCACGAAACATTTTTAGTCTCCAACGCCCTGGCCAACGTCTTACAAGATGAATCTGATGTAAAGGTAGTCGGTCTTGCCGCTACTTATGAGGAAGCGCTTGACCAGTTGAACGAATCCATCGTCGATATGGTGCTTGTCAACGCCAACCGCCCAAGCCAGCAACTTCTCTCGTTTATCCAATCAATTTGCCGTAACTATTCCAATACTAAAATTGTCATCATGAGTGTAGCCGATACATCTGAGTTCATCCTGCAATGTTTTCAGGCAGGAGCTACTGGCTACAGCTTACAGACCGATTCCCTGGCCGAACTGATGCGCAAAGTCCGCGCTGCCTACAGTGGAAAGCCGTTGCTTTCGCCGCAGATCGCCGGCGCTCTCGTTTCTCGCATCGCCGAACTAAGTCAGATTGTGGGGCGACCCAATGCGGATCAGGGAGACCTGATGCTTCTCAGCGCCGACCTGACTCCACGCGAACGAGAAGTTCTCAGCTATCTTGAACGAGGATCGAGCAACCAGGAGATCGCCGACGCACTCACCATTGAAGTGGGGACTGTCAAAAATCACGTCCACAACATATTAAAGAAACTCAACGTGGACAACCGCAAGCGCGCCGGTCTGCTCGCCCGCCAGGTCATGACCGATGAAAATGTCTGGCATGTGGAGACTCCACGCATGTACAGCGCTTCATTCTCACAATAGAGTTTTGCACCCTCAATGGGATGGAATTGATACGGAGAGAGTGAGTGATGAGAAAATTCTCATCACTCATTTTTGTGGATCAATGGGAAGTAGAAGATCGTTTCACCGCTTAAACCACCATTGGTAATGTCAGGCTCGGCGGTGACGACCAGCGGCAGCGTTGCGATCCTCACCTGGGCGCTATCACCCATCGACTGGATGCGCACAATCGCCACATCGGCTGCGCCCACTGTAACCGTCGTCGGAATCTGCACAGCGACAGGAATTTGAATAGTGGCTCCGGCGTCCACAACGGGCGTGAAATCGGCCACGGAGATCGGCCAGGCGGACTGTTCCACACTCAGCACAAATTGATCGGGGACTCCGCCAGTATTGGTAATTGTCAGCGTGTGGGTGACCGTCTGCCCAATTCTAAACGGATCGCCTGGCGTCTCCTGTGCAATGGACAGCCCATAAGCCGCAGTAACCCTCAAGAAGATCGCGGACGGCGCCCCCCAGTTCCCGGCGGCATCCTGGCTTTCCACAAAGAGGATATATTGTCCCAGTGCCCATCCTGCCGTATCGAGAAGGATGTGTGCATTTTCGGCGCTGCTGTTGAACGCGCCGTCGCTGGGAATCAGCGCCGTCGGCGTCCCCCCGGCCCACGTTGGCTGATTCACGGTGTAGCGGACAGCCGCAATTGTGTGGGTCGGTTCCGATCCATAGCCGTTGCTGAAGTAGCGCGTATCGTCGGCCCTGGCGGTCAGCGTCACCGCGGCACCCGCCGCCACCGAAGACGCGCTCAGGTTAAGGTCCAACGTATCGGGACCGGCAGCCATCCGATAAGGACGCCGCGCTGCCTTGGCCGCATAGATGAGCGCATTCAAATTGGATTGGAGAATATTGCTCTCAAAAAAAGAACAACTCTGGAAAAAGGATGTCCCCAACTCGAAGGTGTAAGTCGCCACGCCGAAGGTTCCATAGGCGTAATCGGTGTGGCTGCCGTCCACGGCATAGAGACAGTTTGAGGTATTACAGACGCTGTAGCGGTTGAAATAGCCAAACTTGCGTCCCAAGCGGCGCAACTCCTGCATATTGGGCGCATCCGTGCCGGTGAAATCCCATGAGTAGATGACAAGGTTGCCGTAGCTATGCAGCGAAATAAAGACGCCATTGGTATTGAGCGGCGCGGCGTCGTTGATCCCCGGTCCCCGCTGATCGGCAAAGACAGTATGCAGATAATTTTGCACCGCCTGTGTCTCCGGCTCCGAGGCTGGCGCTGTCCCCCGATAGAGGAGCGAGCAGGCATTGCTTGAAGAGCAATTACCGCCTGGGCATCCACCCCAAAGGAAGCTGCCATTGCGGTTGAGATCCACGCCATAATTGGGGAAGCCGCAGCCCGCAGGATTGGTATTCTTGCGCCACGAATAGCCCTGCTCGGCCCATTTGCGCCCATCGGGGTTGCCCTGCGCGATAATATGGATCTCGTTATAGTCGAGCAGCCAGGTTAGATCCGGATCGACGCCGTAGCCGTTCACCAGTTTTTCGGCAAAGCGGGTCGCCAGCTCTGCCGTCGTGTACTCGCGGGCGTGGACAGCCGCCAGCAGCACAAACTTCCCCTTGTCCACAGTGGTGGTTTTGTTGGTCAGCACCAACGCGTGAATGTCATACCCAGATGGACCACCAGGGGTGGTTTTGTCGTAGCTGTTGCCGATATCCTTCCACTGGGCAATGTTAGGATGGTCCGTCGCCAGCGTCGCCAATGAACTATAGGTCTCCTCGACGGTTCGATAGCAGGCATAGCCGGGGATGCCCGCCGTCTGCCCTGCGTCCCGCTGCCGGGGACGGTTCAATTCGGCAGTGCGGATCTCATCCACAACCACGGGGTAGCCCAGCAACTTCAACCACGACCACTGCTCCGGCGTGATCATGGCAATGATATAGCCCTCGGCGTGGTTGACTTCCCAAATGTCGAGTACGCCGGCGAGGATGGCGAGATGATCCCGATCCATAAAGTCAATGCGGACGACGAGAGGGGATTGAGGATTGGGGATTGGAGATTGGGGACTGGGGACTGGGGACTGGGCGTCTGCCTGCCCTGAGATAAATAACGAAAGAATAGAGATGAGCAGAATGGCCCAGATCAGTTTTTTCATAGATGGTTGCTCGGACTAGGCTTGATCATTATTTTGGATCACAGCCAATTGGGCGCGCCGGCGAGCGATTTCAGCTTCGGCGGCGTTAGCGCGCAGGGCTTCTTGCTCGGCGCGTTGGGCTTCTTGTTCGGCGCGTTCCTGCTCTTCGTATGCCTTAACGATAGCTTCATCGGTGTTTAGCAATTTCTCGCCCGTCTCTGGTACGGACAAACGCAGAAGAATATCTTCGCGTTGAATGTTAAGGTGTAACTGCTCGCAATAGAAGATCCCCGGCTCTACCGGCTCTTTGGGAACAAACTCACGGTCCTGAAGCTCGAAGCCTTGCAGTGTCTGCTCCAAATATTCTTCCAATGGATCGAAGATGAAATATTCCTGCACCCCCAGGCTGGCGTAGAGGGTACTCTTGGTAACCAGTTCCACCCAGGTGGATTTGGATGTGATTTCAAAGATCACCGAAGGGACGCTGCCTTCGTCCCAAACCATGAACGAGCGCCGCTCGCGGATCTG
>JAHBVG010000122.1 GCA_019637695.1 Caldilineaceae bacterium | reverse complement strand
TGTCGTCTGTGGTCTGCCGTCTGCCGTCTGCCGTCTGCGGACGAGATACAGGTCGAGGAGATAGGCAATATTGAGCGCAAAGAGCAGGAAGATGGCGAAGTAGTGGGTGTAGATCGCAGCAGTCGCGGCGAGGATGTATCCAACCCAGAGCCATCTTCGCTGCGATGCCGACCCGCAACACGCAACACGCAACACGCAAATCCCCGCCAGGACACACAACGCCGCCAACATTGTATACATGCGCGCTTCCTGGCTGTAGTAGAGCAGCAGCGGATGCAGCGCAGCGAGCAGCGCAGCGAGCAGGGAAGCAGGGCGGCTGCGGGTCAGGGTTCGGCTCAACGCAGCCATCAACGGCACGAGCAGCACGCCAAAAACCAGGGAGGGGAAGCGCAGACTCCATTCGCTCCAGCCCGCCACCTGTCCCCAGGCTGAGACGAGCAAATAGTAGAGCGGCGGTTGAATGTCGTCCGCCGTCCAACGGACCAGCGCGGCGAGGTCATATTGGGCAACGACAGCGGTGACGCCTTCATCGTACCAGAGGTTCTGCGCATCCAAATGGTAGAGGCGAAGGCCAAAGGCCAGCAGCAAAATCAGAATGAGTGCCAGGGAGTAGCGACGGGTATCTGCTGTATCCATGCGGATTCGCGTAAAAGGGCCGAATGAATGGCCGGCCCTTATATAGAAGAAATGTTGATTCGGTTCAGCCAACGCGATCGTCTCGCCAATCTACTAAGCGCAGTTTGGGAATACGACCAAAATGGCGTTGATTGCTGGTCGCCAGCGTCAAATTATAAACTAGCGCCGTGGCTGCTACTAACAGATCCGCATCAGGGAGCAACGCATTCTTTCGTTGAAGATCGACATACAAATTAGCGCAGGATTCTGCTACAGCACGATCCACTGGCAATAAGGTCAAATGGGGTTCTATCAGTTGTAACTGCTGTACTTGCGCAATAACCCGTGCAAGGGTCAACCCTCGTCGAGCTTCATAGAAAGAAATGGTACTGATCATCAACTGCCCAAAGGCAGAGATATGTTGCTGCGCGATGCCTGGAATAGGGTGGCGTTTGCGCAACAGATTGATAAAAGTGTCTGTATCAATCAGAACCGGAGTCATACTGCTCATCCAAAGTGAACATGCTCATAGGACGACGATTTAGCTCCAGGATCGCTTCTGCATCTTCATCACTGAGCGGCGGAAAAAGGTCTAACGACTTCATGAATAGTTCCACCCGCTTTTCCCGTTCTTCTGCTGTATCATCCTCTGGAGCACCTAACGTGGCTAATTCAGCCTGGATCTTCTCTATCTCTGCTGCCATTTCTGCATCTTCAGTGGATAGAGGTTCAAAGACGACTTCCACCTCCTGACGCGCTGCTTTGTCAACATCAACAGGCAGCGGCTCAGTTAGATAGACCACGCCGTTTTCATAGACTCCCTTGACTTTGATGTTCATGGTTTGCTCCTTTAACACTTCAGGACTTACGTGGTTGAAGCAGACCTGCCAGGTTTCAGAAAACCTGGCAGGTCTCCGAAGTGCGTAAGTCCTGAACATTTCTCTTCACAACCGCAGTATAGCATAGATCGAATCCGCGAGATCACTCTGGTTGGCTGGCGCAGGCAGGGGGGATCAACGCGCACGCCTGGTCGGGGACGAGCGGCGGATCGACGCGCACGCGCCCTAGCAATAGCTCATTGCCCACGGGGCGACCTCCAGCGTCAAAGGCGTCGAGACGTTCGCCAGTAATGGGATCAAAGAGGCCAATGTAAACCTCCACCTCGCCGGACGGCAGGTCCGCGGGCAGCCACAATTGCCGCCAATCGGACAGATCCGCAGCGCTGCGCGGCAGGGAAACGAAGAAGCGCGGCCAGCCATCGGCCTGGGCCAGCGTCTCGCCATCCCGTCGCAGATGCACAAAGGGCATATAACGTTCAAAGGCAAGAGGGTCGGTTTGCTGCCAATGCAGCCAGAGATCCAGCGGATGGCCCGCCGTAGCGCGGCGCGGCAGCCACGCCGTCACCATTGCCTGGCGATCCATACCCCAATAGCCGTGGACATCGCCGACGCGCGCTGCCAGTGGAATGGCGGCTGACAGCGCGAAAGATCCCACTGGCAGCGCGGCCAAAGAATCGTCGGCGTGCCGGCTGAAGGCCGCGACCAACGCCAATGTGCCGCTCTCGTCGATCTGCCCGTCGACAATTTCGCCAACGGGCAATCGATCCGCCGGCGCGGATGGATCAGGCCCGTGGACGACGCCCACTGCCGCTCCCCAACTGCGCGGCAGGAAGAGCCAGAGCGTCTGGATACGGATGATCTCCCCCCGCTGCCAGCGGTCAGACGGATACCAGACCAGCGCCGGTGGGCTGATTTCGGCATAGTTGTACAGCGGGTCGCCGCCCGGCGTGCGCAATTCCAGCCAGGGACGCAGGCTGCCCGGTACATACCCATCTCCCACCCGCCAAATCGTCGTCACTTTGGTCTGTCGCCAGCGCGGCCAATCTTCGAGTTCCACGCCGAGGAAGGTGAGTGGGCCAAAGGAGATAGAATTGCGAATTGCGAATTGCGAGGGGCGAATTGTGAGGGGCGATTCTGCACCCAATCCCCAGTCCCCAGTCCCCAGTCCCCGATCCCCGATCCCCAGTCCCCAGTCCCCAGTCCCCGATTCCCGCGCGAAGCTGTAAAATGCGTCGGGGATCTCCTTCGATCCCGCGCCGCGGCGCAACAAGAGAAAGCCATCCTCGGCGTCAACGATACCCCAATCGCGGGCCAGCATTCGATCCACCACGGCTTTGAGATCGCCGGGGGCCATGTCGGTGTTGGTGGTCACGTCGAGCAGCGCCCAATCGGCCTTCTCTGCCGGTTCGATCCCCCACGGGAATTGGTAAATATAACGGCGATGGCTGAGATGGGGATGAACCGCCGCCGTGGCGCTGACCGCGGCGCCTCTAGGGATCTGCGCGGTGAAACGGGGCAGCAACCGATGATGTTCTGTGATGGGTGTGGGGTCGTAGCGCCCTCCCCAGGGACCAAACCCGGCGTCGGCGTAGCGCCACCCCGCCCAGATCAACAGCCAGAGGACGCATCCCCAGGCCAACAGCGGACGCAGGGCGGTCTGAGCGTTGGTGAAGAGCGAGACCAACGCCATCGTCGGCGCGGAGGCGGCAGGCAGATGTTGAAAGGATGCGGATCGACGGTTGACCCGCCGCGCCAGGGTGCGCCAGAGCCGTCCCAGCCCGTAGGCGGCGGCGACGCCAACATAGGGGATCAAAGGTGCGCTGTAGTGGAATTCTCCATAGTATTGGGCGGGGTAAGCGCTGAGTTGGTTCGCCAGCAGCAGGGGCAGACAGAGCAACAAGATTTCCGGCGCAAGCAGGCTCAAAAAGCCAAAGAGCGCCAGCAATCCCCACACATAATCGATCCGCGCCGGTTCCGTTGCGATCTGCCAGACCAATCCCGGCTGAGTAAAGAAACTTCTCACAATATCACCCGGCGAATCGCCCAACGCCCCATAGCGCCGGAAGTAGTTGCTTTCCGCTACCTCGTAAAACTCCACGGCATGGGCGGGGACGATCATGAAGGTCGCCACGTAGAACCAAATCAGGGAGAGGATGGTGACGCTGGCGGCGAGTGCAAGGGACTGGGGATTGGGGATTGGGGACTGGGGATCGGTCGTCTGCGGTCTGCTACCCGCTACCTGCCACCTGCTGCTAAGAAACTGCTCAGTTTCTTTCTGTCCGAAGCATCCCCTTGGGATGCTGGAGTTACTACCTGCTATCCGCCACAGCGCCCACACGCCCAGCCCCGCGCCGAGGAGGGCGGCTTCTTCTTTGACGCTGGCGACGAGGAGCGCGGCGACGGCGAACTGTCCCCAACGGCGGAACTCGACGGCCCAAAACGCCCACAGGATCAACGGCACAGCCAGCGGGATGGCGTGAAATTCGGTGAGGACAGCGGCCTGGAGTTGAGGAGCCAGCAGATAGGCGACCGCCAGCGCCAATGCCAGCGGACGGGTCAACTGCTCCACCGGATCGCGCAGCCAGATCTTTGTGCGGTCGACAGGGGAGAGCAACTGGTTCAGCTTTTCCAGCGCCAGGGCATAGAGTGGGAATGCGCCAATGGCGACGGCCACAACCTGGAGCAAGAGCAGTGCGCGCGCATCATCCCAGATCCAAAAGATTGGGCTGATCAGCGCGAAGATCGGCTCCACATGATCGGTGAGCCGCGTCGATTGGATGTCGTTCTCGGTCGCTTCCACGAACCGGCCGCGGCTCGTGTTCCAAATCGCCTGATCCATCTGCCCCAGATCCGCTTTGTGGGTACGCATTCCCGCGTGTTGATCGAAGGCCAGATCGGCGAAGATCCCCACGTAGAGCAGCACAGCCAACAGCAGCAGCAGACGGTACGGATCAAAGATGAACTTGGCGATGGAAAGACGGAACTTGCGCGGCGTCATATCCGTCGTGTTCCTTCGTGCGCCTTTGTGGAGCCAATCTCTGCCCCTGTCCGCTGTCGTGTGGACAGGGCGACGATCCCAGCCACGATCACTTCAAGGATCACCAGCCAGAGTCGCATGACCAGCGCCGCCACCGTCGCCAATCCACCGATGGCCGGGATCAGCAGGATCGCCAACATCCCCTCGCGCACGGCCAATCCGCCCGGCGTCAGAAAGCTAAGATAGCCTACAGCATAGGCAATGGGATAAGCGACCAGCAGCGTGAGCAGGATTGGTTGCAGCGTATCCCAATGCAGCGGGCGCAGACTCAGCGTGAGCGCGACGAAGGCTACACCCCACAACAGCCAGGCGAGGAGAGCGATCCCCAGCAGCAGCAACAGCCGCGCCGACGAAATCCGCACAGCCAGTGGTTTTCGATGCAGGCGAACGAGGATCCAATTGAGCAGAGACATCAGCCAGCCCGGCCGCACGAGGAAGACAATCACCGGCGCAGCAGCGATCAAGGCGAGCCAGGGCGCAACCGCATAGAGAGCCAAAACGGTGATGGTTCCGCCGGTTAGCAGATAAATGGCGACCAGCGGCACGACGGAGAGCAGGCTGATAGCCTGAAAAAGGACGATGCTGGCAATGGTCGCCTCTGGCCGCACGCCGATTTGCTGCCCCAGGACGGTCATCCCCAAGGGTTGCCAGACGTTGCCGGGTATGTAGCGCACGAGGATGCTGGCAAACCAGATGCGGGTCGCTTCTCTGTACTGAATCTGACCGCCCACCCACCCCAGAACTGTACGCCAGATAACCACATCGATGAACCAGCTCGCCACGAGGACGATCCCCGAAAAGAGCAGCCATCCCCCGTGGATCTGCCATTCATAGGCGCGCAATTCCTCCCACTGGCTGCGCAGCAAGAGGAGAATGAAAATCAACGCCAGCCCCAAGACAATCGGTTGCGCCCAGCGGATCAATCTCCGCATACGATCCTCGATATCAACTCTGTGCCCACTGGCGACAGCGCGCCAGGCTTGCCGTCAGCAGACCAATCACATGGTTATCATCGCTCCCCGCCGCCAACGCATCGGGGTGGAGTTCCAGCGAAACCGAGTGATTGTACCCTGCTTCGGTCAGGCGACCCAAGAATCGGTCCAAGCGAAGCATTCCATCCTCAGGGCGGCGATGCTCGCGGCCATTGAAATTGCTCAAATGGACATGTTTCACCCGCTTTCCCCAGCGCACAAAGATCTCCGTTGGCTCCAATCCCCACGTGCCGAGATGGGTTGTATCCAGCGTAATGTGGGGGAAGCGGGTGATGTCGCCAATGGTGTCGCGGCTGTGGGCGTTCCACTTCATGGCGTTGATCCGGCGGCCAAAGATCCGTTGGGCCGGCAGATTTTCCACACAGAGCAGCACCTCGGTGGATTGCTGCAACAGGGGCAACCCTTCTTCGAACCAACGGCTATAACGTTGGTGGCGGCGCATCCCTGGCAAGGGCAAAAAGAATCGGCTAGAGCCGATCTGCACAAAAGTGTAGCTGATCACCTCGGGCAGGTGTAGAATCACCACCGCCGCTCCCAACGTCTCGGCCAATCTCACCGATTTTTCAATGGCGCCCACCAGATCCGAGGACCAGCCGCCAATATTGCCGCGGAAGGGACTATGCACGGCGCGCACGGCCATGCTGTACCGATCCATCAACCGTTGGACATAATCGGCGTGGCGCGTATCCCAGCGGTGATCGACCATCAACTCGACGCCATCAAAGCCGGCCCGCCGCGCAAACTCAAAACAACGATCCGTGCTGTAGTTGTAGAGCGAACCGGTGGAGAAGATAAAGTGCATGGGAAACTCCAGAGTTGGGGATTGGGGATTCGTGACTGATGACTGGGGATTGGGGATAGAATCGCTTAATCGCCCAATCACTGGCTGACGAGATTAGGCGATTAAGCGATTTCAGAAAGTCTACGAAATCCCAGTCACCAGTCACCTATCACCAGTCACCACTCGCTGAAAATGATCAACATACCGCCCGGCGATGAAGGGCCAACTGAGATCGGTCTCGGCGACACGGCGAGCGGCGGAACCGAGCCGGGCGCGCAGATCCCCATCGGCGGCGAGACGGCGCATGGCCGCAACCAGCGCCGGGATGTCGTCGGGCGGGGCGAGCAAGGCGGTAACACCATCCTCGAAGACGTAACCGCTACGGATGGGCAACCGCGTGCTGGCAACGTCGATCCCCAGCACAGGCTTGCCGCAGTGCATGGCCTCCAACACGGCGACGTTGAGACCGTCCGCTGGGGGCTGGCGATTGGGCGTGGTGATCACATCGACCATGTTGTAATAGACGTTGAGATCGTCCACCGGCACGTTGCCCACCCAGTGGATGAGGTCGTCCACGCCCAGGTCGCGGCCCAACTGCTGCCAGGCTTCCCAAAGATCGCCGCGGCCCACCATCACCAGTCGGATGGGCAGCGGGTCGGGCTGCGTCCGCAGATCCGCCAGGGCGCGGATCAGAAAATCGAAGCCCTTTTTGGGGACCATCCGCCCCACCGAAAGAAAGACCACCGCCTCGGCGGGGATGCCCAATTGGGCGCGCAGATCCGCTGTGCCGCGGTCGTCGACGAAACGCAGCGTCGGGTCAAAGCCGTAGGGGATAAGATCGAACTTCGCCGGGTCCGCGCCCAGATGATCCACGGCCACGTCGCGCAGCGCCTCGGAGTTGGCAGTGATCACCTTCGCCTGATCGAAGACAAAACGCGAAAAGCGTCGAAAGAGCGGATTCTGCACCCCAATTGTGGCGTCCGAGCCGGGCATGGAGACCACCAGCGGAATGCCCAACATCTTGCCGATCAACGCGCCGATCAACCCGTTGGGCAGCGTCCAATGGGCGTGGATCACCTGCGGGCGTACACGCCGCGCCCAACGCAGACCAGACGCCATCCCCGATCCGAGCAGCAGCGGGCTGAGCAGATAGGCGTCTGTGCGCAGGACGGTATCCGCCTGCATGGAGCGCATGTAGCCCAGCTGGTGCAGGTGATCGGGCCAGACATAGCGGTAGAGTTCCATCTCCACTTTGGGGTCAAGCGGACGGGCAAAGGCCGGATCATAGGGGGCGAGGATGTGGACGCGCTGCCCCTGCTCGACAAGGGCATGGCAGAGCAGTTTGATGAAGATGCCGCTGAAATCCCCCGCAAAACGGGGATAGTTGTGGGTGAGGACGCCAATACGCATGATTGTCTACTTTGCCGTTCCTGCCCAGCGGCGAATGGATTCAACCACGGTGTGGGCGTCGGCATCGCTCATCTCCGCGTAGATGGGCAAACTGAGAACTTCGGCGGCGGCGCGCTCGCTCTGCGCCAACTCCCCGTGGATGCGCAGGCGATCCCGATAGGCGGGCTGGCAGTGGACAGGTTGCGGGTAGTGGACGAGCGTGCCGATCCCCTCACCGTGCAGGAATTGCTGCAACTCGTCGCGGCGGGGCGTGCGCGCCACATATTGATGGTAGACGTGGGAGACCTCGGCGCGGACGGCGGGCAATTCGATCCCCGCGCCGGCGAGTCCGCGGTTGTAGAGCGCCGCGATCTGGCGGCGGCGGCTGTTTTCGGCGTCGAGCGTGCGCAGCTTCACGCGCAGGATGGCGGCCTGCATCTCGTCCAGCCGCGAGTTGACGCCGGGGATCTCGCTGATGTAGCGTTGCCGCCAGCCGTATTGACGCAGCAGCCGCGCCCGCTCGGCCAGATCGGCGCGGTCGGTGACGACAATGCCACCATCGCCCAGCGCGCCCAAATTTTTGGTCGGGTAAAAGCTGAAGGCGGCCATGTCCCCCCACGCGCCGGTGATCCGCCCGTCCCAGGCCGCGCCGTGGGATTGGGCGCAATCCTCGATCACGACCAAATTATGGCGGCGGGCGATCTCTATGATGGCGGGCAGATCGGCGGGATGTCCATAGAGGTGAACGGGCACAATCGCCTTCGCCAGTGGGAAATTTACCGGGTAGTCATCGAGCAGATCGGCCAGCTTCTCCACATCAAGTGTAAAGCTGACGGGATCGATATCGACCAAAATCGGCGTGGCCCCGGCCATCTCAACCGCGGCGACGGTGGCGACCGCCGTGTGCGACACGGTGATCACCCCGTCCCCAGGGCCGACGCCGCAGGCGCGCAGAGCGAGGAGCAGCGCATCCGTGCCGCTGCCCACGCCGATCCCGGCGGCGACGCCGATGTAGCGGGCGAACTCCTCCTCGAAGGCGCTGACCTCCTTGCCGAGGATGTACCAACCGCTGGAGAGAACCGCGGCCACGGCGGCGTCGATCTCCGCGCGGTGGGCGAGATAGTTGGCTTTGGGGTCACATTGGGGGACGGGTTGGGTCATTGGGCGTTCTCGGAAAGCGTAGTGCGTAGTGAGTAGTGCGTGTACCAGTACAGGTCGCGTAGGGGCAGGCGTGGGCAGGATCGCACGTCAATGAAGCAGTATTGGCTTCCGCCCCACGCCTGCCCCTACGATACTTTGGTTAAAGGTACTCATGAAGATGATCTCGATAAAAGGCGATGGTGCGGGCGAGTCCCTGGCGCAGCGATGTGCGCGGGGACCAGCCCAGCGCGGCGCGGATGCGGCTGTCGTCGGCGTAATAGTCGCCGATGTCGATGCGTTTACGATCCGCCGGGAAGGTGCGCACGCTGTACTCACCGCCGCCGCCCACCTCCACCAGCAGATCGGCCAGATCCCTGAGCGAGATGACGCCATCCCCGCCCAGGTTGAAGACCTCGCCATTGGCGGCGTCATGGTATGCGGCCAGCAAAAAGGCGTCCACGGCGTCGTCGACAAAGGTGAAATCGCGCAGTTGATGGCCGTCCCAGACCTCGAAGGGTTTACCCTCGACCAGCAATCGAATCCAAACGCCGAGGAAGGTCTGGCGGGCGTCCTTGATGCGCATGCGCGGGCCGTAAGTATTGGTCAAGCGCAGGGCGCAGGATCGAATCCCATAGACATTGTGGTAGACAATGTGATACCACTCACCGGCCATTTTGTTGATGCCGTTCACGTCCACCGGGCGCAGCAGATGCTTCTCGTCCACGGGCAGATAGTCGGGCTTGCCGTACATCTGCCGTGTGCTGGCGAAGACGACCTTGATGCCGGGGTTGTGTTTGCGGCACGCCTCCAAGATGGAAAGCTGCGCTCGACAGTTGATCTCCAAATCGGCGTAGGGATCGCTCATCGAGTCCATGTGACTGGTCTGCCCGGCCAAATTGAAAAGATAGTCGTGGCCCCCGATCAGATGGGCCATGCTGTATTCGTCGCGCACGTCAGAAATGTTGATGCGCGCCCGATCTTCAATGCCGGCGACGTTGCAAAGATTTCCCCCGTATTGGGGGATCAGGCTATCGACCAGCGTGACATTGGCCCCGGCGTCCACCAATCGATGGGCCAGCGTCGAGCCGATGAAACCTAAGCCGCCGGTAATGAGGATCTTTTTTTGGGCAAAGTGGGCATCAATCCTACTTGTTGTATCGGTCGCTGGGATCATTCTGGGAAAAGCTCTGCCGCGAGCAGATTAAGATCGGCTAACACTTGAGAACGGATAGCACTCTTCTCTTTATAGCGATCTAGCAGCACAAAATCTCCTTCCAGATCGAGAACAAAAACTTCTACCGTTCTCTGTATTGGATCGACGATCCAAAACTCAGGGATCTTTGCGGCTGCATAGATTTTAAACTTCTCTCGTCGATCATCCACCCAGTTAGATGGGGAAAGCACTTCGACCACGAGATCTGGCGCGCCTTCGATATGCTGTTCCTTGACGATCTCCAGCCGATCCTGACGGATAAACAATAGATCTGGCTGCACCGGTGTGCCCAGATTACCAGGAAGGATCACGTCAAGGGGCGCGGAAAAAACCTGACCAATCTTGGCTTGCTTTAAATGAAGTTTAATGGCGAAGAACAGATTGCCAACAATCAACTGATGTTTCGTATTGGGCGAGGGCGCCATATAAAGGACTCCTTCGATGACTTCATATTTCCAGCCGTCATCAGGTAGGTGGACGTAGTCTTCATAGGTCCATTCGCCCTGGGGGGGATACGCTGCCTGCACTGGTTCAGCCGCGTAAGCGGTCCGCGCCTCTTTCACACGTTTCACCACAGGTTCACCTCCGTCGATTCTCTAACACTGCGATCCATTGTACACCATCCTTGCCATCAACATAGAGTGAAAGCGGAGCGCCGCCACACCAATTCCAGTTTTGATCTTCCCGCCAGGTCGGGACAACTAACCCATGACGGCGGGACAGCGGGCGACGTAGAATAGCAATATCCTTACAAGCGATTCCAATGCACACGTTCACCACAGGAGAGAAACCATGTTCCGCAACCACCAACTTATGGCAACAATGATTCTACTTGCACTTCTATTGTTGGCAGGCTGTTCCATCCCTATACCTGTCGCGCCCCAACCGGCCCATGCGTCCACTTCGCGTGTCTTCTTTACCACTCCCGCCGATGGCACCACCGTGAGCAGCCCGGTGCAGGTGTCGATGAGCGGTGAATTTTTCACCGTCGAACCAGCAGGGACGATCCACCCCGGTGCTGGACATCTCCACATTCTGGTGGACAGCGAGTGTATTGCCCCCGGTCAGGTCATCATCAAGGATGAGACCCATATCCACTATGGCGCGGGTCAACTGACAGCGGAATTGGAGCTAACGCCTGGTGAACACACGCTCTGTCTACAAGCCGCCGACGGCGCTCACTTTGCCCTGTCGGGCGAAGGGATGACGGAGACCATTACCATTACCGTAGAGTAATTGATCTGGGTAAGGCTTGATCCGTATTCGGAATGCGGAGCAGAGAAGTGTGACAATCTGTTCCGCATTCCGAATTTTGTAGACGAAAGAAGGAAAAGATGGTTCAGATCAATCGTTTATCCAATGGGGCGCTGGCTGGGATGGCCGTGGGCTTTCTAATGGGGATCGGGGCGCGTATTGCCATGCGCATCGTCGCGCTGTTGGGCAATTCGCAGCCGGACTTCAGCTTCGTTGGCACCGTGGGGATTCTAATGCTCTTCACCCTCGCCGGCCTCCCCTTTGGGGTCATCTTCGCGGGGATGCATCTATTGGTCCGGCTGCGGGCGCAGATCTGGGGCGGGATCTACGGGTTGATCTTTGCACTGGTGGCCTGCATCCCCTTCCTCAATGATCCCGGTGGAGAATTCGCCCTGGCCTCGCCGTGGGTGGGGATCCTACTCTTTGCCCCACTGCCCCTGATTGGTGGGGTACTCTTAGGACTTATCACACCTGCGCTGGAGCAGCGCACGGCGGGCGCGGCGCAGCGTTCCGTCCACATTGGGTGGCTGGCCGGGATGACGGTCGCCGTGATCCTTGCCTTTATGAGTATGGGGACGCTGATGGATGGGGGGACGCGTATGCCTCGCGCCCTCTGGGATCTCTACAGCGCTGCTGGTATCCCAACCCCTCAAGCCATCGGCATCAGCGGACTGATCGGTTTTGTGGTGATGCTGGGCTACGTGGGGGGATTGACGGGGATCTTCTTCGCTGCCGGGCAGCATCGTGCAGCGAGATTGGCGGCGCTGGCGCTGCTCCTCTTTGCAGCGGGCTTCTTCAGCCAGCGAGGGATCTTCACCGGCATGATGGACAGCCTACGCATGGCGGCGCTGGCCGCAGCGCTGATCAAAACAGTCGGCGCGACAGGGCTGACCTTCCTGCTCCACACCTTCCCCGATGGACGCTTCACCTGGCCGTGGAGCCGTCCGTTGGTGATGACAGTTGTCGTCGGCGCGTTGATCTGGTTCATGCTGCCGGTGATGGGCGCCCAGCCCGCCGCGTGGATCCCCGAAGGACTGCGTCTGCTGGCAGTGACGGCGATCTTGGGCAGCGGGGTGGCCGCGCTCGCCCTGCGCGTTCAACGCGCCGATACCGAGCTACGGCGGCAGATCGCCACTCCTTCCCTTGGATTGGCGGCGGTGGTGATCTGCTTCCTCGGTCTATGGACAGCCATGCTCCTCAGCCCCAAGCTTGGTTTCAGCGGATTGATTGCCCCCTTTGCGCCGCTCAGCGTCCCGATCTATCTGCTCCCCTGGCTGCTGCCGCCGCTGTTGATGCTGCACGCAGTGCTGCGCCGCAGCCTGTGGAGCGTGGTACAATGAAGGGCATGTCTATCCTTTCTCAAGGGTCCCAACGAAACTCGCATCTGTTCTCTTGGGAGAGAAGCCAACGGCGGCTTCTCTCCTCTCTCTTTAGGATCTACACCGCCATCGCCTTGATCTGGTTGATCTTGGGACTGCTGCCGATTGCGGTGGGTGTCTCCGCGCCGATGCGGACCTTCATCTTTGACCTGGGGCGCACTCTGCCGCCCCTCTCTTTTCAAAGATCACTGCTATATGGGATCTATTTCGCCAGCCATTCGTTGGAATCGCTCCCGGCCATCGCCGTTCAATATCTTTTCAGCCTTGCCAATATCGCTTTGGGGCTAATGTTGGTGCGGCTGCGTCCTCAGGATCGGGTGGCCTGGCTGCTGGCCCTGGGGCTAGTAGGAACGGGCGCCATCTTCAATATGCAATCGCATGTGCTGCTCAACTACTCTGCCGACCCCTGGCTCAATGCCGCACACGAATTGCTCCATTTTACGTCGGGCGGCGCCTACTCATTTGCGCTGTTGCTCTTCCCGACTGGGTTGTTGCCGCCTTCGCCTTTCCCCCATTTACACCTGCCCTACTGGCTCGATTGGCCGCTGCGCATTGCCTTGATCCTCTTTATCATCTTTTTCGGGTGGGGAATGCTCGGCACTCTGCACGGAGAGCCCGTGACATTCGTCGTCTTCTTTGGCGTGTTGGTGCCGGTGATTGGCGGTATCTCCCAACTCTTCCGCTACCGGCGCGCAGCATCAGAAATGGAGCGACAACAGACGCGCACACTCCTCTTCGCGCTGCTGGCAGGCGCAGGGATGGCGACAGCCATCCTGGGCATTGTGGGGCTGACCGCAGCATCTGGCATCGGTCTTTCACTGCAGGTCGAGCGTTCACTTGAGCGAGCGACTTTCATCATTTTTCCACTGCTCTTTACAGCTATCCCCATTGCGCTCACCTTCATTGTACTGCGTTACCGTCTGTGGGAGATGAACATTGTCATCAACCGCAGCCTGATCTACGGCACGCTGACGGCGTTGATCGTCGTCATCTATGTCCTCGTCGTGGCCGGGGTGGATGCGCTGCTACAAGAGCGTCTGCCCTGGATTCCCTCTGCGCTGGCCGTTGGGTTGGCGGCGATCCTGGCGCAGCCGCTGCGCGAATGGGTGCAGAGCGGCGTCAACCGGCTGATGTACGGCGACCGCGACGATCCATTTGGCGTGCTGACACGGCTGGGTCACCGGCTGGAGGCGACGGGGAAGGCCGAAGGTGTGCTGCCCACGATCACCGAGACGGTGGCGCGTGCGCTCAAACTGCCCTATGTGGCCGTCGCCGTGAAGAAAGAGGAGAGCTTTGTCCAGGTTGCCAGCTATGGCGCTCCGCTCGAAGCTGTCGAATCCTTCCCGCTGATCGATCAGGGCGAGATTGTCGGCCAACTTCAGGTTGCCCGCCGCGCCCCCAATGAATCCTTCCAACGCGCAGATCGACGGCTGCTAGAAAACCTGGCGCGCCAGGCTGGCCCCGCCGTTCATGCAGTGCTGCTGGCCGAGGCGTTACAGCAGTCCCGACTGCGTCTGGTCACTGCCCGCGAGGAAGAGCGCCGCCGCCTGCGCCGAGATCTGCACGACGGGTTGGGTCCACAATTGGCGGCGTTGCGCCTCAACGTGGACGCCATCCACAACCACTTGCACCGAGATGCGGCGCGCAGCGAAGTGTTGCTGTTAGAGGTAAAGGCGCAGATCGCAACGGCCATCGCCGATATTCGCCGCACGGTCTATGGTCTGCGCCCACCTACATTGGATCAACTTGGTCTGGTTTCGGCCATCCGCGAACATGTCCGCACCCTGGGCGCGCAGAACGATCTACAGATCCGCGTCGTCGGGCCAGAGACGCTGCCCGCCCTGCCCGCCGCCATCGAAGTCGCCGCCTATCATGTAGTGGTGGAGAGCATCACCAATGTGGTCAAACATGCCCGCGCATCCCACTGCTATGTGGGCATCTGCCTGAGCGGAGATCTCCATCTTGTGGTCAGCGACGACGGCGCGGGCCTGCCCGATCACCGTCGGGCGGGAGTGGGGCTGGCATCTATGCGCGAACGCGTGGATGAGTTGGGCGGCGCGTTTGCCATCTCCTCGCCACCAGGGCAGGGGACGCGTGTCGAAGTCAGCCTGCCTCTGCCTACTGAAACATCAGCTATTCAAGAGATCACTCAGAATGAGAGCGATCATGGACCCAATCCGTATTTTGATCGCTGACGATCATCGACTCTTTCGCGATGGGTTGTTCGCCTTGTTCGATTCCTTGCCCGATTTCAGCATTATAGGGCAGGCTGCCACGGGCGCGGAAGCCGTCGCCCTGGCCGAGACGCTGCAACCCGATGTAGTGCTGATGGACATCCAAATGGCCGGGTTGAATGGAATCGAAGCAACCCGGCGCATCACCCGCGCCAGCCCGCACATCGGCGTCGTTATGGTCACCATGTTCGAGGACGATGAATCGGTCTTCGCGGCGATGCGCGCCGGGGCGCGCGGCTATATCCTTAAGGGAGCGGATCAGGAGGAGATGCTGCGTGCGATCCGCGCGGTGGCGCGGGGGGAAGCGCTCTTTGGTCCTGCGATTGCGGCGCGGCTGATGAACTTCTTCGCTGCGCCGCGTCGCGCCATCCCAGCTAACGTCTTCCCCGAATTGACCGAGCGCGAACGGGAGATCCTCCATCTGATTGCCCAAGGCTACAACAACGGACGGATTGCCAGCGAACTTGTGCTGAGCCTCAAAACCGTGCGCAACCATGTCTCCAACATCCTCAACAAGTTGCAGGTCGCGGATCGGGCCGAGGCCATTGTGCGGGCGCGTGAGGCTGGTTTTGGGGATCCTTCTACCGGCGCTTTGTGACTTGCGGCGGATCCTAATCCAACAACGCGAAAAAGGACGGGGATGTGCCCGTCCTTTTTCGCGCAGAAGGAGAAGAGGAGGAGATAAATTAGAGCGGGAAGAGCAATGGGAGGAGGACCACTGCCAGACCCATCATCAGGAGCAGAAGGGGCAGCCCGATCTTAAAGAAGTCAAAGAAACGATATCCGCCTGCAGCCAGTACAATGGTGTTGACCGGGGTAGCAATCGGGGTTAAAAACGCGCTCGACGCCGCCATGGCTACCGACATCAGGAAGGCGTGGGGCGCAACGCCCAACGTAACTGCCGCTTGATAGGCAATAGGGGCAAGCAATACCGCCGTCGCCGTGTTAGAAAGAAACTGGGTCGCTATCGCTGTCACCACGAACAACCCGGCCAGAACGGCCAGCGGTCCATACGCGCCCAGGTTTTGGGTAAGCAAGTTGGCGATCAGTTCGACGCCGCCGGTCTTTTGCAAGGCAGTGGACATGGGCAACATGGCCGCAATCAGCACCACACTCTCCCAACTGATGGTGCGGTAGAGTAACTCTGTGCGCAGGCAACCTGTCACCACCATGGCCACCGCCGCTACCAACACAGCCGTCACCGTGGGCAGAATATCAAAGGTGATCAGCAGCAGCATCCCCACCATAATCGCCACAGCCAGGGGGGCCAATTGGGTAGCCTGACCCGCCTCGGCCATCTCTTTGGGCAGACCAACAACTACCAGATTGCGGCGCTCTTTGCCCAGATTGTCAATACATTCCCAACATCCCTGCACCAACAGCGAATCGCCAAAGCGGATCTTGGTCTTGGCCGGGTCCTGGTTGAGCAATCTTCCCATGCGGCGGATGCCCAGCGCCGTCACTCCATAGACAGTGCGGAAATGTAGCTCCTGTAGGGTATGGCCGATGATCTGCGAATCGGGCGTGGGCATGATCTCCGCCAGCCCAATCTCTTTGGAGCTGAGGCGGTGCGGTTCGTCCTCCTCACAGAGACCCAAATTTTGCTCCTGGGCCATCTGCATCACATCGTCCAGTTCGCCTTGTACATGGATCAGATCCTCCTCCTGGAGTACGGTGTCCCGATCCACTGGGCGAGGAGGGGCGAACCCTTTGACGCTGTGATGACCGTTGCCAATGACCTGTGCAACAGGCTCACCCATCGGCCTCTGGGACGAGGCAACCCGTAGAGGACGCGTCGCCCCGGCAAACCGATTGGCGATGGGTGATTGCACCTCCAACACGTTGACGTGATATTTTGCACCCAAATTCGATTGATGCAAGGTATGGCCGGCGAGGGGCGAAGGGTGACGCACACGCAGGGTATACAATTGTTCAGGCAGGTGATAGGTCTTTGCCATCTCGTCTAGTGTAGGCGCATCTTCGGGCAGCGCGTCCGCATCCCTGACCCCCTGCCGATCTGGCAGAAGATAGCGCCCAGTCAGCACAATGAAGACAATGCCGGTCAGCAGCGCCACCAGGCCAAAGGGGGTAAAAGCAAAAAAGCTGAACGGGGCCAAGCCATGTTCCGTCAATTGGTTGCTCACCGCCAGGTTGGGCGGCGTGCCGAGGAGCGTCAACATACCGCCGAAGAGCGCGCCAAACGAGAGCGGAATCAACAGCTTGGATGGGCTGATCTTGGCGTTCCAGGCGATGCTCACCACCACCGGTACGAGGACGGCGGTAGCGCCAGTGGAACTCATAAACGCCGAAAGGATAGAGACCACCAACATCATAATCACAACCAGGGCGGCGTAGTTGGTGCCGGCAACCCGCGAAAGCCAGCGACCCATGGCCGCGGCCACCCCAGTGCGAAAGAGACCGCCGCCCACGACAAAGAGACCGGCAATCGTCAACACCAGTGGATCGGAAAAGCCAGCCAGCGCCTCGGGCGGCGTCAAAATGCCTGTTAATAGCAAAGCCATCAGCGACAATAAAGCCACAATATCCAATCGAATTCTGTCAGCGATAAAGAGGAAAATCGTCGCACCCAGAATGACGAAGACAAGCAAAGTTTGCAAAGTCATAGACAGCCTCAAAGCGATAAATACAAGTCGATTGCTCTTAATTTCACAATTAAATTGTAAATCAGACCGCCAGAAGAAGTACTAGCCGAAAGACTAGTGTTGGTATAGTCTTTTTTCTGTAAAGATTCGTGAGGGAAACAGAACGAAATAGAACGCAGATTCGCTGGCTCCTGACTTGATCCACCCGATCTGCGTTCTATCTTCGATCAATCCAGCGCGAGGATGTGCGCGCCAGCGCTGGGGGTGGAGATGTAGACTTCGGGCCAGATGTTCATGGCTTTAGCGTACTGCTCGAAGATGGCGTCGCGCACCGCTCCTTCTTGCCCACGCTTTACCAGGGCTACAGCGCAGCCGCCAAAACCTGCGCCGGTGAGACGGGCGCCGAAACAGCCTTCAGCGCTTGACATGGCTGAGACCATGGCGTCCAATGCGTCGCTGCTCACTTCGTAGTCATTGCGCAGGCTGGCGTGGCTGGCAGCCATCAAGCGGCCCACTTCGGCCAGATCGCCGCGGCTGAGTGCATCCACGGTGGATTGGACTCGCTCGTTTTCGGTGACCACATGCCGGCAGCGGCGGTAGATGATGGACGGCAGCAGATCTTTGTGGACCTCCAACTGGGCGCTGGAGACGTCGCGCAATGCGCTGATCCCCGGCAGCACGCTCTGCAAGATGCGGACGCCCTCCTCGCATTGGGCGCGACGTTCGTTGTAGGCGCTGTTGGCCAGGGAGCGGCTGGCCTTGGTGTTGCCGATCACCAGCGCCGCGCCCGTAGGGAAGGGAACAAGTTGATATTCCAGCGAGCGGCAGTCGATGAGGAGGGCGTGGCCCTCGGCCCCCAGCGTGCTGATGAACTGATCCATAATGCCGCAGTTGACGCCGACAAAGGCATTTTCGGCGCGCTGCGCGGCCTTGGCGATCTGCTCGCCGGGCAGGGCATCCAATTGGTTAGCGGCAGCCATGAAGGCTTTGGCGCAGGCGACTTCCAGCGCAGCGGAACTGCTCAAGCCACTGCCGCGCGGCACGTTCCCACTGATGATCCCTTCGATGCCGATCAGCCTAAGTCCTCGTTCGGCCAGGGACCAGGCCATCCCCTTGACGTAGTTGCTCCAAAAATGCTCCTCGCTGAAGGTGAGATCGTCGAGATCAAACTCGGCCCAGGCGTCGAACTCGACGGCATAGAGCCGCACGCGCCGATTCTGGCGCGGGTTGAAGAGGACGCGCACATCGCGGTCCAGAGCAACGGGCAGTACAAAGCCATCGTTGTAGTCGGTATGTTCGCCGATGAGGTTGACGCGTCCCGGCGCAACGGCCATCAACGAGGGGCGAGTTTGCAGCCGGGAGACAAATTCATCATAGAGGATCTGATCGCGATTGGGTGCGCTGCTCATGGACAATCTCCGTATGCTTTTGTGCGTCATTCGTAACGATTCAACCAGTGAGTTGACAAAAGTTATCAGTAACCAGTTATCAGTGCAAGATGACTCAATGTCGTTAAGTTAAGTGCGGAGTTAGCACCCCCAGCTGCGGGTCTATACCGCAACAGCCGCACGTGGGCGTACGCTCTCCGCAGGTTGAATACCTTAACTTAATCACATACGTCACCCTGTAGTAGTTTACCACGATGGCATCTTGACCGCGCTGTCGCGCCGTTCGTGCATGTTGCGTTCCATGGAGAGCGGATAACGATCCGGCTGTTGGGAGACTTCATTCAATCGCTGCAATACTTCTGGGGGAAGGTGCCAGCCACCGGCGCGTAGATTGTCCTCGGCCTGTTGCGCCGTGCGCGCGCCGATGATGGCGCTGGTGATGGCGGGCTGTTCCAACGTCCAGCGCACGGCGACCTGCGCCGGGCTGCGTCCCACTTCTGCGGCGACTTCGAGCAACGTCGCCAGGATTTCGTCGGCGTTGGGCGCAAAGTAACGTTCGGGGTAGGCCCATTTTTCCTCGGAGCGGCTGCCTTCCACGGTGCGTTGGCCGGGTTTGTACTTGCCTGTCAAAAAGCCCCCGGCCAGCGGACTCCAGACGACCACGCCCAATCCCTTCAACTCGCAGACGGGGATGATCTCTTGTTCGATGTCGCGCACGACAAGGCTATATTGGGGCTGGTAACACTCGAAGCGGTAGAGGTTCTTCGTATCGCTGAGCCAGAGCGCTTCCATCAGCCGCCACGCTTCGTAGTTGCTGCACGCCAGATAGCGCACCTTCCCGGCGTGGACGAGATCGTCCAGGGCGCGCAGCATCTCCTCCAGCGGTGTTTGTGTGTCCACATGGTGGATGTAGTAGATGTCCACGTACTCCATTTGCAGTCGACGCAGGCTGTCGTCGATGGCGTTCATAATGTGGAAACGCGACATGCCCGAATCGTTGGGGCGATGGCCCATAGGGTTGAAGACTTTGGTGGCGACGATGGCTTCGTGGCGACGTCCCTTGAGGACGCGGCCCAGGATCTCTTCCGATTGGCCGTTGGCGTATCCGTTGGCGGTGTCGAAGAAATTGACCCCGGCTTCCAGCGCCATGTCCACAATACGCCGGGCCTCGGCTTCATCTGTGCCGTGGCCGAAGGTCATCGTTCCCAGGCAGATCTCCGAAACTTTCAACCCACTGCGTCCCATACGGCGGTATTCCATGGTGTGGCTCCTTGTTGCAGATAGCA
>JAHBVG010000121.1 GCA_019637695.1 Caldilineaceae bacterium | reverse complement strand
CTATTACCATACCAAAGGAGTTTCCTTCAACTTCTATCTAGCAATTGGCCATATGAGGTCCAAAGTGCAAATCAAAGAATTTGTGTTATGCTTCCTCTTGACCCTTGTAGTCGTCTTCTCGGCCTCGTCTTTTCCATAGCAGCAGAGTATAGCGCCCTCAGCCCAATTCTATCCGCACGGGGTGAAAACAATGTCCAAGACAACGGTTGCAGCCATCCTTACTGCTCAAGACGATGAAAGCAATATTCTATTGGCTTTGCGCAATCACGAACCATTCAAAGGGCAGTGGTGCCTCCCCGGCGGCCACATTGATCTTTATGAACCTGCCCAAGAGGCGATTGTACGAGAGGTTAAAGAGGAGGTTGGTCTTGATTTTGACGGTCGATTCTTCGGCTACTTCGACGAAATCATCCCCGATCGCTATATTCACGCGGTTGTGATTGTTTTTGTAGGAAGCACAGTGGGCGCGCCCGTTTTGAATGCTGCCGAGGTGGCGGAAGTTCGCTGGTACACTTTGGACGAAGCACGCGCGCTGCCTCTGGCTTTCAGACATAACGAAATTCTCGATGCCTATGCAGCGCGCATATCCAGCCCAACCTATGCTTAAGCAGAGAGCGTCAAGGTTTTTGCGCTCGCAATAACAACAGCGGACAGGGCGCGCGGTGTAATACCTTCTCGGCTACGCTGCCGTAGACCCAACGGCTGACGCCTGAACGACCATGTGTACACATGGCGATCAGATCGACGTCGTTGATCTCAGCCGTGTCAAGGATAACGTCGGCGGCGTCGCCAACAATAACCACCGTCTGTTCTACGATGTTTCTCCGTTGCAATTCATTGGCAATATCCTGCATATAAAACTCGGCAGCCTGCATTTCCACCGCGCCTAACTGGCTTGCCATGGGTGTTGTCAGATCGCGCATGGATGGATCAGCAGGAACCATCGCAGGCGGATCTAGTGCCCGCACCAGGATCAATCTGGCCTCTTGCGCGTGCGCCAACGATGTTGCCAGTGATAGAACTTCCTCGGCCAGGTGCGAACCATCCAGCGGCACCAGGATCCGCCGTAGCGCCACTGTCCGATCTTGAAGCTCTTCGGTCGGGTTGACAAGAAAGACTGGCTTATCCGTAGCGCTTAGTACGCGGCTGGCTACACTCCCCAGCACCCACCGCGGCAATCCGGTGCGGGCATGGGTGGTCATTGCGATCAAATCGACCCTGGCGGCGTCGGCATAACGACAGATCTCCGCGGCTACGTCGCTGCCGTTGACGATTTCTGAACTCGCCGTATATCCATGACTGCGTAGATTTTCCATTACTGAAGCATGGTAATTTTCTGTAAATTGCCGCCAATGGGAGACCGGTTGACCACTAATCGGTAACGGACCCGGCGTAAGGTAGGCGCTGTAACGTTCCACTTGTAGCACTTGAAGCAAAACAATTTCAGTCTCGTGTGGAACGCTGACTTGGGAAATATAAGAGAGGACGCCTTCTGCAAAGGGAGAACCATCCAGCGGCACCAATATTTTCTGGTACATCACACCCTCCTTGACTCAGAGATTCACCTTAGGGATACCCCGATCATAACGTAAAGTCACCTTATCCTCCTTAGTGGCATGGACAGAGCGCTGCCTGACCAAATGACCAGGAATTGAGAGATAGATGCCATGTGCGCTGGGACACAGCCAGCGCTTCTTTTTGCTGCTATCCTCATTTTGGATTGAACTTTTACGCTTCTCAATCGTCCTATGTTATGAGCGCCATACCCTGACCCTTTCACCTGAGTAGACCTGTTGAAGCAACGCTCCCTCAAAAGTTGTACAGGCAATCGTCCTTTCGGGGAATGGCATTTCGTGCAAAGAACGGTAAAGTAAATTTAGATAATTGTGGGCTGAGGGCGAGATTTGTTTAACCCTTCCCGTTGGATGCAGGGATTCCCCCATTGCTCATGCTGGACATCCCTCCTTGTTTCTTGCTCTTTACATCTGTATCCTGATGGCAGTGCAATCGCCAGTTCGGACACAGATTTGAAAGAACAAACAAGCGCTGGCGAAGAGCGTGGGAAAGTGGTCCGAAACTGATCCAGAGGATGTCAAACATGGAATCCATTTTGCGTCTATTCTGGGGATAGCACCAACGTAGAATCTCTTGAACTCTCCAATCAGCCATCAAATAGTGAAGGAACAGATGATGAGCTTGCGAAAACTTTTGATGATAGTGGTGACAATCTTGTTGACAGGCGCTGTCCTGGTTAGTGTTGTCAATGCTCTGGAAGTTGGAGAACAGGCAACAATCGCCAATCTAGAGAATGTTCGGGACTATGCCCCTGCACTCACTGCCGATGGAATTCATTACGCAGTAGACGGTGGTGAACTCTTTGGGGGCGCCCCCGGTGCCTGGCAGCGTATCCCTACACCCAATGGCGTGCTGGTCAATACTGTCGCCAACAGCCGCCAGGACGCCAACCTGCTCTATATCGGCGCTGCCAATGAACTGGCTATCTATCGATCCACCGACGCTGGCAAGAATTGGACAAAGATCCCGCTGGATACCAATGCCCTCGGTGGTGTAACGGATATTGCGGTGGATGCCGCCAATCGCTTGATCTACGTGGGCACGGATACCGATGGTCTTCACCGTCTGCGTGATGTGGGAACCAGCATGATTGCGGGCGGTCATCTGCTCTTGGATGAGCCAGTGGTCGAGGTTGTAGCGGAAAGCAGCAGCGTAGGCATGGCCTTTGTCCGCACCAAGTGGAATCTCTACCGAGCCGAAGATATGGGTCTGCGCTGGGTCGCTGTTGAGAATCTGCCCAGCCCGGCTACCGCCGTGATCATCGCTGAGACGACCCCGCCAACTGCTTTCGTGGGTACAGCCAGCAACGGCGTGCGCATGAGCCAGGATGGAGTTGAGTGGCAGTCTGTCAACAATGGACTGCGCTTTGCGCCCGGTTCCCAGCTTTATATCAGCGCCCTGGCCGTGGATGCTGTTCAGCCCGAGGTCCTCTATGTCAGCGCCAGCCTCTCCCTCGGTTCAGCGGTGCTTTACACGACGCCGTTGGGTGTCTCAATGAGTACAGATGGCGCCCGGATCTGGGAAGATCTCGCTACGGTTGACAATGTTGCGGTGACCGAACTCATGCCCGTCACTGGCCGCACCGGAGCCGTCTATGCGCTTACCGAAGCCAGCCGCACACCGGTAGCCCTGGGTGATGCGCCGGTGATTGAGATGGCCGCAACCCAAGCGCCAGTGGCTGCCGCAACCGGAATCGACTTCCTTTCCATCCTGGCGTGGGTACTGGCCGGTCTGGCCGCCGTCGGATTCGCAATCATCCTCTGGCTGGATGTGAGCCGTCGCCGACGCCAGACTCGCACCACCGAACAAGGGGTTCTGGTCGTCGAACCGATTCGCCGCAAACGCTAAACTACACTCTTCTAAATTTTGGACAAAAAAGAGATGTCCCTTCCCCCGAGGGCGTCTCTTTTTTTGTTCAAGCAGCAGGATTAAAACCCGCAACTGAAACTGAGAAGTTGCCTCAGCGACTTATGAACCTGCCACCTGTAAACCTGCCACCTGCAAACTTGCAAACCTGCAAACATGGATGCCTTGTTTGTGTAAAGTCCCCGCCGCGTGGATAATCCCAAGCATTATCCATCCGCATTTGAAAGGATTTTACCTTGTCTACGCCTCTGATCTTTGATGGACACAACGACACCATTTTGCGCCTCTTCCGCAACGATTCAACCGCTGACTCGTTCTTCCAAGAGGGCGAAGTTGGGCACATCGATCTGCCACGCGCTCAGGCGGGCGGGCTGGGCGGCGGGTTCTTTGCGCTCTTTGTCCCCAATCCGCGCAAGAGTGAAATCGATTCGCCCTTCCCTGGCGCAGGGATGAGTGATGCTGTGGCGCGTTATGAAATTCCACTGCCGCCAGCGCTGGAGTACAGCTATGCGCTCAATTACGTGATGGGGATGATGGCGACACTCTTCCGCATAGAGGATCGAGCCAACGGCGCCGCCAAGATCGTGCGCACGGCTGATGAACTGGCAGCGTGCCTTGCTAACGGCACGCTGGCGATGATCCTGCATTTTGAGGGCGCCGAAGCCATTGACGAAGATCTGAACGCGCTGCGCGTCTTTTATGCGGCTGGGTTGCGCTCTCTGGGCCTGGTTTGGAGCCGCCCGACGATCTTCGCCCACGGCGTCCCCTTTGCATTCCCAGCCACGCCTGATATCGGCCCAGGATTGACCGACGCTGGCAAGCGGTTGGTTGCTGCCTGCAACGACCTGGGGATTATGCTCGATCTCTCGCATCTCAACGAAAAGGGCTTTTGGGATGTGGCCGAATTGAGCGACGCGCCGCTGGTAGCCACCCATTCTGGCGTCCATGCCATTTGCCCGACCCCCCGCAACCTCACCGACGCCCAATTGGACGCCATCGCCCAATCTGGCGGCGTGGCGGGCGTCAACTTCCACACGGGTTTTCTGCGCGCAGATGGTCGCGCCGATCAAGAGACATCCCTGGCCGAGATTGTTCATCACGTTGATTATATGGTGGAGCGGATGGGCATTGATCATGTCGCGCTCGGTTCTGATTTCGACGGCGCTACCATGCCGCAAGATCTCAAAGATGCGGCTGGGCTACCCAAACTGGTGGAAGCACTGCAAGATCGCGGCTACACCGGGGATGACTTGACAAAGATCGCGCACGGCAACTGGGTACGCGTCCTGCGGCAGACATGGAAGTAGCAGGAGCAGGTTGCAAGTTTGCAGCCAATGTCGTTAAGTTACGGCTGTATGGCGGATCGCAGCGGGCAGAGCGCAGAATCGACTGTCACCTGCAACTTGCAACCTGCAACCTTTGCCTTGTATGGCCTAACCGCTAACCGCTAACTGCTCCCTCTCCAACACTGCATACAAATTGAGATCCCCTTCTTTGCCGTCGGCGCGGAACGTATTGTGGATCTGCCACCCTGCGTCGGCGGCGAGTTGGCGTAGTTCGGGTTCATCCACTTGATGCACATAGCGCACAGCATGGACGCCCTGCCGCCAGGGTAAGAGCGCGTCGCCCGGCTCGACATCTTCTGCCGACAAACCCACGGCGGACCAATCGATCTGTTTGGTCGAAAAGCGCTGGCTGGTGAGAAATTGCCAAAACGAGAGGAGCGCCCACCCACGGCTCAGACGGTGGAAGTCGCGCAGCAGCCGCAGCCTTAAGTCGTAGCCGGGCAGGTGTTGTACCGTCGCCAGGCAGAGGACGACATCAAACGTCTGCTCTGCCAGCGGCGCTGCCCACGCAGGATCGGCCAGATCCGCCTGATGGAAATGGGCGTCACTGCCGTCGAGATCGGCAGTGGCATTCGCCGCCAACGCCAACAGCCGAGCATCGCCATCCACACCGGTATAGCGACAGGGGACGCCCTCCTCGTGCAGCAGACGGGCAAAACGGCCATTGCCACACCCCACATCGAGGACCGAAAGCGGATCTTCTTTCGATCCGGCGTGGAAATAGGGTAAAATAGCAAGCTGCCCGGGCGTCCATCCCTGGCGTGTGGCGTCAAAATGATCGGCGACCGTGGCGTAAAAATCTCGATTGACAGCCAAAAGGCGCTGCACAGTAGAGTTTTTCATGTTGAGGAGCAGGTAGCAGGTAGCAGATAGCGGAGAAGGCAAAAGGCAAAAATGGTACAGATGTCCGAACCCTGGTCATCAATCACCAGGACTTCTGCGGTCTGCGGTCCGTTGTCTGCGGTCTATTAGAAATGAACCGATTTAACGATGAAACGAATCCTGACACCCGAAGAGATCCCTGCCGATGTGATGGAAAAGGGACGGCAGTGGCAAGAAAAGAAAGAGTTTGATCCCGTCCTCCATGCCGTGGATCTGCATCAGATCTTCCGCGAGGTTGCCCGCGCGCCCGCCGAAAGTTGGGATCCCCATCGTTCGCTGCGCTCTATTGTAGCCCGCTACCCCAAAGAGGGCAAAGGCTTCTTCTCCAAAGCGGATCTGGTGGCGGGCTATCGCTATCTTGTCGAGGAAGGCGATCTGGAGCCGGACCCTGTGATCATGGAGCGCATCCGTATGAAGCCTATGCGCACGGCATCGGGCGTCGCCCCAGTGACGGTCCTCACGGCGCCGGCTGGCTGCCCAGGAAAGTGCATCTTCTGCCCCGATGATTGGCGTATGCCCAAAAGCTATATCTATGACGAGCCAGGCTGCCAGCGCGCCGAGCGCGACGGTTTCGATCCCTTTGCCCAGACTTATGGACGCATTGACGCTTTTGAGAGCATCGGCCACGACGCCAAAAAGGTGGAACTGTTGATCCTCGGCGGCACGTGGAGCGCTTACAGCCGCGATTACCGCGAGTGGTTTATCCGCCGCTGTTACGACGCCATGAACCGCTACGGCGATCCCGGCTACGAGGATGCGCCGACCTTGGAAGCCGCCCAGGCCCACAATATCAACGCTCGCCATCGCAACGTCGGATTGGTGGTGGAGACTCGCCCCGATTGGATCACACCCGATGAGATCCGTCATCTGCGGCGATTGGGCGTCACCAAAGTGCAGATCGGCGTCCAGAGCTTAGACGACGAGATCCTCACGCTCAACAAGCGCGGACACGGGGTGGCGAGTGTGCAAGAAGCGCTGGGATTTCTGCGCACGGCGGGCTTCAAACTCCACCTGCATTGGATGCCCAATCTCTATGGCGCCAGCCCGGCCAAGGATCGCGCCGACTTTGCCCGCTTCTTTTCAGACCCGGCCATCCGCCCCGATGAGTTGAAGATCTACCCCTGCTCGCTGATCAAAGATACCGAACTCTATGATCGCTATCTGGCGGGCGACTATCAGCCCTACACCGAAGCGGAACTTGTGGATCTGCTGGCCGACATCAAACCGACGATCCCGCCGTACACACGGGTGAACCGGCTCTTCCGCGACATTCCCGCCCATCACATTCAGGCGGGCGTCAAAGTGAGCAATCTGCGCGAGGTCGTTCATGAGGAATTAGCGCGCCGCAGGCAGCAGTGCGGCTGTATCCGTTGTCACGAAGTGCGCCGCCGCCAGGTTCGCGAGGATGAACTCCAGTTGCGCGATCACGTCTACCAGACGGACCTCACCGTTGAACACTTTCTCCACTTCACCGTGCCGGATCAGGAGATGGAGCGAGGGAGCGACCCATATTTGATCGCGGGCTTTCTGCGCTTGAGTTTGCCTAAGTTTGAGGATGCGGGCAGCCGCGCCTTTTTAGACGAGATCCGCGACAATGCGATGATCCGCGAGGTGCATGTCTATGGCCCGGCGCTGGTCATCGGCAAGGATGAGCCGGGCGCGGCGCAGCATGTGGGGTTAGGAACCCGCTTGATCGAGGAAGCGCGACGCATCAGCCGCGCGGCTGGCTTCGAGCGCATTAGCGTCATCTCCGCCACGGGGACGCAAGCCTATTATGCCAGCCGCGGCTTTACCCGCGGCGAACTCTATATGACGGGCGAATGTTGAAAAAGGTGACTGGGGATAGGTGACTGGGCTTCCGCTTCCCAGTCATCTATCCCCAGTCACCTATCCCTTCTTGAACCCAAAAGGGGCGTGGCTTGCAGCCACGCCCCTTTTCATAGCCAATCTTTACCGCCGGGCTAGGGCAGAATCCGGCATGTGGACAGTGAGATCAAAATCAGCGGTGGTGATCATGGGCAGGAGTTGCGAGATCATCGCCAGCATTTCGTTCATGTTCATGCCAGGGGCGATCATGTCGAGCAGCCCCGTTTGATCCGCCAAATTGAGCAAATGAAGTACTTCGCCGTCGGCCCAGGTGAGCGTGGGCAGAGCGTTGCCGTTGATGCTGATCTGAATCCCGGCCTGGCTTGTGCTAATGCCGAGTTGGGCAATCCCCGAAAGTGAGAGGCGGTTGACCCAGAATGGATTCATCTGCAAGGCGTAGAAGGGCATACCGGTCAGCGCCGACCACTCAGTTTCGGTGAGATTGCCGACAGTCCAACTGCCATCGGGTTTGTAAAAGACGGGCAGGTTGATGCGCGGCGGCGCGCCGACAGCCATGAGGAAATCCTTCTGTGCTTTTTGGGCGATAGCGGCAGCGCTGCCATTGCCATTCACATAAAGCGGAATCGCGGCGATCCCCTCGGCCACAGGAAAGCGGACGACGATGCCCAGGCCCAATTTGTTGACCATCGGCAGCATAATGTCTAACATGGGGACGGCCATCCCCAACGAACTCAGCGCTTCGGCGGTTGCGGTCAGCGCGCCTCCTTCATAAGAGAGGGAGGGAATACGTTCACCGTTCACCAGAATCAGTAGCCCACTGGCGGTGTTGTTGATCTGAAGATGTTGAATGTTGCCACTAACCAGGAAATCGACCCACGCTTCCGGCACCGAGAGCGCCGAAAGATCAAGGCCAACCAGGCTGCCCAATTGGGCGATGGGGACATTGCCCAGCGAGGCGACGCCGGTTTCGGAGATGTTAATGGCAATGGCTGGCAGGTCGACGACGAGTTTTGCCGAAGCGTCTACCCCGGTGGATGCAGAACCCACATTGGTACGCGGCGCACAGCCAGAGAGGACGAACACGGCGACAAGCAGCCAGGTTGCCCACAGTGATAAACGACGATTGTGCATTGGAATCCTCCTCAGGCACTTTCAAGGAATCGGACAAAAAGGGGGAGCAGACAATAAGAGCGCTTCTATAGCAGCGGCTCGCCCACCCGGGGGAGTTCAGTGGAACACGTCTTTGATTGAGTATTTTGCCACGTTTTAGGAAATGTGCAAGCGCGGACATACCAAAACAGATACTTTTGTAAGCTTACCAGCTTTTGCCGCCCGGGATGGACGATTGATCCACGATTCACCGATGAAGGGGAAGTTTGAAGGGTGAAGGGTGAAGGAATAAAATTCACCCTTCACCCTTCAAACTTCTCTAGCTTGCGTCCATCTCTACCAGTTCGCCAGTAACGGTGAAGATGATGCGTTCGCAGATGTTGGTGACGCGGTCGGCGGCGCGTTCCAGATTGTGCGCCGCCCAGAGGATGTAGTTGGCGCGCTCCATCAATGCGGGTTTCTCTAGAAGAATATCGAGGAGATCTCGCTGAACCTTATTGTAGAGATCGTCGACTTCGTCATCTTCGCTGGGCAGAGTACGGGCAACTTCGAGATCCTGTTCCACAAAGGCGTCCAGCGCGCGGCGCAACATATCCAACACTTTGTCGCACATTTTGGGGATATCGACCAGCGGCTTCATCAGCGGTTCTCGCCCCAACAGCATGGTGATCTTGCCGATCCCCTTGGCATAGTCGCCGATGCGCTCCAATTCGGTCACGATCTCCAGGATGGCGGCGAGCAAGCGCAGATCTCCAGCCATGGGTTGCTGGGTGGCGATCAAGGTAAGCACGCGCATTTCAATGTTGTAGCGCTTGTTGTTGATTACAGCATCGCCATCAATCAGCCGTTGTCCACCTTCAACATCCTGCCGTTTTAGTACATCGACTGCATCCCTCAACGCCTGAACCACCATACTGCCCATCATCAGAACATCATCCTGCAATTGGTTGAGTTCCAAATCGAAAAGTTTGCGTGTCATCCTAAACTCCTTTAGCCAGGTCAGAGGGAAGCGTTGTTGGCAGTGGCTGGCAGTTGTTGGTTCAAATAGTTTAACACAGTTTGCTGAATTTGATCACGCACTTGGCGAAAAACGATCAGCTTTTCTTCAAGGCTGCCTTGCGCCTCTGCCGGATCGATGAAGCCAATGTGGACGACCTTTTCTTTGCCCAGCCAGAGCGGACAGTTCTCGGCGGCGCTGTCGCAGACGGTGATCACTAGATCGAGCGCTTCGTTGCGGAATTCGATCACCGATTTGGAGCGATTGGCGCTGATGTCGATCCCCAACTCGGCCATGACGCGGATCGAGAGCGGGTGGACATATCCCGATGGCTGCGAACCGGCGGAGACAGCCTGCCAGCGGTCGCCGAGGAAATGGTTGACCAATCCTTCCGCCATCTGGCTGCGACAGGAATTGCCAGTGCAAAGGAAGAGTACGCGTTTCTTGCTTTGTGATGTATTCACCTTAGCCGAATCTCCCTGTGATGTAATCTTCGGTGCGCTTGTCTTTAGGACGGGTGAAGAGCTGCTGCGTAGGTCCATATTCAACAAGATGACCGGCGCGATGGTCGTCCACCATGAAGAAAGCTGTAAAGTCAGAGACGCGCGCCGCCTGCTGCATGTTGTGGGTGACAACGATGATGGTGTATTGCTGCGCCAATTCCTGCATGAGATCTTCGATCTTGAGCGTGGCAATCGGATCGAGCGCCGAAGCCGGTTCGTCCATGAGGATGATTTCGGGTTTGATGGCGATGGCGCGGGCAATACAGAGGCGCTGCTGCTGCCCACCGGAAAGGCTCAACGCGCTCTGCTGCAACTTATCCTTGACTTCGTCCCACAGGGCAGCGCCGTGCAGCGATTGCTCGACGAGTACATCCATATCCCCTTTGAAGCCATTGATGCGTGCGCCCCAGGCTACATTTTCATAGATCGACTTGGGGAACGGATTGGCCTTCTGAAAAACCATGCCGATCCGGCGGCGCACCTCAACAGGATCTACGTGGGGCGCGTAGATATTTTGCCCCAAGAATGAGATATCCCCTTCCACACGAGCGCCGACAATCAGATCGTTCATACGGTTGAAGGCGCGCAGCACGGTGCTTTTGCCGCAGCCCGAAGGACCGATCATAGCGGTGATGCGCCGTTTGGGGATCTGCAAATTTACATCGCGCACAGCGCGGAAGGCTCCGTAGAAGATATTGAGATCGCTGGCCGAAATTGCCATCTCGCCCGACGGTTGCCCTTGGAAATTATCAAATGAGTGACCACGCACAGGGTTGGCTAAAGAAATGCTCATAAGTACGATCTCCTGATTTTATAGATTTTGGCGCTGAAAGCGATCGCGCAGGATGACGGCGCTGGCATTCAACGTCAGCAACATCACCAACAGCACAACAATGGCGGCAGCGGCAATATTGCGGAACTGCGCCTGCGGGCGCGCTGTCCATTGGTAGATCTGAATGGGCAGAGTAGTAAATTTCGAGAAAGGGCCACTCGGATCTTGGGTGATAAAGGTCGACGCGCCGACAACGACCAGCGGCGCCGTCTCGCCGATGGCGCGCGAGACGGCCAGAATCGTCCCGGTGAGGATGCCGGGCAGCGCCGACGGCAGTACGTGATGCCAGATCACCTGCCACTGGGTTGCGCCCAGTCCATAACCTGCCTGGCGCAATGTGCTGGGCACGGCGCGGATTGCCTCCTGTGCGTTGATGATCAGCAGGGGCAGGATCAGCAAAGCCAGGGTCAAACCGGCGGAGATGATCGTGCGGCCATTGGCCGTTGTATCAATACCAGAGCCGAAAATAGCGCCACTGGTAAACGGTTCCATTGTACGGACAAAAATAGCCAATCCTAACATGCCATAGATGATCGAAGGGACGCCAGCCAGGTTGTTGATGTTGGTCTGGATCAGGCGGTTGAACCAGAGATCATGGCGGGCGTATTCTTCTAAATAGATGGCCGCGCCCACCCCAATTGGAAAGGCAAACAGGATCGTAATGAAGATCGTCCAAAGCGAGCCATAGATGGCCGAACGCACGCCCGCCAGGGTTGGATCGCTCGACTGTGGAGAGGTGATGAAATCCATGCTGACCCAACTGCGGAATTGTAAATCCGCAGTGGGATAACGTTCTGCCACAAGCGCTTCGATTTCTCGGCGATTGAGCAAGGAATCCACCAACCGCCAGCTTGCTTCAACACGCGGCTTGATCACCCACTCTTCGATCAGATCGTAGACGTTGCCCGCGCTCCGTTCCGCAAAGGGCTGATCAAATTCAAAGCGACGCATTAACCCAGAGGATACGTTGGCGCGCAGGACTTCCACCAGTTGCTCTTGAGACAGATCCTCAAGCGGAACGTTGTTTACCGCCAGAGACCCTGGATCCACTGTGTTGGTGATTGCCGCCAGACCAAAGGTCTGATTCACAATCGTGTAGAGCAGCGCCGAGAGCGCCAAAACCCCGATCAGCGTTGATAGCTGGAAGACAATCGCCCAGATCTGTCCACGCCGCTGGCGCGCAATCGTCAAACGACGATATTCCTCGCCCGCCGGTAACGAACCGGCGTTCTCCAATCGTTCAATATCGACACTCATTCGTACACCTCGCGGAAGCGGCGAACGATCTGCTGGCTGATGAGGTTCAGGCCCAGGGTCATAAAGAAGAGGAGCAGACCAATCGCAAATAGACTGTTGTAGTCCAGCGTGTTGTAACTGAGATCCCCGCCGCTAATGCGGACGATGTGCCCCGTCATGGTTTCGGCGGAGTCAAAGGGATTGAAGGTAAATTTTGGCCCGGCCCCCACAGCCAGCGCCACAATCATGGTTTCCCCAATGGCGCGGGAAACGGCGATGAGGCAGGCAGCCGCAATCCCCGAAAGCGCCGCCGGGACGACGATGCGCACGGCTGTCTCCAGTTTGGTTGCGCCTAAACCATAGGCCGCCTGCCGCAAGGAATTCGGCACCGCACGCAGCGCATCTTCGCTCATCGAACTGACCAGCGGAATAATGAGGATGCCCACCACGATCCCACCCGAGGCGATGTTGTAGATATTGACAACATTGACGCCAAAGATGGAACGCAGCAGCGGCGTCATAAAGGTCACTGCAAAATAGCCATAGACCACTGTCGGAACCCCAGCCAACACCTCAAGGATCGGCTTGAGGATGCTGCGCGCCCGCAACGAAGCGTACTCGCTCAGGTAGATGGCGATGCCCAACCCCAACGGCAGAGCCACCACCATTGCAATCAGGCTGACCATCAAGGTGGATGTGACTAAGGGCCAGACCCCAAATTGCCCGATGGCGGGTTGCCAGGTGGTTGAGCCAAAAAATTCCACTAACGAAACTTCATCGCTGAGGAAGAAACGAATTGATTCTTGCCCCAGCACGTAGACAATGCCTACGGTTGTCAAAATAGAAATTGCCCCACAGAGAAAGAGAAAACCCTGAATCAAGGATTCTCCTAAGCGGGGCTGGCGGCGCAGATCAGGCTTTGGCTCGTCATCGGTGGTGACAGACCGATGTTGCTCTCCCCCGATGAGTGGTCTTCGGGCTGATTCCGTTGGCGCTGTGGATATGAGTCGATTCGTATCTTGTGCCACGATCGATCCCCTCTCTTTACATCCAAATACTAAAATGACTCTGCTTGTAACTATACATCTACGTATCGTAAGGGCACGGGTGGGGCGAGAATAAAGCTCGCCAATGAAGCGACGGACGCAGTGTCCGCGTTTGCTTTCGCCCCACCCGTGCCCCTACACGACTCATGGACAACTGGGGAGGGGAAATTCCCCTCCCCAGTTGTCTCCGTAACTATCGGTAGGCAGCCGAGGGAAACCAGATTGTCTATTGACGTTGTTACTGCCCGCAGGATGCCATTGCGGCAATCCAGTTGTCACGCGCCCCAGCCAGGGCATTCTCGTCAGCCGGGAAGTAGCCGACTCGAATCACCTCTTCATTTACATAGGTCAGGTAGAAGTTGACGAACCCTGCTACCTGCGGCTTTTCGCATAAAATGCTTGGCGCAGAGTAGATGAAGAGAGGACGGGCCAACGGATAGTCGCCAGAGTCCACGGTCTCGGCGGTCGGCTCGACGCCGTCGATATTGAGAACATTCAAGCGGCCAGTATTTTCTTCATAGTAAGCGTAGCCAAAGTAGCCGATGCCGTACAGGCTCCCCTCGACACCTTGCACGAGGATGTTGTCATCTTCGCTGAGCTGCAAATTAGCGGCGCTGAGGATGGGTTCCTGGTTGCTGCCAAAGACCTCTTCGACGAAGTAATCAAAGGTCCCACTGTCGGTGCCAGGGCTGAAGCGCTGGATCTGCTCACCCGGCCATTCCGGGCGCACATCAGACCAAAGCGTAGCGGTGGAGAAGAGCAAGGCGAGTTCTTCGATTGTCACGTCCGTGGCGAAGTCGTTGTCAGGATGGGTGACAACGGCCAGGGCGTCGGTGCCCACGCGGATTTCCAGGGGTTCACGGCCAATCGATTGGCAGTTGGCAACCTCAGACTCGCGAATCGGGCGGCTGGCATTGGAAATATCGCTCTCGCCAGCGACACAGAAGCGCTCGAAACCAGCGCCTGAGCCGATGCTGTCAACAGTAATATTGCCGCTAAACCCTTCGTTCTGGAAGCGCTCGACCATGGCTTCGGTCAGTGGGTAAACAGTAGAACTACCAGCGATAATAATCGGTCCGCTCAGTTCCAAAGGATTGACTTCGGGCAATTCACCTTCGGCCATCTCGACTGCGGGTGCTTCAGCCGCAGGCAGTTGAGTTGCTGCCGGAGCGGGGGCAGCAGGGGCAGGGGCAGGCGCGCCACAGGCAACCAGCACAAGGGCAGTCAGGGCCAGCAACGCAAATAACAAACGACGCATACGTATTCCTCCGATGATTGAGAGTTGTAGGATTTAACTCATCTGTCGCATAGCAACAGCGTAAATTCCCTGTTGAAGAGATGCAGCAGAAAGTATTCCACCGCATGGGTAGCATAAAGGACAATGATTAACAAACGCGCATGTCCATTCAACTTTGCGTTAACAACTGATTAAGAGCGAGTAAGAGGTTATTTAACGGTAGGGAGGGTGAACGAGAAAGTGCTGCCCTTGCCTTCTATGCTTTCGGCCCAGATCTCGCCGCCATGCGCCTGCACCATATGTTTGGCAATCGCCAGGCCTAATCCGGTGCCGCCAGCAGTACGGGCGCGATCCACTTTGTAGAAACGCTCAAAGATGCGAGGAAGCTCTTCGGCAGAGATGCCTTCGCCGGTATCAGCAACGGAGATGATCACATGATCGAGGTTGTCCGCGTTTTGAGAGGCGCGCACGGTGATGCTGCCGCCCGGCCGGGTAAATTTGATGGCGTTGTGAACCAGGTTGGTGATCACCTGCTGGACACGTTCGGCGTCTGCCAGGGTGAAGGGAAGCCCACCTTGCATATCGATGACGAGATCAACGCCGGCCCGTTCGGCCTGGGGCAGCAGCCGTTCCACTGGGCGCATGATAATATCGCTGACCGGTGTGGGGCGCAGTTTGAGCGGAACCTTGCCCGATTCAATGCGCGAGAGTTCGAGCAATTCCTGCACCATCTGCGCCAGCGCGTCGACCTCGGTCTCGATGCGATCTAGAAAGCGTTGAGCAGCCGGTGGATCCTCAAGCGCGCCATCGCGCAAAGTCTCGACCAGCGCGCGCAGGGACGCCAGCGGCGTGCGCAGTTCATGGGAAATATTGCTGACAAAATCGCGGCGCATGGTCTCCAGCCGGCGTAGTTGGGTGAGATCCTGCAGGATCATAATGTAGCCGTGTTGTAGCCCATCCCAAAAGGGAGTGACAAGGGCGCGGATCACACGCCGATCCACCTCCAGGATCAATTCCTCCTGCGCTTCCCCCTGTTGCGCGTTCTGCCACAGATCGACAAGGCGATGGTCGCGCACAACCTGCACAAAGGAGAGGTTATGGGCGCGCTGAGCGTTAATGTGCAAGAGACGCGCCGCCGCCGGGTTGATCATCTGGACGCGACCATCGCTGTTGAGGATCAGCACCCCGTCGACCATGTTGGCGAGTACGATAGCGAGCCGTTCCTGTTCGCGCTGCAAAAAGCTCATTTGGATTTGCAACCGTTCGGCCATAGCGTTGAAGGCGCGGATCAACTGCCCGACTTCATCCTGACGGGTGGGGTAGAGGCGATCCCCCCAATTGCCCTGCGCCATCTGCGTGGCGACATGGGTCAGCCTGCGCACAGGACGTACGATCCGCTCGGCGATGAAGATGGAGAGGAGGGCAGTGAAGAGCATGGCAATCAGGCCGCCCACGAGGACAGCCGTACGAAGTGGCGCGACGCTTTCCTCGACTTTGGAGAGGGGAAGGGCCAGCCGCATTACGCCGACACCGGCAGCGGTGACTTCGGGAGCGGGGATCAGCACGGCGAGGTAGAACATATCCATGCTGGTGGTTCGGCTGAAGCGGATACTTTCGCCCTGGCCCTGGCTCAGAGCTGCGGCCACTTCTTCTCGCTGACGATGGTTTTCTAGCCGAATCGCATCCGTTTCTGAATCGGCCAGGACGACGCCATCGATCCCAATCAGAGTGATACGGGTATCGATGAGCGTTGCCCATTCCTTTACCATGCTTTCCAGATCCTCTGCGCCGGGCTGCCATCGTTGCCCCGCCAGACCCTCACGCAGAGGATGGTCGTTGGCAAGCAGGATGGCATTGGCGTGCAGTCTTTCCCCCAGCGTCTCCAGCGCCGCTGTGCGCACCTGTCTTGTTAAAAAGAACGTCAACCCGGCCATGATCACAATGATCAAGACCAGGTAGGTCAGAGCAATTCGCCAGCGCAAAGAATGAAGTTGGAACATGGAGAAGCAGGTAGCAAAGAGCAGGTAGCAGGAAGCGCAGAAGAGAAGGCAAAAGGCAGCCCGACCGCAGCGGTCGGCAACCAAAAGGCAAAAGTGGTTGAGACGATAGTGTGTTACAGGTTTGCAATTCGCAATTCGCAACTCGTAATTCGCATCATCCCTCGAACCGATAGCCAGTGCCGCGGACGGTGACAATGCGTTGGGGATCGGCAGGATCTACTTCAATCTTTTCGCGCAGCCAGCGCACATGGACATCCACCGTGCGGCTGCCGCCGCTGTAATCCCAACCCCACACCCGCTCAAGGATCAGATCGCGGCCCAGGACAATGCGCCGGTTGTGCGCCAGGAAGACGAGCAATTCATACTCTTTGGGCTTGAGATGCAGTACATTCCCATTGAGCAGAACCTCGTGTCGGTCTGGGTCGAGGACGAGGTTATCGAAGACCAATTTGCGTTGCGTGATTGCTGTCCCGTTTGGAGTCTCGTCTTCGCTGCCCATTTCCTCGCGGATCAAACGCACACGGCGCAGATGAGCCTTGATCCGCGCCAACAGTTCGCGCATACTAAAAGGCTTGGTTAAATAGTCGTCAGCGCCCACCTCCAGCCCGACGATCTTATCCACCTCATCGTCCCGCGCCGTGAGGATCAGAATGGGGACATTCATCTCCTGACGTAAAATGCGGCAGATTTCAAACCCATCGAGACCAGGCAACATCACGTCCAAGAGGATGAGATCAGGGTGCGCCTGGCGCGCCATTGCCAATGCCGAGAAGCCATCCTGTGCCGTTGTGACGCGATAGCCCTGGCGCGAGAGGTTATACTCCAGCGTCTCGATCAATGCGGGTTCATCTTCGACGATCAAAATCTTATCCACAAACCATCCTTTGGGATCTGGATTCTCACACGCATGTCTTGTGTGAAGTTTAACACGAATCTATATCACAATTCTAAAAAGGAGGGTGGCCTTCGGGTGTCTCGCATGGGTACAGAAGATCACGCGGAGAGGTGGGCGTTGGATCGAATCGATCCAACGCCCACCTCTCCGCTGACTGTATTCAATGAGTACAACCGGCGAAAGTTGCCAATGGTTAGACACGCACTACGCACTACACCTGAACCTGTCTGGCATCCTCTACCGCGTTGTACTTATGTCTGCTCGCCCAATTAGGTAATCAGCGCGCCGCCCAGCAGGGCCATAATGAAGATGACAACGGCGATGATCAGGAAGATGGCGAAGAGCCATTTCGAAATCGTGGCCGCGCCGCTGGCGACTCCGGTGAATCCTAGCGCGCCGGCTACAACCGCCACAACCAGAGCAATGATCGCCCACCATAAAAGATCCATTCGATTCCCTCCTTACCGGGTTTCCGGCAAATAGTCGTTGAACATGTTATCGGTTAAGCTTGTTCGGGCCATTCTTCTGTTACAACCCTGCGGCCACACAAACAAGCGTTGTCGCCTCCCATTCAACCATTGGAAGCGACAACGCGCCAGTACTACGATATAGATAAGAGATATAACCTGAGTTATATAAAGGCGTGGAGCGAGAAGATTGGTGAAAAGGAGACCGTTCTTAACCTGGCATATTATAGAAAAACTGGGCATGTCCCTAGCGTAGTGCGTAGACTTGTCCACGCGCCACGCGTTATGCGAACCGCCTAAATTTTTACGCCGTAGTGCGCTAGAGGGTAAGCACACCCTTATGGACCATCCCTGGATTGCGATCCAGTTCGGCGAAGATGACTGGCGCGTCCCACATGCTAAACGTGGTAGCCATATGAGGATAGGTGATATGACCCGACGCCAGCAGTTCCAGCGCCTGGGGGAAGCAATCCACCGAGGCGCGTGAGCCGACAATGGTCATCTCTTTGCGCGTAAAATCGAGACCGGGGAAGGCAACATCGATCCCCTGTTTGACGAGGCCGACAATGACGATGCGCCCGCCTGCCGCCACCAACGCTGCCGTCTGTTCCATGGCTTTGGGGTTGCCTGTAGCCTCGATCACCACGGGCGCGCCTTCGCCATCCGTCCTCTCCAGCACCCGCCCTAGTAGATGCTCATCGGCCAGGAGCGTCTGCGCGCCCAATGTTGCCGCAGTCTCCAGGCGCGAAGGCAGTAGATCCGCTGCCACAGGATGAGCGCCGTACGCCTTGACTACTTCGATCAGCGCCAAGCCGATGGGTCCACAGCCCAGGATCAACACCAGTTCCCCGGCGGAGATCTCGCCGCGGCGGCAGGCTTGTACGCCAATCGCCACCGGCTCGGCAAAGCTGGCAAAGAGCGGCGAGACGCCGGCCGGGACGGCATGAATGTTTGGCGCCGGCGCGGTGAGGTACTCGGCATAGCCGCCAGGATGGTGGACGCCGATCACCTTTAGATTGGCGCAGCAGTTGGATTTTCCCACCCGACAGGGGTAGCAGCGCCCGCAGCCGATAAAGGGTTCCACCACCACAGACGTCCCCAATACGGGGCCATTGACCCCTGCGCCCAGTTCCGCTACCATCCCGGATACTTCATGTCCTCCCACCACTGGATAGGTGGCATACGGGTTTTTGCCCTGATAGATGTACATATCCCCGGCGCAGATGCCAGCAGCGTTGACCTTCACCAATATCTCTCCTGCCCCTGGCCGCGCCACCTCCTGCTGACCGACGATCATTTCATGGGGTGCGGTAATCACTGCTGCTTTCATCGTTCCGTCCTTTGGCCGTTAACCGGTGGCAACTTGAAGTTAACAAGTGACGCCGGAGAATCGTTTACGCACTACGCACTATACCTCAATCACATCCCCCGGATTCATCACCACCAACCGAGGGACGCGTTCCCCTGCTGCTGCGGCCACGGCCAGATGACGCTCGAATTCACGCACGTCGTCGTTATCCGCATCAATATAGTGGCAGGGCAGTACTGTTTCTAGACCCAACCAGCGCGCGGCCAACGCCCCCTCGCGCGGACTCATTTCGCCCGTGATCATCCGGCCAGGGCCAGGCACCTGATCCGTGATCTGCCAGGGCTGGCTGATGCCTATACAGCCGATGGTCGGCGCGTAGAGTTCGGCGATCAACTTGAGATCGCTGAAGATAGCTGTGTCGCCATAGTGATAGAAACGCACATCCGGCGCGGCGTAGATCACAAAGCCCATCGGCTGACCAGAGGCGTAGCTGCCATCGGGCATGGTGATCTGCGACCAATGATGGCACTCCACCGGCTGCACGCGCACACCGGCTACTTCCACAGCAATGCCCCAGGTAGTGGCTCGGATCTGCTCTGTGGGCAGGCCATACGCCATCAAATAAGCCTTTACCTCGCCGCCACAGATCACCGGCGCGCCCGTGCGCCTGGCTATCGCCAGGGTATCGCCCAGATGATCGAAAGCGGCATGGGAGACCAGGACCAGGTCCACCTGCTCCAACTGATCCGCCTTCATGGGGTTATTGGGGTTGCCATCCAAAAAAGGATCGATGAGGATGTGCTGACCCTGATCGGTGATCAGTTCATAGGCGGCAACGCCGAAAAAACGAATCGAAACAGGCATGGGGCTACTCCTTCTAGAATGTCTCTTCCAGTGATTTTACCAGCCAGACCATCGCCTGGTTGGTAGGGGTGGGAATGCCGAAACGGTGACCTGCTTCCACAATCGCGCCGTTGATCACGTCGATCTCAGTGCGGCGGCGCGCCTCTACATCTTGCAGCATCGAAGCTTTGCCGCCTACCGCACGTTTCAGCAGCGAGGTAATGGCCTCCCAGCGTTCGTCGTAGTCCAAGTCGATCTGTTGGGCGTGGGCCACGTCCACCACCTCGCGCAGGATGGCTTCCATCAGTTTGAGGA
>JAHBVG010000120.1 GCA_019637695.1 Caldilineaceae bacterium | reverse complement strand
GGAATCAACACAGTCGCTGCTCCAGGCTGAACAGGATCGATTGACAGCGCTCGCCACGCTCTTGAGCGAGCGCCCGACGCTGGCCCGGCTGTTGCGCGATGGGGATGAAGCTGAGATGGGTCCCTATTTGGAAGCCTTTCGCCGCCAGAGTGGGCTGGATATTCTGATCCTGTGTTCTGTGGAGGGCCGTCCGCTGGCGGGTACACCTCTCTTCGAGGTTTGCCCGCAGCCCATGCCGGCACAGTTCGCGCAGGTAGAGGGTAGATCGATAAGCTTTGTTTCGCGCTGGGTGGTTGCTGAACCATCGGGGGAAGCGATGGGGCGGACGGTGGTGGGCAACTGGCTCGACGCCGACTTCCTGCGCCAACTGGCGTCGGACACCGGCGTGGAGCAGAGTATCCTGAGCGCAGACGGTACGCGCATGGAGAGTACCATCGCCGGCGCAATCACAACCGCCCAATTTGAGCGGATCGACACGCTCATGGACGAGCCAGCTCGCAGCCTGCGCTATATGGACGGGCGACCTTACTATGTGACCCGCTTTCCCATATCGAGCGCTGACGCCGAAAGGATCTGGATCGAAGTCGCTCTACCCGCAGGCAGGCTCATCGCAACCGAACGGCGCGCCCTGCTCATTTTGGCTGCCAGCACAGGGATGGTGGCGCTGATCGGCCTTGTTCTCGGCATCTTGTATGTGCGACGGCTGACCACGCCGCTGCGCCACATGACTGGCGCTGCCGAGCGGATCAGCAGCGGCGATCTCACAGCGTCTGTGCCTGCCGTATCCGGTCCGCTTGAGGTGACAACGCTGGCGACAGCGCTGCAAAAAAGCCAACAGCGGATGGTAGCTGCGCTCGATGAATTGGCCCACGCCCATGCCTGGCTGGACAGCCTTGTCCAATCGGTGGCCGAGGGCGTTGTCACCTTTGATCATCAGGGGCGGATCACCTTTTTGAACCAAAAGGCGGCGGCCTTGACCGCTCTATCCGCCGAAGAGGCCGTTGGCAAGCAGATGAACGATCTCTTTGTGGTGGCGGAAGAGGGCAGCGCCCAATTCCTCGATCTGCTGCCGCCGCACGGAGGAACGGCGCGGGTCAGCATTATCCCCCAGGCCAACCGTGGGCAGAGGACGCCCCGCTTCGCCAGCCGTCCGGGGTTGCGTTCCCCGCGCCGGATCAGCGCGCCGATCACGATCAGCCGCAAGACGGTGCTGGAGATCACCGCGGCGCAGTTGACCGATCCCGGCGGGGATGCGCCACAGATGGCGTTGGTGCTGCGCGACATCACTGAAGAGGAGACGCTGCGCCACCTGCGCGCTTATTTTCTTGCCAACATTACGCACGAATTCCGTACGCCGCTTAGCACGCTCAACGCCTCCATCGAACTGTTGACAGACGAGCGCGAAGATCTCTCGGCGGCGGAGATGCGCAATCTGCTCAAGCCCGTCCATGTCAGCCTGTTGGGCCTCCAGACCCTGATCGACAATCTGCTCGAAAGCAGCAGCATTGAGGCAGGCCGCTTTGTGCTGAGACGCCGCCCGCGCGATCTGAATGAAATTATCGCTGACGCGCTCAAATTGGTCCGTCCACTGCTCGAACGGCGAAGACAGTCTATCTCGCTGAGCGCGCCCGCATATCTGACACCCGTCAACGGGGATCAGGCCCGGCTTACCCAAGTGTTGGTCAATCTGCTCACCAACGCCAGCAAATATAGTCCGCTGGGCGCGCCCATTGATTTGGTGATTGAACAAGGCCATGATAGGGTGCGGATAGCCATCGCCGATCGGGGAGCCGGCATCCCGTCCAGCGAACGGGCCAACATCTTCCGTAATTTTGTGCGTGTGGATGCGTCGAGTGAATCGCCATCGGGGACGGGGCTGGGGCTCTATGTGGTCAAGACGACGGTTGAGGCCCACGGCGGAGAGGTGGGCATTGAAGATCGGGCTGAGGGAGGCTCAATCTTCTGGTTCCAACTGCCAATAAGCGGAGAATCCCCCCATGAGAATCTTAGTGGTTGAAGATGATCTATCCCTGTCCGATGTGCTTTCGTTCACCTTGCGTCGGGCTGGCTTTGAGGTCGTCACCGCCTACGATGGCGAAGCCGCGCTCGCCACGTGGGAAGAGGAGGAGCCGAATCTGTTGATCCTCGACCTGAACCTGCCCAAGCTCGACGGGCTGGAGGTCTGTCGACAGATCCGCCGTGTGAGCAAGACGCCGATTATCATCCTCAGTGTGCGCAGCGGGGATGAAGCCATCGTCCAGGGGTTGGAACTGGGGGCGGACGATTATATTGTCAAGCCCTTCAGCCCCAGCCAACTGGTGGCGCGGGTGCGCGCTGTGCTGCGCCGGGTGGAGGGGGCAACGCCGCCCGGTTTGCTGACGGTGGGCGATCTCATCCTTGACCGCAGCCGCAGCGAAGCAACCTGGCGCAAGCAGGCTTCCATCCGCCTGACTTTGCTAGAGTGCCGTCTGTTGGAAACACTGATGATCAACGCGGGTCAGGTTGCGCCGGCGGATCAGTTGATCAGCGCGGTTTGGGGCATCGACGGCGGCGACCGCGCCATGTTGAAGCAATTGGTCTATCGCCTGCGCGCCAAATTCGAAGCCGAATCCGCCGACGCCGGCGTCATCGAAACCATCCCTGGGATTGGGTACGCGCTGGGCGATGTTGGGGAAATTGAATAAGAGCGAATTGACCTGAGGAGGTTAGTTTTGGAGCATTTTGTGATTTTGGGGTTGATTGGGGTGGCGATGCTGCTCTTCGCCTTTGAGGTGGTGCGCCCAGATATTGTAGCGCTCGGCGTGACGTTGATCCTGCTTTTGGGCGGATTTGTCAGCATTGAGGAGGGCTTTTCGGGGTTTAGCAACCCTGCCGTGATCACCGTGATCGCCATGTTTATCTTGAGTGCGGGCCTGGTACGCACAGGCGTCGCCGACTATCTTGCGCAGATTGTCATCAAGATTGGCGGCGCAAGCCCGATCCGGCTCACCATCGCTGTGATGCTCTGCGTGGGGATCATGTCTGCGTTTATGAACAATATCGGCGCCGTGGCTGTGCTGCTGCCCACCATCTTTGTGATCGCCCGCAAATCAGAATACCCGGCGGAAAAGCTCCTCATTCCCCTCTCGTTCGGCTCACTGCTCGGTGGGCTTGTCACCTTGATCGGCACGCCGCCCAATCTTCTCGTCTCGATTGCGCTCGAAGAACACGGCTTCGAGGGATTCAAACTCTTTGATTTCGCGCCCACCGGGCTGGCAGTGATGATCACAGGGATTCTCTATCTGGCCTTTGTTGGTCGCCATCTCATCCCCCAACGCGGGGTTGCTGGCGATCTCATGCAGCAGTATCAGTTGGCCGACTATGTGACCGAACTGGTGATCCCTGCCGAATCGCCCCTGATCGGCCAAAGCATTGAAGCGTCGCCCATTCAACGCAAGTTGGGCCTCACCATTCTGCGCATGATGCGTAGCGGACAAAATGGACCATTCGCATTTGTGCCCGTCCCTCAAACGGTACTCGAAGCAGAAGATCGGCTGATCGTCGAAGGGGATCTGACCGAACTCCTCAGCCAACGTCAGGGGACGCTGTTGAACCTCTATGCGGAACGCAAATTCACCCAAACCGATCTGACCGGCGACGGCGTGGAGCTGGCCGAGATTGTCATCGCCCCCAATAGTCAACTGCGCGGGCGCGCCATCCGCGAGATCGATTTTCGCCGGCGATACGCCGTATTGGTGTTGGCGTTAAAACGTCGCGGGCGCATCTTCCGCGCCGATACCACATCGGAACCGCTGGAAAGCGGGGATCTCATGCTCGTGCAGGGTTCGCAAGCTGCGATCAAAAAGCTTGCCACCGATGCAGATTTTCTGGTTGTCAACCGGCTTGAGCATGAACCACGGCAGTTGAACAAAGCGCCCATTGCACTGGCGATCATGTTGCTGGCGATTGGTACAGCCGCCACCGGGGTGTTACACATTTCGGTTGCGGCCATGCTGGGTGTGTTGCTCATGGCCCTTACCGGCTGTGTCAAAATTCAAACCATGTACACAGCCGTCGAATGGCGCGTCATCTTTTTGATCGCCCTGATGATGCCGCTGGGCCTTGCCATGGATAGCGAACACACGGGTACGGCTGCCTGGCTGGCGGATCATATCCTATCCCTCACAGGGGGGTACGGACCGTTGCTGGTGATGGCGAGCCTCTTTATCTTCACCACGCTGATCACCGAGATCATGTCCAACGCTGCGGCGGCTGTGCTGCTCGCGCCCATTGCCATTGCCATCTCCGTGGGCATGGGATTGCAGCCCTATCCTTTCCTGATGTCGATGGCGATTGCTGCCTCTACAACCTTCCTCACGCCGATTGGACACCAGGCCAATGTCCTCGTTTATGGGGTGGGCGGTTACCGCTTTACAGACTTCCCCCGCACCGGCGGATTGCTCAACATCCTCATCTTCATCGTCGCCATGATCGCCGTGCCGCTGGTCTGGCCCTTCACACCGTTGTAAAAGCGAATTGCGAATTACGTGAAGCGTGAAGCGTGAAGCGTGAAGCGTGAAGCGTGAAGCGTGAAGCGTGAACAATTGTCACCCGCCACTTGCAAACCTGCAAACCTGCCACCTGCAAACCTGCCACTCCCACCACTTTTGCCCTTTGCCCTTTGCCTTTTGCCTTCTTCCCTTGCCTTCTCCCCCTTCTCTGTTACCAACTTGTTACCGCCCCGCCACCGGAATTGTTACCCCCCTCCCTTATCCTGAAGATAAGGAGAGGGAAATGCCATTACGGCCGTTGCTGAATTTGAACCAAATCGCCATCGATACCGCGCTGATAGGGCGCATTCCTTTTGGGATTGCCATGTACTATCTGGCTTTACCGCTGGCCTATGAAGAAGATCGGGCCAGCGTGGTCATGGCCCACCCCGAAAATGGAACCGGGTTGGCTCGTCTGCGTGAGATATTGGGGATGGATCTGGTGCCGGTGCGCGGCCATCCCCAAGCGATTCGGGCGATGCTTGAGCAGTTCTACTCGGCACAGGATCTGCCACAGTCCAAAATTCTGGCGTGGAGCGCTCATCCCTCAGGGATCGCAGGGGTAGCCGAACTGGCTCATCTCTTTGGGGATGCCACGGGCAAAGATGTGTCCATTCTATCTGCGCCTGAAGCGGATCTAGAGATGCTCCTTGCCACGGCATACCACGAACACTGTAGCCTGATGGTGGTGCGTCCTGCTGAAGGGATGCCATCTGAGTTGTTCAGCCGGGCGTCATCGCCCATTTTGCTGGCGCGCAACGACAAGCGCCCATTGCGGCGCATCCTCATGGTAATGCGCGGCTATTCGTCCGATGAACACGCGCTCGATTGGGTGATCCCGTTGATCCGGCATACAGGCGCCGAGATTACGCTGATGCCGATCTTACAAGCTCCTTACAGCCAGTTTCAACAGATGCTCAACAGCAACGGCGTCTGGAGAGAACACATCCAGGGCTGCCTGCGCCATATCAGCGCCAATAAGATCCATGCCCGCCTCAAACTGCGCGAGGGCGAACCCGTACAACAGATCGCCCAGGAGATGGAAGAGGAAGACTACGATCTGCTCGTTCTCACCGCCGAAGGGTATGGACAATTTGTGCGCAACGTCCTCAACGGCGTGGATCGTTCTTCGCATAACGCCCAATGTTCCGTGCTTGTGATGAAGCCAACCTGTACATAAAAGCTACGTATCTTCAGGGGTAGACCCCCTGTGTCTACCCGCTATGGGCGGGCACGGAGACCCGCCCCTACGCCAAACCATTGAAAACATACAAACAACCATGCACGACCAGGAGTAGACCCAATGACTTTTTTGAAATCAAAACAGATCCTATTCTGGCTTTTGGCGCTGACGATGATAGTCGCGTCCTGCGCCACGCCTTCAGCCGCTCCGGGCGCTACGTCGGGGAGCAGTGACCCGGCCGCGGGAGGTTCCTCCAGCGCGGGCGGCGAAGTGACAACCGTCTACGTGTCGGGCGCTTTCGCCCTCTTCCCCATGATGGCGGTCTGGGCGGAGGAATATCAGAAAGTGAACCCCAACGTGCGCTTCGATATCCAGGGCGGCGGCGCAGGGAAAGGGATGACCGATGTCCTCTCCAACGCCGTGGACATTGCCATGGTCTCGCGTGAGACCCGACCCGAAGAGGAGGCGCAGGGCGCTTTCCCCGTGCCCGTCACCATTGACGCTGTGGTGGGGACCTTTAACGCTAACAACCCCTATCGCTATCAACTCCTCGCCACCGGGATCACCTCGGAGAAGGCTGCGGCCATCTGGATCAGCGGTGAGATCACCACCTGGGGACAGTTGCTGGGGACCGACGCCACAGAGCCGATCCATGTCTACACCCGTTCGGATGCCTCCGGCGCAGGTGAAATGTGGGCGAAGTTCAGCGGCGGCGTAGCTCAAGAGGATCTCAGCGGCACAGCCGTCAACGCTGACCCTGGGTTGGCCGAGGCCGTGCGCCAGGACCCGTTGGGCGTCGGCTACAACAACATCGGCTTCACCTATGATCTGGCGACGGGCGCCATCAACGAAGGGTTGCAGGTGATCCCCATCGATTTGAATGGCAACGGGCAGATCGATCCCGATGAGGATTTCTACCAAGATCGGGATGACCTGACGGCGGCGATTGCTGCGGAGATCTATCCTTATCCGCCGGCGCGTCCGCTCTATTTGGTGACCAAAGGCGAGCCCAACGAGTTGATCCGCGACTTCTACCGCTGGGTGCTGACCGATGGACAGGCTTTTGTGCCAGATGCCGGTTACATCAACCTGCCCGAAGCTCGCATCCAGGAAGCGCTGGAGTTGATTGGACAGCCATAACAGACGTTATCGGAGACCCGCCAGGTTGCAGAAAACCTGGCAGGTCTCCCCGATAACGTCTGGTGAATGAAAGGAGGGATGTATGGAAATTAGCAGAGAGACAAGGGTATTAAGTCAGGCTCAAGCTCGTCTGGGGGGTACCTCCAGACGATTGGGCTTTCTACGGGCCGTAAAAGATCGGCTGGCGCGCACCCTCTTTGGCTGGGTATCACTGGCTGTCTGTGTCCTGGTGTTGATCATCACAGCATTGCTGGCAGCGCGCAGTTGGCCGCTGTTGACTGCGTATCCTCTGGGGAATCTGCTCACTGGGCAGGATTGGCATCCCATGCGGGGGATGTTCGGCTTCGCGCCCTTCATCGTCGGCAGCCTGGCAGTGACGGGCGTCGCCGCCGCCATCGCCGTCATCCCGGCCATCTTGAGCGGGATCTATCTGGCCGAATACACTACAACCCGCCTGCGCACCACGCTCAAACCGTTGATTGATCTGCTGGTTGGCATCCCATCGGTGGTCTATGGTCTGTGGGGGATTCTCTTCATTGTGCCGCTGGTGCGCGATCAGTTGGGACCGTGGAGCCATCAGACGCTGGGGACGTGGATTCCCTTCTTCCGCCAGACCAACCCCAGTGGCTACGGATTGCTCTCAGCGGGGTTTGTGTTGGCGATTATGGTCTTTCCGCTGATCGTGGCCGTGACGGATGAGGTCATGCGCAGCGTGCCCAGCGCTATGCGCGAGGCGACGCTTTCGTTGGGCGCCAACCGCTGGGAAGCGACCAAGTGTGTGGTGCGTCACGCCGCCCTGCCCGGCATCCTGGCTGCGGTGGTGCTGGGCTTCTCACGTGCCTTTGGGGAGACGCTGGCGGTGATGATGTTGGTGGGCAATATGCCGCAGATCCCCCGCTCGCTCTTCGACGGGGCCTATCCATTGCCGGCGTTGATCGCCAACAACTACGGCGAGATGATGTCGGTGCCGCTCTACGAATCTGCGTTGATGAGTGCAGCGCTCATGTTGTTGCTGGTGATCCTGCTCTTCAACATCGGCGCAAGGCTGATCATCGAGCGCATTGGCAAAGGAAGGTAAGCCATGAACCACAAACAGAGACGCAAGATCGAAGCATTCTTCTTCACCTGGTTAATGCGCCTGTCTTTGATCAGCGCGGCGCTGGTGCTGGGGTTGATTCTCTTCGTCATCTTCTGGCGGGGTATCGGCGCGCTAAGTTGGGAGATGGTCTCGCAGACGCCGCGCGGGGCGTTCTATCTGGGCGGCGGCGGCGGCATCCTCAACGCCATTGTCGGTTCGCTCTACCTGGCTACGGGCGCCACCGCGCTGGCCTTCTGTCTGGCCGTGCCGCTGGTCTTCTATCTGCACACCTATGCGGGTGAGGGAAGATTTCGGCGTACCGTACGCCTCTCCCTTGATATTCTATGGGGGATGCCCAGCATTGTCTACGGCGCGTTCGGCTTTGCGTTGATGATCTCGCTGGGGCTGCGCGCCTCGCTGCTGGCGGGGATCATTACCCTGGCCCTTGTCATCCTCCCTATTCTAGCGCGCACGTTGGATGAAGTGGTGAGCATGACGCCCACTGCCCTGCGCGAAGTGACACTCTCGCTGGGGGCAACCCGCTTCGAGTGGATGGGCGTGCTGCTGCGCCAGTCGATCCCTGGGCTGGCGACAGCCGTGCTGCTGGCCTTTGGCCGCGGCATCGGCGACGCGGCGTCGGTCCTCTTTACGGCCGGCTATACCGATAGTATGCCCGAATCGTTGCTGCGCCCGGTAGCGTCGTTGCCGCTGGCCGTCTTTTTCATGTTGGGCACGCCCTTCCCGGCGGTGCAGGCGCGCGCCTACGCCGCCGCCCTGATCCTCACCGTCTTGATCCTGGGGATCAGCCTGCTCGCCCATCTTTCCATGTCCCGGCTGGGACGCCACACTGTTCGCTAGGAGGCAACCATGCACGAACTAGCCACCCACAACCTCAATATCTGGTATGGCAACCAGCACGCCATCAAGGATGTTTCGATTACGATTCCGCCGCGCAAGATTACCACGGTGATCGGCCCGTCGGGCTGTGGCAAGTCGACGCTGCTCAAAAGCTTCAACCGGCTGTTGGAACTCAACGAATCGGTGCGTGTGGAAGGGCAGGTGCTGCTCGACGGCGAGGACATTTACGCCAAAGGGCAGGACGTGACCGAGATCCGCACGCGTGTGGGGCTGCTGTCGCAGAAACCGTTCCCCCTGCCCATGTCGATCTACGACAACATTGCGTACGGTCCGCGTATCCACGGGCGGACCAACGGCAACCTGGACAGCATTGTTCAGTCTCGTCTCGAAGCGGTGGGGCTTTGGGGGGAGGTAAAAGATCGGCTGCGCGCCCCAGCCACTGGGCTATCGGTGGGGCAGCAACAGCGTCTCTGCCTGGCGCGCACCCTGGCCGTGGAGCCGGAGATCCTGCTCTGTGATGAATCGACGGCCTCGCTCGATCCTATCTCGGCGCGGGGGATCGAAAAATTGTTGCACACGCTGCGCGAACGCTACACCGTCGTCGTCGTCACCCACGACATCGATCAGGCGCGGCGGCTGGCCGACTATGTCCTTTTTATGTGGTTGGGTGAACTGATCGAACATGGCCCGGCGAAGGATTTCTTCACGTCACCGCAAGAGGAGTTGACGAAAGCCTATCTGGCGCGCGAGGTTGGGTAGCATGAACCAGATCCTCGCCCCTCAAAGCCGTCCTGTCCGTTGGCGTGAAATGGCTGCGTATACTAACTATCTTGATCGTCTGTTGAACCATCACGCCCAGGGGAAGGATCGGGATCTGCTGCTGGTGAGCGATGGTTCCGGCCATTGGTGGCAACAGCTGACCGGAGGCGTCTCTCTTTATCGACTGGTGGAGCAGTCGAAACGGTCAGTTTTGATAGTGCGGGAGCCGCGCTGGCCGATTCGCCATATTCTCATGCTATCGCGTTGTCAGGAGAACGATCAGATCGCGCTGGCCTGGGCCGAACGGCTGGCCTATGCTGAACCTGCAATGGTTTCGATCTTACCGATTGTGCCAGCGTTGCCCCGGCTGCATCAGATGGGAGAGTATATTCAGACCCCTACCGATATTTTACTCTCGCCGGCGACGCTGTCTGGAGCAGTATTGGAGCAGTATGCCCGTCATTTACAACAGCAAGGAATTTCAGTGCGGATCGCCTTGCACAGGGGCGAACCCGACACACAGATCCGCAACGAAGTCGCTATCCACGACCCAGACATTGTCCTCATTGCCGCGGAAACAGAACCTCGGCTGGTGCGTTGGCTTTGCGGTGAGCTGATTCGGCCTCTGCTGCGCTGGATCAATCGTCCCTTGCTGATTGGGAAATTGAACCTATAGTCCCCGATTATCCATTCCCAAGCAGGAAGTAGAGGATGCCTGCAACAGCGCTGGCCGCCAACACTTTGAACATACTCACATGAAAGCGCAAGATGGCAACCAGCGCAGCAACAGCAATCACGAGCGCCATCCAATCAAGGGTCTCCCAAACTGGGATCAAGAGACGGAACCCCATCTGGCGCACTTCATTCACCTGCCCAAACAAGACATGAATAGAGAACCAAACGGCCAGATTGAGGATGACGCCCACCACCGTTGCCGTGATCGCCGAGAGCGCTGTGCTGAGTGATCTGTTTCCCCGCAACGATTCGATGTAGGGCGCTCCCAGGAAGATCCAGAGGAAGCAGGGCACAAAGGTAACCCAGGTAGTGACAATCGAGCCTAGCACCCCAGCCAACATCGGGTTAAAAGGCGCTGGTTGACGATACGCGCCCATAAAGCCCACAAATTGCACCACCTGAATCAGTGGACCAGGGGTGGTTTCGGCCATCCCCAATCCATCGAGCATCTCCCCCGGCTGTAACCATCCATAGACTTCGACAGCCTGTTGAGCAATATAGGCCAGCACAGCGTATGCGCCGCCGAAGGTCACCACAGCCGCCTGGCTGAAGAAGAACCCTTCCACCACGAGGATATGATCAGGGCGGAGCAGAGCCGCCAGGATCAGCAGCGGCCCAAACCAGAGCAGCAGACAGACAACCAGGATCAGCGCAGATTCTCTCATAGGAGGAGGCTTGCGCTGAGCAGCCATATCAGTGATGGCGGTTGCCTCGTGAGGATCATCCCCCGCCGCAGGCGTCTTATGTCCTTGAATCACATAAAAGAGGGAGGGCCAGATCTTGCCGCCAATGAAGCCAATCAGAGCGGCGAACGCAATCAGCAGCGGAAAGGGGATCTCAAAAAAGAAGATAGCCACAAAAGCCAGCGCCGCCAGCCCCACCATGACCCAGTTCTTCAGCACACGCCGGCCAATCCGAATCACCGCTTCGACCACCACAGCCATGACCGCCGGTTTCAATCCATAAAAGATGGCAGCCACGACGGTTACATCTTGAAAACCAGCATAAAGGACGCTAAGCGCCAAAATGCTGACAAAGCCAGGCAGGACAAAGAGCGTACCCGCCACCAGACCGCCGCGATAGCCATGCAAGAGCCAGCCAATGTAGACCGTCAGTTGTTGAGCCTCTGGCCCTGGCAGCAGCATGGTGTAGTTGAGCGCGTGCAGGAATCGATTTTCACTAACCCAGCGCCTCTCCTCCACCAGCAGACGGTGCATGACTGCGATCTGGCCGGCGGGGCCGCCAAAACTGTAAAGCGCGACTTTCACCCAGACCCAGAATGCATCTCGAAAAGTGACAATATCATCAGCCCCCATCTTGTGGACGGATGCTTCCGTTGGCCTGCTGAGATCAGACATTGGCTAAACTCATGGGGTATACGATCCGGACTCTTTTTCGCCCAATGTGTATTGATCAACGAAATGATGAAACGTAGTGCGGTTTGCAACCGCATGATCACCGGTAGCAGTGCGGTTACAAACCGCACCTACCGTAAGGGCACGGGTGGCGGCGGCAAGAAAGCTCGCCGTTGAACCGACGGTTGATCCCGCCGCCACCCGTGCCCCTACTTGGCCCTACGCCTTGCCCTGGATCTTGGCCCAGGAATCGCGCAGGCCAATGGTCTGGTTGAAGACGAGCGCATCGGGTTGCGAATCTTTGCTGTCCAGGCAGAAGTAGCCTTTGCGCTCAAACTGCACCACTTCGCCCGCGCCCAGATCGGCCACACTCGGCTCCACTTTGGCGCGGATCACTTGCAGCGAATCCGGGTTGAGGTTGGCGGTAAAATCCTGGCCGTCGGGGGCGCTGGCCGGATCTTCCACCTGGAAGAGGCGGTCGTAGAGGCGCACCTCTACATCCAGCGCATGGGAGGCGGAGACCCAGTGGATCGTCCCCTTCACCTTGCGGCCATCGGGCGCATAGCCGCCCTTGGTTTCGGGATCATACGTACAGCGCAGTTCTACGATTTCGCCGTCGTCGTTTTTGACCACCTCTTCGCACTTGATAAAGTACCCCCAGCGCAGCCGCACCTCGTTCCCCGGCGAAAGGCGGAAGAACTTCTTGGGCGGGTTCTCCATAAAATCGTCGCGGTCGATGTAGAGTTCGCCGGAGAAGGGAAGCGTGCGCGTACCGGCGCTTTCATCTTCGGGGTTGTTGATCGCCTCCACCTCCTCGCTCTTGCCCGCGGGATAGTTGGTGATCACCACCTTGAGCGGATCGAGAACGCCCATCACCCGGTTGGCGGTCAGGTTCAACTCCTGGCGGATGTAGAACTCAAGCAGGGCAATATCCACAGTGCTGTTGGTCTTGGAGACGCCGACACGGTTGCAAAGATCGCGGATAGACTTGGGCGGAATACCGCGACGGCGCAGCCCCGCCAATGTGGGCATACGCGGATCGTCCCAGCCGTCCACATAGCCTTCTTCAACCAATTTGCGCAGATAGCGTTTGCTCAACAGGGTGTAGGTGAAGTTCAGTTTGGCAAATTCAATCTGTTGCGGATGCAGATCAACGTCGAGTTGATCCAGATACCAATCGTAGAGCGGGCGGTGATCCTCGTACTCAAGGGTGCAAAAAGAGTGGGTAACGCCCTCAATGGCGTCCGATTGTCCATGCGCCCAATCATACATGGGATAGATGCACCATTTGTCGCCCGCGCGCTGGTGGTGGGCGTGGCGGATACGGTACATCACCGGGTCGCGCAGGTTGAGGTTGCCCGATGCCATGTCGATGCGTGCGCGCAGGGTCTTGCTGCCATCGGGGAATTCGCCGTTCTTCATGCGCTCGAAGAGGTCAAGATTTTCCTCAATAGAGCGATTGCGGTAGGGGCTTTCCTTGCCGGGTTCGGTCAAAGTGCCGCGGTACTCGCGCATTTCGTCCGGCGTCAAGTCGTCCACATAGGCCTTGCCCGCCTTGATCAGATCAATCGCCCACGCGTACAGTTGATCGAAATAGTCCGACGCATAGAGGATCTGGTGCGGTTCGTAGCCCAGCCAGCGAATGTCCTCGATCTGGGCGTCGACAAATTCCTGTTCCTCTTTAATGGGATTGGTATCGTCAAAGCGCAGATTGCAGATACCGCCGAACTCCTGCGCCACGTCAAAATCCAGACAGATGGCCTTGGGGTGGCCCAAGTGCAGATAGCCATTGGGCTCAGGCGGAAAGCGCGTCTGCACCCGTCCTCCAAAGCGCCCGTTGCGCACATCCTCGGCCACCTGGGCGCGCACAAAATCCAGCGGCGCGTTCTCCTCGCTCTGGCGTTCCTCAAAAATTTTCTCAGTCATGATTGTTCCCGTCTGTGTCAGCGTTGGATCAAATTTCTCCTATTCTACCATGCGAGGGGCGAGGGGCGAATTGCGAATTGCGAATTGCAAGGGGCGAGGGGCGAATTGCGAGTTGCAAACCTGCTACTTGCCACCACTTTTGCCTTTTGCCCTTTGCCTTCTTTTCCCAACCCCTGCAACTTGCAACACCTTCTTCGCGGTCTGCCGTCGTTCGTCCGCCCTCGCAATTCGCTCCTCGCCCCTCGTCCGATCTATACTTTTTCGGTTGGAATGCACCCTGCTCACAAGAAAGTGGATCGATGCTCTGGCAACTCTTCGAGATCTTTTGGAACAATGTGATGCCGGTCTTTGCGCTGGCATTGATCGGCTATCTGGCGCGAGGATGGCTGGGATTGGAGGCGCGCACGTTGACCCGCTACGCCTATTACATCCTTGTGCCGGCCTTCGTCTTCAACTTGATGCGCACAGCCACTGTAGATGTCAACACCGCCGCGCGTATGATCGGCTTCATCCTGCTTGTGCATGTGGCGGTCGCCTTGTTAGGGTTTGGGGTAGCGCGCGCCCTGCGTCGCCCGCCGGAGATGGTGGGCGCGTATGTGATGGTGGCGGTCTTTGGCAATGTGGGCAATTTTGGCCTGCCCATTATCGAATTCCGGCTGGGCAGCGCGGCGCTGGTGCCGGCGACGCTCTACTTTTTGGCGATCACGGTGATCGCCTTCGTGGTGGCGGTGGCCGCGGCCAACTGGCATCGCGGGGGTGGATTGGGCGCGGCCTGGGCCGTCTTCAAAACCCCGGCGCTGCTTGCCCTGCCGCCGGCCTTATTGGTCAATTGGGGTGGGATCGAGCTGCCCCTGTTTGTGGAACGCAGTACATCGCTGCTGGCCGGCGCCATGATCCCCACGATGTTGATTACGCTGGGCGTGCAACTTGCCAGCGCGAACCGTCTCCACTTCAATCGCGATGTCTTCATTGCCAGCGGGGTGCGGTTGATCGGCGGGCCGCTGTTGGCAATGCTGATCGTCATCCCCTTTGGTCTGCAAGGCATGGAGCGGGGCGCAGGGATCTTGCAGGCGGGGATGCCGGCCGCGGTCCTCGCCTCAATCGTGGCATTGGAACACAAATTGCTGCCCGACTTTGTCACCACCACGGTGCTTGTTTCCACCGTCGCCAGCTTGTTGACCCTCACCGTGCTGCTGGCGTTGATTTAGCAGGGGCACGGGCGGGGGCGGGAAGTATGCTCACCATCAACCAATGGTTGATTCCGCCCCCACCCGTGCCCTTACCCGTCCTGATATTGGATATTGGGGATGGCGAAGAATGCGAACTTGTAAGCAAGTGGACAGATGCCATCGGCCTCGTCTACTATAGTAGCAAGAACCATTGACCAACAAATAGTACATGGTTTGCGCCTATGCACACATTGATCCAATTTCTCGCGCTTGAATGGCCGTGGCGATTGCCGACGACGTTGATCTTGTTGGCTGTGCTGGGTCTCTATGTTTGGGGATGGCAACGCGCCCGTCGCGCTTACCCTGCCATGGCGACGCCGCTCCGCCTGCTCTCGTTTGGGACGGGCGTGATGGCTGTATCGCTGGCGATGATCTCGCCGATCTATCTGCTGCATGGGGAGATTCTGGCTGCGCGTACGCTTCAGCAGATCCTGTTGGGGATCATTGCGCCGCCGCTGCTCTGGCTCGGTTGCCCCTTCCACGTGATCGTGTGGGGGTTGCCGACCACGGCGCGCAAAGTGGTGACGCGCCGGATCTTGCTGCGCTCTACCACGGGGCGGCTCAGCCGTTTCCTCACCCGGCCCATGTTTGCCTGGTTAGGGACGCTCACCGTCTTTCTGGTCTGGCACGAACCTCAGATCGTCGCATGGACGCTGCAATATGACACGATCTACGGCCTCGCCCTTTGGATCTTCCTGCTGGCCTATCTGCTCTTCTGGTGGCATCTCGTCGGCACAGGACCGCGTATCCACGCTGCGCTGCCCAGTTGGATGGCCTTTTTCTACATCATCCTCGGCGGAGAGCTGCCCAATATGGTCACCGGGGTGACGCTGGCCTTCCGCGATTCGCCAGCTTATGCCGAATATGCCATGCAATCTCAGCTTTACGGATTTAGCTCAATGCAAGATCAGATGGTCAGCGGCGGCATGATCTGGCTGTTCGGCAGCCTGGCTTATGTCACCGCGGCGATCATGGTGCTGGCCCGTGGTTTTCAACCGGGCGAAGGCCCACCCCGACTGCCAATCTATTGGGAAGCCAGCGAGCGTACCATCGCGCCAGGGCTGGAACACAGGGTGATCCCCGAACATCTGCGCAAACCGAATCGGTATAGCAATCAGTGAGACAATCTTGTTCCGCAGAACTGTGTGAGGAAGGGGCGATTCAGCGATTAGGCGATTGAGGGATTTCCAGAGGTGAGCCTCAATCCCCTAATCCCTGAATGGTCTAATCCCCCAATCTCTAATCTCCTCCCCTACACCGGCTGCGCGTAACTCGGTGTGTTGACATATCGCGCTATTCCCATCTTCATGCGGATCGAACGACCCGGCGGCAGCGCAACCTCGAAGTGTTTGCCATCCACGGCCTGGGTTTCGCCGTTCCCCAACTCAACCGATGTGAAATCGTGTTCGCCAAACGCGCCAGCCTGGACGATCAAACGGCGTTCGTGGCTGGGATTGGTGTTGATCAACTCGACGGTGACGCTCTCCGCATCCAGCGCAGGGACCAATGCAGCCACGTCGGCTGGGAGACCGGGACGGCGTTCTAACGCATCAAAATAACGCAGCCGCACATGCAGCAGCCCGCCGTGGTAGATGATCTGCGGGCCGCCGCAGGTGAGTTGCACCAGCCCCTCAGTGTGGACAGGGTTCACGTTTTGCCAATGGTGGACATCCCAATCTTCAGGGTTGCCGTCGTCGGCGCGGATCTTGTCCATGCGGCGCAGGACTTCGGCGTATTGCTCCTCTAAAATGCGGCGCGGATAGTCGGGGTTGCGCCCGTCAATGTAACAATACCAGGGGCCAAAGTGGAGATCGTCCCCTTTGGAGCGACCGGGATGCACAGTCAACCAATCGGTGCGCGTTTCGGGCAGGGCGTCGACGCGGGCCTTGTCGCGCGGGTCCTGTGACATGTACCAGATCTGCGAGGCGTGCTTTGGCTCCATTGGTCGCCATGCCGTCCACCCTTCGTCGGTGTGGCGATAGGGGACGAGCAGCCGACCTTCTTCCTCACGACCGAGGTTGATGAGATAATCCAACTGCCCGCGTGGAATGTCGAGATAGCTCATGTCGCCAGTGAGCAAGGTTGCGTTCATGGCGGCGATGGTCAGCGGCTCGATGATGGTCATAAAGCCGTGGGGCCAGCGCCATCCATAGTAGCCGCCCCACCATTTGCCGCCCATCGTCTCGCCGATCCCGCCGGTCGGTCCCACATTGTCCGGGCAAAGACCGTTGTTGGCCGCAATGCGATCCGCCCAACTTTCGAGATAGTCCACCACCCAGCGGCGGTAGCGGTCATCCCCGGTGTAGAGGAAGGCGTTGGTGATGAGGCTGGTGCTGGTGAGGTTGAGCGGCACATCACAGCGCATCATGCGCTCGTTCATGGCGTTGAGGATCACAGCGAATACGCTGTCGTCGTTCCAATCCGCCTTGAGAACGCTCTCCCCACGCCGCCACGGTTCCATCTGCGTGGGGATGTCGAGATCATCGAAGGGGATCGGATATTCGCGCAGCACCCAACGGTGGGTGGCCCAGTCGGCGGCGGTGGTCTCGAAGCGGGAGCCGCGGCTGCCGTTGATGGGCGAGCGGATCATGCGCTTTTCGGTGTCCCAGTTGCCGGGGATATGCTTGCGCACATGGCCCAGTTCAGGATGGGTGAGATCCAATTCCTCATCCATGTAGAAGCTAGCAAAACGCAGCGCCCGCGCCCGGTCCCGTTGGCGATTGGGATCGGCCAATCCAAAATAGTAAAAATAAATCGACGATTCGCCGTGGTGCATCCAATCATAATAGCCGTCGAACTCGCGCCAGACCTGCCCGTATCCGGTGAACTGGCGCGTGATGGCATCCCACAGGAAGCGGCTGCGCTCGTGGAGGTCGGCGCTGCCACCGAGGGCGTAAAAGAGCGGCCAGTTGTGGTAGCTCTCGTAGGCGTCGTCCGAGCCGTCCATGCCGGGCCACTCCTCGCGCCAGATGAAGGTCCCGTCGGCGCGGGTGTAGCGCTGCTGGTAGAGCGGAGCGGCTTCGTTCATCACAGAGATCAAATGGCGTTGGCGCAGCGCCCAATCGGGGATGTGAGCGAGCGCGCTGGCTTGAATCGAAAGGGACATCAAATCACCTCTTCTTGTGGATGAGATTGGGGTGGGTGGGAACGCTACGCGATTGTAATTACTACCTCTGCTCTAACCAGGTCCGTGACCTGGCTAGAGCATGAGGCTTAGTAGTTACCGCTGATTGTAGATCAGATGGGGATGATGAAACGATTCGGGTGTGTTCAAAATGAGTTGGCCGTCTGGGTAAGGGTTTGGGTGGACGGTTCACAAATATCGTCTGCCGTCCACCCAAACCCTTACGAATCATCAACCCATTCTGAATACACCCAAATGATTCACGCTTAGGATTTACGCCTGCAACGCAACGATCAGGGCGTCTTCCCAAAACTCATGGCTTCCATTTTGAACCACCAATACCGGTGTCTCGTTGGCGGATCTCATCGCCCCCGCCGTGGCCTGTTCACCAGCCACAGTAGCAACTGCCGCAAAACCTGCCTTGCGCAGCAGGGCTGCTCGCCGGTTCGCCCGTCTCACATCGTTTTCATCAATTACCATAGAGACCTCCACCGCCAGCCAGATCTCGGTGGGGGTCTCTGCCTGGCGCAGGCGTCCGCGCACCAGCAGATCCAGGGGTAGGAGTTCTGCCAGCTCCGCATTGGAAGATGTTCCTCTAAGGTTGGCTCCAACTCTTGCAACGGAACCACCCACACACGACGCAGCAGAGTGCCAAAGTAAGCATACGCTTTGCCCCTTACGCCTATTATACCCCAATTGAGCGTATCCCGCGCTATACTTCTGCTCAGTAACTGTCCACAAGATAAAGCGTGAAACGTGAGAATCTCACGTTTCACGCTGTAAAATCTATCGCTGCACCATAGGCAAGTAGAGATTCGCCTCCACCTGCTCTCCCACGAGGACGCTCTGCTGGGTATAGCTATACTCCGACTCGTTGTTGCCCTGTACAAACTTCACCCGGTAATCGTAGGCGGTGAGGTCGCTGGCAAAGTGAACAAACGGGCCAGCGCTGGGGATGTTGCCCAGCGGTTCGTAGCCTTCAAAGCCAAAGACTGTGAGTTCGACCACAGCAGTTACCCCATCCGGTGCGCCCGTCCAGGTCACCTCGATCATGTCGCCGTCCACCAGTTTTGCCGCCAGATTCTGTGGAGCGGGCAGAGTACGCTGCTTGGTCGTCCCGGCTACCACATTCGAGGCGGGGCCTTCGCCACTTTCGTTCAACGGGATCAGCCGATAATGATAGGTAGCGCCGGGCGTCAACCCGCCGCTGTCCACACTCGTGGTGGCTTCGCCGCTTACCTTGCCCACCTGCTCAAAAGGACCCGCCTGGTTGTCGCCGCGTTCGATGAGGTAGAAATCGACGACATCGACCGGCGCGTCCCAGGTCAGCCGCAGGGAATCCGCGCTGTCGGGGGTCACGCTCTTGAGGACAGGAGCTTGCGGCAGGGCGGGCAGGCTCTGCGCCGACTGCCCGGTTTCGGTGAACTCCGAGTCGTTGCCGTTGGCGTCGAGTACCTGTGCGCGATACCCATATTCAACATCGGTCATCACATTCGTGTCCGAGAAGACAGTCGCGCCCGGCGGCAAGATTGTCAGATCGCGCCATTCTCCATCGTCGACGCTGCGTTGGATCAACAACCCCTGAACCGTATCGGCTGCACTCGTCACATTGGAGATCGCCAGCGTCACCTCCAGCCGGATCAGTTGGCGGCCATTGCCCAGCGCAACCGGTTTGGCTTCCACGAGGATGGGCGCAGGTTGCCATCCTTCGCCATAGGCCAGGACCTTGCCGCTGCTGGTCTGCATGTAGAGTTCACGTCCATAGCCCACGGCCACCGATCCGTAGCCAATGTCGCCGCCCAGGACGCGATCCCATAACGGCGCGCCGCCGAAGGGATCGTATGCGCGCAGCCGATTCCCGCTGACGATGTAGAGTGCGTCGGCGGAGAAGGCTGGGATGCTGCGCACGGCTTCGCCAATGTTGCGCTGCCAGCGAACTGTCAGATCCTGTTTGAGGCTGTAGATCGTACCGTTCTGCGTGCCGATCAGGATCTGCCCGGCTGGGCCGGCCACTGGCCCTGCCGTGATGGCGCTGTCGGCCTGGAAGCTCTGATTGGTCATAAACTTGATCAGCTTGCCGTCACTGCGTCCGGCGAAGGCGCTGCCATAGGCTACCAGCGGCGGCGTGGTGTAGGCAGGCGTCACCCCCACACTGTGATTGGTCTGGCAAAGAGCATTGTCGGGGCAGAAGAAATTCAGCTTGCCAAAGTAGCCATTTGTAGTAGCAATGTAGAGAGCCTGATCGCCGTCCCAGGCCACCGCGCCCACAATCTGGCCGTTGACACTGTGGCTCTTGAACTTGAACCCGTCGGGGCGGATCAGATGTAATCCGTTTGCACCGACAGCAACAAAACCATTTGGTCCGATCACCGGGCTGGTGGTGGGGGCAGCGCCCAGCGCCAGCGCCCAACGTCGATAGCGGTTGTCCGAATTGAAGAGATAGTCGTCGATGTTCGACTTCTGCGGCATGAAGGCGTAGAGCTTGCCGTTCACATCCAGCGCGTAGATCGTACCATCGGCCGCGACTGCGGGGACGCCATAGGCGGCGGCGTCAAGCGTCAGTCGTTGGAAGAGCGCTCCCTGGCGCAGCACGTCTACAAAGCTGCCGTGGGCCACGATCACCTCGCTCTTGCTGCTCACCACCGGCGAGGGTGACAGGGTGTTCGCATTCAACGCGGTGGCGTTATAAGTAAATCCAGCTAAGTTTTTAGAAATAAGAAACGGTCAT
>JAHBVG010000012.1 GCA_019637695.1 Caldilineaceae bacterium | reverse complement strand
GTTACTCTCCACTGAGGATGCCTATGATGAATGATCTTCACCCTCCCGTCCTCGCCATCGACGTGGGGGGGACAAAATTAGCTGCGGGAATTTTGGCTTCGGATGATCTGATGCATAGCCGTGCGGAAGTACCGACATTGGCTGCGGAAGGCGCTCCCGCCATCCTGGGGCGGATCGTCGGATTGGCGAAGGATGTGATCGCATCCTCGCCTGAAAAACCGGTGGCTGTGGGCGTCGCCAGCGCCGGGCAGATCGAACCTCTCAGCGGCGATGTCATCTTCGCCACCGACAATCTGCCCGGCTGGACCGGCCTCGGCCTAGGGCGGCGGCTGGCTGAGGCGCTCGATCTGTCTGTCTTCGTGGAAAATGATGTGAATGCCTTCGCCCTGGCCGAAGCCCAATTGGGCGCGGGCCGCGGTTATCGCCATCAACTGCTCGTCGCCGTGGGGACCGGTGTGGGCGGCGGCATTATCGTGGATGGGCGACTCTACAGCGGACACATGGGCCGGGGCGGCGAAATCGGCCACGTCTGCGTTGTACAGGGGGGACGGCCTTGTACCTGCGGGCAGATCGGCTGTCTCGAATCCTACGTGGGCACGCGGGTGATGCTGCCCGATAGCGGTTACACCTCCCTGCGCGAACTGGCGCACCACTACCTGGCCGGCGAGACCATCCCCGCCGTGGATGAAGCGACCCTCTGGCTGGGCCGCGGACTCGCCATCGCCGCGCACCTGCTCGGCCCCGAAGTCCTCCTCGTCGGCGGTAGCATTGGCCTCTTGGGCGAGCGCTACCTGTCCGATGTGCGCCGATCCTATGAAATCGCCGCCATGAAATCCTATCGCAACATCCCCATCCTCCCCACCCAACTCGGCGCGGATAGCGGGTTGTTGGGCGGCGGCGTTTATGCGAGGCAGAGGTTGAGAGATTAAGATATTGGGTATTGGTGATTGATCCCACATCACCAATACCCAATACCCAATATCCAATTGTGTATAATGACTGCCCATGCAGACCATCTCTGATCAGCCCACGCGCTTACGATATCACGGGGGGACGCTTGTTCTCGAAGGGATAGTCGAGGATGCGGCGTTGCCTTCCCCGTTCCAGTGGATCAAGGGTAAGCCGCGCTGCCCGGCCTGCCACTATGCGGATCTACAACCCTGGCTGCAAAGTCGATCCGTGCGCGACGGCGCGCCGCGCTGGAAACGGCTCGATCTCGACCTGGCGGATCAGCGCGAACCCCATCGTTTCCAATCTGAAGCGCTGGCAGCCTGGCTGGCGGTGAATGGCCGCGGCAGCGTCGTCCTCCCCACCGGCGCGGGCAAGACCTTCCTCGCCGTGCGCGCCATCGCCCACATTGACCGCAGCGCGCTGATCGTCGTCCCCACCATCGATCTGCTGCACCAATGGTACGCCGTCCTCTCGTCTGCCTTCCCACAGGCATCCATCGGCGTCTGGTATGGCGGTGAAAAGGATCTGCAAGAGATCACCGTCACCACCTATCACAGCGCCGCCCTGGGCATCGGCGACTTCGGGGATCGCTTCAAACTACTGGTCTTCGACGAAGCGCACCACCTGCCCGCGCCCACCTGGCACGAGATCGCACTCATGGCCCTGGCCCCGCATCGACTCGGCCTCACTGCCACCTATCCCACCGCTTCATCTTTGGCGATGGGGCAAAGGGGTGAGCTACCGTCCCTTAACCAGTTGATCGGCCCATTGGTCTACACCAAAAGCGTGGACGATCTCAGCGGGCGCGAACTGGCCGACTATCGCACCGTCCGCATCCGCGTGGATCTGACCGCTGAGGAGCGCGCCGTCTACGACGAAGCCTACGCCGAGTACACCGGCTACGCCCGCGACAACGCCCTGCGCGAGAGCCACGGGCCGGGCTGGTGGGGCGAGTACACGCGGCGCAGCGCCTTCAACGCCGACGCCCGCCGCGCCAAAGTGGCCGAACGTCGCCTGCGGCGGATCGTCGCCACGGCGCGCGCCAAACTGCGCGTCCTCGACGATCTGCTCAAGGAACACGTCGCCGACCAGATGCTCATCTTCACCGAGCAGAATGAACTGGTCTACGAGATCTCGCGGCGTCACCTGATCCCGGCCATCACCCACCAGAGCAAGGCCAAAGAGCGCAAGGAGATTTTAGAGCGTTTCCGCGCCGGCCAATACCGCGCCATCGTCACCAGCCGCGTCCTCAACGAAGGGGTGGACGTGCCCGAAGCCAAGATCGCGGTCATCCTCGGCGGCTCGTCCAATGCCCGCGAGTACATCCAACGGCTGGGGCGTATCCTGCGCAAACGGGCCAACAAAACTGCCCTCCTCTACGAAGTCATCGCCCGCGACACCGTCGAGGTTGGCGTGTCGCAGCGGCGGCGGAGAAGTGTGAAGTATGAAGCGTGAAGTGTGAGGGGAGAAAGGTGATTGGTGACTGGGGCAGAGATAGTGCGTAGTGCGTGGTGTGTGGAAGATTGTCGCCTGTCACCTGCAAACCTGCAACCTGCAACGCTGCTACCACTTTTGCCTTTTGGTTTTTGCCTTTTGCCTTCTGGAGATCCGCTATGCTGACCGCCGATCTGATCCGTCCGCGCGTGCGCACACGGGGCGGGGAGATCTATACACAGCCGTTGCCGATGAGCCGGACGACCCAACAGACCGCCGCGGATCTGATTGGGATCTTCGGCGAGCATCTGCAACGTCCGCGCTGGGTGCTGGATGAGGCCCTGGAAGCCTACGAGGATGTGCGGTTGGACTATCCGCTGATCCGCGGGCTGGCGAAGGTGCTGGCCGACGCCGCGACCTTTGCCGCCGCGCCGCCGGTGGAGCCGTCCACGCTGCGCGCCGCGCTCTTCGATCTGGCCGCCACGCGTGGACCCGTCACCACCGCGCCCGATGAACTGTACCCCGCGAATCGCGGCGAGTTGATCGCCGAGGTCGCCGCGATCTATGGCCTTTCGGCGGAGGCGGTGGATCAGAACCTCTACGCTGATCTGATCGAAGAACAGATCCTCGTCGATTTGGGCGCAACCTGGACGCCCGACACGCTCATCGCCCGCTACAACCTGGAACTGGCGCGGGGTCTGCTCTATTGGGCCAGCGAGATGCGCATCACTGTGCACGGCGGCTACAAGGATCTCTTCAAATTCATCAAACTCTTCAAGCTGATGCACACCATCACGCCTATCCCCGGTGGCTATCACATCGTCCTCGACGGGCCGATCTCGCCCTTCGTCAACGCCACCCTGCGCTATGGGGGGCAGATGGCGCGCTTCCTCCCCGCGTTGATGCTCACCCCCGATTGGTCGATGGTTGCGGACATCCACGCTGGCTGGCTCGCTCGCGGCAGCGATACGCCGATCCTGCGCTATCAATTGGATGGATCGAGCGGATTGGTCAGCCATTACAAGGCCAGCGGCGAGTTCGACAGCCGTCTCGAAGCCGATTTCGCCGCCGAATTCGAGGAGAAGTTGGGCCGCCAGGATCGCAAGTGGCTCCTCGCCCGCGAGGATGAGATTGTGCCCGTGGGCGACACGGTGATGATCCCCGATTTCTCCTTCACCCACGTCAGGGATGGCCGCCGCGCCCTGGTCGAACTGGCCGGCTTCTGGCATCCCGACTATTTGGAGCGCAAAGCGCGCAAACTGCGCGCCGCTGGTCGCCGCGATCTCATCGTCGTCGCCTACAAGAGCGTCAACACCACCGACGCCACCTGGCAGGATGTGCCCGGCGAAGTACTCCTCTTCACCAGCAAGCCCGTGATCAAAGATGTCCTCGCCGCCGTGGAGCGGAGCGCGGTGAGCAGAGAAGAGATTGGAGATTAGAGATTGGGTAGAGGGGAACGTCGAGGCGACGAGCAGAAGACGACGGACGACGGACGACCGACGACGCACGTGGGGCGGCAATTCGCCACTCGCCACTCGCTCGATCTCTGCCCCAGTCACCAGTCCCCAGTCCCCAATCACTTTCTTGAAAGGATTAACCATGAAACCCATCCCCTTGGATGACAGTTATTTCGAGAGGTTTTCGACGCGGCCGGTGACGTTGAAGCCGTTTGACCCGCAGACGAAGGCGGCGGCGCTGGCGTTGATGGCGCTCCTCAATGAACAGGTCGCGGCGTGGGGCCTTCGCTCGGTGCTGCATGGCTCCACGGCGCTGGAACTGGAGGGCAAGGGCGAGATCGAAGTGGTCCTCTATTTGGATGACGAGACTTGGGAGCCGGTCAAGTCTCATCTGTTTGCGATTTACGGTCAACCCTACAGCCAGGAGGAGAACTTCGTCAACATCAACACCGTCTACGCCGACATCGAAGTCGAGATCATCCTCTTGCGCGGCCACGACGCCGAGGTCAACCGCGCGCTCATGGACTATCTCCACAGCCACCCCGACGCCGGCGCCGAGTACGTCACCCTCAAACGCCGCTACGCCTCTTCGAAGCGGGAGTATTACCGGCAGAAGCATCGCTTCTTCTGCGGGATCATTGAGCAACTGTAGAAGAGGGCAGAGCCCGGAGAATTTTGATCCACGAAGGCACACGAAGGTACACGAAGGCGGAAATCCAGACTTCTCTTTCTTCGTGCTTCTTCGTGTGCCTTCGTGGATCATAGTTTCCGCTGGTGTATAATCAGACGAGATCGGCTGTCCATCCGTAGATCCACCGCAGAGGGGAGCGCACCCATGACCCCATTCACCCGCCCCGAAGATGAATTTGCCGCCGCCGGGCTGACCTGGCTGTTGGAGACCTTTGTCACGCCGTTTGTGGAGGCCGCAAAAGGCGAAGTCAAAAAACGTTTGGATGAGCATCAGGAGCAGAAACGGTGGGAACCGGCGCTGACCCGCTACAAGGAAAGCCTGTTGCGCCATTACGGCACATTGCGGGTCTTGGGCAAAACGGAAGATGTCCCTTTGGGGGATGTTTTCACCGATGTCTATCTATTGGACCAACTGACCGCACAGCGCCGCTTCGATATTCGGGAATTGGTCGGCAATCAGAGCAGCCGAGATGATCTGCACCGACAATCCAGTACGCGACAGAATGGACTAGGATTGGTCAACCAGGGGAAAAATCTCTATATCCTGGGCAAACCGGGCGCGGGCAAGACGACCTTCCTCAAATGGATCACTGTGCGCTCGATTGGCGGCAAACTCACCAACCCGCGGTTGCCTATCTTCGTTTCCCTGCACGAATGGTCGAACAGCAGACATACAGAACTGCTGCCTTTCATCGTTGAAAAGCTCGCTGTCCATCACTTCCCCGAAGCAGCGGCCTGGCTGGAATTTCTGTTGACCGAAGGACGGGCGCTGCTGCTCTTCGACGGCTTGGACGAAGTGCGCCAGGAGAACGAGCAGCGGGCGCGGCTGAGTCTGCTGCTCAAAGATTTCACGACGAAGTATGATCGCAGCCAGCATCTGATCACTTGCCGTGTAGCCGCCAGCGAATATGTTTTCCCCGGCTTTCAGGATGTTGAGGTGGCTGACTTCACAGCGAAACAGGTTCGAGCATACGCGCAGAAATGGTTTGGCAAACAAGAGACCAAGTATGCAGCCTTCGTCGCCGAATTGGAAAAGACCGATCACCAGGGGTTACGTGAACTCTGCAACGTGCCCCTGCTGCTTTCCATGCTCTGCCTCTATTTCGACGACGCCATGACCTTTCCGGGTCGCCGCGCCGAGTTGTATGAAGACGCCCTTGACGCCCTGCTGCGCAAATGGGATAGCAGCCGTCAGATCCAGAGGGATAGCATCTATCAATCGCTTTCGCACAAACGCAAACAGCAGATGCTGGCCCATATTGCCACCCCTGCCTTCGAGAAAGGGGAGTACTACTTTACAACGCGCCGCCTGACCGATGATCTGTCCGCTTATTTGAGTCGTTTGCCCGGTGCACCCACAGATGCCGATATTGACGGTGAGGCCGTGTTACGGGCGATTGAGGCGCAGCATGGCGTTTTGGTGGAACGCGCTCGCAACATTCATTCTTTCTCGCACCTCTCGTTTCAGGAATACTTCGCGGCTCGTTACATTGCCGAAAACGAAGCACGGGGCGCAACCGGACGGTTGATCCGTGACCATTTGACTGACCGCCGCTGGCGCGAGATCTTTTTGCTCACGGTGAGCATGCTTGACAACGCCGACGATTTTATGAAGCATATGCGCACTGCTGTTGACCATCTGATCGCTGGCGATGCTGAGATTGTGGCCATGTTGCAATGGGCTGATAAAAAGGCTACCTTGAGTCAACAATCAGATGAACGGAGTTCTGCCGTTCGTCTGATGTACTTTGCTCTCGCTCGCGATTTCAATCGAGGTCTCGCTCGCGATTTCGATCTCACTCGCGATCTTGATCTTGATCTCGCCCTCGCTCGCGATCTCGGTTTCGCTTTTGTTCGCGATTTCGATTTCGATCTAGCTCTTGCTCGCGCTCTTGATCGCGATTTCGCTCTCGCTCGCACTATCGCTCGCGATCTCGCTCTCACTCGCACTGTCACCCGCGATTTCGCTCTCGCTCGCACTGTTGCTCTCGCTCGTACTATTACTCTCGATCTCGAAGTAGGCATTGATTATGGCCTCTACTATAGCTGTGCTATCGCAACAATTCTGGCAGAAGTAGAATGGCATCATCAGCCACGGGATGACTACCGGCAGCAGTGGCCCGCGCTATTGGACTTCTGCGTTCAGGCTCACAATCAGCCACTGTCGATAGTATTGGCAGAATTGACACCACCAGCCAGCGCTGACAACGCTGCCTGGCAAACCTTTGCCGATGCATTGTGGACCCTCCTCGAACGAGAGCGGGGCTTCCGTTCGTCTCCGCCTTTGTCGAAAGAACAGGCCAATCGCATCAACAACTACCTCTACGCCAACGAACTGCTCGTCCGCTGTTTGGATCTCGCCTACGTCAGCGACCGGCAGGGCATCTTGAACAACCTGCTGTTGCCACCGCGCGCGTAGCAGACCTGCTGGGTTCCAAAAGGCTGAAGTCACCGCAAAGCCCGTTCCCACTACGTGGTATAATAAAACCGTTCAGGAAGCACTACGTTCCCCGCTGGCCCGTCGCTTCCTGGGCAGAAGACGCAACGGGGAGCGGGTTCTGTCAAAATCGGAGGGGACCATGAGTGTACTCGAAGAACTCCTGGAAACAGCGCAGAAGCTGCCGGGGGAGGATCAACTACAACTACTGGCCTTTGCTCAGGGCCTGGCCGTTCGCCATCGCCGCCCGCTCAAGCCGACATCGGCGCTGCTGGCCCAGGCCGGCATGCTTGATCCTACACACGTAGACGAAATGATGGCCGCCATTGAGGAAGCGTGTGAGCATGTCGACGAAACCGAATGGTAACTTCCTGCTTGACACCAACATTGTGGCGGCCCTGTGGAAGAATGAGCCATCGGTCATCGCGCATCTGGCCCAGGCCGGTGACGTTTTCGTACCCTCCATTGTCGTGGGTGAACTGCTCTTCGGCGCGTACAACTCCAATCGTCAATCATCGGATCTCGTGCGCATCCGCGCTTTTGTGCGCGCCTATAACCTGTTGCTACCCGACGAGGCAGTAGCCGACTGGTACGGGCAGATCCGCGCAGCCTTACGCCGCAAAGGGCAACCCATCCCCGAAAACGATATCTGGATTGCCGCGATTGCCCGCCATCACACACTCACCGTGGTATCGCGCGATACCCATTTCGCTGCTATCGATGGCCTCACCGTCGTTGCCTGGCTTTGACCCTTTCCCAGGAAGCCAGAGGCGCTCTCCATCCCGCCGGGTCTCACCGGAGGACCAACATGACCCTCACCCCACAACCCAAAACTGAAACCCTCGCTGCCCTCCCGCCCGAATACGCCGAGGACCTGCGCGGATCGATCCGCACCCGCGTGGAAACCAGCGGACGCGCGCTCGTCGTCCTCGACGACGACCCCACCGGCACGCAGACCGTCCACAATGTGCCGGTGCTGACGACCTGGGACGTAGATGCGCTCTCCGCCGAATTGGCGAGCGGCGGACCGGTCTTCTACATCCTCACCAATTCGCGCAGCCTGCCCGTGGCGGGCGCGGACGCGCTCAACCGCGAGATTGGCCGCAACCTGCTCGAAGCCTCCCGCCGCACAGAACGGGATGTAGCCGTGGTCAGCCGCAGCGATTCCACCCTGCGGGGACACTTCCCCGGCGAGGTGGCGGCGCTGGCCGAGGCGCTGGGCGGCAACTTCGACGGCTGGCTGATCGTCCCCTTCTTCCTCGAAGGGGGACGCTACACCATCAGCGATGTGCATTGGGTGGCCGAGGGCGATCAGTTGATCCCCGCCGGGCAGACGCCCTACGCTCGCGACGCCGCCTTCGGCTACGTCCACTCGAACCTCAAGGATTGGGTGGACGAGAAGAGCGGCGGACGCATTGACGCCGCATCGGTCGCTTCCATCTCACTCGACGACATCCGCCGCGGGGGACCGGAGGAGGTGACGGCGCGTCTTATGGATCTCCACGGTGGGCAGTGTTGTGTGGTCAACGCCGCCAGCTATCGAGATTTGGAGGTTTTTGTGATGGGGTTGCTTGCTGCCGAGGATGCCGCCGAGGACGGCGGTGGGAAGCGCTTCCTCTACCGCACAGCGGCCTCGTTCGTGCAGGTCCGCGCCGGGATCGCGGCGCGTCCGCTGTTGACGGCGGCGGACATATCGGCGGCGGAGGGCCGCGGCGGCCTCTTCGTGGTCGGCTCCTATGTGCCCAAGACCACGGCGCAGTTGAACAGTTTGCTCGCCCTCCCTGACATCACCGCCCTCGAAATCCCCGTGGCGGAACTGCTCGATGATCGGCGCTCATCCATCGTGGGGCGGATCATCGACGATGTCAACCGGGCGCTGGGTCAGGGCGAGACGACAGTGATCTATACCAGCCGCAAATACGTGGGCGCGGCTGGCGGCGAATCGGATCTTTCCATTGGGCGGCAGGTCTCCGACGCGTTGATCGACATCGTGCGCGGCGTTGCGGTGCGTCCTCGCTATCTCGTCGCCAAAGGGGGGATCACCTCCAGCGATGTCGCCACCCAGGGGCTGGGCGTGCGCCGGGCGATGGTCATGGGCCAGATCCTGCCCGGCGTCCCCGTCTGGCGCACCGGCGCCGAAAGCCGTCATCCTGGCCTGGCCTATGTCGTCTTCCCCGGCAACGTGGGCGGCGACGACGCGCTGGTAGAGGTAAGGGAGAGGCTGGCAGAATAGCGTAGTGTGTAATTGCGCGATGCAATTTGCAAATGACAAGTTTGCAAGTGGAAAGTAACAATTGTTCACGCACTACGCACTACATCCACAACCATAGTTACACCGCCTCCCAACCTGTGTGTGAAATCCGTGATCCGTTCCTTTGAGTCATGAAAACCCCTATTGGTGACAGCGCCAATACGGGATACAATGACACCATACGACTGCTCAGTTTCCCAAGGGGAAGTACGTATGACTCTGTTTCTTCGCCCACAACGGATCGACAAAGATCAAGTCCTGGCGGCTATGCGGCGGGTGCAGCGCCATCGCTTTGTGCCCTCCGACTGTGTCCACCTGGCCTACGAGGATCAACCGCTGCCGATTGGTTACGGCCAGACCATCTCGCAGCCAACCATTGTGGGGATCATGACCGAATTGCTCAATCTCTACCCCGGCGACCGGGTGTTGGAAATCGGCACCGGCAGCGGATATCAGGCCGCGGTCCTGGCGGAATTGGATATTCAGGTCTACTCAGTCGAGATCGTTCCCGAACTGGCGGTCAGCGCAGCAAAAACATTGCTCACATTGGGCTATACCGGGGTTCATGTACGCCACGCCGACGGTTATCTTGGCTGGCCCGAACATGCGCCCTACGATGCCATTATCGTAACTGCCGCTGCTCCAGCCCTTCCACCGCCGCTGGTCAACCAGTTGCGGGCGGGAGGGCGTCTCGTCATCCCCATTGGCCCTCCCGACGGACGCCAGTACCTCTGGCTCTTCAAAAGATCTGCCTCCGGCGATATCCGCTCGCGTCGATTGGGCGAAGTTGCGTTTGTGCCGTTTACGCGGGCAGAAGAATAGGGATTGGGGACTGGGGATTGGGGACTGGGAAGCGATCCACGGGCATGTTTTCGTTGGGCGCGTGGAGGTTGTTCTCCGCCGCGCCGAAGCCGCCCATCACCGCCAGGTGTGGCACATGGATCATGATCGTCCCCTGGGTGCTGACGCCCATGACCAGCGGAGACTCGCCGAAGACGCTATCGGCAGCGGCGATGATCGATTGGCTGATGGCCTGGCGCACCGGCGTCTTGTAGGGATTGGCGCGGGCGGTGTGGGTGACGATGTGCATATTGGCGTCCACTGCGGCGATGACGGCTATTCCCCAAAGATGGCTGTGACGGTGAAGCGTTCGTGGCCGCGTCCACCTGTGACGAGGAAGGGACCACAGCGTAGCCAGGCGTGTGCTTCCATGTCGGTGCGGGTGGAGCCGTCCGCACCGGTTTTGTTGAGGGCGACACCGAGGTAGAGCGTGGTAGGGATGCCGCGGCGACGCAGCCAGAATTTGGCGGTCAACGCTTGGGGAAAGCAATTGCTTTCCCACGGTGTATGGGGACTGACGCGGGCAATGGACAGGGCGATGCGTCGGGCCTGCGCCAGGTGATCCGGCGGCGACTCGGTGGATGTCTCGTTGTGCAGTGTTCCTAAATGCTGGGCCAGACGACGAAAAGGAACAACGCGCAGCGTCAACCGGGCGAGGCCGAGCATGACAAAAACCTGCGCCAGCAGCCAGCGATCCGCCCAGGAAAGGGCGATCAATTTGCGCAGACGATTCTGAAAACGAGGTTGAGACACCATCAGCGGATTGCCAGCAGTTGGGCCAGCGTCGCCCGATTGATCCCATCGTCGAAGATCGCCCGCACTGGGATCACAAAATTGGGGACGACGATGCTGTGCAACTCACCGGTCTGCGCTTTGATGGCCAGATCGTAGCGTTCCCCGACCAGACGGTATTGTTCCACCGTCTCGCTGTCGGGGTCGATGATCCAATATTCAGAAACAGCGTGGGCGGCGTAATCCTCGAACTTGATGCCGCGGTCATTGGCCTCTGTGGATGCAGATAGCACCTCTACCGCCAGATCCGGCGCGGGGAAGCGTATCTGGTCCGGCTGGAAAGTGACCGCCGTCTCGGCGTTGAAGAAGCAGATATCCGGCTCGTAGTCGTTGCGGGTGAGCGAGATCAGAACCTTCTCGAAGCCGACCCAGCCAAGATGGTGGATCATCACATAGGTGCTGAGCAGTCGATACAGGTTGCCAATGGTAGCAGTATGTTTGAATCTGGCTGGTGAATGCACAACCTTCTCTCCGTTGATAAATTCGGCTTTTTCTGATTCCAATACCGTGTGGATGAACTCCTGGCGGCGGGCAGATTCATCGGCTACCAGCGCGCCGAGTTGTTTCGCCACCATCGGCAGCCGGGGAGAACGAAGCAGTTGCTCCATAAGTTGGCTTTCTATTGATCTTTCCAGGATGGTAAGGGTCATGGCAATCGCTTTCAGGACATAATGGGCAGGAAACTATTGCATTTGATTGTAACAAATGGGGGCTTTGACAGCAATAGCCGTAGCAGACATTGGGGCGCGTCTCAAATTTGCTATTGCTGGCTAATTGTTTGATGATATAACTGATATCGATCAAATAAGGAGGCTATCCTATGCAGACAATTCTCGGCGCCAGTGGTGTCATTGGCCGTGAGCTTTCACAGGCGCTTGTCGCCTCCGGTCACCGTATCCGCCAGGTAGGCCGCAATCCGCAACCGGTGAACCCACAGGACGAGATCGTTCGCGCTGATCTTCTGGATGCAGAGGCTACAGATCGGGCCGTCGCTGGCAGCGATGTCGCCTATCTGGTCGCCGGTCTTCAATATGATGCCACTGTTTGGGAAGAGCAATGGCCGCGGCTGATGCGCAACGTCATCGACGCCTGCAAGCGGCACGGCAGTCGCCTTGTCTTCTTTGACAATGTCTATGCCTATGGCTATGTCCACGGGATGATGACCGAAGAGACGCCGCTGAAGCCGACGAGCCGCAAAGGGAAGGTGCGGGCGCAAATCGCCACGATGCTGTTGGACGAAATGCGATCCGGCGTGCTGCAAGCCATGATTACCCGCGCCGCGGACTTCTATGGGCCGGGCGCGACCCTGAGTATCACCCATTCCACCGTGTTCGAGCGTCTCAAAGCAGGGAAGACGCCTCAATGGATTGGCAACCCAAAGGCAGTCCACACCTTCACCTATACACCGGATGCAGGGCGCGCCGTCGCCATCCTTGGCCAGTCCGACAAGGCGTACGGGCAGACGTGGCATCTGCCCACCACAAAGGAACCCTTGAGCGGTGAGGGATTTGTGCGTCTCGCCTGTGAGCTGGCAGGCCGCCCATTCAAGATACAGGTTGCGCCGCGCTGGATGCTGCGGCTCATGGGGATCTTCGTGCCTGTACTGCGAGAAACTCAGGAGATGTTGTACCAATTTGAGTCCGATTATCACTTCGACAGCAGCAAAATTGAGGCCGCCTACGATCTCAAACCGACGCCATACCGGGAAGGGATCGCAACCACCCTAAACAATTAGATCGCCTGATCTCTATCAGCCGTGGAATATCCATGACGAACCTTCTCCTCCACAAAACAGTTTTGGGCCGGGGACCTATCAGGTTGCGCACTCCACCGATGAGTATGTGGAGATCGCAGAATTGGCGGCGACCCATCGCATCCTGCGCCGCTTTGCGGAAGAAATGCTATTTTGAGAGAGAAGTGGGTCTTTGCGTTGAATTTTCCGCGCCTTTGCGATCTTTGCGCCTTTGCGTTAATTTCCCCTATCCAGTTCACGCAACGCCAGCAAAGCCGCGCCGATGACCGGTTCCAGATCTGGCCGGATGAGGACGGCATTAGGCGCGTAGGAGAAGATCCGCTCCTTCACCCGCTCCTGAAAGAGACCTGGGCGCAGGTTGCCGCCCGCCAACACCAACGGGAACCCATCTTCGGCCAGTTTCAAATTCTGTACGACAGCTTTCACCGCTACGGCGAGACCTTCGGCCCCCTCCGCCAGGATGCGTTGGGCGACGGCATCCTCCGCTTCGGCGCAGTGGATAGCCAGGGGCGCCAGCGCTGCAAACCGTTCCCAGGCGATGTTTCGATAGGTCCAATCCACCAATTGTTGAGGACCTTCGAGTTGCAAATGGGTCAGCAAAGCATCCGTCAACGCCGTCGCAGGCCCGCGACCATCCACCGCCCAGGTGACAGCCTTGAGGACCTCCGCGCCCAGCGCGTAGCCACTGCCAGGATCGCCCAACAGCGCGCCCCATCCACCGGCGCGAGCACGATTGCCTTCTCGATCAAAGCCATAGACGATCATCCCCGTACCGCTGATCAGCACGACGCCGTAGACTTCGCCCGCAGTGCCGCTGGCGAGCGCGATCACTGCGTCATTGTGGATGGTCAACGCCGCCGCAGGGAAGCGTGCGCGCAGCCATTCCGTCATCCGCTCCCGATCCAGAGGACGATCCACGCCGCTGGCGCCGATACAGACAGCCTTCACCTCATCGATCTGGCGTCCGGCCTGATCCAGCGCGCCGGAGATCGCTTCGTTCAAATGAGCGTGGGCAGTATCGATCCCCACGCTGTTCCAATTCGTAGAGCCAGATTGGCTACGTCCGATCTCTGACCCATCTCTGTTCATCACGACGGCAACGGTCTTGGTTGCGCCGCCGTCAATGCCGATAACAATTGCCCCGTCCATAAAGATATGTCTCTTTTCGGTGATTGTTGTCAATTGTGAAATATAGCACTTGACGCGTTCAAGCCATCCTACTATAATTCGCCTGCAAGCCAGGGATAGTCCAACAATCAAAGTACCCCTAAGCGGCCTGAAAGTTGCTTTTCGAGGATCGCTACGGTATAGTTACCATGTTCTTGATTTGTAATTATCATCATAATTCGATGTTGGTCATTGTATCCTCGGTAAAATGGCTCCCACTTGCTAAACTGAAATGACGGATTGTCAAGACAGTTCTAACCATGAGGAAAATAGAGAATGTCGACTGTTCCCGCAGGTTTCCGACAATTGAAGGATCAACAGATCCAACCTTATTTGCACGAGACCATTGTCGTGCCCGATGAACTCCAATCGAACGTCCTGGTGACGACGCTGGATAAAGTGTACAACTGGAGCCGCAAATCGAGTATGTGGCCGCTCCTTTTTGGTCTGGCCTGCTGCGCGATTGAGATGATCGCCACGGCGGCCAGCCGCTATGACCTTTCCCGCTTTGGCATGGAGGTCATGCGTCCTAGCCCGCGCCAGAGCGATTTGATGATTGTCTCCGGCACGGTGACCAAGAAGATGGTGCCAGCGATTGTGCGCATCTACAACCAGATGGCCGAGCCGCGCTATGTGCTGAGCATGGGTGCCTGCGCCACTGGCGGCGGTCCCTTTAAGGAAGGGTACAACGTGGTAAGCGGTATCGACAAGTACATTCCGGTGGATGTCTATGTGCCGGGCTGCCCGCCCACGCCCGAAGCGCTGATGTACGGCATTTTGAAGCTCCACGAGAAGGTGGAACGCCAGAGTATTACGACGGTGGCCTGGTATCGCAAAGATCAATCAGAATTTGTGCCGGTTCCTCGGCTTGGCCCCGATATCTTCGATCCGCGGCAGGTGGAGTTGATCAAAGAGCATACGCTGAAAGCGGCGGCTGCACCAGAAGCTGGGCAGAAGAAGCGCAGCGCGGAAGCGGCCGGCGGCGCTGCAAGCGAAGGTCCACGCGAGATTTCAAGCAAGGCCAAGCAGCGCATGGAAGAAGCGCGCCGTCGCCATCAGGCCAAACAACAGGCATAACATCCCCGTCTGTGACAGTTCGAAATTCACGATTCAGCGAGGCAGAGAATGAGCGATGCAGTTGCAGTCATAGAAAGCACGGATCATGGGCTTCCTTACCAGGATGCTGTACCGGGCGCCGTCGTCGGTACCTGGGCCGAAGAGACCGATAAGTCTTATATTGTTGCTCCCGATAAGCTTATCCCCTTGTTGGCTCATCTGCGCGATGCGGAGGGGTACGATTTTCTGTCGAACCTCACCTGCACAGATTATTCGACGTACAGTGGCAAGGCCCGCAAAGGCATTCAAGAGCGCTTTGACGTCGTCTACCATCTCTACAGCACAAAGAAGGGCGGCGGACACATCGCCTTGCATGTCCCCGTGCCGCAGAATGAGACAGTCCCCACGGCGACGAGCGTTTACCCCGGCGCGAACTTACAGGAACGGGAAGTCTACGATCTCTACGGTATTAAGTTTCAGGGGCATCCCAACCTGCGCCGCATCCTCATGTGGGAAGGCTTTCACGGCCATCCTATGCGCAAGGATTGGAAAGAACCCTATTTTGAAGAAGAAAACAAGCCTTTCCGCAGCCGTCATCCCAATGGCAATTACAAGTTCCACGAGGATGCGTTGCCCTGGGGCAAGAATACCCATTACCCCGCCGGGTGGAATCCCGACACATGGAAAGAACCGGTAGCCTATGTGCCAGTGAGCCAGGCGCCCAGCCACGCACTGGGGACGGATTCGCTGGACACAGAAAGCATTGTGGTCAACCTGGGACCGCATCACCCCAGCACGCATGGCGTCTTCCGTATGCTCACACGCATTGAGGGCGAGACGATCCTGGCGTTGGAGCCGGAGATGGGCTATCTGCATCGCAACCACGAGCAGATCGGCGAGCGCAACACCTGGTTGATGAATATGCCGTTCACCGACCGTCTCGATTATATCAATTCGATGAGCAACAACTGGGCCTATGCCCATGCTGTGGAAAAACTGACCGGCATTGAAGTGCCAGAGCGAGCCGAGTACATCCGCATTATCATGGCGGAACTGACGCGTGTGGTCAACCATACGTGGTCGATTGGCTTTATCCTCAACGATCTGGGCGCGCTGCAAACGCCGGCGCTCTATGCGATTGAAGAGCGCGAGATGATCCTCGACCTGTTTGAGGAAGCGTCTGGCGGACGATTGATGTGCAACTACATGCGCTTTGGCGGCGTCGTCCGGGATCTGCCGCCAGGTTGGTTGAAAAAGGCCCAATATATAGCCCACGAACGGTTGCCGCGTGCATTGGATGAATTGGATCATCTTCTCTCGAAAAATGAGATCCTTATAGCGCGGGGACGCGGCGTCGGCTACCTCTCCGCTGAGGCGCTGCTCTCGCTGAGCGTCTCTGGCCCGATGATCCGCGCCGCCGGGGTTGCCTACGATATTCGCAAGGCGGAGCCATACGGTATCTATGACCGCTTCGATTTTGATATCCCAACCCTACCCAACAGCGACATCTATGATCGCTACTATATTCGCCTGCTCGAAGCCCGCCAGAGCGTCAGGATTCTTCAACAAGCGCTGCGCGACATTCCTGGCGGCGAAGTCAACGGCGCGCCGGCTTATGCATCGGCCACGTTGAGCCAGGGCTTTGGTACGATCATGGGCGGCAAGGGAGGCTACAACCTGCGTCCGCCGGAGGGCGAAATCTACGCCCGGGTTGAAGCGCCCAAAGGTGAGCTAGGGTTCTACCTGGTGAGCGATGGCAAACCTAACCCCTATCGGTATCATGTGCGCGCCCCTAGCTACATCAACCTGAACGCGCTGGGACCCATGAGCGTCGGCTACAAGTTGGCAGATGCCGTGGTCATTTTGGGCGCGATTGACATTGTGTTAGGTGAAGTAGACCGCTAGTTGCCTTGTAATGAGTAATGAGTAGAAGCAAAATAGGCTTACCCTCTTATTCATTACTCTTTACTCATTCTGAGTAGGAGCGACAAGTATGTTTGGAACAGGATTACTCAAGGGCCTGGGTGTTACGCTCAAGCACTTCGTCGATAGTTACAAAGATGATGTGAGTAAGGAACCCAGCCGTTACGCCGGTAGCATCGATCTGGGATCCAATCGCCGGATTATGAACCAGCCGGTTGAACAAGAAGGGCTGCTGACGATCCAATATCCTGAAGAAAAGCGGATGCTGCCTGAGAATTTCCGCTACATTCCCATGTTGATTTGGGATACGCAACGAGGCGAGGATCGCTGCACGGCCTGTGGAATTTGCGCCAAAGTCTGCCCACCCCAGTGTATCTGGATCGTGCGCGATAGCGATGAAAAGGGCAAGCCCATCACGCGCCCGTCGGAGTTCTACATTGACGCCGCCGTCTGCATGAGTTGCAGCTTCTGCGTCGAGTTCTGTCCTTTTGACGCGATCAAGATGAACCACGACTACGAACTCGCCGTCTATGATCGCTATCCTCAACTCGTCTATGACATGGAAGAGTTGACTGTCCCTGTGGAATATTACGCTGCCCTTTGGCCGCGCCAATATGCACAGGAAGAAGAAAAGCGACGTCAGGAAGAAGAACAGAAAGCCGCCCAAGAAGCGGCCAAGGCCAGGGCAGCAGCAGCCAAAGCCGCCGCTCCAAAGGCGGCAGCGCCGACAGCGCCCACGCAAGAGCGCTCCCCCGCCGATGCTGAAGCCTTGAAGAAAAAAGCGCAGGAACGCGCCGCCGCAGCCAAGGCCAGAGCTGCCGCACCCAAGACAGAGGAGACGCCCACTGCCGAGGCGACACCCGTGGCGCAAGAAACGCCCGTTGCCACTGTGGAGCCTATCGCCAGTGCTGCGCCAGAAGATCCGGCCAAGGCCCGTATGGAAGAATTGAAGCGCAAGGCCCAGGAGCGCGCCAGACAGCGCAAGGCAGAATCTGGAGAATAGTGGCCCTGCCTGTCAGTGCAGAACCGGCAGTTGGGGATCGTTATCGACGCTTGACACGTTGTACCCACAATCGTTATGCTAGAGCCAGGTTCGCCGGATGGTGAGTCTGGCTTTTTCTTTTGAAATCGTAACTGTTAAGCCTGATGCTCCAGGCGGGTCACGGACCCGCCGCCAGGTCACCGACCTGGCTAGAGCTGGGATAAGTAGTTACTCGAAATCACAAAACGAGGGATGCCTCCCAGCTTGGGGGCGCTCAGGTCGGTCCGTAACCCGGCCGCCGCCGGTCACGGACCGGCGAGGAGCATTCTCACCCCAAATTTGAGACGCTCCCCAAAACGAGACAGGCTCCAGCAATAACTACGAGAAGGAGGATGCAGATGTCGGTTAGTCTCAAATACTACGGTCACTCGACCTTCACCGTGAATGCAGATGGCGTCAACCTGGTGATCGATCCCTTCTTTGCCCCGAACAACCCGCTGGCGGCGGACGGCGCAACCGCTGACACCATCGACGCTGATTTCATGATCCTCACCCACGGGCATGGCGATCATGTGGCCGACGCCGTGAGCATCGCCAAACGGACGGGCTGCCAGGTGATCAGCAATTTTGAAGTGGGCAACTGGCTGGCAAATCAGGGCGTCGAGAATCTCCACCAGATGAGTACCGGCGGCGGCTACAACTTCCCTTTTGGGCGGCTAAAGATGACGATTGCCCATCACGGCAGCCAGATGCCCGACGGCAGCTATGGCGGCAACCCGGCGGGCGTGTTGATCTACTTTAACGATGGCGCTGATATTTACTTCGCCGGGGATACTGCCCTCACCTACGACATGCGTCTGATCGGCGAGGCGGGCGGCGTGGATCTGGCGCTGCTCCCCATTGGCGATAACTTTACCATGGGGCCAGAGGATGCCGTCACCGCCGCCCAATTTGTCAAGGCCAAGCGCGTCATCCCCATCCATTACAACACATTTCCACCGATTCGCCAGGACCCGGAAGCGTTCGTGCAGATGTTGCAAGACGCCGCCGACATTGAGGGGATCGTGTTGAAGCCGGGTGAGAGTTACGAACTTTAGTGATAGGGGATAGGGGACTGGTGACTGGGCTTCAACGGACATTCTGCTCCTGATCTCCAGTCACCAATCCCCTATCCCTTCGCTTTACACAGGAGAACCAACATGGGAACTACTCTAGCTGTGGTTGCGTTAGCCTTGGCATTGGCGGGATTGGTCTACGCATGGACCGTCAGTCAGGGGTTGGCGCAGGCAACGCGGCGGCTCGACCGCTATAACCGGGCCTTGTTCGACGCCAGCGAAGAGATCCGCCGTCTGCGCGAGGAGCACGCGCAGCAGCTTGCCACGTTACATGGCGAAGTGGCGCGTCTCTCGGGCAAGGCTGCATTTAGCCCCAATATGACAATGCGCGAGATCTACGCGCTCCATCCGCAGGCAGAGGAAGTATTGGCGCGCTTCCACATTGGTGGGTGCAGCAGTTGCGCCGCGGATTTGGATGATCGGCTCGATCAACTCTGCCGCGCCAGTGGGCTGGATGTAGAGCATGTCGTCGGCTCACTCAATGGACTCTTCGGCAGCAACCGCAATGGCGTCCACAATGGCGAGATCCAGCGCGTCAAACTGCCCAATATTGAGTTCAACGTGTAGGTAAATCGAGGGAGATGACGGACCGCAGACAGCAGACCGCGGTAAATTACTTGCAACCTGCAACTTGCAACTTTTGTATTTCAAACGGAGGGAACCTATGCAACACCTCACAGGACAGATCATTGAAGAGACAGCCGAACTATTCTTCCCAGCACGATTGATCCCGCTGCTGCGCGATCTGCGCGGGGATCAGTGGCGAGAACTGGTGGATCAAGTAGCAGATTTGCCCGACACCCACCCCGATACCCTGGCTTTTGTCCTGATGATGATCAAATTAGGACCGTGTATGAAGTGCCATAGTAACAACTACCGGTTTTTCCGTGGGTGTGCGCTCTGTTCAACTCAGTCGATCCAAACATTCAAAGGCAACGACGCCGACTTGATCCATCTCTATCACAAATCGCACGACGAGATCGAACAATATCTGCACGGCAGCCTTGGGACGCTCTCTCTTGCAGCCTGAACAGGCCAAAGATTTCGACAAAGCCAGCGTCCAGAGGCGCTGGCTTCTCATAGGTAGGAAGCAATAGTGAACCCTACGACTCCTCCATCGCCTATTCGCGTCTCCATTGTCGGCGCAGGTGTGGCCGGATTGACGGCGGCTTATGATCTTGCCCAAACCGGCGACTATACCATCCAAATTTTTGAAGGCGGAGATCAGGTTGGGGGATTGGCCGCAGGCTTCAAAGGACGCCTCGAATGGGAATGGCCGCTGGAGAAGTTCTACCATCACCTCTTCACCAATGACGACGCCATCATCAACTTGACACGGGAGATCGGCGCCGAGTCGCGCCTGCTCTTTCACCGCCCAACCACCGTCATGCACTACCAGGGGGCGGACTATCCCTTTGATTCGCCAACACGACTGCTGCGCTTTCCCCATCTGTCACTTGTTGAAAAGGTGCGCATGGGTGCGGTGATCGCGTACCTCAAGTACCATCCCCGACCGCCGTGGCGCGCCTATGACAAGATCCTTGCCGATCAGTGGCTAGAGCGCTGGATGGGCAAACGCGGCTATCATATGCTCTGGCGTCCTATGTTGGAGGGTAAATTCGGCCACCACTATCAGGATGTGAATCTGGCCTGGTTCTGGGCGCGGGTTTACAAACGCACACCCCGCCTGGGCTACTATGAGGGAGGATTTCAGACCTTTGTGGATATGCTGGCGGCGAAGGTGCGTGGGCTGGGCGTAGTTGTGGAGACTGACAGCCCGGTGCAGCGCATCGATCCGCTGCCAGGGGGTGGATTTCAATTACATGTAGAGGGCAGATCGCCCATCCACGCCGATCTTGTACTCACCACCGTCAGCCCTGGCTTAATGGGGCGGATGGTCCCCGCGCTGCCTGAGGACTATGCGAGCCAGTTGCACCAACTCAAAAGTATGGGCGCTGTGGTGATGACCATAGCGCTGGATCGTCCGTTGACCCAGGATACCTATTGGATCAACGTCCCCAAGGCCGAGGGATTGCCCTTCCTCGCGCTTGTGGAGCATACGAACATGATCGATCCGAGCCACTACGCTGGCGATCACCTCCTCTACCTCGGTGACTATTTGGACCCCAGTCACCGCTACTTCGAGATGAGCCAGGAGGAGTTGCTGGCCGAATTCCTGCCTGCGCTGAATCGTTTCAACCCAGACTTTCGGCCAGATTGGGTGACTGGCGCATGGCTGCATCGAGCCAGATATGCCCAACCGGTTCCGGTTACCGGCTACGAAACCATGATCCCCGCTGTGCGCACACCGCTTGGTGGATTGTACTTTGCGTCTATGAGCCAGGTCTATCCTTGGGATCGGGGCACCAACTATGCCGTTGAAATGGGCCGGCGCGTCGCGCAGTTGATCAAGACCGATGGTGTACAAAGTCAGCGGGCCTGAACTGCTGGGAGATAAATCTGATGTTGAGCGGTGATGTTACTCTGCGTCAAATAGATGCTGCTGTTACTCATCGCTGTCTGGTCGCCCTTGCGCATTTCGGCATGAATCGTATAATGGCCGGCCTTTCCGGTTAGCTTTCTGGACATCGCAGGGTGGAAAGGTTGCCATTCAGACCAGGGACCATTGTTCTCGCGGAAGCGCACACTCTGCCAATCGCCATAAATGTGAAGGGTTAACTCGCCGGTGCTGGTTGTTGACGCATCGTTGTTGACGACAAGTGGATAGACATCACGATTCCGCCCCAGATCTTGCACCCAATAATGGTGATAGCTGCCGCTACCGGTATAGTAACCAACCCCAATCTCCCAATTCTCGCCGTTCAAAATATTGCTGCGATGCCCAGGGCTATTCATCCAGCCCTCAACCACCGCTTCGGGGTTGCTATACCCGGCGGCGATGTTCTCGGCCAAAATACTATAATTATTATAGTAAGTCTGGATACGGGTACTCCAGGCGCAGACTTCCACCAATTGGTTGTTGACGCGGTCGTAGCTGTTGTGCGAGAAGTAGTCATCGATTGCCATGTCGGTGGCATGAAAACGGCTGGCATTATCCAAATTCGCCACGCGCTTGAAAGGAAGCAGGCCATGTTGCAGGCGAATCTGGTTGATCAACTCCACAACCCTGGCTTCATATTCAGGGTTGGAACTTGGCAATATATCCCTGCCGCAGCCCGCAAGACGGGTTGATAGAGAGGATTCCTGGGCGACGGGGTCTGGCCGTTCGCCGAGGATAGGCGATTGGGCCAGGGCGATGCCACTCTGGCCGATGAAACCGGTTAACGCCCAAAGTAGACCGATCAATATGGGAGTGAGTACAAAACGGCGAAGGCATGGAGATGGAACCAGATCCTTGAATGTGGATAGCTCCATAGAAGGTTGAGGTTTACGCTCTAGGTGCATCGAGAAGGTTCCTTTGGAGGGGAATGGCTGTGATTTTGGGTGAAGAAATCTCTGTCTTAAATGTAACCATAAGATCTTGACATGAGTAATAAGTCAGAAGTAACGTATCCTGTATCTGCTACTATCGTGTCAGCCATGAATTGATTGAAACAGAGTACGGGCGCTGCTTGCTGCGCCTGGTGTGGAGAAGGCGCAGCAAGCAGCGCCCGTACCCTTCAATTTATGCTTAACGCAACAATAGTCTGATCTGTAACTTCTCTATGTACAACTATCCATAGATAGAATAAATGGATACAGAATTGTATACATCACTGATAATACATGTATTTTTTTACATATCTAGTGTTCGCTAGATATCGCTCTGTAAGCGTAGGTTAAGGAAAAGGAAGACGTATGTCTGGCAAACAGGAAACGAACAATTCGCTGGTCGCTGCGATCCGCGAGGCATTGCGGAAAGTGGAAGCGCCTGAACTCCGCGGAAATCTTGTCTCGTTAAAGATGGTGCAGGCCATCGAAATCGAGAATGAGATCGCCCACCTCCATCTGCTTTTGCCCACCCCTGGCTATCCCTACCAGGAGGAGTTGACCGAGCGCTGCACACGGGCGCTGCAAGGTGTGGACGGTATCCAGCGCGTGGACCTGCACTTTGACGACGAGGTGCGCCGCGATCCACGTGTGGGGGATAAACTTGGGCTTTCGGTCAAGCATATTTTCGCCGTCGCCAGTGGCAAGGGCGGCGTAGGCAAAAGCACTGTGGCCGTCAACCTGGCGGCCAGCCTCGCCGAGGACGGCGCCACTGTCGGTCTGCTCGACGCCGACATTTACGGCCCAAACATCCCTATGATGATGGGTGTGGAAGAGATGCCGCCAGTCGAAGGGGGAAAACTGGTGCCAGCCCAGGCCCACGGCGTGAGATTTATGAGTATGGGCTTTTTAATGCCCAGTGACAGAGCGCTGATCTGGCGCGGTCCTATGTTGCACAAAGCCATACAACAGCTCTTTACCGATGTACGGTGGGGAGATCTCGACTATCTCATCATCGACCTGCCGCCTGGCACTGGCGATGTTCAGCTCTCATTGGCGCAGACAGCCCCTCTCTCTGGCGGAGTGATCGTGACAATGCCGCAGAATGTCTCGCTGGCCGACGCCCGCCGCGGCGGCGCCGCTTTCATCCAATTGGAAGTGCCCATCATCGGCGTAATCGAAAACATGTCGGGGGAGATCTTTGGCAGCGGCGGCGGTGAACGCGCGGCTCAGGAATTGGATGTGGCCTTCCTCGGCCGCGTGGAACTTGATTCCAATGTGCGCGTCGGCGGCGATGCTGGCCGCCCCATCGTGCTTTCCCATCCGACGAGCGCGGCGGCGCGCTCGTTGCGCCAGTTGGCGCGCCTGATTGCCCTGCGCCTCAACACCCACGTCGCCGATCCACGGCCCCAGTTGAAGATCGTTTAGGATCGGCCGACTCAATAAGGGCTCTTTAGGATTTCAGGTGGTTGACAACAAGATGATGCGTGAAACGTGACCAGAGTGCCTCACGTAATCACGTTTCACGTTTCGTCGGCATCACCGCACATAATCCGGTTGAGCCTGCAAGTCATTTCGTTAGGGTGTATTCAGAATGGGTTGATGATTCGTTTTGTGGTAAGATAAAGGCGTCGATCCGATGGGATCGACGCCTTTACACTGCTTTATCTCCATTACCCACACTCAGCAGTATCCCAACCTCTCCGCCCAAAGGAGCCGATGGATGAAGATCACGCGTATCGATCAATACTTTCCGCGTCCACGCGTTCGGCTGATCAAGATCAGCACCGACGAAGGGTTTGTGGGCTGGGGTGAAACCACCCTGGAAGGGAAGCCAAAGAGTGTTGTCGCCGCTGTTGAGGAACTGGCCGACTATCTCATCGGCAAGGATCCGCTGCGCATTGAACACCACTGGCAGCATATCTACCGTTCTGCCTTCTTTCGCGGCGGCAACGTGCTGATGACGGCCCTCTCTGGCATCGATCAAGCCCTGTGGGATATTGCCGGTAAATTTTACAACGCGCCGGTCTACCAATTGCTGGGCGGCGCCGTGCGCGACCGCATCCGCGTGTATGCCCACTGGGGCATCAGCGACATGAGCGATGAAGGCCAATCCGCGGCGCGTACTCGCCTGGAACGGCTGCAAAAACAGGGGATCACCGCCTTCAAATCGGGGCCAGGGGGCAAGTGGCGCGGCCATGAATCGCCCGCCGTCATCGATAAATTTGTGGAACGAGTCTACACCATGCGCGAGTGGGTGGGGCCAGACGTGGAGCTTTGCTTCGATTTCCACGGCAAATTTACGCCAGCGCTGGCGATTGAGATCTGCCACGAGATGAAGGGGATGCGCCCTATGTTCGTGGAAGAGCCTGTGCCGCAAGAGAATATCGACGCGCTCAAACTCGTCTCGGATCATGTCCCCTTCCCCATTGCCACGGGTGAACGTTTCCTCACCCGCTGGGGATTCCGCGAGGTCTGCGAAAAACACGCCGCGGCCTACCTCCAGCCCGACGCCTCGCATGTGGGCGGTATTAGCGAATTGAAACGGGTGGCCAATCTGGCCGAGATCTATTACATGCACATTGCGCCTCACTGCGCCATTGGCCCTGTCGCACTGGCCGCCTGCCTGCAAGTGGACGCTACCATCCCCAATTTTCTGATTCAGGAACATGTGGATGGGAGCATCGGCGAAGGCATTCTCGTTGAACCCTGGCAGGTTGCAGACGGTCACATCGAACTGCCCACCCAACCGGGCCTGGGCATCAACGTGGATGAAGCCGCAATTCAGGAACAGGCCACTTATGTAGAGGAATTGGGCGGGGAATTTTACTACCCTGCAGATAACAGCGTGGTCGATTGGTAAGGGCATGGGTTGGGGCGGGAAGAATGCTCAATATCGAAGACCATTTGTTCCGCCCCAACCCATGCCCCTACAATCATGCTATTCGGTCGCTTGCGCCCGCTTGCGCTGCATGATAGACTGCCAATGGCATCCGATTCAACTTCTCTCCGGCCACTGAAACTATGCGCACATTCTGCTCCCGGTGCGGTTCTACGGTCAATGCGAACCCGCCTTTATTCCATTGCCCTACCTGTAATGCTGACCTGAGCGCTCAGACGACCTCTGAAGCCGGGCCGATTTTCTTGCCTGAAGATGAAGTGCAGGGGTACTACCGACGCGCCGCAGAACTGGCGCTGACGAAGAATGACGTTGAGGCGTTGGCGGTTATCGAACACGGGTTGCGCCACTTTAACGCTGCGGAATTACACCTGCTGGCCGCGCTCATCCACCGCAAGCGGAACGAGTACGATCAGATGCGCCGTCATGTGGCCGCCATCCCTGTGGACGATGTATTGCGGCCAGAGGCAGAATGGCTTTTACGCTCCCATCAAGAGCGGCAGCGGGCGCTTCGCCAGGCTGTACACGAGAAGAAATCGAAGAAACAGCCACCCATCGATACTGCGGCAATCCAAATCAGCGCCGCGGATCAATTTCTTCTCGATGAATTCGGGCGGTATCGCTCTGAACGGCGCAAGGATCGATCCTATGGATGGCTCGTCTCCCTTCCCTTGCTGGCGTTGCTCATCGCCCTTGCCTGGTGGCAGGCGCCGCTGGTAAGCGAATGGACCGGATTGGTCTTTTTGCCAACTGCGGAGGCGATCCAACCTGCGGTCGAGGCGGACGGGGCAAGCCCACAATCCACCGAGCGGATGGAAGCGCCAGCCGCCGTGGAACCCGAACCCACACCGGATCCAACCCCGTTACCGACGTCGACGCCCCTGCCTAACCTGGCGGAAGCGCCTATCGCCCTGGCGTCTGTCGAGGCGGACGCCGCGCCCGAACCGATCGCGGCCAGCGGAACGGCCAACGCGCTGATCGCGCTCACTGCCGCAGAACGCGGGTTCGACCTGATCACCTATCTTAAATTGGTGGGACGAGGCGATCTGGCTGAATTTGACATTGCCGCTCGCCGCCAGGAAGAAGCGCTGGTGCTGACCGGGGTTGTCTCTTCGACACAGGCGCGCGCCGATCTGATTGCGCAGGCGGCCAAAGTGCCCGGCGTGACGGAAGTGAACGCTATCGACCTTTTGATTCGCCTGCCCGAAACCTACATCGTCCGCCCGAACGATACATTATGGTCGATTGCGTTCACCCTCTATGGCGACGGTCTCCGTTGGCAAGAGATCCTCGAAGCCAACCGCGAACTGTTGAGGGGGGGCACGCTGCTTTCCCCTGGGCAAGAACTCGTCGTGCCTCCTCTGTAACCTGCATCGACCATGAGCCGCCAACCCTCTCGCAAACAGAACCGGCAACAGCCCAAAGGGGATCGCCGCCCTAGCTGGTGGCGGACATTGGCGCGCCACCTTGACCTCCCCGGTCAAGTGGCCGAGCGGTTAGAGAACCGCTGGCAGCGTTGGTGGGGGCCGGTGATCATGCTTTCGTTTCCCATCCTCCTTGTGATTCTTGCCTTCATCATTACCAGTTTGCGGTGAGCGAGTTTCTCCACGTCAAAGTACAAAAGGCTAGTGTCTCGTCAAGCGAGAAATGATGGGTACGGGCGCTGCTTGCTGCGCCTTGAAGAGGCGCAGCAAGCAGCGCCCGTACCCGGTTCCAATCAATTGCTCACTCAATGTCATTAAGTTAAGGAATGCAATGCTCGAAACCCTGTGGAGTTAGCACGCCAGGCGGCTGTTCTCCTGTAGACCCGCACCTGGGGGTGCTAACTCCGCACTTAGCTTAATGACATAATTAATCACCAGGTGGGGGCGTGTTGCAGGACGTTTCACGTACTACGCTCCCCTTCACCAATCACCACTCTCCAATCACCATTCTTTCCACAAAAGGATACCTACCATGCAGATCACGGACATCAAATGTTATGTGCTTCCATCCACAGCGCGCTCGCCCCGCTTCCGCTGGCGCACGGGTCTAAAGGGCGACGGCGATGGGACGCCTCCCGGGGAATCCACTTACTATGCTATCGTCAAAGTGGAGACCGACGAAGGGATCACGGGGGTTGCCCATGCCGGTCGCGGATACGCTGTCGCTGACATTGTGCGCCGACGCTTCAAATCGCTCATCGGCCTCGATCCGCTGCTGACGGAACAACTCTGGCATCAGGTTTGGGAACTCGACCGCATTGAGGAATTTCAGGTTCATATGCTGGGGATCATAGACATTGCCTGCTGGGACATCAAATCGCGCAAAGCGAACATGCCGCTCTACAAGTTGCTAGGCGGCTACACGGCTAAAGTGCCGGCCTACGCCTCCACCGTCACCTGGGATACGATGGACGAATACGAGCGCTATATCAAAGAGAGCCGGGATGTGGGCTTCAAAGCCTTCAAACTCCACGCCTGGGGCGACGCCAAGGAAGACGCCCGCCTCAGCCGCAATCTGCGCAAATGGGTGGGGGATGACGCCGATCTCATGTTTGACGGTTCAGCGGGCTGGGATTATACGACTTCGCTCTGGTTTGGCCGTGTGCTTGAGGAGGTGAACTTCCTCTGGTATGAGGAACCCATGCGCGAGTTCGACATCCCCAGCTATGCGGAACTCTGCCGCGCCCTCGATATTCCCGTCCTCGCTGCCGAGACGTCGGACGGCGTGCATTGGAACGGCGCTACGTGGATCCAATACCGCGCCCTCGATATGATCCGTACCAGCGCCGGCTTCAAGGGCGGCGTCACCGGCGCGATGAAGGTGGCGCACCTGGCCGAATCCTTTGGCATGAGGGCGCAGGTCCACGGTATGGGCTACGCCAATCTGCACATCTGCGCCGCTATCCCCAACAACGATTACTACGAGCAACTGGTGATCGACAGCGAACAAATCAGGGGATTGGCGGATCTCGGCGCGCTCAGCGTTGTGGATGGCTATGTCACCGCGCCGGAGGAACCGGGCATCGAGCCCTATCCCGATTGGGCGGATGTGGAGGAACGGGCGGTGTTGAAGGTCTAAAAAAGAAGAATGATGAATAAAGATTGGGTTGAGTGGATGGTTCCTGGTTTGGCAGAGTCGCCTCCGGCCACATTCTTTACTCATCATTCATTCTGCACATGACTCCTGGCATGACAAAAGACAGACGACAGTGTGACTTCGACGCGATAAGATCGTAATGAGTAATGCGTAATGGGTCGACGAGATGAGGTTCCAATGGCGAATCACCTCGTCGAACAGTTACGTATCACGCATTACGAGTTACACACCACATCATCGTGAGATCACACAACTCGTCCCATCAGGAGGCATCTATGACCGCTACTCTGAACCCTGTCGCGCCCAGCGAACGGATCAACGTCATTGACATGCTGCGCGGTTTTGCCATCTTCGGCATTTTGGTTGTGAATACCTTCTACTTTTTCAACCCCTGGTACGCGCCGCAGTTGACCGAGGCATCGTCCACTGCGGACGAAATCGCCCATTTTGTGATCTACTTCCTCTTTGTGTCGAAGTTCTACACCCTCTTCTCGTTCCTCTTTGGGCTGGGGATGTTCATCCAAATGAGCCGGGCCGAGGCCAAAGGCGCGCCGTTTGTGCCGACCTACTTGCGCCGGCTGTTGATCCTGGCGATCTTTGGGCTGGCGCACGCCGTACTGCTGTGGATAGGCGATATTCTCTTCATCTATGCCGTGGCGGGGCTGTTCCTGCTCTGGCTCTTCCGCAAGCGCTCGCCGCGCACATTGTTGGTATGGGCGGTTATTTTGATCGCGATCCCGATCCTGTTTATGGGCGTAGCGGCGGGCGCAGTGGAATTCGCCCGCATGGCCCCGCCCGAATCCGGCGTCTATGAGGCGGTACAAGCCAGCTTTGCCGAATCGGCGGCGCAATTTGAAGCCGACACTGCCCAAGATTATGTGATCTACGGCAGCGGCAGCTTCCTTGAGATCACCGCCGAACGCTGGCGCGATGTCACCAGCCTCTTCATAATGGTCGGTTGGTTCATGCTGCCGTCGGTGCTGGCGATGTTCCTCATTGGGCTGCGCGCCGGCAAGCGCGGATGGTTCACCCATCAGGAAGAACACCGCTCCACTTTCCGCCGATTGTTAATGTGGGCGCTGCCGCTGGGGCTGGCGATGAACTTTTATGTCGCCATCACCGGCTTTAGCCAAAACACATTGGGGATGGGCGTCTTCGGCTGGGAGACAGCGCTGCAAGTGGCGGCGTTAAACATTGGCAGCGTGTTGCTCTCCATGTCCTACATGGCGGGGATCGTCCTCTTCAGCCAGAGCGCACGCGGACAGCGCATCCTGGCGCCGTTGGTCCCCGTCGGGCGAATGGCGTTGAGCAACTATCTCATGCACTCGATTGTGATGACGACGCTGGCATACGGGTACGGGTTCGGGCTGTTTGGGCAGGTGGGGCTGGCAGCCGGGTTTGGGCTGGCTGTGTTGCTCTACGCCGTGCAGATTCCTCTCAGCCGTTGGTGGTTGAACCGCTTCCGCTTTGGCCCCTTCGAGTGGCTCTGGCGGACACTGACCTATGCGCAGATTCAGCCTATGCGGGCGAAAGAGGGGCAGGTTGCGTAGTGCGTAGTCCGTAGTGCGTGTACCCGTGTAGGCATGACGCGCTACGGACTAGAATTCGTATGCATACCTATGCCGCCTACCTATACCGCCTCCCCTACCGGTTGCATGGGGATTGGAGAGACTGTATACTCCTGACATCAAAATATCGACTTTTTGTACTTTTAGAGAGTTCTACACTGCCTGATAATCGCCTGTATGCGATTGCTCGATCTGACGATTACTTCTTCGGCGTTCCTCACTCACGGTTGCATGAAGTATGGTCTTTGGTTACTTCATCACGGCATGGCGTAGGTAACAACCCAACCTACAACAACACAACCTGCTTTGAAACCTTCCCCTTCCCCTGGCCGCCGGGCGCGGAGCCGACGGACGATCCACGCGTGGAGGCGATTGCCCAGGCCGCTCGCGATCTTGTCGAAAAGCGCGACGCCTGGCTCAACCCGCCCGATCTGAGCGAAAAGGAACTGAGCAAACGCACGCTCACCAACCTCTACAACGCCATGCCCACCTGGTTGAAGCTGGCCCACGAAACGCTGGATCGGGCCGTCTGCCACGCCTACGGCTGGCCCCCGGATCTGAGCGATGAGGAGATCCTATCGCGGTCGTTGGTCCTCAACCTGGCGCGGGCGGGCAAGGGGTAAGACCCATCAGGTTTCGGAAAACCTGGCAGGATGAACAGGCAATATTGCTTACTTGCAAGCAGTACACTCTACCCGTGTGCTGGAGGCGGCTGTGTGGTTTCCTATGGGTAATTGACCGCGAGATCGCGCCAATCGTGTCTTTCGCCGCTAAGGAACCCGCTAACGATGAGCCGAACTTTGATTTTGATTCTACTCTCTCTCGTCGCCAGCTTTGTGCTGGTCGCTTGCACAGGGTCCCCTACGATTGTCGCTACACCTGCCGGGTTTGATTTTGGCGACATCCCCGCCGCAGATATTGTGACAGGCGCCATCACCATCCAAAACACCGGCAATCGCCCATTGCAGATCAAAGAACTGCGGACTTCGTGCGGTTGTACGGTGGTCACAGTCGGCGAGACAACGGTGGCTCCCGGCGCAGAGACGCCGCTGACCATCCGCTTTGATCCTCAGGCCCACCCTGGCCTTTATGGCCCCCTGCTCCGTATGATCTATGTCCAGAGCAACGATCCTAATCAGCCCGAGCTGGAAATTCCTGTCACCGTCACCATTCTCTCACCCCAGGAGGCATCTCAATGAGCGCTATTTCATCTCGCAGTCGCCGCAAATCGACGAAGGAAGATCGCACTCTTTTCTATATTGTCGTTGCGTTTGCTCTCCTTGTCCTTGTGTTAATAGCCGCCTTGAGTTGGCTTGGTAACGGGAATCGGGCGGCCGTCGCTCCCCGCGCGCTTGCCGATGTGGATCTGCTTCCCCTGGCCGAGCCGGTGAATCCAATGTACGGCTTCCACGACATGGCCAACATGCCGAATCTGCACCCGGCGATTCGCACATTGCCGGCGACTGCGCCACAGCCCAACCTCGACGCGCCACTGGTCCGCTGGGATTGGGGCACAATTCCGGCTCGCCCACCTGTTACCCAAAACTTTCCCATTCAGAACCGTGGCGACCAACCGCTCGTAATCACCAAAGTCGTCACCAGTTGTGGATGTACAATCGCCAATCTAAGCAGCAGCTTCATCCCGCCAGGGCAACGCGCCGATCTGTTGGTGACTTTCGATCCGGCCTTCCACCTTACAACTGGTCCTGTCAGCCGTGTCGTCTGGTTAGAGACAAACGATCCAGATACGCCGTTGCTTGAACTCCGCTTAGAAGCCAATGTACTTCCTTAACGTTTTAAAGCATATCCAATAATCCGGCGAACACTTGTTTATTTGTGGCTGTAGTTCATCTTTGAGGCGAAAGTGCCGGGGACTTCACAAAGAAGAGACGACAGGCAAAAAGTCCCCGGTACTTCACATGCCCCCTTTACCTGTCGAAATTGGCGTACAAGAGTAACGCGAAGGAACACCAAGAGTGCTTTAACTATCTTGGTGTTCCTTCGCGTTACTCAGGCCAATTCATCGCGGATCGTGTGTGTGCATCTACCCCGTACATGTAGCATTATTTTGCGTTTCAGCAACAGGCAATTTTGCCTGGTGTGAGATCCAACATACTATCTGGACTATGATGCCGGGTTTACCCTCTTCATCGAAGAACATATTGCCTAACTTTCTGGTTACCCAGGCGACCGAGCGCGTATAAATATGCAAACTTACTCACACTTTCTAATGACGGCAGCGCTTGTCCGTCCCTTAAAACGCAGAGGAATCTCTATCCACCCTACAGCATTGCTGATCGGCTCGGTTCTGCCAGATATCCCATTGGGCCTGCTTACGCTCGCATATGGCTTATACTATATGTGGATTCAGGGTCTCCCTTTGGAGTCGATCCACACCTTACTGCACGATTTTCACTTTTTTACGGACCCGGTCTGGTTAGCGGCTCATAATTTTTTCCACGCGCCTTTCATCTTGTTGATCCTTGGCTTGTGGGGGTACCGGCTGCGCCATAGAGGATGGGGCAACCGGCTGATCTGGTTTGCTGTCGGCGCCGGGCTGCACACAGTGGTAGATATTTTGACCCATCACAACGATGGGCCGCTACTCTTGTTTCCCTTCGAGTGGAGCTATCGCTTCCCCAGCCCGGTCAGCTACTGGGATCCAAACCACTATGGCGATATTTTCGCCCCGCTGGAGATGATCTTTGCCGGGGCGTTGCTGCTCTATTTGCTGGTGACGTGGTGGCGATGGCGCGCTACGCGTGTTGCTCGTCGCCGTGAACTTGAGCCGCAGAGCGAAGAGCGGTGAGCCAGAAAACTCTGTACAGCCATCGGGGAGAAAGGAGCCTACATTGTCCATAGAAACACCGCTGGAGGTCCGGTTACTTAACCATCAGGCAGAACTGCTGGCCTACATACGCAAGAAGGTAGCAAATCCAGAACTGGCCGAAGATATTCTGCAAGATAGTCTGCTCAAGGCCCTACGGGCAGCGCCTACGTTACGCGACGAGGAGAAACTACTTCCCTGGTTCCACCGGATCCTCAACAACGCCGTCGCGGACAGCTACCGCCGCCAGTTTACCGAAGCAAAGTACTTAGAAGCGTATGCTCACGATCAGGAGGTGCCTCTGGACCCTGAGGATGAAGCAACGCTGTGCGCCTGTCTTCGTGAGTTGCTGCCGACGATAAAACCTGAATACGCCGAACTCATTGAGATGGAATTGACCGGCGGGGATACGGCGCAATTGGCCGCGCAACTCGACATTACCCACAACAATCTCAAGGTGCGCCGTCACCGCGCCCGGCAGGCGCTGCGCCAGAGACTCGAAGAAACCTGTCGCGTCTGCGCTACTCATGGCTGTCTCGATTGCACTTGCCGCCAAGTGTAACCGTTTCTCTACTCAACCGTCTATATAGATGGATATCAATATTCTCACTTGAGGACGGACGAAAGGAACGACCATGCGACACGAAAACCACCATCAACACGAAACCGACGAAGTCGTCGAACGGCAAGATCCCCAAGAGCACGCCGCAGAGACGCAACAAGATCTAGAGGAGAGAGCGCTCCACGCCCACGATCTAGATGATTCCGAGCACAGGGATGATGATCCCCATGCTGATCACGCCGACGGGCATGGCGGGCATAGCGGGCATGGCGTCGATCATTCGGGCCACGAGGAGATGTTCCGGCGCAAGTTCTGGATCTCGCTGATCCTCTCGATCCCGGTGCTTGTCTACAGCGAAATGTTGCAGATGTGGTTAGGCTACACGGCGCCAGTCTTCCCCGGCAGCGGGTGGATCGGGCCGATTTTCGCCGTCATCGTCTTCTTCTACGGTGGTTGGCCCTTCATCGACATGGCTCTGCCCGAACTGCGCAATCGCAAACCCGGCATGATGACGCTGATTTCACTGGCGATCAGCGTGGCCTTTGTCTACAGTGTGGCCGCACTCTTTTTGCCCAATACCATGGACTTCTTCTGGGAGTTGGTGACACTCATCGACATTATGCTCCTGGGCCACTGGCTGGAGATGCGTTCGGTGCGGCAGGCGTCGGGGGCGCTCACCGAGCTAGCCAAATTGATGCCCGATATGGCCGAGCGGGTCATCCCTGGCGGCACCGAGCAAGTACCGGTGGACGCTCTGCGCACCGGTGATATCGTCCTCGTACGCCCAGGTGAAAGTGTGCCAGCCGATGGTGAAGTAACCGAGGGGCGCTCGTCGGTGAACGAGTCCATGATCACCGGTGAGTCGCGTCCCGTCACCAAGGAAGCGGGCAGCCGCGTGATCGCCGGCACCATCAACGGCGATGGCAGCTTGCGTCTGCGCGTCACCGCCACCGGGGATGAAACCGCGCTGGCTGGCATTATGCGCCTGGTGGATGAGGCGCAGAAGAGCAAGTCCCCAACTCAACTGCTGGCGGATCGCGCTGCGGGTTGGCTCTTCTACATTGCCCTCGCCGCCGCCGCCGTGACAGCGCTGGCCTGGACCTTCGCCCGCGGGTTTGACGTCACCGTAGTCGAGCGGGTAGCGACCGTGCTGGTGATCGCCTGTCCCCACGCGCTGGGATTGGCGGTTCCTCTGGTGGTGGCGATCAGCACGGCGATGGCTGCCCGCAACGGCGTCCTCGTACGCGACCGGCTAGCCATGGAGGAGGCGCGGCATGTCGATGTTGTCATCTTCGACAAGACCGGCACCCTCACCAAAGGCAGCCACGGTGTTGTGAGCATTGCTACCGCCGAAGGTGTGGATGAAAGCAACGCGCTGGCGCTGGCCGCCGCTATCGAAGGGGATTCTGAACATATGATCGCCCGCGGTATTCGCTCTGCGGCTGAGGAACGAAATGGAGAACGACTTTCGATCACAGGTTTTGAAGCCATCAAGGGGCGGGGGGTCAAGGCGGAGTATCAAGGGGAGGCTGTCTATGTCGGCGGTCCGCGCCTGTTGGAAATGCTGAACCTGATGCCGGGTGCAGCGATTCATTCCTTTGTCGAATCGGTTGAAACAAAGGGACAGACAGTGGTTTTTCTAGTCCAGCAGAATCAAGTGACCGCTGCCTTTGCCCTGGCCGATGTGATCCGCCCAGAGAGCGCCCAGGCTGTACATCGGCTGCACGAAATGGGCGTTGAAGTCGCCATCCTCACCGGCGATAGTGAAGCAGTAGCCAAAGCGGTGGCCGAAGAATTGGGCGTCGATACCTACTTCGCCAATGTGCTGCCTGAACACAAAGACGAAAAGGTGAGCGAGCTACAAGCTCAGGGCAAAAAGGTGGCAATGGTCGGCGACGGTGTCAACGATGCGCCTGCCCTCACCCGCGCCGATGTCGGCATCGCCATTGGCAGCGGCACAGATGTGGCTGTGGAATCGGCTGACATTGTGCTGGTTCAGAGCAACCCGTTGGATGTGGTCAAGCTCATTGAGTTGAGCCGGGCCACCCGGCGCAAGATGGTGCAGAATCTCTGGTGGGCGGCAGGGTACAACATCTTTGCCATCCCACTGGCTGCTGGCATCCTTGTCCCCTTCGGCATTCCCGCCATCTCACCGGCGATTGGCGCTGTGTTCATGTCTCTTAGCACCATCATCGTCGCCATCAACGCCCAGTTCTTACGCCGGTTGAAGTTGGCGTAATTAACATGACGAGCCTCATGGGCAACAGTCTATGTGCGATGATCGCGCCTGGTCAGCGCCGGTCTTCCACGCCTACGGCTGGCCCCCGGATCTGAGCGACGAGGAGATCCTATCGCGGTTGTTGGTCCTCAATCTGGCGCGCGCGGGCAAGGGGTAAGACCCGCCAGGTTTCCGAAACCTGGCGGGTCTTATGTGAGGCTCGATCTCTACCTGATTTGCCCACGGACTTCGCCAGCCGGGAACTGGCTTGTATGCACATTAACGTAGGTACCGCCGGCGATCATGGCGTCGAGCAGAGCATCGAGGGTCTGCTCTGCCAACGGGCCAACCAGATCTGCGGCGGTGATCGTCCCCTGCGCCAGGATGCCGTTGGATCGACCTGGGATCAATTGCGCAGGCGGCCCACTGGGGTAAAGCCAGACGACGACCGGGCCATTCGCCCCGGCCGGTGCAAGGTGGATGTGGGCCATCGTGACATTCTGGATGTTGGCGACGATGACTTTGTAGTCAATGGCGTCGCCATCCTTGCTGACGTGAAAGATAGCCTGACCCTGCGCTCTCGTACTCGCGGGAGGCATCTCCTGACCTCCCGTTAAGTGGGCGACGAAATTGCGGTTATTTTTGCCGAAAGCAGTACCGGCGCTGGTCAGTGCCAGCACCACAATTACGACGAGCAACAGCTTCTTAACCATGGTTTTCTCCTTGTAGAATATGGACAGTCGCGTACACGTGGGGATTCCAGCAATGGAGTTCCAGGGTACTGCTCGCCAGATGAGAAATACATAAGAACTGGGTTAGAAATACAGAAGAAACGAGTAAAGCAGTTCCATAAGTGATTTGCCAAACTCAACTTTGCCGAACCTTCTGTAGGGGCGTACCCCCGTGTACGTCCAATGTGAGCGGGCGCGGGGGGACGCCCCTGCCTGACAAATTTGGGTTGTCAGAACCCTGTTTCAGTAATTCACGGTTTAGGCTCCAGGCCGGTCACGGACCGGCCCACCATCAGATCATGGACCTGGCGGGAGCCTAAATCGTGAATTACTGTGTTTTAATCAATTCATGACTGACACAACACTAGTTGGCGCGGGCGGTGAAATCGAAGGAGAGTTCTACCTCGTCGGAGACATCGGTTACGCTGGGCACGTTGGGGATAGTCAACTCGTAGTCCGAACGGAAGATCACAGCGTTGGCGCTGCCGGTCAACTCACTATCCGACAGAACATTCACGGTGACATCAAAGGTAACCGGGTGGACGATGTTGCGGATCTGTAGATCACCGATGACGTGAAAAGAGAAGTTATCCCCCACAGCGACGCTCGCCGGCATCCCATCCAATGCAGAGGGGGCCAGCGTAATGGTTGGGTACTCATCGGTCTGCAAAATAAAGCGACGGACCGCGGCGTCGCGGCGTTCATTGTCCGTAGCCAGAGATGCTGCGTCGATCTGGATGATCCCCACAGAGGATGCGGCTGGATTGCTTGGGTTGACGGTGATCTCGCCGCTGAATTGACGGGTGGCGCCCACAACATCCTTGGGCGTGCCGAGGAAGACTTCGCCGAGACGGAAGCGCGCTTCCGATTCCTCGGCAATGATCTGGAAAGTCGTGGCGCCTTCCAGGGCAGCGCTGCCTCTATCCACCGTCGTCACCTGGCCCGCAGACGAATTCGCCGCAGGGACAGCGACCTGTTGCGGAACTGTACAAGCGCTCAGTAGCAGGGATGCTACCCAGAAAACTATTGTAAAAATCATAGGCCGTTTGAAATTCACAGAAAGACTCCAATTGTTAACTTGTTGATAAACGCAGCTTAAATAACTGCTTCGATAATGAAACAATGAAAAACCGCTTCCGTTCAGGAGAAAAGCATGTGGCTTTATAAAGAAGATGACTGGATAGCCGAAGTTGATATCCTCGACGATCTCTCAGACCGGCATCGAGAAGCGTACACCCTGAAAGTGATGAAGACAATTCAAGAAAGCAGTTTACGCCAGACTCGTCCTGTGGGAGAAATATTCACCTGTTGGAAGGAACGCAATGCCAACCCCATCTACTCGCCCGTCCTCTGGCAGATTGGGAAAATAGGGGATCGCTCGCTTCTTTCAGCCTCTACACTTGATCGGCGCCATCCTTGGGGACTCAGATTGGCGCTGGTTGTTTCCGCGCTTTTCGTATTCTTCCGCATTAGAAATTCGATCTTTGCGTTGCATCCATAAACGCAATTGGAGGGCAGGCTATCATATCCCTGGCAGTGGATACAAATTTGGGGCAACCTCTTACCTCTGCTCCCGCCAGGTCCGTGACCCGCCTGGAGCATGAGGTTTAGTAGTTGCAATTTGGGGGACAGGTAGCGTTATTCCCAAAGCAGAAGATCGTCCTCGTCGCGGCGGAGGGTCTTCTCAGCAAAGAGGGTGTTGTCGCGGTCCGCTGCCGCCTTGCCACCGCCGTCGAACCACTTCTGCCAAAGCTCCGGCGCGTCGATGTCCTGTCCGCCGTGATCGGTGAGGCGGGTGCGCACTTTGAGCATCACCGGCGTGTTGACGCTGGCGCCGCTCACGATCACCTGTCCTTTGCTGAGGCTTGGCAGTTCCTTGAGCAGATCGCGGCCCACACTCTCCACCGATTCGGCAATACGGTTCTGATCGATAGGGTTGGTGATGCGCATGATGCATTGGGTCATACATTGGCTGAGTACGTCGCTGTCCAACTTGCCGGGGCGCTGCGAAATCAGGCCGATGCTCACCCCGAATTTGCGACCTTCGCTCAGAATCGTCTTCAGCACCTCGGAACTCACGGCGTCGGCGTTGGCGGGCGCGTAGTTGTGCGCCTCCTCTAGCAGACAGAAGACAGGGAAAGGGATATATCCTTTGTCGCTGCGATCCACCTTGCCCTTTTCGGTATCGACGCGCGCTTGATAGACCCGGCGCAGCAGCGTGGCGACGATCACTTGCTGCTCGCGGCGATCTACTTCGTTGAGCTGCAAAATCGTACACATCCCCGGCTGGAAGAGTTGATCCAACTCCAGATTTTCAAAATCATTGAAAACTTTGTTCCCGCGCAGCGCTGAGTTCATCCGCCAGATCAAACCGCCGGTGGTGGGATCGTCCTCTATCTCCTCGCTTTCGTCGCCGCGGTTGCCGTCTGCGGTCTGGCGCACGGCGTAGAGCAACTGCTCCAGCGTGTAGCGATCCCCGTGGCTGCGCTGGGCAAAGTTGTAGGCGCGGCCCAGTTGATAGTGCATCTTTTCGGAAAGGTTGGGCAGCAGATAGCGCAGATCGCCCAGCGTCAACGTGCTGATGCGCACGCGCACATCCTCTGGGCGGAAGATGCGCACCGTCGGTTTGTAGTTGCCCTCGCAAAAGGCGGCGAGATTCTGCATCTGTTGCAGCGTGCCATACTCGCCATGGGGATCGACGATTAGCACAGCAGCGCGGTTGTAAGGCTTCATCAACTCTTCGAGCAGCACGCCGGCCAGATAGCTTTTGCCGCTGCCGGTGCTAGCGATGATGGCTAGATGTGTGCTGGTGAAGCCTTTGACGCTGAGCGCCACCGGCACCGATGCCGGCGGACGGCTGAGTAGATCCCCAATGTAGGCGCTGCCCCGCTCGTCTTTATGTCCGCGGCTGAGGACCTGGGTGAGCAGCTCATCCTCGGCGATGTAGACGGGCGCGCCGCCCAGCGGGGGCACGCGCGGGTTGATAAAATCGTGGAGGATGGTATCGTAGTAGCCCAGCACCGTCACCGTGATCTCGAAGAGCTCGCGGGCGTCGCTGTCATAGCCGAGCAGCAAGGCCACACTCTCCGGCGAGACGGCAGGGTCGGCCATAAAGCTATCGGGGAAGAGTTTCACCGGCAGTCGTCCTGTCACCCGACCCAGGATCAGCTTCTCTTCGCCGTCCACAGAGGTTTCGTAATAGACGAACTCACCGTGCTTCACCCGTCGCTCCGGGTCTGGCGCAATGAAGGTAAATTCGTGGGGCGTCTCGCCCGGTCCTTTGACGGTACCGACACATTGTTTTTGGATCATAGGTTCCTTCGACGGATGGGCAACAGTCGAACCCGACTTGTGCGCTCATCAACCGAAATGAGCGCACCTGCGACAAGTTGCTGTTGATATTGACGCAACGCGGATATAGCAATCGATTCCAGGTGTTCGGGAAAAGTGTCTTGTGTCCGAAGGTGATCTCTTCATCGCTGGCGCGCAGATCACCAACGGCAGACCAGTGCGCCGCCTCTTAGCCATGCTGCTGAAGCGTCGTCACCCACTCCGGTGGCAAATTCATATCAATGAGAATATGAAGTGCTATGAATCACTTCAAACGGCAGATCAACTTCCTCGGCGCGCCAGGCCCCATAAGCCAATGCCTGGCGAATGTCTTCTTCTTCGAGATAAGGATACGCCGTGAGGATCTTCTCAAACGAATGCCCCGACGCCAGCAACCCTACAACGGCACCGACCGTTACCCGCATTCCGCGAATGCAGGGCTTTCCACCCATGACGTGAGGATCAAACGTGATCCTATCAATGTTCATTGATTTATCTCCCAATACACTACCCCGCCGGCTGCACAATGGATTTCCACGCCAAGTTGTTGCGCATGACGTTGAGTTGACCGCACTGATCAGGGAAGATACCCACAAGGCGGTCGATGACGTTGATCAAAAGCTGGGTGACCAGCGGGTTTTTCATACCCAGCAGCACGGCGGCGTAGCGCAGCGCCAGCCGTCCATCGTCGTCACGGTGGAAGCGTTCCAGTTCGACGTCGCTCAGTTGGCGCACTGGCGCGTCGACCTCCGCCGCCAAATTGGGGACGCCCTGCCGCCATCGCCCCTCTGGATCGCGCCAGCCCACGGCGATGATGCCCACCAAAATCGCCGTCTCGTTCAAATAGTCGGGCGTGAAGATCTCTTGTTCCCCGCGCGGGCTGAGCCGTGGCCCCAAATTGCCAAACTCCGGGTTGAGGAGCAGCGTATTGTAGATGACGCCGATCAGGGTCGTTCCGCTGCCGTCCGTTGGGGACGAGGCCAGTTCGATGGCGACAAACTCGCCAAAGGCGTAGTCCATGGGCTGCGGCTGCGCCATGATCTCGCCCGGTCCATAGACCTGGCAGACATAATCAATGTGGGTATTGGATTTCACAATTTTGCCAATAGCTTTGTTGTTCATGCGGTCATTTAACCAGAAAATTTGTTCGATTGCAAGGCAGCATGGGGATCAAGGATAGATTTGCATCACCAGCGGCAGCGCGCCCGCGTGTTCTTCCACAAACTTCACCTCGCGCTTACCGCGGGTCCAGCGGTAGCGATACCAGCGATGCTCACGCGTGTCCTCGACGAAGAGTGTATCGTCCGAAATCGAGCGGAATACAACAGCATCATACCAATCACTCAGCGCCTGGATATTATCGAACGTTTTGATCGGCACGCGGGTTGTGTCCTTTCAGGGTGACCGCAGACGGCGGACCGCAGACCGCAGATGAACGTAAAGCAGGTTTGCAGGTTTGCAGGTGGCAACGTATAGGCGACAATGCGTCCCAGTCCCCAGTCCCCAGTCCCCAATCACCAATCATTCAAGAACGCCGGGGCGCGCCGCCCGCCGATTGACTGCTCCAACGCGTAAGCCAAACGAATCAGGATCGCTTCGCTAAAAGCGCGGCCCATGAAGGTGATGCCCACCGGCAACGGACCGATGAAGCCGACCGGCACAGTGATGAGCGGATAGCCCGCCATCGCCGCCGGTTGGGAACTGCTGCCAGTGGACTTGGCTTCGTTCTCATAGTCGGTAGGCCAGGCCGGGCCGCCAGTAGGGGCAACCAGTGCGTCGAGGTGATACTGATCCATGACAGCGTCAATGCCCTCTGCGCGCGAAAGGTGACGGCTGGTGGAGATCGCTTCCAAATAGGCCGCATCGGTGAGCGGTCCTTTGGCAGCGGCGAGTTCAAAGATTTCCTGGCCGAAGTGGACCAGTTCCTCGGCGGCGTGGGTGACATTAAACTCAATGAGATCGGCCAATGTGCGCGGCTGTGGATAGTCCTCGCGCACAGGCTGACGCGTGGACAAATACGCAGCCATGTCCGCCTGGAATTCGTAGAGCAGCACCTCAAACTCGGTCTTGTCGGCCAGTTCGCTGCCAGCGTGCGGGATGTCCGCAGGATCGACGATCTCGGCGCCGGCGCGGCGCATGGCATCGATCACCTCTTCAATCAATGCGTCCGTCTCGGCGTGGACGCCAAAGAACGATTGCCTCGCCACGCCAATGCGCGCCCCGCGCAATCCATTGGGATCGAGGAATTGGCTGTAATCCGCGGCAAATTTCTCCGCGCTCAACGCCGTCGCCCGGTCGCGCGGATCAACGCCGGTCAGCGCGCTCAACACCAACGCCGCATCCGCAACTGTGCGCGTCATCGGCCCCACGGTGTCCTGGCTGTGCGAGATGGGGATGACGCCAGCGCGGCTGGTGAGGCCGACTGTCGGTTTGAGGCCGACGATGCCGCAGCGCCCCGCCGGGCAGACAATCGAGCCGTCGGTCTCGGTGCCCAGCGCCGCCGCCGCCAGATTGGCCGCAATCGCTGCGCCCGATCCTGAACTCGATCCGCAGGGGTTGTGGGTGAGCAGATAAGGATTGCGACATTGACCGCCGCGCGCGCTCCACCCGCTTGTCGATTTGGTGGATCGGAAGTTGGCCCACTCGCTCAGGTTAGCCTTGCCCAGGATGACGGCGCCCGCCTCGCGCAATTTGGCTGTCAGCGTCGCGTCCTCGGCCGGTTTGGAGCCGAGCAACGCCAGCGAACCGGCGGTTGTCTGCATGGCGTCGGCGGTGTCGATGTTGTCCTTGAGCAGAATGGGGATGCCGTGGAGCGGTCCGCGTAGATGGCCGGCCGCCCGTTCCCGATCCCGTTCGGCGGCGATGCGGTCGGCGTGCGGGTTGAGCTCGATCACCGAGCGCAGTTGTGGACCAGCCCAATCGATGGCTTCAATGGCGGCGAAATAGTCGAGGGCGATCTGTTGGGCGCTCAACTCGCCCGAAGTCATAGCGATCTGCAAATCGGCAATGGTCGCTTCGTGCAATCGTTCGTTCATGGTCAGCCCTGAGATGAGAATGGATGGAAATCCGCGCTGATGTGGTTGAGCGTTCCTGAATTCTATCATAAGAGGTCCATGACGATAGGCTTGTAACCCTTTCCAGTTTGCAAAATAGAACGTTGATTGGGCGGATACAAACGAAAACGCCCGCCGAATCTCGGCGGGCGTTACGACTTCGAACAATTTTGGCTTGATCAGGCGCGTCTATTGAAAAGGCCCACAATAAACAAGAGGACCACTGCGCCTAAGACGGCGACAAAGAGACTCCAAAGATTGAAGCCAGTTGTCCCTGTGGTCCCGATTGCATTCATGATGAAGCCACCAATAATCGCGCCCAAGATACCGACAACGATATTGGCAACCAGCCCCATTGAGGCATTCCTGCCCATGATGATGCTTGCAATCCAGCCAGCGATGCCACCCAGCACAATCCAGACAATAATATTCCACAACATGGAATTTCCTCCTTAAATGACTTGGGGAGACAACTACGATTCTCCAGGGTGATAGAGCTTAAAAGGATAGCCCCATGGCTTTCCATAACTATGGATTGAATAATAACAGATTGCACAGGAGATTGCAATAGGGGGATGCAAGCATTTAGGGGTGGGGAAAACCCTACACCCCTCAATGAATGTTGATGAAAATGCTAGGATTTCGACATTTCGCCGCGGGCGACGCGCCGTTGTGGAGATCCTTCGGAAAGTTGCATCAGCTCAATCTGGTTCAGATCGGGATCTTTGACCCAGGCTTGGAGGTTGCCGTCCAACCCCTGTTTGATCTCGCGCCAGATTTCCACGCCCTGGGATCGCAGATGATCGACCATGGCCTGAATGTCATCAGTGACCAGGCAGAGGTGCATGAAACTGCCCTTTGGGTCCGTCGGTTCAGGACCGTTGGGGAAGAGTTCGATAAAGCGATCTCCGCCGACGTGCAAGTAGATCAGCATCAGCGAACCGTCCTCGCGGCGCAGCCGAAACGACTCGGTGATGCCCAACAATTTGTAAAACGCCAACGACTTTTCCAAATTCGCGCAGCGAAAGGCGGAATGTCCGAGATCGGTGATAGCCATGAGTGTCTCCTGTGGTGGGTATTGGGTATTGGATATTGGGTAGTGCGTGTTGCGTGAACGGTTGTCATTTGCCACCTGCAAACCTGCAACTTGCCACTTATATTCCGCATTCACCATTCCGCATTGAGAACGTCTGCGGTCTGTGGTCTGCGGTCATCCCTGTTATGTCAGCGGACGCCCCCCATCCACATGGACATCGGTCCCTGTGAGCATAGGCATGTGGACGATGACGGCGTAGATGGTGTCGGCGACATCTTCGGCGGTGATGAGGCGACCGAGCGGTGTGCGTCGGGTCTGTTCGGCAATGAAGGCGCGGTCGAAAGTGGCGGCGTAAGGACCATCCACCAGCCCCGGCGAAACTGAGACAACGCGGATCTTGGGGGCCAGGGCGCGCCCCAGCGAGCGGGTCATGGAATCGAGCGCAGCTTTGGACGCGCAATAGGCCACGTTGCTCCCCAGCCCGGTGCGCCCGGCAATCGACGAAATGTTGATCACCACGCCGCCCCCATCCGCCGCCAGCAGATCCTTGCAAGCGCGGATGCAGGCGAAAGCGCCGCGCCAATTGGTCTGAAAGATATTATCGATCAGGTCGTCGTCCAGCGCATTGAGATCGGCGTGATCGATGAAGCGGGTGAAGCCAGCATTGTTGACGAGGATATCAAGCCGTCCATAGCGTTCGGCTACAAAGTCGGCCATGCGCCGCACATCTTCGGCCCTGTCCACCGCGGCGTGGATCCGCGAATGTCCTTCACCGGGCAGCGAATCGAGTACCCGACGCGCCGCGTCCTCACTGCTGCGGAAGTTGACGATCACTGTCGCGCCCGCTGTCGCCAATCGACGACATGTCGCCGCCCCAATGTCCCCGCTACCGCCGGTGACCAGCGCAACGCGACCGGAAAGAGGGTGTGGTATGTTCATTGGAGTCTCCTGTTGGATGAATGAGTGATGAGTAATACGTAGATCTCGTTGACGATATTGGCTCCAAATTGGCGACCAATATCGTATCGCTACTCATTACTCATTACTGATATCTCCTCACCCGCAGATCGCACTGCCGGGCGTGGCCCTCGAAGCCTTCCACACGGCAGAGGCGGGCACCGATCTCACCGATGGCGACGGTGGCGTCCGCGCTGACCCGCTGATAGGTGACGGTTTTGATGAACTTGCCCACCCAAAGACCGCCGGTATAGCGGGCGGCGCGCTTGGTGGGGAGGGTGTGATTGGTGCCGATCACTTTGTCGCCGTAGGCCACGTTGGTCTCCGGGCCGAGGAAGAGCGCGCCGTAGTTGCGCATCCGCGCCAGGAAGTAGCTCGGCTCTCGTGTGAGGACCTGCACATGTTCGGCGGCGACTTGATCGGCGGCGGCGACCATTTCGGCGTCGTCGTCCACAAGGATGATCTGGCCGTAATCCTGCCAGGCATTGCCCGCCAGATCGGCGGTGGGCAGATCCTCCAATTGGCGGCCCACTTCGATCAGCGTCTCCCGCGCCAGACGTTCGCTCGTCGTGATCAAAATCGCCGGGGAGGTCGGTCCGTGTTCGGCCTGGCCCAACAGATCGGTGGCGACCATCTCAGCATCGGCGCTCTCGTCGGCGAGGATGAGGACTTCGGTCGGCCCGGCCAGCAGATCAATGCCAACGACGCCGAAAAGTTGACGTTTCGCCTCGGCTACATAGGCGTTGCCCGGCCCGACGAGCATATCCACCGGCGCGATGCTTTCGGTGCCAAAGGACATGGCCGCCAACGCCTGCACCCCGCCGAGCAGATAGATCTCATCCGCGCCGCCCAGGTGCATGGCGGCAACGGTGGCAGCGGGCATCTCCCCACGGATGGGGGGCGTGCAGGCAATGATGCGATCCACGCCTGCCACCCGCGCCGTGACAATGCTCATGTGCGCGGAGGCAACCATCGGGTAGCGTCCGCCCGGCACGTAGCAGCCCACACTCCCCACGGGGATATTCTTATGGCCGAGGAAGACGCCGGGCAGCGTCTCCACCTCTACATCTTGGAGCGCAGCGCGCTGCACTTCGGCGAAGCGGCGCACCTGCGCCTGGGCAAATTGAATATCCGCAACGGTCTGCGCGGGCAGTGAATCGATCAACGCGTCGATCTGCGCCTGAGAAAGGCGAAACTCGGCGGGATTCCACCCATCGAGTCGCTGTGAAAAGTCGCGCACAGCGGCGTCTCCCCGCGCCCGAATCTCGTCGAGCATCTGGGCGACGGTCTCCTGTACTTTTTTGTCGGCGATCAGCGCTTCGCTCTCGCTGATGCCGTGTTTGAGGATGCGTGGGGGCATGGTGGGTTCCCGTGATGAATGATGAGTGAAAGGTGACATGTGACCATTGTCACGGGTTACTTGTCATTTGAAACCTGCAACTTGCCACCTGCAAACCTGCAACTCTCTGTTTGGCGCATCTTCTTTTCATCTTGTCATCTCGATTCCCCGCTGTGCTGGCGTCAGCACCTCCAACACCTGGCAGGCGACTTCGTAGCGGCCAAAGCTGGGCATGAGGTAGACGCCCTGGACATGGGGCGCGTCGACAAGTTGCAGGAGTAATTCCTGCGCCATCTTCACACCCTCCTGACGACCATTGGCGCCGGCCTTCTCCATGCGATCCAGCGCCTGCTGGCTGAGGGTGATCCCCGGCACTTCGTTGTGCAGGAAGGAGGCATGGCGATGGTTTTGCAGCGGCAGGACGCCGATCAGGACTGGCACGGGGAACGGTCCATGCCGCTCTTCGTAAACATGCAGGAAGTCGAGCCACAACTGGGTATCGAAGATGGGCTGGGTCATGGTGAAATGAGCGCCGCCGCTCACCTTTTGGTGGAAGCGATCCACCTCTTCGATCAAGTTAGGACGCGTGGGATCACAGGCGACGGCGATGGTGAAATTGCCCGGTTCGCCCATCTTTTGCCCACTCTGATCAAATCCTTCGTTAAAGCGGTTGATAATGCGCACCAACCCGATTGAATCCACATCATAGACTGCCGTGCTGGCATGGTTGTCGCCCAAGGATGGCGGATCGCCCGTCAGCGCCAGGATATTGCGTACGCCCAACGCCTTAGCGCCGATCAAATCGGCCTGTAGCCCCATAAGCGAGCGATCGCGCGTGGTAAAGTGGATAATGCTCTCGATGCCCACTTGCTGCTGGATCTGCACACAGAGCGAAAGCGCGCTCATGCGGACGCGCGCCATCGGGCTATCCGCTACATTGATAGCGTCAGCGCCCATACTCTTGGCATGGCGAGCGCCTTCGATCTGCTTTTCGGCGTTGAATCCACGCGGCGGATCGACTTCCACACTGATCACAAACTTACCCGCCCTGAGCTTTTGCAAAAGCCCCGTGGCCTTTTCCGAGGTGTCGCTTTCATCGGGAGCGATGGCAATTTGCAGCGCGGGCAGATCCGCTTCAACGGTACTGATCCGGGTGACGCCGTTGGCGGCGCGGACGCCGAGATGATCATCCAATGCGGCGCGCATAGCGTGGATGTGCATAGGCGTGGTGCCACAGCAGCCACCCAACAGCCGCGCTCCATTGACCAAAAAGGGTTGGACATGCTGGGCGAAGTAGGCTGGCCCAGCCGGGAAAGAGAGCCGGCCATCAATGCGCTCAGGGAAACCGGCGTTGGGCATGGCGCTAAAGGCAGCATCCGGCGCAGCTTTATGCATGGCTTCGAGTACACGCAGCATAGGCGCTGGCCCCACCGAACAATTGATGCCAACAAGATCCGCGCCAGCCGCGCGCAGCCGTTCGACAATCTCTTCGGATGCCTGGCCGGCGGCGGTGCGGCCATCCTGATTGTAGGTCATGGACGCAATAATGGGCAGATCGCAGATCTGGCGGGCGGCGCGCACCCCGATCTCTAACTCGGCTAACTCGCCGAAAGTCTCGAAGAGCAACAGATCCGCCCCGGCCTCCCACAGCACCGAGATCTGCTCTTGAAAGGCGGCGTGGGCCTCGTCCACAGTGATGGGACCATCGGGCGCCAGCCGTGCGCCGAGTGGACCCACATCCCCGGCAATAAAGATGGGGCGTCCCGAAATCTCGCGTACCTCGCGCACGAGTTTGACGGCGCGGAAATTCAATTCGCGCACCTTGTCCGCCAGATCGTATTTAGCCAGCCGTACACGGTTTGAGCCAAATGTATGCGTTGTGATCACATCCGCCCCGGCGCTGACAAAAGCCTGGTGGATTTCTGTGATCCAGTGTGGGCGGCTGAGGACAAGGTATTCGAGACATTGTTCGCTGCCTGCGCCGCGGGCGAAGAGCATCGTCCCCATGCCGCCGTCACTGAGGAGCGGTTGTTGAGCCAGTTTTTGCAGGAAGGGATGCATTGGCGTCCTCTGTCGTTGGGTAAATAAGGCATGTGATCGGCTTGCAAAACACCGATCCCCGGTAGAGTGTTCTATTGTACCACCTTCGGCGTGGGCGTACATTGTAGCAGATATTGCAGGTCTGATTTTTGGACACAAGAGCCACTCAATCCACCCAATCTAGCCACTTCTCCTGCTCGCCGATGGGGAAACCTGACATCCGCTGTGCAACTTCGAGACGCCCTAATCGGCTCTGAAATTGGGCCAATGCATAATCGGTAAAGGATGCCGGCGTCAGCCCAAAGGGAATCCGCTGAGGATCATAGCAGGCGAAGGTCTCTTCAATGACGCCCAGCGCCGGGACGAGCAGCTCGTTCAAAGTCTCCTCGGCGACAGCATAGAGGCTGCCATCCTCGGCGATGAGGCGACATATCAAATAGAGGCCATAGGCAATGTGGCGCGATTCATCCGTTTTGAGATGAACGATGCCCATCTGCTGCCCTGGTAAGATGCCCCGCTGCTGTAGGACCGTCAGATAGGCATGGTAGCCGGTCTCGGCAAGCACCCCCTCAACAATCAAATTATAGGTGACCGCAGCGCGCACCTGCGCCGCCGGCGAAGGATCGCTGTACAATCGGCCCAGCGCAGAGGGCAGGGATCGGTAAAAGATCTCGCGGTAATTCTCTAGATGAAAGTGGCTGCGTTCCCTGGTTTCGCCTGTCACCTCTTCAAGGAAACGGGTGAAGAAATCGGTGTGCTTGGCTTCATCCGCCAGGAAGCTGGTGAGGAAGATTTCTTCTTCCAGGCGGCCTTCAGCGGCAATGACGCCGATCAAGGGCAGCAGATCGAGCGTCACTGCTTCTTCGCCCGCCTGGAACATAGTCGTCAGGCGCAGCAGGATCTCCTGTTCGTCGCCCGTCAGCGTAGCCCAATCCATGCGATCCTGGCTGAAGTCGATGGTGGTTGGATTCCAAATTCCGTAACGTTTGGCCTTTTCGTAGAGCTTCATGGGGACAGAGGCCCGCTCCAAACCGCGCCGCACAGTGGTGAAGTTGTTGTGCCGATCTATCATTTTGCCCCCTTGTTTGAAAGCGTTGAAGTTGACTCGCTCTATCTCCTATGTTATCCTTTGCGCTGCGTATGAGAGAAGAGATTTCCACAGCTTCGATCTCCTCTTTCTCTATGCTCTTCCTGAAATCTCCCATAGGCATAACCATTATACAGCCATAGATCCCGGTTTTTACCGCTTTTGTGGCGCATTTGGTAACAGATTCAGCAATCTGTCCCAGTCTCGATTTTGTCTTAACCGCACACGGTCTACGTCTCACCCGGCGTCCGGTTGTTTGCACTATCTGCATTTTGCGGTCCAATCTAAAGTCAAATTATCACACAAGGAGAGTTTGGTATGCTCAGATCCCATCGACTGATTCATTCCAACGGTAGAATGCGCTTTCTGCTGATCGGGATGCTTCTGATCTTATCGTTGGCGCTGGCTGCCTGCGGCGGCGACGCAGAAGCCCCAGCCGCCTCAGCCCCGGCAGCCCAGGCCACCACTGCGCCGGCCGCCGAAGCGCCTTCCGCGCCGGCAGCGCCCGCCGAGGAAGATCGGCTTGGATCAACGCTGATCGGCACAATTGAAGGGCCGGAGATCATCACCGACGAGAGCCTCTTCCCCACCAGCTTCAGCGAAGCGCCTATGCTGGCCGAGAAGGTGGCAGCGGGTGAACTTCCTCCGGTGGAAGAGCGCCTGCCCGTCCCCTCGGATCTGTTGGTAATTCAGCCCCTGGATGAGATCGGCATCTACGGCGGCACCTGGCGGCGCGGCTTCACCGGCCCTGGCGACGGTCAGAACGGCCATCGCGTGGCCGGCGGCGATCGCTTCGTCCACTGGGATGCGGATGAATTCCCCAAGGTTGTGCCCAACCTTGCCAAAGGATGGGAGATCAACGAGGACAGCACGGAGATCATCCTCTACCTGCGTGAGGGTGCGAAGTGGTCCGACGGCGAACCCTTCACCGCCAACGATGTAATGTTCTGGTTCGAGCATATGTATCAGAACAGTGAGCTGGTGCCGGTGCGCTCACCCTTCTTCAACATCGACGCTGGCGCCAATCTGGAAATGGTGGACGACTACACGCTCCGCTTCACCTTCCCGCGCTCCAATTCGCTCTTTGTCGAAGTGATGGGCAGTTCGATCAATGTCTTCGGCGGCCAGGCCAACTTTGGCAATGTCGCCATGGGCGGTTATGCGCCGGCCCACTATCTGCAACAGTTCCACCCGGACTTTGTGGATCAGGCCGAGCTGAATGCGACCGTCGCCAGAGAGGGCTTCGACAACTGGGTGAATCTTTTCAAAGACAAGAATACCTGGCAGCGCAACCCTGATCTGCCGGTGCTGACCCCGTGGAAGACAGTCAACCCCATTACCACTGACAACTGGGTGTTGGAACGCAACCCCTACTACTTCGGCGTGGACACCGAGGGCAACCAACTGCCCTACATCGACCGCATTTCGATGACGCTGGCTGAAAACCTGGAAGTACTCAACCTGCGCGCCATTGCCGGTGAGTATGACTATCAGTCTCGCCACATTGCACTGGCCAATCTGCCTGTCCTCCTTGAGAATCAGGAAGAGGGCAACTACACCATCCATCTGGACCCGGCCCAGCATGGCGCGGATGGGGCCTTCCAGTGGAACCAGAGCTACGAGGCCGATCCTGAGATTGCGCGCCTGATCAAGGATGTCAACTTCCGCCGAGCGCTCTCGCTGGCTGTGGATCGCGATGCGATCAACGAGATCATCTTCCTGGGCATTGGCGTGCCCGGCTCTGCGGTGGTGGCCGAGACTTCGCCCTTCAACCCCGGCCCCGAATATCGCACGCTCTGGTCCACCTATGATCCAGAGACGGCCAACCAAATGCTGGACGATCTGGGGTTGACCCAGCGCGACGCCGAGGGCTACCGTCTACGCACAGACAACGGCCAGCGCATTATCATCGAACTGCCCACAATCCCTGCCTTCATTCAGTTTACCCAACTGGCCGAACTGGTGAAGGAAGACTGGGCGAGGGTCGGCATCTTTGCCAATGTCAGCCAGCAAGAACGCACGTTGGTCGAGACACGCCGCGGCGCCAACGAACTGCATGTCTTCGTCTGGCAGAATGACGGCACCGACGAACTCTACCTCTATCCGCTGCATGCGCTGCCCGTTACCCCAGACTCAGGGACAGGCCCAGGGTTTGGCGCGTGGTACTCATCCAATGGGACGGCGGGGATCGAGCCGCCCGACAATGTGAAACGGGTCCTCGACCTCTTCAGCGAGGGTCTCACCGCCACCAATGAAGAACGCGTCGACATCGGCAAAGAGATCTGGGCGACCATCACCGACGAGGTGTGGACCATGGGCACTGTCGGGCAGTCTGGCGCGTTCATGGGTGTGCGCATTGTCAAGAACAACATGGGCAACATCCCGTCCCGCCAGTTCAACATCCAGGCCGGGCAGACGCCCAACATCTCGCGTCCGTCGACGTTCTTCTTCAGGGATGCGGGGCAGTAGTGATTAGGGATTGGTGATTGGTGACTGGGTGAAGAGGAGATTGGGAGATTAGGGGATTTCAGATTCTCTGAAAAATCCCCTAATCCCCTAATCCCCTAATCTCCTAATCCCCAATCCCTAATCCCCAGTCACCTATCCTTAGTCCGCTCTTCAAGGACAAGACTCATGGTCTCATACATCATCCGCCGCTTTTTTGCTGGGTTGTTGACGATCTGGGCGGCGTCGGTGCTTTCGTTTTTGATCATTCAACTGCCGCCCGGCGATTATGTAACTTCGTATATTGCCCAGTTGCAATCCACGGGTTCGGTGGTCAGCGCGGGCGAGGCCGAGGCGTTGCGCATTCAATACGGCCTGGATCAGCCCATCTATATGCAATATCTGCGCTGGGTGGGGCTGATGATGCGGGGCAATTTTGGCATGGCCATGGAATATAATCGCCCGGTGTTGGAAGTGATCGGCGACCGTCTGACCTTGACCATGGTGATCTCATTAGCAGCGGTCATCTTTATCTGGGCCATCGCCCTGCCCATCGGCATCTATTCGGCGGTAAAACAATATTCGATTGGCGATTATTTCTTTACATTTCTCAGCTTTATTGGCGTAGCGATCCCCAACTTTATGCTGGCGCTGATCGTCATGTACGTCAGCTTTAAGTATTTTGGCGTCACCAGCATTGGCGGGCTTTTCTCGCCTGAATACATGCTGGCGCCCTGGAGTTGGGCCAAAGTCTGGGATCTGATCAAACATCTGCCCCTGCCGGCGTTGATCCTGGGCCTGGCGGGGACGGCGGAGCTGGTGCGTATTATGCGCGCCAACCTGCTCGACGAGTTGCGCAAGCCCTATGTAACCACAGCCCGCGCCAAAGGACTTACCAAAACCCGCGTCATCCTCAAATACCCTGTGCGGGCCGCGCTCAACCCCTTCGCCAGCACAGTCGGCTATATTTTCCCCTTTATCGTGTCGGGCAGCATTATCGTTTCGCTGGTCCTGAGCCTGCCCACGGTAGGACCGCTCTTGTTTAAGGCGCTGATCGCCCAGGATCTCTTCCTGGCGGGGACGATCCTGCTGTTGCTAGCGGTGATGACGGTGATCGGCACCTTTATTTCCGATCTGGTTCTGATGTGGGTCGATCCCCGCATTCGTTTGGAGAGTTAGGTATGGCACAAGCGATTAAACCTGCGCCGACGCTGGATGACGCCCAAATTGAGCGCAATATCGACGCCGCCGATCGGATCTCAGTCGCTACCCAGTGGCAGTTGATGTGGTGGCGTTTCCGCAAACATCAACTGGCCATGGTGTCGGGGGTGATCATCCTCCTCTTTTACACGGTTGCCCTCTTTGCCGATTTCTTCGCCTATTCGGATCCTTTTACGTCGAGCGCGCAGCTTTCGCTCTTGCCACCGCAGCCGATCCACTTCTTCGACGAGGGACGCTTCCGCCCACACGTTTACGCCATCACTGGTCGCCGTGATCCGGTCACATTCCGCCGGGTCTACCAACCCGATCCCGATATCAAGCTGCCCGTGCGTCTCTTCGTCAAAGGCTATCCGTACAAGCTCTTCGGCTTCATCCCTGCGGATCGGCACATTATCGGCGTGGAAGGGGGCAGGGCCGAAGATTCGATCTTTCTGCTGGGCACGGATCTCAACGGACGCGATCTCTGGTCACGGTTGATGCTCTCCACACGCATTTCAATGACGATTGGTCTCGTCGGCGTCATCCTCAGCCTCTTTCTCGGCGTGCTGCTGGGCGGGCTCTCCGGTCTCTATGGCGGCGTGGTGGACAATGTGATCCAACGCGTTATCGAGATTGTGCGCTCGATCCCCACGATTCCGCTCTGGATGGGGTTGGCGGCGGCGCTGCCCCGTGATTGGAGCATCACCCGCATCTATTTCGCCATCACCATCATTCTCTCGCTCATCGGCTGGACAGTGATGGCGCGTGTGGTGCGCGGGCGCTTCCTCTCCCTGCGCGAAGAGGACTTTGTCACCGCCGCCGAGTTGGCCGGGGCCAGCCAGATGCGCATCATCTTCCGCCACATGGTCCCTTCCTTCCTCAGCCATATTATCGCGGCCACCACGCTGGCGATCCCGGCCATGATCATCTCCGAGACATCGTTGAGCTTTTTGGGGCTGGGGCTGCGACCGCCGGCGGTGAGTTGGGGCGTCCTATTGCAACAGGCGCAGAATATCCAGGCCGTGGCGCTTTCGCCCTGGCTGCTCTACCCAGTCGTTCCGGTTGTCGTCGCTGTGCTGGCCTTCAACTTCCTGGGCGACGGTCTACGCGACGCCGCAGATCCATACGGGTGATTTTTGATTGAGGATTGACGATTTTTGATTTGATGGGAGATCGAAAGTTCGGAGAATATGTTCAGCTAAAGGAAATCCAACGGTGGATCGGGAGCAGTTTCAGCAGAGGACAAAATTGTTGGCACTGCGAGTGATTCGGTTGGTGCAGGCAATGCCATCGAACCCGACCACCAAAGTGATTGGGCGACAGTTGCTCCGAGCAGGCACCTCAGTAGGCGCAAACTATCGGGCGGCGTGTCGAGCCAAATCAATCGCTGATATGGTGAACAAACTGAAAATTGTGGAAGAAGAAGCTGATGAGACTCTTTTCTGGCTGGAGATATTGGTGGAAGCCAGGCTGATTCCAGAGGACCGTTTGCGTGATTTGATCCAGGAGACCGACGAAATTGTCGCCATGACTGTGGCCTCTATTTCAACCTTGCGTAACCGCACCAATCGTAAATCGTAAATCATCAATCGAAAATGACTTCACCAATCCTTTCCGTCAAAGATCTCAAAACCTACTTTTACCAGGACGAAGGCGTTGTGCAGGCGGTGGATGGGGCCAGTTTTGACATCTACGCCGGGCGCACGCTGGGCATTGTGGGCGAAAGTGGCTGCGGCAAGAGCGTGACGGCGCGCTCGATCCTGCGCATTGTGGAACGTCCCGGCCGCGTCGTCGCCGGGGAAGTCTGGTTGCACCGCGACCGCGGCAACGGCCACAGCGACGCCATCGACCTAACCCAGTTGGACGAGGACGGGCGTGAGATGCGCTCGATCCGCGGCGGCGAGATCGCACTGATCTTTCAGGAGCCAATGACCTCGCTCAGCCCTCATTACACTGTGGGCAACCAGATCATCGAGTCGATCCGGCTGCACAAAGGGTTGAGCGCGCGCCAGGCCCGCCAGGAGGCCATCGAACAGTTGCGCATGGTCGGCATCCCCAGGCCAGAGCGGCGGATCGACGAGTATTCGTTCCAACTGAGCGGGGGGCTGCGCCAGCGGGTGATGATCGCCCTGGCCCTTTCCAGCGATCCGCGCATTTTGATCGCAGATGAGCCGACCACGGCGTTGGACGTGACCACACAGGCGCAGATCCTCGATCTGCTGCGTCAGTTGCAAGAGGAACGCGATCTGGCGATTATCCTCATTACCCATGACATGGGCGTGATCGCCGAGATGGCCGACGATGTGGCGGTGATGTATCTGGGCCAGGTGGTGGAGAAGGGACCCGTGGATCAGATCTTCCATGCACCCCAGCACCCGTACACACGGTCGCTGCTGCGCTCGATCCCCAGCATTCTGGCCGCGCCGCGCACCAAGCTCTCTACCATCAGCGGCTCGATTCCCCATCCCTACGCGCGACCACAGGGATGTCCCTTCCACCCACGCTGCACCGATTTCATGGCGGGGACCTGCGACGCCTTCCAGCCCAGGCTGCTGCCGGTAGCTAAAGGGCAGTGGGTGAGTTGTTTCCTCTACCAGACACCAGAGGAGCCGTTAGCCGTTAGCAAGTAGTAGCTTCAGCATCCCAAGGGGATGCTTCGGACAGAAAGAAACTGAGCAGTTTCTTAGCAGTCCAGAAAGAGACAGAGAAGGCAAAAGGCAAAGTGCAAAAGTGGTGGCAGGGAGCAAGTAGCAAGTCATTAAGTTAAGGAATGCAATGCTCGAAACCCTGTGGAGTCAGCACGCCAGGCGGCTGTTCTCCTGTAGACCCGCACCTGGGGGTGCTAACTCCGCACTTAATGACATTGAGTAGCAAGTGTTCACGCACTACGCAATTCGCCCCTCGCAACTCGCATTTGAAAGAGACGCACTGTGACAGTAGCCGAACCGAGTAGTGATCTGATTCTCGAAGTGAAGAGCCTCAAAAAATACTTCCCCATCCGCAAAGGATTGCTGCGTCGGGTGGTGGGGCAGGTGCGCGCTGTGGACGATGTGAGCTTCCACATCCGCAAGGGCGAAACGCTCTCGCTGGTAGGGGAGAGCGGCTGCGGCAAGACGACCACTGCGCGCTGCATCCTGCGCGCAGTGCAGCCCACATCAGGCGAGGTACTCTTTCGCCGCGAGAACGGGCAAAGGGTCAACGTGGCAGCCTTGCCCAAAGGGGATCTGCGTCCACTGCGCCCCCACATGCAGATGATCTTTCAAGATCCCTACTCATCGCTCAACCCACGCATGACGCTGGCGGACATTATCGGCGAACCAATGTTGATCAACGGCGTCAAAAGCGCCAAAGAACGCCAAGATCGGGTGGCCGAACTGCTCAAGTTGGTGGGGCTGCCCTCCGCCTTCATGGGCCGCTATCCCCATGCCTTCAGCGGTGGACAGCGTCAGCGCATCGGCATTGCCCGCGCCCTGGCCCTCAACCCCAGCCTGATCGTGGCCGATGAACCGGTCTCTGCGCTGGATGTCTCGGTACAGGCGCAGATCGTCAATCTGCTCCTCGATCTTCAGGATCGGTTGGGCCTGTCGTATCTTTTCGTCGCCCATGATCTGAGCGTTGTCAAACATGTCAGCGACCGGGTGGCGGTGATGTACGTGGGCAAGATCGTCGAAGTGGCCGAGACCGAAGCGCTCTTCACCCGTCCCAAACATCCCTACACCGAGGCGCTGCTCTCCGCCGTGCCCAAGCCGGATCCGCGACTGCGCTCGCAGCGGCTGATCCTCGAAGGAGAGGTCGCCGATCCTGCGCAGCCGCCGCCTGGCTGTTACTTTCATCCGCGCTGCCGCTACGTCATCGAGATCTGCCGCAGCCAGGAACCCCTCCTGAACGAAGTTGAACCCGGCCACTGGGCCCGCTGCCATCGAGCGCATGAGGTTCAACTCGAAGGTATTCAGGATGGGCCATCAGTTTTGAATTAGGGATCGGGGACTGGGGATTGGGTGAAGAATCCCCAATCGCCTAATCTCTCGCTAACAGCGATTGGGCGATTCAGAGATTTTAGAAGCTCTACCCGATCCCCCATCCCCCATCCCCCATCACACAAGGAGATAATTCCATGAAGAGCAACACCGCCAAGCAGATGTTATTGGAGGGCAAACCCGCGTTCGGCTATGCCCTGGGCCTGGGATCGCCGCTGATCGCCGAACTTTTGAGCAGCTGCGGCATCGACTTTTTGCTCATCGACAATCAGCACGGCTCGTGGGGACCCGATTCCACCATCGCCGCGCTGGTGGCGACGCTGGCAGGGTCTGCCATCCCCATGGCGCGCGTGGCGCGCAACGATTACACAATGATCGGGCGGCTGCTCGACGAAGGCATGATGGGCATTGTCGTGCCCATGGTCAACACCGCCGCCGACGCCAAGGCCGCCGCCGACGCCTGCCGCTTCCCCCCCACAGGGACCCGTTCGTGGGGATGGGGACGCGCCCGCGCCTACGGCGACGACTATTCGGATTGGATCAACGATGAGATCTTCCTGGCCGTGCAGATCGAAACCGCAGAGGCTGTTGAGAACGCAGAGGCGATCATGGCTACGCCCGGCGTGGACGGCTGCTGGGTGGGCCCCGCCGATCTTTCGCTTTCACTGGGCTTCCACCCCAGCGAGATGAACAGCCGCGAGGAACACGCTCGCGCCCTGGAGAAGGTGCTGCAAGCCTGCCGCAATACCGGGAAGGCCCCTGGCATTGCCTGCGGCTCGCCGGAAGACGCCGTGCGCCGCGCCGAGCAGGGCTTCCGCTATCTCACGGCGGGTGGCGACGCCGGCATGATCCTCGGCGGCGCGGCTGCCGGTCTCAAGACCCTCCGCGCCTTCAGCGGATAACCTACTGGATATTGGATATTGGATGTTGGAGATTAGTCCTTGTGTACGACATCTCTGATATCCAATATCCAATATCTGGTAAATCTATGACCTATTTAGTCGCTGGTCTAAGTCCCTCACTTCATCTCTGCGTCTCTGCTTCTCCGCGTCTCTGCGTTAAGTTCTCTCTATATGTGAAAATCTCTAACCCTGACTGACAGCAACAAGACACCTCAAATTGAGTAGCGCCCTTCAGCATCACTGCAACCCCTGCTGGCAACTCCTAAAATTTTAAATCTATAAACTTAAGAATCGTAAGGATATCTATTAGCCTTACACTTGGAACTCTATACTATGGGGCCAGGACAAAATCAGACGGCCTGGCCCATGTCTGCGTTCTATGTAAACGAAAAGGGTATATTCAGAATGGGTTGATGATTCGTAAGGGTGCTGACTCCGATGCAGCCAGCCGTGATCAAAGCTGCGCCATCTGTGGAATTGGTGGATAATAGGGCGACAAGAAAATTCCATCACCAAGGAGGCGCTCATGGCCGATTACAGTTATGTGACCGGTATATACAACATTACACCCACCCCCTTCTATGCCGACGGCGCGCTGGATCTGGCAAGTCTAAAGCCGCTGGTCGATTTCAACGTGGATAAGGGCGTCAACGGTATGACCATCCTCGGCGTGCTGGGTGAGACAAGCAAAGTCCTCGAAGAGGAACGGGACTCTATCATCGAAGGTGTACTGGAGGCCAACGATGGACGCATCTCAATCTGCGTGGGGACGAGCCACGACGATTCCACCGAAGGATGTCTGATCCGCAGCAAGCGCGCCCAAGAACTCGGCGCTGATGCCGTCATGGTAGCGCCGCCCAAACCCATGAAAGCGGATCAAGAGGTCATCCGTCGCCACTACCTCACCCTGGCTGACGCCCTCACCATTCCCATCGTCGTGCAGGATCACCCCACCAGCACCGGCGTCACCATGCACGTGGAGACCATCGCCCGCATCGCCGAAGAAGCGCCGATCTGCAACTTCCTCAAACTGGAAGATGAACCATCCCCGACCAAGGTGAGCCAGGTACGCAAAGCCTGCCCATCGATGATCATCTTTGGCGGGTTGGGTGGCATGATGTTTTTGGAGGAACTGCGCCACGGCGCCGACGGCACAATGACCGGTTTCGCCTTCCCCGAAATTTTGGTGGAGATCCACCGCAAATGGGTTGCGGGCGATGTAGACGGCGCCACCGAAGTTTTTTACCGCTACTGCCCGCTGATCCGCTTTGAGAATCAAAAGGGCATCAATCTGGCGCTACGCAAGGAGATCTACTACCGTCGCGGCGTCCTTTCTTCGCCAGCGCCGCGCAAGCCCTATATGCCCGTGGACGAAGAGACAATGGCCGATCTCGACGATCTGCTGACGAGACTTGCGTTGGTTTAGGATTTCAGCCGTGAAACGTGAAACGTGATGGCACCTCACGCATCACGTTTCACGGCTAATCGGTTGCTCAAGCTTTTTACAATCATCACAATCATCGATAGGAGGTTGCCTGATGGAATTGGGATTGAAGGGGAAACGCGCTGTGGTGCTGGCATCCAGCCGCGGACTGGGCTATGCCTGCGCCCTGGGCCTGGCCCGCGAAGGCTGCGATCTGGTGATCACCAGCCGCAGCCAGGATCATGTGGACGCAGCGGCTGCCCGCATCCGCGAGGAGACCGGCGCACGCGTGGTGGCCGTCGCCGCCGATGTCAGCAGCGAAGAGGGCGTCCGGTTGCCTGTACAGCGCTGTATCGAGGAATTTGGCGGCGTCGATATTGCCGTCCACAACGCGGGTGGGCCGCCGCCCGGCAATTTTGGCGCGGTGAAGAGCGAACAGTGGTACAAAGCCTTCGATCAGAACTTAATGAGCTTTGTCTGGCTGGTGCAAGCTGTGCGGCCATCAATGGAGACAAACGGCTGGGGGCGGATCATCGCCATCACCGCTATTTCGATCAAGCAGCCGATCCCCACGTTGGTGCTTTCCAATGCCATGCGCACCGCTGTGTTGGGGACAGTGCGCACGCTGGTCAAAGAGGTAACGCCCAAGGGGATCAACGTCAATGTGGTAGCGCCGGGGCGTATTTCCACCGAGCGCATTGAAGAGTTGGATCAGGCGACGGCGGCGCGCACGGGCAAGAGCATTGAGCAGGTGCGCAAAGAGTCGCTGGCGACCATCCCCGCCGGGCGATTGGGCGATCCGCAGGAGTTCGCCAACATGGTCGTCTTCCTTGCTTCAGAGGCGGCCAGCTATGTCAACGGCGCTGTTGTCCAGGTGGACGGCGGTATGCTCGACGCCTTGCAGTAGCCCTAACCTGGCAAAATTTGTAAACACTGATGCGAACAAACAAAGAGCCGCCAGGTTTCTGAAACCTGGCGGCTCTTTTCGATCACCCCAACGGGCGGATCTCCCATAGTTCGACGACTCGATCCGAAGGAAAGCCCGTGGGATCGAAGTCGTCGGTTTCGGCGGCGTTATACCCCAGGCGCAAGAAGAGTTCCTGGATGGTGCGCGAAGAATGGTGCTGCGCTTCGCCCAGAGTGTGGTAGAGATAGGTCGCCGACGGCAGGATCGCCGGATAGCCCATCTCGTAGAGCGCGTAGATCAGCCCATGCTGCGCCAGATCCGCCAACGCCTCTTTGCGCTTTTGCGAAATCTGCCGCCCTTGGTGGATCGTCTCCACATCAAAGCGGAAGGCAAAGTGATCGCGCAGATAGCCTTCTTCCACGAGGAAATCGCCCACTTTTGCCAACATCCGCTGCAATTCAGCGAAATCCTCCTCACTGTCCAGGCCCTGCGGCAACGTCAGCCCTAAACGATCGTGCAGTTGACGGTAGAAATGCGCGCCCACTTGTTCGGTAAAGGCGCGGCGCTCCTCGGCTGGGGATGGTCCCACCGCGGCGAGATGGCTGTCGATCCACTCGAAGGCGGCGCGATAGAAACCATACGAAATGGCGTCGAACTCTCCCGATTGGATGGACGTCAGGTTTTGCACTGTGGCAAAGTCAGTCACAAGGCCAGCGCGCATAGAGCGTCCATAAACAGTGTGCAGATAATCCACAACGTGCTGCTCCACAATCTCCAGCGGCTGCGGATTCTGGTGGATCGTCCGCCATTGGGTGACGATAGCATCGGACATGCAGCGCAGAAAAGTCTCACCCATCCGCCACCAATCGGCATAGTCGGGGTAGGGACGTTCGGCGACGATCTGGACCAGACTTTTGAGCGGAAGGGTCATTTCTTCTCCACATCCAGTCGAACAACGGCATAGGGCAGCAGCCGCACTGCGGTTTGCCCATGGGCCGGACGAATGGGCGGACGCTCTTCACTGCGGAAGGCTTCGGGCGCGCGCATGGCGCTGATGATAGAGTGTTCGTTGAGCATCTGCACGCGCACCCCATCCCCTCCGTGGTGGATGGTTACATCCTGGGGTTCGCTGGTCAAGTTGGCGACGAGGACGCGCAGCGCCCCTTCGCGCTCAAAGACAAGACCGCTGATTTTCTCGCTGTCGCTCGCTTCGCCCAAGAGGACCGGCGCGCCGGCGCAGCCCGCCACATCCGCCAGGACATGATAGAGCGGATAGACGCCGCCGGGGATCGAGCGGAATTGGTCGGGTAGAGGCGATCCCGTCTCTGTCTCCATGACGCCGCGCCAGCCTACTGTCTCATAATAGGTGACCCGATCCACGCTGCTTTGCGCCAGGGCGGCCAGGCTCCCCACCGTCCACGCTGCGCCGAAGAGCGACATCTGCCGCGGGTCCACCTGGCTGGGCAGTTGATCGGCGGCTTCCTCTTCCGCGCCTGTCGCATTAGGATTAAATCGAGGACGCAGCGTAATCGGCGAAACAACGATGGGACGCCCGGCAGCGAGCAACCGGGCGCTTTCAACGGTGGTCGCCTGTATCGGCAGCGTCTCCATGAGCGAGAGGTTGTCAAAGGCGTGGACCTGCGGGTTGACCGAGTAGCAGACGAGATCGAGCGTTTCCGCTGGTGGGCGGAAGCGGTTGAGTTCGGTAAAATAGGCATTGGTCCCTGCGCCGAATTTGATACGATCATAGTCGGTCAGATGCTGGCGGGCGAGGGTCACGCATTCGGGGTTGACGCCCTTTTCATCTTTGTGATAGATCAGCCAGTGGCTGATAGGCGGGCGCAGTTGGGCAATCATGGCGCGCAACTGCTTCAATTCATCTTCCATCTGCTGTGAAAGGTGGACGGCGATCTCCAACCGGCAGCCGATGGCGTCGGCCTCATCGGTGGCGCGACGCAGCATTTCATCCCAATCGGGCCGAGCAAAGTCGAGATCCACGCGCAGATGGGAAAGGTGCAGAGCGCGCAGCCGGTCAACCTCTTTGCGGTTGAGCGCGCTTTCCTGCGTAGAAAGGCTCAGTCCCAGGTGAGGGATCTCGCCGACCTGTCTCCGGTGGATTTGAAAGGTGAGCCGTTCGCGCTGCATTGCCGAGGATTGAGGCGCTTCGCCGTGCAACTTTAGCGTCACCGCTTGGTGTACCTTTGTCCCTGCGGCTATCTCCACGGGGAAGGGCAGACCGAGCGGCGTACAGTAGGTCTTGTACGAAGCGTCGGTCCAGTTGCGCTGATCCTCCATCTCGAAGGTGTCGCCTTCCATGCGCACCTCGGCCCTAACACTGGGTGTCACGTGGTGGGTAATAGCGCGCAGGTCGAAGAAGGGTTGGTCGGGCGAGATGCGGCGGGGGAAGTGGCTGTCGGCGGTGGCGCCGTCCACATGTTCCACAGTACAGGGCGCGCCGGCGAGGGCAGCCGGGTGCAGCACACAGAAACCAATGCGGTTGCGCAGAAAGGTGGAACGGGCTTCACCGTCCATCTCGAAGCGGATCGCGCCGTCGCGTCCACCCGTGATCGTCCCCTGCCAGTGGAAGTCAATGGGGCCTTCGCGATGATCGGCGTTGTAGCAAATGCGGAAGCTGTCGCCCTCGTCCTCGATCTCCACCTTGGAGAGTTCTACGGGGATGGTATTCCAGTTGTGGTCGCGCACCGCCACGTAGAGCCGGTTGAGGATCTCCTGATTCCCGACGCGAATGTTGCGCAGGTCTCCGTCAGCCGTGTAGCGCAGTGAGATCGGGCCGGCGTGCAACGTGCGGATCTCGGGTAATGCTTCCTCGCGCCCATAGCGCAGTACATTTACCGGTAAATCAGCCATATTGCCTCATCCTTGATAAGTCTATCCCATGTCGTTAAACCTGCCCGCAGTATAACAAAAAAGCCGGATAGGTGCTATTGGCTCTATTCGTATTTGGATCTGACTTCGCTGTCTAGGGAGAATGGAATGACGATGCTGACTCTGCAAAATGTAACCAAACACTTTGGCTGCCGCCGGGAGGCTCAAAGCGGGCGACCCCACCGTTGCCATCCGCCCGAAGGATCTCGTTGTCACGGACGGCGGCGCCAATGGGTCCACGCTTCGTGGTGAAGTGGACGCGGTGATGGACATGGGCCACTATCGCAGAGTCCTCGCCTCCCCCACCCCACACGCTACGCCCTGCTTTCGTTCCCTCTCTTCTCCTGTGATAGAATAACCCCAATACTGTTCTCATTCACCGGGCGAATGGACGCGCCCTCTCGCTTTGGCGTTGAAAGAAATGGCTGAGATGAAAGGCTATCATGTCGCGTTTCGTTGTTTCCGGGGCTGCCCCGGCGAGTGGTCTATCTACGATGTGATCTACACCTGCCCCACCTGCGGCGGTCTTTTGGAAGTGGCCCACGACGTGGACGCACTGCGCGGACGATCCGCCGCCGAGTGGAAGGCGCTCTTCGAGAGCCGTGTGGGCGCAACGTCCTGGCCCTATGGCAGCGGCGTCTGGGGCAAGAAGGAATGGGTGATCCCCACCATCGACGATGCAAACATCGTCAGCATGTACGAGGGGAACTCCAACCTCTTCTGGGCGGAACGGCTGGGCAAACAGCTTGATCTGCCTGAACTCTGGGTCAAGCTCTGCGGCAATAGCCACACAGGCAGCTTCAAAGATCTGGGCATGACCGTCCTTGTCAGCGTTGTCAAACAGATGATGACCATGGGCAAGCCGGTGCGCGCCGTCTCTTGCGCCAGCACGGGGGACACCAGCGCCGCCCTCGCCGCCTATGCCGCCGCTGCTGGCATCCCGGCCATCATCTTCCTGCCGCAGGGGAAGGTCAGCCCGGCGCAGTTGATCCAGCCCATCGCCAACGGCGCGCACGTCCTTGCGTTGGATACGGATTTCGATGGCTGTATGCGCGTGGTCCGCGAGGTAACCGAAGACAACACGATCTACCTGGCTAACTCGATGAACAGCTTACGCATCGAAGGCCAGAAGACCGTGGGTATCGAGATCGTGCAGCAGTTCGATTGGGAGGTTCCCGATTGGATCATTATCCCTGTGGGCAACCTGGGCAACATCAGCGCGCTCTACAAAGGACTCAAACTGCTCATGGATCTGGGGATCACCGACAAGATGCCGCGGTTGGTGGCGGCACAGGCCGAGAAGGCAAATCCATTCTATCTGAGCTACAAAAACGGCTTCACCGAAAAGGTGACGATCCAATCGAGCGAGACGCTGGCTTCGGCCATCCGCATTGGCGACCCGGTGAGCTACGACAAAGCAGTACAGGCGGTGATCGAATCGGGTGGGTTGGTGGAACAGGCCACCGAGCACGAGATGGCCGAGGCGGCGACGATGGCCGATCTCACCGGCATGTACACCTGTCCACACACGGGGACGGCGCTGGCGGTCCTTTACAAGTTGCGCAGTCAGGGACTTGTCCAACGCAATGATCGAGTGGTGGTGATCAGCACCGCGCATGGCCTCAAGTTTACGCCCTTTAAAGTGGGCTATCACGAGGGGACGCTGGCCGAGGTGGAAAGTCAATTTGCCAATCCGCTCGTCTATCTGCCGCCCGACCCCGATGTGGTAAAGAAAACCATCGCCCGGCGTTTGGAGGCGTCCTCATTCGCGCTTTAGGCTGGTTGCGACTGCGGTTTCAACGGCGGCGCGTTGAAGGCGTCCTCCTCTTGATGATCCTCACTTATGGCATCGCCTGGGGGGTCGGTCATCTGATCACGGCGCGGCTGCCGGTGGGCGGCGTCACCCTCAGCATTACCATAGGGCTGATTGTGTTGCTGATCTTCGGCGGCGCGCTCATCATCTTTTGGCTGCGCAACCGCTACCGGCGACTGCGAGCGATCCGCCTGGCCGATGTGGACTTTATGGACGGGTTAGATTTTGAGCAGTACGTCTGCCGTCTGATGGAACATCAGGGGTATCGGAAGGTCCACAACGTGCGTGGCTCGCGAGATTTCGGCGTAGATATTCTGGCAACGCGCGGCTCTGTCCGCTATGCTGTGCAGGTGAAGCGCTACAAGGGCAATGTGTCGCGGCGGGCGATCAGCGACGCCGTGGCAGGCAAATATCACTTCAACTGCGACGCGGCGATGGTGGTGACCAACAGCTATTTTACAGCCAGCGCCAAAGAACTGGCCCGTTCCACTGGCTGCGAACTGGTGGATCGGGATCAGTTGGCTGAGTGGATCCTGATTTTTCAGCGAGGATAACAGGGATTTCTATGTCCATGGGCAGGCAGCAACCACACGATAAGCTCTTCCGCACAGTCTTCTCGGATACCGAGGAGGCGGAGAGCTTCCTGCGTGCCCACCTGCCCGCTGCCCTCAGCGAGCGGCTGGAGTGGTCCACGCTGACACTGGTGGAGACCAGCTTCGTGGACGACGCCCTGCGCAACAGCGAATCGGACCTGCTCTACACAGTGGGACGACAGGGAACCGGCGAACCCCTCTATCTTTATCTGCTGTTCGAGCATCAGTCCACGCCGGATCGCTGGATGCGCTTTCGGCTGCTCAAGTACATGTGCCGCATCTGGGATGAGTCCTTCAAGGAGTATCCAGAGCAGGAGAGGCTACGCCCGATTGTGCCGCTGGTCTTCTATCAAGGCCGCCGCCGTTGGCAACACTCCACCGAGTTCGCCGACCTCTTCGACGAGGAGATGGGGGCGTACAGCTTCATCCTCCGCTTCGCCCATCTGCTGGTGGATCAGTCCGAACTACCGCCGGAGCAGATTCAGGGTGGGCTGAAGGCTCAGGTGGCGCAACTGCTGATGATGGCAGCCTTCCACGAGCCGGTGCGCGAGTTGTTGCGAGAAGCGGCGCGGCTGCTGGCCCAGGTGACGAAGACAGGCGGCGCGGATTATGTGCGCGTCTTCGTGGTCTATCTTCTGGCGACGCAGGAGCGGCGGCTGGTGCAGGACTTTGCAGAGAGTGTGCGGCAGTTTGAAACCAACATTGGAGGCGATATGTTGACCTATGCCGAGGAGTTGTTACAACAAGGCGAAGAGAAGGGCCGTCAAGAAGGCCGTCAAGAAGGCCGTCAAGAAGGCCGTCAAGAAGGCCGTCAAGAGGGCCGTCAAGAGGGCCGTCAAGAAGGCCAACAAGAAGGTTTGCGACTGGGCGAGATTAAAGGCAAAGTCCATACAATTGAGAGCCTGTTGGCGGCAGGTGTAGATTGGAGCGTCATCACCACAGCAACCGGGATTGACCCGGCTGGTTTTGAAGCGCTGAAAAAAGAGTTGGAACAGATGACAACGGCGCTGGCGCTGACCTCTGACGAACCTGGCAAAGACAGTTCAACTTCGATGAACAGTTGAACCATGCATGAAGATCAGGGAAAACATACTCCTATCCTGGATTATCATGCGGTCTCCTTTTCGCAAGGGCGCATGGACTTCGCCTGGGAAGAACTCAGCGACGAGGAATGCCAGCAACTTTACGCCGATTGGACGGCAGGCAAAGGACTGATCGGCGGCCATCCGCTGCACCGGCCGGGCCACGAGCGGTTGCCCGATTGGGGCTTGAACCGTCCCTTTTTCCGCGCCTTTGCGTTAGGGGATGATCGTGGCTGGAATGGGGAACGGTTGCGCGCTGCATTGGCGAGCGACCGACCATTGGAAATAGAGATCGGGTTTGGCCGCGGCGATTTTATTTTGGATCGGGCGCGCCGCCATCCGGATCGGCTCTTCATCGGCTACGAAGTGAGGACCAAAGCCGCTCGCCTCGCCCTCGATCGCGTGGATCGGCTCAACCTGTCCAATCTGTGGATCAGCGACGACGATGCCCGCGTCAATTTACCTGCCGTCATCGATGATGGCCGTGTGGACGCCATCCATGTCCTCTTCCCCGACCCGTGGTGGAAGGAACAACACAAGATCAAACGGCTCTTCTCGCCGCCTTTTGTCGATCTGCTGGCTGTTAAATTGCGCGCCGGCGCGCTCCTCCACTTCAAAAGCGACGTGGAACAGTACAACGAATTGGTTCGTCATCTCGTCGGCAATCACCCAGCCTTTACCCAACACCAGCCAATTCTGGCTGATCGGATTGGATCCTATGCCGTGACGCATCGGGAGAACTGGTGTCTACGCAGAAATCTGCCGGTATGGGCGAGCTATTTTGAACGGAAGGAGAATTGAACGATGAAAGCCTTTCCACTTGATGCAGCTATATTGGATCGTTTGCCCGTTCTGAAAAAGTCAAATGTGAAAAGTAGACTTGCCCAGATCTACGCAGAGAACGGCATTGTCCATCTCTCAATCTTTGGCTCTGCATTGCGAGAAGACTTCTCTGATGAGAGTGATATCGATCTTTTGGTCGAATTTGAATCAGGCAACCGTATCGGGCTAATCGGCCTTGCAAAGATCGAATTGGAGATCGCCAAGTTATTGGGTCGTGATGTCGATCTGCCCACAACAGCCGAGTTGAGCCGTTACTTTCGCAACCAGGTGAAAGAGTCTGCTCGTGAGTTTTACACTGCCTGAGTCGGATCGGATTCGTCTACAACACATGTTAGATGCAGCCTTGGGAGCCCAATTCTTTATGGCTGGGCAAGCAGAAGTGGATCTTGCCCAGAATCGGATGTTAGCGCTTTCTCTGGTGAAATGTATTGAAATTGTAGGAGGGGCGGCTTCTCGAATTTCGCCAGATACACAGTCGCATATAAAGGACATTCCCTAGCGTGCTATTGTAGCCATGCGAAATCGTCTGATCCACGGCTACTTTGATATTGACACCGAACGAGTATGGAATACCGTTGTTACCGACCTGCCGCCCTTGATCGAAGAGTTGCGGCAGGTCTTGAAAGGAAGACCATAGAAGCATGCCAACCCCCGTATTGACCGTTCTCGAAGAGGACAAACATTGGTGGTTCGCCAGCCGGACGCGAGCGATCTTGAAATATCTCGACGCCGAATTAGGAGCATCCACCCCAGGTCAGGATCGGCGCATCCTTGATGTGGGCGGCGGCGCGGGCAACATGGCCCATCACCTCGCCCATTATGGCAAAGTGATCGGGATCGACTATAATGCCCGTCCGCTGCCGGTGGCGAAGGCGCGGGCGTTGACCACATCTCAGGGATCGGGGACGGAGCTGCCCTTCGCCAACAACACCTTCGATCTGGTGGCGCTGCTCGATACGGTGGAACACATCGACGATGAACTGGGCGTCTTTGCCGAGGCGCTGCGTGTACTCAAGCCGGGCGGCAAAATCATGATCACCGTCCCTGCGTATATGTGGCTGTGGAGCTACAATGATGTGATCAACGATCACAAACGACGTTACACCGTCAACGAACTTCGCCTGAAGTTGGCAATGTGCGGCTTCCGCGTCAAACGCGCCAGCTACAACAACTTCTTCGTCTTTCCGCTGATTGCCGGCGTGCGCTTGCTGCGTCCTGGCTCGCCCCAGTTGGAGAGTCCTCACCTGACCGAGGAAGAGGAAGTCTATCAGGTTGAGATGGAGCCGACGCCCGAACCGGCCAATATCATCCTGCACGGCGTGGGCTGGCTCGAAGCGGAACTGGTCGAGCGCACGAGCCTGCCCTTCGGCACCAGCGTTCTCTGTATTGCGGAGAAACCCGCACACTGATATTAAGCTTCACAACCAATCCGAGTAACTGTATTGATGCAGACAAAAATCACTCGTAGTTCACTCCACGCGTTGGTCCTCGGCCTCTTTACCATTCTGACGTTGATCCTCTCCTGGCCGCTGGCGTTGCGGATCTTCGGCTGGGTGCCTGGCGTAGCACAGTGGGCCTTTGACGAATCCACTTTTTTGTGGAACATCTGGTATTTCAAACATGCCGCCATTGACAACCTGAGCAGCCCGCTGCACTCGGATCTGATCTACTATCCGCTGGGTATCGATCTGATCCTCTACACCTATAACTTCTTCAACGCGCTGATCGCCCAACCGTTACACGTCGCCGTCGGTCTCGTCTTTGCCAGCAACATCACCATCCTTCTCAGTACCATTTTAAGCGGGTACGGGACCTTTTTGCTGGTGCGGTATCTGCTGCAAAGGGATTGGGGATTGGGGATCGGGGACCGGAGATTGGGCGTTCATCGTCTTGACGCTCCCCAATCGGGTACCATCCACCCCAGTCCCGCAATTCGCAATCCGCAATTCGCAATGCTGGCAGCCCTCGCCGCGGGGATCCTCTACGCCTTTGCTTCGAATCGGGCGATCTACGCTGCGTTGGGTCACTATGACATGGTGACGACCCAGTGGATCCCTTTCTATGCCTTAACGCTCCTACGTAGCCTGGACGGGGATCTGTCGCCATCCCATCGCCGCCGCGCTGCCCTCCTCGCCGGCATCTTCTTCGCCTTCAACGGTCTTGCCGAAATGATCACCGCCCTCTTTTTAGCGATTTTTACTGTGATCGTGGTGCTGGTGAAGCTGGGGACTGAGGACTGGGGACTGGGGACTGGGGATCGGGGATCGGGAAGCGCCCCACGCATTACGCATTACGCATTACGTATTTTAGCCCCTGCCCTGCTCATCATCGGCGCGATTTCTTTTACGCTTTGGTCGCCCGTCCTCGTGCCGATCCTTGTGCAATTCTTCACCGATGATTACTCGTTGCGCGGATGGGGAGAGGCGATCCCGCTCAGCGTGGACCTGTTGGGCTGGTTCACGCCCACCGTTCTCCATCCGATCTTCGGCGGCGAGTTGATCCCCACGCTGCGCCAGGTGCTGACGAATTGGACGCTGCCGGGGGATCTCGCTACCGGCTTCCGCGACATCAACACCGTCTTCTTGGGGTGGACGGCGATGCTGCTGGCCCTTCTCGGCGCGTGGATCTACCGACGGCGCATCTCCATTTGGGGGTGGACCGTCCTCACCTTTGGCCTCTTTACGTTGGGTCCTTTTTTGCAGATCAACGGGCGCTACCGCTTCGACCTCGACGGCGTCGAGACGAGCTTTCCGCTACCCTTTGCGCTGCTCCACTACATCCCGATTATCAAAGCCAACCGCGCCCCCAACCGCAACAGCGTACTGCTCATGTTGGGTCTGGCAGTATTGGCTGGCTTCGCCATCTATTGGATTCTAGGAAAAATTAAGAATAATGAATTAAGAATGGGCAAAGTCCTGTCCCGCCAGGTCGCAACCCCCATTCTTTACTCATTACTCATTACTCTTTTACTCTTTGAGCATCTCGCCCTGCCGCTGCCCCTCTCCGACGCCCGTGTGCCCGCCGTCTACGAGATCATCGCCGCCGATCCTGCACCGGTGAGCGTGATGCACGCGCCGCTGGGATGGCGCAACAGTTTTGGCGTACTTGGCGCGGAACGCACGTTGTTGCAGTACTACCAGGTGGTGCATCAAAAACCGATGCTGGGCGGCAACATCAGCCGCGCCCCTGATTTTAAGATGGACTACTTCGCTCGCATTCCCTTCTTCCAGGCCATCATTGAGGTGGAAAATGGCCGCGAACCGTCACCGGAGTTGGGCGAAGCTGCCGCAGCCCAGGCCGAGGAACTGCTCTATCTTTACAACGTCGGTTACGTGCTGTTGACGCCGCCCATCGAACAGCGCTTCCCTTATGTGGATACGTGGCAGGCGACGTGGGATTTTTTCAAGGCGACGCTGCCGCTGGAGCCGCAGCCATTTTGGACGGGCGATGGTATCGAAGCCTATCGGGTTGTCCAGTCGCCGGGCGAAGATCGTTTTGAACTGGCATTGGGCGAGCCAGGCACCTTTCCCTATCGCGCCGAAGGCTGGGACGCCGCTGAGATCGACGCGCCCTACGGCCTGCCTGCCGTTTGGGCCACAGATGCCGAAAGCTGCCTGCTCATCCCTTTACGCCAGATCGACGCAGCGAAACAATATAGGCTGGATGCGCAGATCCGCCCATTCGACTACCCGGGCAGCGCGGCGCAGACCGTCACCGCGTGGATCAACGGCGAACGGCTGGCAACCCAGAATCTGATCAACGACTGGCAGACTGTCTCGTGGGATGCGCCGGCAGCGCTTCTGCATAACACCGTCAATCGACTCTGTCTGGGATGGAACTATGCGATCAGCCCGCGCCAGGCCCTCGGCGGGGATCGGTCGATTGGCGCAACGGGCGCAACGCTACCGGCCGATGTGGAGTTGAAGTCTTTTGCCGATGGCGCGTGGATCTCTGTCTTTGAGGAAGCAACCGGTCAACCCGTCAACGCCTCCGCCGGGCGGCGCGGCGTCAATGTCACGGTGATCCATCCTCAGCGCGGCGATGTTGTCGAGATGCAGGGTTTCGACACTGCTGCCAACGAGTTCGAGAGCGCACGGCTGGCCGAGTTCCTGGCGCAGATCCCAGGCGGGTATCCCGTCCTCGTGGCGAGCCGTGGGGATGCATGGAACTTTTTGACCGAAGCGGCGATGGCGGAACTCCGCACCATCGGCGCAGATCTGACATTGGATGCTGTGAGAGAACGCTACTTCTCTGTGATCGGCGTTAAAAACGCAGCGCCCGGCGCAGCCATCCAATCGGTGGATGGCGCCGAAGCCTTTCTGCGCCTGGGCCTTAACCCGGATCGGCGGAACCTGGCAGCCGCCGTGGGGAATGTTGTGATTGGGGATTAGGGATTGGGGACTGGGGACCGATTCGTCTGCGGTCCGCCGTCATTTTGTCATCTTGTCATCCCGCCGCCGCACCTGCGCCACGAACCAATCCCAGGGCAGGGCTTGTGTGCGCAGCCGGATGAGGGTGTAGAAGGCTTTATAGATCTCACTTTTGCTGATCTTACTGGCGCCTTCGGTGCGGTTGACAAAGGTGATGGGCACTTCGCCAATGCGGAAACCAGCCCGCTGGCAGAGGAAGATCATCTCGGTGAGGAAACTGTAGCCGTTGCTGAAAATCGCATCCAGATTGATGGTTTCCAAAACTTTGCGCCGGTAACAGCGGAAGCCAGCCGTGCAATCATGGACAGCTACGCCGAGGAAAATCCGCGCCAGCCAATTGGCACCATAGCTGATCAACCGGCGGATGGGCGTACTGCCCACCACGGCGCCGCCCGGCACGTAACGGCTGCCCACCACCAGATCATCACCAGCAGCCGCCTTCGCAACCAGATCGGGCACGCTTTCCGGGCTGTGGCTGAAATCGGCGTCCATGGTGCAGAGGTAGCGGAAATTATGCGCCAATCCATAACTAAACCCGGCTTTGTAGGCGGTCCCTAGCCCCAACTTGCCGCTACGGTGGAGTATATGCACGCCAGTATCAGCCGCCGCCAACGCATCCGCAATCGCGCCGGTGCCGTCGGGAGAATTATCGTCCACAATGAGTACATGAATGTTGTCGGGCAGAGCGCGCAGACGGCCTACCAGCTTTGCCAGATTTTCCTTCTCGTTGTAGGTGGGCACAATCACCAGTGCCTGCCCGTACCATTCAGGACGCATACACAATAACCCTTAATAACAGACCCGCCAGGTTTCAGAAAACCTGGCAGGTCTCAAGATTGCCTTAACCGGCTCATTATCGGCTAGATGAAAACATCGGTCAAATTTGCCCCCACAACCGCCATGCGCAATATTGCCGCCACAGACCGTCGCCTCGCCCTGTTGCTGATAGCCTTCACCCTGGGCTGGTACACAAGGACGCTACCGCCGGGGCTATTGATGGGCGACCCTGGCGAGTTCCAATTTGCCGCCTGGCGTTTCGGATTGGCGCACCCTACCGGCTATCCGTTCTATTTGATCCTGGGCGGGATCTGGCAACGCGTGCTGGCGCTCTTCGGGATGGATCCGGCATTTGCCCTCAACATCTTCAGCACGGTGACGGGTGCGCTCACGGTGGGACTGCTCTATTTGTTGATGGCGCGTTGGCTGCCTTCCACTGGCTGGGGCCGTCTCTCCGCCCTCTTCGCCGCCCTGCTCTTCGCCTTCAGCCCCACCTTCTGGAGCCAAAGCATCATCGCCGAGGTCTATACGCTGCACGCGCTGTTGATTGTGGCGGTGCTGCTGGCGCTACAGACCGCAGACGGCAGACCGCAGCACCCAATACCTAATATCCATTCCCCATTCCCCAGTCCCCAGTCACTAATCACCATTCACCATTCCCCAGTCCCCAGTCCCCAGTCCCCATTCATCATTACCCTACTGCTCGGCCTTGCGCTTTCGCATCACCGCACCGGCCTATTTCTGTTGCCTGGGGTGATTCTGTGGCTCTTTTGGATGGAGCGAAGTTGGTGGAGGAATATGCGGATCTGGATTATCGGCTTGTTGGGGATCGGCCTGCCGCAGTTGCTCTACCTCTACATCCCCCTGCGCAGTGTACCGGACGCCTCGCCCTGGCTCTATCCACGGCTGAATGGCGAGGTGCTGTCGCTCTACACGCCTGGGTGGCAGGGCTTTATCGAACACATTACCGGCAGTGTCTTCGCCGTGAGCCTGCTGGGGATCGACGGCGCGCTGGCGCGGCTGCCACAGATGGTCGAATTCTGGACGATCCACTTCAACGCGACTGGTCTAGCCCTGGTGTTGATCGGGTTGATCGCTCTGGTCCGCGCCCGCCGCTGGCCAATCCTGCTGTTGACCGTCCCCTTCGCCTTGATCCACCAGATCTTCAACCTCTTCTACGGGATCGGCGATATTTTTGTCTTTTACATCCCGCTCTATTTGATGGGTGCAATCTGGGCTGGGTTTGGCGTATGGCAGATCGGGCGGATAGTGGAGCGACCGCAGATCGCAGACGAACCAATCCCCAATCCCCAGTCCCCAGTCCCCAATCCCCAGTCCCCAACCCCCAGTCCCCAATCCCCAACCCCCAATCCCCAATACCTTCTCCAATTCGCGCTCTTCGCCGCCATCCTCTTCTTCACAATCCTGCCGTTGACGCGCTTCTTTGGGGAGATCGATCAGTCGGGGAACAACATGGCGCGCACGATGTGGAACGCCATCCTCGCTGCCGATCCGCCGGAGGATGCTGTCCTCGTTAGCAATGACCGCAACGAGATTGTGCCGCTCTATTATCTGCAAGCCGTGGAAGGTCTCGCGCCGGGGATCACCGGGATCTTTCCGCTGCTGACACCGGAGGATCGTTTCGGTGATGTGGGATCTGTGATCGAGACGGCGCTGGCTGCGGGAGAGCGTCCGGTCTATTTGATCAAGCCGATGGACGCCTTGTCCGTGCGCTTCAATCTGGAAGCGTCCATGCCGCCCCTTGTGCGCGTGGAGAGCATCGTGGACGCGGCCAACGTTGAGCATCCGCTCGGCCTGATCTTTGGCCCGCTGACATTGTTGGGCTATGATCGACAGATTGCAGACGGAGAGATTGCGCTCTATTGGCGGGTGGATGCGCCCCTCGATGGCGATTACACGACGACAGTGCAAATCTTCGACGCTACCGGCAACCGTATCGACCAGAGCGATCAACCGCCGGGCCATCCCTTCTATCCAACCTCACTTTGGAAAGTTGGGGACATCCTGCGCGAGCGCCATCAAGTATCCTTGAACAATGCCGCTCCCGCTCGCCTGCTTGTAGCCATGTATCGCCGTTCGCCCGGCGCAGATACCGAACTGATCTACTTGGCCCCATCATTGGAGATCGAGTTGGAGATCGGGGACTAGGGACCGGGTTCGTCTGCGGTCTATCATCGCATCATTCACAGGAGCCACAACCTTGCTCAAAAGCGAATTTGTCGTCGCCGAAGGGTTGCAATCCAACCAACAAGGACCGATCCGGTGGGCGATCTCCCATTTGGGACGCAACAAGTTGATCATCTTGGCGATCTTTGTGGGCGCGTTTGGGAACGCGGCGCTGGCATCGGCTATCCCCATCTATACAGGACAGGCATTCAACGCCGTCACCGATAGGGGCGTCAACATGACGGCCATCCTGTGGGCGACGATCTGGCTGGTGGGCAGTCAGTTTGTGCGCGGCGCGCTGCAACTCTTCCGCAATTTTGGCAGCGAAGTGTTGGCGCAACGGCTGGAGCGCGACGGTCGCCAGGAACTCTACGCTTCGCTGCTGGGCAAGAGCATGCGCTTCCATGACAGCTATCCGACGGGCGAGATGATGGCCCGCGCCACCAACGATGTGCGCGAATTGGCGCTGGCGATTGCCCCCGGCCTCAATTTGGTGATTGGTTCTGCCAACTTTTTAATCGTGCCGGTCCTGATCGCGCCGGGCATCCACCCGCAGTTGATCGCCACGCCGCTGGCCTTTGCCATCCTTTATGTGCTTGCCCTGGCCTTCTACCTCAAGGAACTGGCGCCGGTGACGCAGCGGGTGCGCGAATCCTTCGGGCGGATGAACGCTGGCCTGACCGCCGCCATTGAGGGCATCCAGACGGTGAAAGCCGCTGCTCAGGAAGAGGCCGAGATCGAGCGCTTCAACCGCAACGCCAAAGCGGTGCGCGATGCCTTTGTCGCCCAGGGACGGGTCGAGGCCCGCTTTTTGCCCCTGCTGCTCCTCGGCATCGCCCAGGGGACGGCGCTCTGGCATGGGATCGTCCTCTTTCAGGCAGGGGCGATCAATCTGGGGGATGTGATCGCGTATGTGGGCTTGATTTCGCTCTTCAGCTTTCCGGTTTTTGTCTCGCTCTTCTCCTATTCGCAGGTCTCTTCTGGGGTTTCCAGCGCCCGCCGCATCCTTGAGCTGATCCGCACAGAGACTGAATTGGACCGCAACGAAGCCGGCCACGAAGCTGTCATAGAGGGGCACGTCCGCTTCGAGAATGTCACCTTCAGCTACAACAGCGCGCTGGATGAAGATGATCCTGAAGCAATTGCCAATGGGACCGATCAACTTGCCAGCCAACCCGCTTTGGAAAATGTCTCGTTTGAGATAGAACCAGGGCAGACGCTGGCTCTGGTCGGCCAGACGGGATCGGGCAAGAGTACCGTCGCCAAGCTGATCAACCGCATCTACGACGTGAACCGGGGCCGCGTCAGCATTGACGGCATCGACGTGCGCCAGTGGAATTTGGAGACGCTGCGCCGCCAGATCTCCATCATCGAACAGGACATCTTCCTCTTCAGCCGCACGATTGGGGAAAACATCGGCTTCGGCAAACCCGACGCCACCTCAGTGGAGATCGAAGCTGCCGCCAAAGCCGCCCAGGCCCACGACTTTATCATGAGCTTCCCCGACGGATACGCCACGCGGGTGGGCGAGCGCGGCGTCATGCTCTCCGGCGGGCAGCGTCAACGGCTGGCCCTGGCCCGCGCCTTCCTCACCAACCCGGCCATCCTGATTTTGGATGATTCCACCAGCGCCATCGACAGCGCCACCGAGGATCTGATCCAGCGCGCCATTGAAGCAGCCACCACAGGCCGCACCACCATCCTCATCACCCATCGCCTTTCGCAGATCCGTTGGGCCGATAAGATCGTCGTCCTGCGCAAAGGGCGCGTCGCCGCCGTCGGTACACACGAGGAGTTGCTCGAACAATCCCAGGCATATCGCGACATCTTCGCCAGAACGTGAGCGGAATGGGATGATGGAGAATAATCTCGAATTCGGCAGTAGATGCTGTTGATGGGGCGGATCGGCTAGAGTATAATGAACTATGAGAGTGGCTGTTGTGGATGGTCTGGGAGGATTTGGCGATGGCGACATTGGGGATTCCAAAACATCTTGCACAACTACCTACCGAAGAGGCAAATACCATTCGACGTGCCATTGAAATTCTCCTGGGCGCGGGGTGTCGTGAGGTTTATCTATTTGGTTCGCTGGCAAGGGGAAAAGCAACCGCCGTTTCAGATCTAGACTTGGCAATACGAGGATGTCCTAAAGGACAATTCTTTGAGTTGCTGGGGACGTTATTAGTCGAGTTGGATCGTTCCGTTGATTTGGTCGATTTGGATGCAATCGATCCATTTAGCCAACAATTGGAAACTACTGGAGAACTACAACGCCTTGTCTGAGCAGACGATCAAAAGAATCCAGTTTGAAATAGACCAGATAGATCGCCTGTTGGATACCTATGAGGAATTGCTCAGGCAGGCAGATGCTGATCAGCTTGATTTGATCATTGTAACCGCAATGGCGTCTGTGCTTCACTCCTTTTACACGGGGGTTGAGAACATCTTTAGTATGGTAGCCAAGCAGATTGACATGAGCATTCCGCAAGGCCCACGTTTCCATAGTGAGCTATTAGCTATCATGATCCGAGAGACAACACAGCGCCCCTCTGTTATAAGTGCAGAACTTGCCGCTCAGTTGCTGAAATATCTTGGCTTTCGTCACTACTATCGACATGCCTATTCGTTTCGGTTGGATTGGGATGAGATGAGTGAGCTTGTTCGTCAACTTGAACCAACCTGGGCATCTTTAAAGAGAGCGCTCCAAGAGTTCCTTGAACTGTATGATAGTCAGATCTCACAGTAAGGCGTTTCCCACAATGACTACAGCACCTATTCAAGTTGAGCAGCTCGATTTTGTATGGGTCCTGCGCATCCATCGCGTGGAGAAGAAGAACGCGCTGACGGCGGCGATGTATGAAGCGCTGACGGCGGGATTGGAAGGGGCGATCGCGGATGCGGGAGTGCGCGCCGTGGTGATCACAGGCGGGGAGAGCTGCTTCACGGCGGGGAACGACATCGGCGATTTCATCGCCAACCCGCCTGTGGACGAGAAGAGTCCGGTCATGCGTTTTTTGCGGGCGGTGAGTACCTTCCCCAAGCCGTTGATCGCAGCGGTGAACGGCGTCGCCGTGGGGATCGGCACGACGCTGCTACTCCACTGTGATCTCGTCTACGCCGGGGAGGGGGCGCGCTTCTCGCTGCCTTTCGTCGATCTGGGATTGGTGGCTGAGGGGGCGTCGAGCCTGCTGCTTCCTCAATTGGTCGGGCGTCGCAAGGCGTCCGAGTTGCTGCTGCTAGCCGAACCGTTTGACGCTGCAACAGCGCTGGCGATGGGGCTGATCAACCGGGTGCTGCCCCCCGCCGAGGTGGAAGCGTTCGCCCTGGCCCAGGCGCAAAAATTGGCCGCCAAAGCGCCGTCCGCCCTGCAAACGACCAAAGCGCTGATCCTTCGTCCCCAACAGGACGCCATCGCCGAAGCCATCGCCGTCGAAGCCCACCACTTCGCCGCCCAACTTCGTTCACCCGAAGCGATGGAAGCGCTGCAAGCCTTCATGGAAAAGCGCAAACCCCGGTTTTCATGATCTACCCTTTGCGGACTTAAGATCGATCAAGGATTATTCCCGCGGAGGGTCAGCAGGTAGGCGACAATATCCGCTATCTGTTCGTCGCTTAAGGTTTGATCATAGGTCTGCGGCATGATGCCGGCGTTGTACCCCTGAACAATATAATCGTTGGGCGCTACAATGCTGTGGTAAAGATAGGCAGCAGGGCCTTCGGTCGCCGGGTTACGGATAATGGCAACGTTTGCCATATTGAACCAACTCGGCGCAACCATGGTCTGAGTTGGGTCCATGTTATGACAGCCAATACATCCGTTTGCAATCGACAATTGCTGGCCCGAAGCCGGATCCGCATTGGCGAGCAAGGTTACAAAATCCTCTGATAGCCCGCGCATGATCTCTTCTTCGCTCAGCTCCGCAATGTTGGGGATGGGCGTCGGTGTGGGGGGTACAAATACCTGTCCCGATCCTTCAGGAACCATATTGGGCGAAATCAATTGGGATCGAGGATTAGGAGCGCAGGCGGCCAAAACCCCAATCGCTGCCAGCAGCAGGATAATTACAGAAAAACGCCTATGATTGTGCAAGAATTGTCCCATCAATAATCTCCGTAATGACGGTTTGTGTGGGTGCGACATTCGCGAGGTAGATGATAGATTGCCGCGTTAAGTGCGATACAGTTTAACATGGGATAGGATTGGATGCAATTTCCTGCGTAAAAATTCACAAACTGCTCGGATGTCACATTTCGATTAAAAACGTTAGGAGGGGAGCTTCGTGGAACAAACATTTCCGGCCAATAAAGTGCAACAGTGGCTGAATGAGAATTTACCCATGTGGCGGTTGCGGAATGGCTACCTGCTGCGGGTCTATAAGACAGGAAATTGGCGTTTGACTTTGATGATTGCGAATGCAATCGGCTATCTGGCCGAAGCAGCCGATCATCATCCTGAACTGATCTTAAACTATCCTTCAGTGGAGGTTCATTTGGAGACACACAGCGCCGGCGGAATCACGAGGAAAGATTACGAGCTGGCGAGTAAAATAGAGGAAATTGTACAGTGGTATCCTGCGGAAGGGTCGGCGTTAACCGGCGTCAAAAAGGAAAATTGGTTGAAAACGAAATAGAAGGGTGAAGAGTGAAGAAACCTCACCCTTCACCCTTATTATCTACCTTCGCCAGTCCATCTTCTCAAAGAACCAGCGGTCGAGTACATTGGCATCGGTGACTTTGCGCAGATTGCTGCCATCTGGCCGGACAATGTAGATCGCCCAATTGCCGCCGCGGTCGCTACGGAAGGCGATCCACTGACCATCCGGGCTCCACACAGGCAGGCCATCGCTGGCAAGATCGTTGGTGAGACGTACTTTGCCGCTGCCGTCTGCATTGATAATGTAGACTTCGAAGTTGCCGTCTTCCTGGCTGATGTAGGCAATCTGGCTACCCTCTGGGCTCCACGCAGGCTGACCATCGCTGCCGCCTTCGGTCAGACGGCGCTTGGCATTGGCATCCTCGCTATTGGCGTTGATAGCATAGAGTCCACAGCCGCCGCCGACACAGGCCCGGTGGACGATCTCATCGTTTACAGGGCTCCATGACCCATATTCGCCGCGGGTAAGTCTGCGCAACCCTTTCCCATCGGTGTTGATGACGTAAATATCTGCGCCGCCGTTGAAGGAGAGCCGGTCGCCGCCAGGGCTGAAGCTAGGATACGCGCCGCCGCCAATGACCTCGCGATTATTGGCGAAATTGCCATCCATGATCCAGATACCCTCGTTTTGGGCGCCCACATCCCCGGCCCAGGCGTAATAGGCGATTTGGTTGCCATCCTTGCTGATGTCAACTTCGGTGCGCCAATCGGCTACTTTGTTGCTGCTGCCCGTGGCGAAGTTGTATTCCCACAATTCCCAGCGGTCGGCGTCCATATTGGCTAATGAGTAGAGTAGACGGCCTGACACAGTACCGGGGGCAATGGGTTGTGCAGCGGGTTGAGTCGCTACAGTACCTGTCTGCTGCCCACCAGTGGATGGCGCTACGGGGATGTCATCGGCCACTGGGATAGTCGAGACATCGCCCAGCACTGTGACGAGTTGGGCGAAGATCCAACTAGAGAGCCCAGCGCCGCGATCGATCAGATACCAATCCCCGGCTTCATTGCGCCCCAAGATGGGGAATTCCGCGCCTGCTACCGCATTGCCAACAATGGGGAAGGTAGTGCCAGGTCCACCGCGCAGGTTCACGCTAGTCTGTACCACGCGCACTCTAATCGCTTCCGCTTCTAGCATTGGCGTAGCGGTCGCCGTCGGTTCCGGCATTGGCGTATTGGTGGCTGTCGGCTCCGGCATTGGCGTATTGGTCGCCGTCGGCGCGGTCGTCGCTGTGTTGGTTGCCGTCGGTTCCGGCATCGGTGTATTGGTTGCCGTCGGTTCCGGCATCGGCGTATTGGTGGCTGTCGGCTCCGGCATCGGCGTATTGGTGGCTGTCGGCTCCGGCGTCGGTGTATTGGTGGCCGTCGGTTCCGGCGTCGGTGTATTGGTGGCTGTCGGCGCGGTCGTTGGCGTATTCGTTGCGGTTGGCGCGGTCGTCGCCGTGTTAGTCGGTGTCGGTGCCGGCGTCGATGTATTGGTAGCCGTTGGTTCTTCCGTTGGTTCTTCTGTCGGGATCTGTGTAGCTGGCTCCATCATCGGTGTCGCCAGGAGATCCGCCTGCTGGCTGGCCTGTTCGGCGCCGACGCCGACGAGCAGACGCGCTGTTGGGACACAGCCCGCCACAATCAATACAAACGCGAGGATCGCAGAGATCGATCCCCATGTGGAATGTTTTCTAATGGTTAACAAAGTGAGGCCTTTCTGTGGAATGGTTCTTAAGAGGTTGTTCGAGAGGATGATCAAGAGATATCCGCTAAGAATTGAGAATTCTTCATAACTGGATTATAGAACGAGGGGCAAAGAGAGCAAATTTGGTAAGCATCGAAATGCGACATGAGGAGAGATGAAGGATGAATAAAGAAAGGGGTGTAGAAGTCTACGCCCCTTTCTTTATTCATCCTTCATTGCTTTTACCGATCATACTTCGCCAGGAACTCCTCTGCCTTCGCCACCAGATCTTTATTGCCGACGAAGAAGGGGATGCGTTGATGTAGCGACTGTGGTTGAATATCCAGCACATTCTGATAACCGTCCGAAGCTGCGCCGCCCGCTTGTTCCGCCAGAAAGGCCATAGGCGCACATTCATAGACAAGACGCAGTTTGCCTTGCGACATCGCGCCATCTTTGCTATCTCCCGGATAATAGAAGATGCCGCCGCTGAGCAAATTGCGGTGAAAATCCGCCACCATTGAGCCAATATAGCGCATGGAAAGCGGCTTTTTGTTGTTGCCATCCTTGCCTTGTAGCCATTCGGTGTAACGGCGCACTCCCTCAGACCAATAGAGTTCATACCCCTGATTGGCGCTGTAATACTTGGGTGCGGCAGGGAATTCAATGTTCGGGTGCGAAAGCAGGAACTCACCAACGCTAGGATCGAGGGTAAAGCCGTGGACGCCCTGCCCAGTCGAGTAGACCAACATGGTGCTGGCGCCGTAGATCACATAACCAGCCGCCACCAGATCTTTGCCCTGTTGTAGACAATCTTCCAGCGTGCCGCGACCTTCCAGGCTTTTGCGCCGGTAGATGGCGAAGATGGTGCCAATGCTCACGTTGACGTCAATATTGGATGAACCATCCAACGGGTCAAAGAGCAGCACGTAAGGCCCGGTTGGGTAGTGAGCGGGGATGGGCAAGATGTCGGGGTGTTCTTCTGACGCCATCACTGCCAGTCGGCCTGTGTGATCGTTGAGCTTGAAGAGAATGCGATCGGCGTACTCGTCCAATTTCTGGACGACTTCGCCCTGTACATTTTCGCGTCCAGTGCTGCCCAAGATTTCAACCAGCCCGGCTTTGGTCGTGCGGCTGGCGATGATCTTCGCTGAGAGCGCAATATCATAGAGGATATTTGTCAGCGTACCCGTAGCGCCTGGGTAGCCCTTCTGCTTCTCTAAAATAAAGCGCTCGATGGTGATGATCTTCCCGGCAAAAGGATCTGAAGTTTCGATGGGATTGGGTCCGAGGACAGCATTGGCCATGGACAACTCCTTCTGTATAGAATGGGGAATTTTGACGTTTACTCAGATAAAAAAGGACAAATGATGTCCCTCGTATCGCAACAAATATTACAAGGTTTAGGATGCAGGCTCCGCTGCCCGTTGCCGGCGCGCCGCATAGAGGACAATGCTGCCAGCCACCGAAGCATTAAGGCTTTGCACGCGCCCGAACATGGGCAAGCGAATAATAAAATCACATTTTTCACGCGTCAGGCGGCTCAGGCCGCTGCCCTCGCTGCCCACCACCAGCGCCAGCGCGCCGGTCAGATCTGCCTTTTCGAGAAGGATCGCATCATCGCCCATATCCAGCCCTGCGACCCAGACCCCGACCTTTTTGAACTCCTCAATGGCGCGATTCAGGTTTGTCACCTGCGCCACGGGCAGATGTTCCACAGCGCCGGCGCTGGCATTGCTAACCGCAGGCGTAACGCCCGCCGCCCGCCGGTCGGGGATGACGATCCCATCCACGCCCATTGCTTCGGCAGTGCGGATCAACGTGCCTAAATTCTGCGGATCTTGCAGATGATCGAGCAAGAGGAAGAGCGCCGCGCCGCCCCGGCGCGCCCGCGCGAGCAGCGCGGTGATGTCAACGTAAGGATAATCGCCTACTTCCAGGGCGACGCCTTGATGGTTGACGCCGCCTTCCTTGAGCCGTTCAAACACACCGCCGCGGATCGTGCGGATGGGCAGCGAGCGGCCTTCGCACAGGCTAACGATCTCGGCGACGATCCCACCTGGCTTACTTTTTTCGTCTCCTTCTAACCAGAGCCGGTAGAAATGGCGTCGCCCAGCCCGCAGTGCTTCCAGCGTGGCATGACGCCCGGCGAGTAGCTCACTCATGAGGATGACTCCTCGTAACGCCACTGCGTGCCCTCAGGCGTATCCTCCAGCACAATCGAGAGTTCGGTCAGGCGATTACGAATTTGATCGGCCAGCGCCCATTGCTTCTGCGCGCGCAAGTCCGTGCGGATCTGCACCAATAGATCCACAAAGGGTTTGGCCTCCATCCCCACCCGTGCAGTGGATTCCTCTTCCACCAGCGTCAGCCCTAACACCCCAGCCAGATCGCGGAAGGTCCGCTGCGCCGCCTCAAAGAATGGACCGGCGACGCCGGCGCTACGGGCGCTATTGACAGCGCGCACCATCTCGAAGAGGGATGCCAGCGCGCTGCTCGTGTTAAAATCGGCGTCCATCGCTTCGATAAAGGCGACGCGGGCATTCTCAGTGGCTTCACGCAAAACATCAACCTCTTCGCCCACGCTCTTATGCCCGGTGGAAGGACGCAACACTGTGCGCAGCCGGGCGAGTGAACGTTCGGCAGCGCCAATCGTTTCGTCGTTGTACATGACCGGCTTACGATAATGACCTGAGAAGATGAGCAGGCGCAGCGCGTCCGCCGAGTGATCGCGCAAAAAGTCATCAATCGTGATCAGGTTGCCCAGCGACTTGCTCATCTTTTCGCCGCCCAGTTGCAACATACCATTGTGCATCCAGACTTTGGCAAAGGGCTTGCCTGTGAGGCTTTCGCTCTGCGCAATCTCGTTCTCGTGGTGCGGGAAGATGAGATCGTTGCCGCCGCCGTGGATGTCGATGGTTTCGCCCAGGTGGTGCAGACACATGGCCGAACACTCAATATGCCAGCCCGGCCGTCCCTCTCCCCATGGGCTATCCCAGGCCGGTTCGCCCGTTTTGGCTGCCTTCCAAAGCGCGAAGTCGGCCACATTCTCCTTGCGTTCGTCGCTGGCGACACGCGTTCCTGTTAAGGCGTCGCCCTGGTTGCGTCCGCTCAAGCGGCCATAGTCGGGATCTTTATCCACGCGGAAGTAGACGCTGCCATCTACCTCATAGGCGTACCCTTCCTCGCCCAGACCCTGGATCACTTCGATGATCGTGCCGATCTCATTGGTCACCCGCGGATATTCGTCGGCAGGCAGAATGTTGAGATCGCTGAGATGATCAAGATATTTGTCGGCGTAGCGCTGGGCCAATTCGAAGGGATCTTCGCCTAGTTGATTGGCGCGGGTGATGATCTTATCATCCACATCGGTGAAGTTGGTGACGTAGGTGACCTCGTAGCCGCGGAACTGCAAATAACGGCGCACCATGTCAAAGACAATCGCGCTCATGGCGTGACCGATGTGGGCGTCGGCGTAGACAGTAGGTCCGCAGACATACATGCGGACCTTGCCTTCTTCCACGGGTTGGAACGGTTCTTCTTTGCGGGTCAACGTGTTATAAATGCGCAGGCTCATGAATCGCTTTCCATGTTGGGAGTCTGGATCGTTTATGTCAAGATCTGTGAGGTACAGGTAGCAGATAGCAGGTAGCAGATAGCAGGTAGCAGATAGCAGGTAGCAGGTAGCTTTGTCTGCGGTCCGCGGTCGTCAATTGCGGTGATTCACCGACGATTGTTTCTCATCCTTATTTTTAGCGTCAGGTACGGCAAAAATCAAACGGCCGGCATTGGTTTGTAAGACTTTGGTCACCTGCACTGTGATTTCGCGCGCCAAGAAGCGGCGACCATTCTCTACCACCACCATTGTACCATCTTCGAGGTAGCCGACGCCCTGGTTGATCTCTTTCCCCTCTTGAATCACCTTGATCGCCATTTCCTCGCCGGGGAGTACCACCGATTTGACGGCATTGGCCAATTCGTTGATGTTGAGTACGAGGACGCCCTGGAGTTTGGCCACGCGGTTAAGGTTAAAATCGTTGGTGACAATCGCCGCGTTGAGTTCGCGGGCCAGGCTGACCAGTTTATCGTCCACCTGGCGGGCGTCGATGGGATCTTGGTCCATGAAGACGATCTCGACTGCCTGACAGCTACGCAGCCGATCGAGCATCTCTAGCCCACGGCGACCCCGATTGCGGCGCAGGACTTCAGGCGAATCCGCAATGTATTGGAGTTCATTGAGGACAAAGCGCGGCACCGCCAGAACGGCCCACAAGAAGCCTGTTTCGGCTACGTCGGCAATCCGCCCGTCGATAATTACGCTTGTATCCAGCAGCATCAAAGAGGGGTGAACGTTACTAACCTCTGGCTTCTCGGCGGCAGGTTCACCCGTGCGCCCCAGCCGAAAAAAGGAGAAGATCTCCCGCTGGCGCAGGATCATCACCGTGATGCCCAGATAACCCAGGACAATCACGCCGACCAAAGGCAAGATCGTTCCAAAGGGGGTAGGCAGCAGCGAAAGTGGATAGGCGAGCAGCGCCGCGATCATCATGCCGACGGCGAGCCCCAGTGTCCCGGCTACGAGTTGCACGGTTGGTACATGACGCAGACTGGCGCGAGTTGCCATAGCCGGTTTGAGCGTAAGCCAGGGGGCCACAAAAAAGCCCACCAGAGACGCGCTCAAGACCACCGGTCCCAAGATGCGGGCAGCATCCAGAGTCAGGTGTTCGATCCGCTCGACACCGGCCAACATGCGCCCTGCTTCCCATCCTAGCAGCCCAAAAGTAGCCATGACCAGGATACGAACTAGCAGTTCCCAGCGCATAAATAAGACCTCCCAGTAATGACGACAAAAGAATAATGGTTGGCATGAAGCAATAAATCAGAGCGGTTGTTTGCCACTGTGACCACAGCAAAGAAATAAATCCGGTGGGTAAGATAAAAAAGCTTACCAGCACAGCCATGTTAGTTATCCTATTCACAGATAGGGGATGGATAAAATGTGATAGACGATAAGACCTGTGCTGCTCGGCGCTGGAACGCGATCCACCGTGCGTTGCCGCTTGCCCATCATACAGCAAAAGCGCATGGATGGCAATGAGTTCTGAGATATAGCAGACCTCAGCCAACAATAATGTGCGCCCCTTTCACGATAGACAGTCACGATAGACGCTCAGGACTTTACGCGCGTTGGCATGCGCAGCGAACTGGTTGCTGTGGATGCGTGCCCGTTGCCCCATCTTCAAGCGATGCTCGCGAGCCTGGGCCATGCGGAGGATGCGCAGCCCAAAGCTGAGATCATTGTCCGCTGCAATGTAGCCGGTTTCGCCGTCGAGGATCATATCCTGGACGCCCGGTGAGGCCAGGCCGACTGAAGGCAACCCCGCCGCCGCCGCCTCAATAAAGGTCAGTGGATGGACTTCGGTGACGCTGGCCGAAACGAAAAAATCGGCCAATGCCAGATAATCAGCCACGTCTGTATAGGGCACCTTACCGGTAAAGGTCACTTTGTGGGTGATCCCCAGTTGGTGGGCCAGATGCCGGTACTCTTCTAGATCTGGACCGCCGCCGACAAGCAACAGATGCAAGGATGGCTCCTCTGCAAAGAGCGTAGCAAAGATCGTCAGCAGCCGATCCACACTCTTTTCGCCGCTCATCCGCCCTACAAAGATCCCTACTTGCACATCATCCGCAATCCCTAGATTTTTGCGGGTAAGGCGATGTGCAGACGTCTGGAAATTCTCCAATTCAATCCCGTTGGGGACAACAACAACCTTACTATGGACTCCCCACTCGTGCATGATCCCAGCGATACTCTGGCTAGGAGCGATGATGACGTTACAACGTCCGCTGAAGAGATGGAAAAATGCGTGGAGTGCAGTTTCTGAAATGGTCTCTGGCAGACGCGGCAGGTATTGCTGCACATAGAGATCATAACGGGTGTGATTCGTGAAGATCAACGGTAAATTGTAACGGCGCGAAAAAGAGAGGCCAAAGCTGCCGCTGAGGAAAGGATGATGGACGTGGATGACATCCATCTGCTTGAGCAAAGTACGGCTGCGCCGATCCACTGCAACGCTCAAATGATAGCCTGTATCCGCAATCGGGATGCCGGGGATGCGAATCACGTTCTTTTCGCCATCGTCAATGGCAGAGGCCCCCGGCACAAAGAGCCAGACCTGTTCGCCCAGTTGCTCGAAATATTTCTTGAGCAACGCAACATGGTTGACGACACCATTGACAACCGGCTTATACACATCGCTGAAGAGTGCAATCCGCATGTTGCGCGTCCTCTCTCGCCGTGATGCAAATTTTGAAAGACATAGATCCAAAACGCGCATGACCGCTCGCGAGGAGCGGCCATGTGGATAGATTCGGGCCAATCGGCAAATTACCATAAACTCGCCTGGATTAGGAGCAATCAGCCAGGGCTATAGCTAGGCGGGTCGCTGGCTGGGAAGGACTCCATCGACGCTACATCGACTTCATCCTTGATCGATTTGTCCACTTCCTCGCGGCTGATCAACTCGTCACCCCCCTGATGATCAGACTGTACTGCGCCTAGATCACCCAGCGCGTTGGCAAAATCAGACCAACTGGTGGCGGGCAATACTTCGGTGGTGGCATGACCAAACGAACGAATGATCACCGCGACCTTAGAGGCCATCTGATTATCGGGCGCCTGAAAAATATCCAACGCATCGTAGCGGCCCAGCAAAATGTAACTATCGAGCCATTCCACACCGCTACACTCGACACGTACCCGCTTTTTCACCATCTTATCAAGGTTTGCCATCTCCTGCGGATCGATAATGGCATCGGCGTTGAATTGCGTGAGTAAAATATAAGTTGGCATTTGTCTCTCCCTCTGGCAGGCGTTCCACACCGGTGGTGGTTCAACTTCCCCAAATTTTCTCTATCGCATAGCGTATGCGTTTCAGTCAGTAGTGCCACTATATCACAACTTACGAAATCAAAAAATGAAGGAAAAAGGGACTGGGGATTGGATATTGGGTATTGGATATTGGGTATTGGATATTGGGTATTCTCTGCGGTCTGTGGTCTGCGGTCCACCGGCCGCATTCTCATTCCGCCGCGGGGAAGGTGACGCGCAGGACGCGCCCGGTGAGGACTTCGCTGATGTAGAGCGCGCCGTCGCTGGCTGGCAAGACTGCGCCAGGGAAGTTAAGATCCGATAATACCGTCTCTAAGGACCAGTCTGGCAGTACATGGCTGAGACGACCGGTTTGGGGCCGGTAGCCGGAGCCGTCGAAACAACTGACGCCCGCCGTAAATTGGGCAAACTCCAGCAGCCAGAGTGTGCCATCTGGCCCGCGCACAATGTCGATGGGCATGTTGAGTCCATCCACCGCTGTACGCTGATTGCGCGCTTTGTCGATGATCACAAGCTGTCCGCTGCCGGGTGGGTAAGGACAGCCGCCGGTGAGCGTGACGAGATACTCGTCCTCGCCCCAGCGCTCGATACCGGTGGGGACGGCTTCGATTGTCAACGTGGGATTGTGGGGAGCCGAAATCTTCTCAAAGCGGTGAAAGAAGCGCGTCGTACCATCCCGATTTTTGATGGCGACGCCATTGGCGCTGGCGTCGGTGACGACAGGTGTGCCGTCATCATCGAAGGTAATGTCAAAGGGATTGATGAGGAAAACATTGTTGAGTGGCGTCATTTCCGGCGTGAGTTCATCCGGCGTGTAGGGCGCGGCGGGGATGGTGAGTCCGTTTTGCTGCTGCTCCGGCGTCAGCGGCAGGGTGAGCAGATGGCCCTGACCAAAGGTACTCAAGTAGAGCCGGCTACCATCGGGGGCCAGCGCGATCATAGGGACACCCGCCAGATCCCCGGCGTCAAGGGTGGATGGCAGCCCGCTGATCAGCCGTCCTATCCTTCCGTTGGGCGTGATCAAGCTGATCCCTGCGCTGTCGTCATTGCCGCCGGTGCCCTCCTCGGCCACGAGGATTCCCCCGTGGGGAAGTTCCGCCAGGCCGATGGGGCCAAACAATCCGTCTACAAGAATTTCCACTTGAGGAGCGCTGTAACTCGGCGTGGGGGAAGGTGCAGGCGTTGCGCCGCCACAACCCGCAACGGTCAGGACAATTCCCACCAGTCCAATCCATCTCCATATGGATAGCAGACCTGCAAACCTGCCACTTGCAACCTGCATCCGTGCCATCCTCATTTCTTTTCCAACGCCAGCAGCAGATCCGGGCGGTCGGTGATCAGCCCATCCACGCCCATGGTGATCAAGCGCTGCATTTCCTCTGGATCGTTGACCGTCCACGGGATCACCTTGAGGCCGCGAGCGTGGGCCTGGGCCAGCAAGGTCGGCGTCACCAGCGTGGACCGCGGCGAAAGAATCGAGCTGCCCAGAGCCGCCAACTCGTCTACCGAAGTCGGTTCGCTGATCAGCGCGGCCAGTCGAATCTGCTGGGTGATCTGCCGGATTGCCCACAACGAACGATGATCAAAGCTCTGGACCGTCACCCGGTTGGTCAAATTGCGCGCCTGAACCAGCGAAACGATCTGCCGTTCAAAGAGGCCCGGTGCAGCGCCATCGAAATCGTCGCCAATTGCAGCAGGGTTGTTCGGCTGGCGCTTGGTCTCGATGTTAAATTTCACCGATGCTGCATTTTGGCGCTGGCTGGTGCTTTTCTGCCCGGAGATGGTGTACTCGGCCACAAATTGGAAGAGCTGATCCAGGCTGATGATCTGGTAGCGATCCCCAGCCAGCGCCGTCGGATCGCTATCCTGATCGGGAAAGAGGGTTGGATCAGGGTTGCGGTCGCAGCGATATTCCTGAAGTTGATCGAAGGTCAACTGGCGGATCATCAAGGCTGAAGCGGAGACGCTTCGATCTTCCGGATCAGGCGCAGTGGGCGCAGCGTGGGACGGATCCAAATGGCATTTGTTGCTATCGATGGCTGGATCATGCCAGACGACCACCACATCGTCTGCGCTGAGGTGTAGATCCAATTCCAGGGTATCTACTTCTAGATCGAGGGCAATCTCAAAAGCCGGGAGGGTGTTTTCAGGTTTCAATCCCCGTGCGCCGCGATGGCCCTGCACGTCGAAATTCGCCAGTGGATAGACCATCATATCGCCCGTGGATTCAGCGATGGTAGGCGATGCAATCTGCACGGGAACCAGCGTCAGCGTATCCGACGGCGCATACATGACGGCAACTCGCACTGCGATTACCAGCAGCACCGAAGTCAACGCCACACGCAAAAGAGTCCAACGATTGAACATACGATCCGAGCCAATTTCTATAGGAAAGAGTATGCGCGGTGTACCATCTCTGTAGATGATACACCGCGCATTACAACTAGGACAAAGCCGATAACGTCGTTATTGTATAACGTCGTTATCTTGACAACGCTATTTTATTGGAAGAAGGCGTTGTAGTTCGCCAGTTCCTGGTTGGCCCGTTCGGCAGCTTCGTTGAGCGCATCCTGTGGGCTGAGGCCATCGTCCAACACACGGCTGTAGGTTTCGACGATAATGCGGCGAATGGCCGGGAAGGGACCCGCACGCCCGCCGAGGACGGCGTAGTTGGGGGAGCCATCGGCCAGCACGGTGTTCGTGGTTGCCAACTGTTCCACCGCAGTGCGGAAGTTGGGGTTCTCCTCCCAGAATGCCAACAATTCGGGATTCTCCAAGAGATCGGTGCGCACGGGGAAGTAGCCAGTGCCGGTGTGCCAGACGATCTGCTGTTCCGGCTCGGCCATGAACTTCATAAATTCCCAGGCAGCCTGGTTGACAGCGGCATCGCCTGAATCGAGCAGCCAGAGCGCCGCGCCGCCGATGATCACGCCATTGCGTTCGGCGCTATCGGCATGGGGAACGAAAGCTGTCCCCACCTCAAATGGGCTATTGGCGATGAGCGACACGTCCGACGTGGAGTCGATCATAATGGCAGCCTGTCCGGTCTGGAAGGTGCTGTCCGTCTCGGTCCATGTGCTGCCCAGATTGGGGGCGTAGCCATCCAGGATCAAACCGGTGAGGAAGGTGAAGACCTCAACGCCCACATTCTGATTGAAGAGTACCTCGGTGGGGCGCCCGGTGCGGCCATTGTTCTCATTGAAGTAGAGACCGCCGCTGTTGGCGGTGATCTGCTCGAAATACCAGCCCACCTGACCAAAGGTGAAGCAGTAGGGGGCGACATCTGCGGCCATCAGTTCGTCACACAAAGCGCGGAACTCGCTGAAGCTCATGCTGCCTGCGGGCATCTCTACACCAGCGGCTTCAAACATTTCCGTATTGTAGTAGATGAGCGGGGTAGAGCTGTTGAAGGCCATCCCCACCATGCCGTTCTCATCTGAGTAGTAATCGCGCACAGCGCCGATAAAGATACCCAAATCATAATTGTCCGCCGCGGCCAGTTGGTAGGCAGGTACCAGGCGACCTGTATCGATCATTGTCTGTGAGGCCAGGTCGAAGTTTTGAACGATGTTGGGGGTGCCGCCCGTTTCAAAGGAGGCGAGCAGCGCGTTGTACGTATCGTCGTAGGACCCCTGATAGGTGGCGTTGATGAAGATACCATCCTGGCTTTCGTTGAAACTTGCCACCAATTCGTTGACCAGCTCGCCCAGGTTTCCGCCCATGGCGTGCCAGAACTCTAATTGGATAACATCGCCGGTCGGGGCAGGGGCAGCCGGGGCAGCCGTATCGGGCGCGGCCGGGGCGGCCGGGGTCGGGGCAGCAGGTTGTTCAGCAGGCGCCGGGCAAGCAGTCAAGACCAGGGCCAACGCCATCAGCAAAACCAACAGCTTAAACGTTCGGTTCATGTGTTTTCTCCTTGTTGATAATCGGTAAAACAAGTGTATTCGTAACCGGTGTCCGGTAAACGACAAGCTAGGATCTAACCCTTCAGGCCGGTCATGGCAATACCCTTGACCAGTTGTTGCTGCGCCAGCAAAAAGGCAAGCAACGCCGGGAAGAGGGCGATCATCGACCCGGCCATCACCGCGCCCCAATCTGCGCCCCGTTCCACATTGGTCATGAAGAAACGGATGCCGATCTGTAAGGTCCGCATCTCTACGGTGCGGGTGATGATCAAGGGCCACAGATATTGGTTCCACGCGCTGAGGAAGGCAAAGATGGCAAACGCGCCGATCGATCCTTTGCTCAGCGGAACCAGGATCTGCCAGAGGTAGCGCCAGTTGCCGGTCCCATCGATCTGGGCAGCATCGTGCAATTCTTTGGGTATGGTGAGGAAGAACTGGCGCAGCATAAAGACGCCAAACGCACTCGCCAAAAAGGGAACCGTCAACCCGGCGTAGGTGTCCGTCCACCCCAAACGGGAGATCGTCTGATAGTTCGGAATAAAGACAAGTTCAAAGGGCACCATCAGACTGCCCAACACCAGATAGAAAAGCTGATTGCGGCCCGGGAAAGTCAAGATCGAAAAAGCATAGGCCGCCAGAATGCTGAAGACGACCTGCCCCAGGGTGATCACCCCAGATTGGATGATGCTGTTGAGTAGATAGCGCCCAAAGGGGGTCGCCGCCCACGCATTTTGATAGTTCTGCGTTGACCATGTATCCGGCAGCAACTGCGGCGGAAAGGTGATCACCTGAGTCGGCAGCTTAAAGCTTGTAAAAAACGCGATAATAATCGGCATTGAGACCAAGAGGCCGATCAGCAAGAGCAAGGCGTGGACAAATACATCTTGCACGGAGAACTTGATTGGGAAGGATCTTCTTGAAGTTCCAGCGGCCATTATTGGTAATGTACCCTTCTGCTGACGCTCCAAAACTGGATGAAGGACATGGTAACCACCATCAGCGCCAACAGATAAGCCTGCGCAGAGGCAATGCCGCGCTGGGGCGTCCCTACAAAGGCATCGCGGAAAATAGCATAGACCAGGGTCGTCGTCGCCCGCCCCGGCCCTCCCTCGGTCAGAATATGGATTTCACCGAACGCCTGGAAACTATAGATCACGTTGATGATCAACAGAAAGAAGAGTGTGGGCGAGAGCAGGGGCAGCGTCACATGGCGGATGCGCTGAAAGGCATTGGCGCCATCCACCTTAGCGGCGTCGTAGAAACTCTCGTCAATGTTCTGAACGCCGGCCAGCGCAATAATGACGTTGAACCCCAGTTGTCGCCAGGTCGTCGTGATGATCACGGCGATCAGCGCCCACTGTGTCGAGGCCAGCCAGTTGGGGGTGTCGCGCATACTATCGAAGATGCCCAGGCTGACCATCCAATAGTTGAGGTAGCCGACCACAGGATGGTAGAGCCAGCGGAAAAGCACACCAGCCACGGCGCTGCTGATCACCACCGGCACAAAGATCAGCGTGCGGTGGATCGGCGCCATTTTGCCCATCGGATATGAAAGCAGCAGCGCCAACATCACAGCGAGGAAGATGCCTGTGGGCACCGTCCCCAGCACGAAGAGGAGGGTGATACGGATGCTATCCCAATAGGCGGAACTGTTGAGCAGCGTCGTATAGTTGCCCGCGCCCACAAAGATCATCTGGTTGCCGAAAGGCGCAATGCGGTTCAAACTGAGATTGAACGATTCGAAGATGGGGTAGAAGACAAAGATCAGCAGGCCAATCAGGGTGGGGGCCAGGTAGAGATACCCCTCCAACGCCGCTCTTATCTTTCTGCCTCGGCTTCGTCCTGAAGCGGATTCAACAGCGCGTGGCTTAGCCACAGAGGCTTCAGTACTCATTCGTAGATCCTATCGGCTCGCTAGATAGTAGGACAACAGGGTAATGGTGCGGGTTTAACCCAGTGTAAACGGCTGGTTATGCTTTGATTAAAATTCGGGCGGGCGTCGTCATCAGCGATTATACCACCAAAGATAACAGGCTCGCCAACCCAATAAAAAGAGACCGGTGAACGCAATTGACGTGAGCGCAAAGGGCCAGGTCACGTTATTTTGGAAGAGAAAAGCGCGCAGCGCAAAAGCGATTCCATTCCCGACCAGCCAGGCAACGGCTGTGCGCGCCAGCAGCCATCCAGGGCGGCGCAGTCCTTCCAGCCGGTACGCGCCGGCGGGGATGGCGATCACGAACTAGCCGATTAGAAATGGGGTCAAGATGCGCGCCACGTTGACCAGCCAATCACTCGTAAATCCATGGCTCAATCGCCCGACGATGACGAAGATCGTAAAGGCCAACAGATCGCCGATCAATAAGGCAATGGGCAGCGAAGCGACTTGATAGGGTGTGTGTGGGCGATTGGACAAGGATTGCATCGCAGAATCTCCTGAGCGTCTCTGGAGACCTGCCAGGTTTCTGAAACCTGGTAGGTCTGCTTCACCTGCGTAAGTCCTGTTTGGGTCCGAGTATACCGGAATCAGGGTGAGATACCAAATGATGTATAATGATTGCACATTGACAAGACCCATCCACTTGAGACGCGCCATGTCAGAGAATCCTCTTCGAGCCATTTCTGAAGTACCTCCTTTTGTCACCGGGTTGCGCTGTCTGCGCTGTGGACATGTCTACGCGGCGAATGAGATCGACTATGTATGCCCGTGTCGTCCCAATATCGGCAGCGATCTGGGTACGCTCGACGTTCAATATGATTACGCCGCCATTAACGGGATCGTCTCCCCCGCGCAGATTGCCGCAGATCCCGACCGATCGATTGGGCGCTGGTGGCCGCTGCTCCCCATTGCCCGGCGCGGGAGTCTGCCACCGTTGCCCGTAGGCAACACGCCGCTGCTCCACGCCCACCGGCTGGGATCATCGATTGGCCTGCCCAACCTTTACATCAAAGATGACGGACGCAACCCGTCCGCTTCGTTTAAGGATCGGGCCTCGGCCATTGCCGTCGCCCGCGCCCAGGAAAGTGGACGCGCCGTCGTCGCCACCGCCAGCACGGGCAACGCCGCCGCCGCCCTGGCCGCCCAAGCCGCCGCCGCCGGGCAGCCCAGCGTCATCTTCGTGCCCAAGACAGCCCCTCGCGCCAAGATCGCCCAACTCCTCGTCTACGGCAGCCGCGTCCTCGCCGTGGACGGCACCTACGACGACGCCTTCGATCTCTGCGTCGCCGCCTGCCACGAATTCGGCTGGTACAACCGCAACACCGGCTACAACCCCTACATGACCGAGGGCAAGAAGACAGTGGCCTTTGAGATTTGGGAGCAGTTGGCAGTTAGCCGTTGGCAGTTAGCGGGCGACCGACCGCAGACCGCAGACCGCAGACCGCAGACCGCAGAGGATACCCAATACCCAATATCTAATACCCAGTCCCCAGTCCCCAATCCTCAATCCCCAATCTCCAATCCCCAATCCCCAATCCCCGACGTCGTCTTCGTCTCCGTGGGGGATGGCTGCATCATCGGCGGGGTACACAAGGGATTCAAAGATCTGCTGGCGCTGGGATGGATCGAGCGGATGCCGCGCATCATCGGCGTGCAGTCGTCAAAGAGCGCGGCCATCGCCGCGGCCTGGCGTGAGGACCGAGAGGTTCCACTGCCCGTGGATGCTACCACCCGCGCCGATTCCATCAGCGTCAACGCGCCGCGGGATGCGATCAAAGCGCTGGCGGCGGTGCGCGAAACCGGCGGTGTGTACGTCCTAGTGGAAGACGAAGCGATCCTCAATGCGATTCCGCCGTTGGCGCGGCTGGGTGCGGTCTTTGCGGAACCAGCAGGGGCCACGGCCTACGCCGGCCTGCTGCAAGCGTACTGTGATGGACTCGTCAATCCTGACGAAACCATCGTCGTCATCAACACCGGCAGCGGTCTCAAAGATGTCAACGCCGCGATTCAAGCCACGGGGGAACCACAGATCATCGCGCCGACGTTGGAGGCGGTGAAAGAAGCAATTCTCAATTGATGATTGACGATTTATGATTGTCGTGTTGGGGTTTTGGTTCTGGATTGGGCTTTGTCGATCTGCCCTGAAATAAACCACGGATTCCACAGATTCACACCGATTCAGAATCTTTTTCATCCACTGTGGCGTACCACGTTGCATGAATAACTAAAGTCTATCTTTCGGTGCCATTGTTTTGGAAGCAGGGGCATGTACAGTTGCATTCGTAAATCATCAATCGTAAATCATCAATCGTAAATTCCCCATGCTCATCTACGAAATCAACGACCTTACGAAGATCTACCCTAAACAGAGCCAAGCGGCCAACGATGGGATTTCGTTTACAGTGACACAGGGCGAGATCTTTGGGCTGCTGGGCGACAACGGCGCGGGGAAGAGTACGCTGGTGAAGCAGATGGCGAATCTGCTGCGTCCGAGCAGCGGTGAGATCCAGCTGATGGGCAAGCCGGTCCATGCGGACGCTCTGCATGTGCCACTGCATGTGGGCTACATGCCCCAGGACAGCCGCGCCCTCAACTCGCTGACCGTGGCCGAGTCGCTCTATTTCACCGCCCACCTGCGCGGGATGAGCCGCCGCGATGCGCAGGAGGACCGGGATCGGTTGATCGATCTATGGGAGCTGGGGGAAGTGCGCCACAGACCGTCCATGAAGCTTTCGGGCGGGCAGAAACGGTTGATGCAACTGGCGGTGGCAATGGCAGGCGCGCCGCCTGTACTCATCCTCGATGAACCGACCAATGAACTGGCCCCACAGCGCCGTCGCCATGTGTGGGAGACACTGCGCGAACAGAACCGCACCCACGGAACGACGATCATCTTCATCACCCACGACGCCATTGAAGCGGAGAAGATCATCGGGCGCGTCGGCATCCTGCGCCAGGGACGGCTGGTGGCGTTGGGCCGTCCCAACGAACTCAAGCGGCAGATCGATCAACAATTGCGGCTGGAGATCTTCTTCACGTCTACGGCTGCGCCGGTGCTGCCCGCGGGATTGGTTCCCCAGCAATTGGACGCCGGCCGCTGGTTTGTCTATTTGGAGCGCCGCCAGGTCGATGGCGTACTCGAAGCATTGAGCCGGTCGCAGATCGACGACTTCCGTCTCTATTCCGCCACGTTGGAGGATCTCTACATCCATTATGCTCAACCGTCAGATTGAGGATTTGCCCCTTCCCCAGCCGGCGATGCGCCGCGGACACGCATTGCCTGTGCAGTTTGCCGATCTCTTGATCATCGAACTGAGCAACTGGCGCTGGGGATGGCGCAACATGGTGATCATCGGCATGGTCTTTCCGCTGCTGTCGATGATGTTGCTGGGCAGCTTTGCGCGGGATCTGGGCGAAAACGCGCTGGCCTACATCCTCACGGGGAACATGGTATTGGCGTTGCTCTTCGAGCATGGGGGCAAGCTGACCAGCCGCTTTGTCTTCATGCGCATGTCCGGCGCGCTCGACTACTTTGCCACACTCCCCATCCAGAAGATCATGCTGATCCTGGCGGTATGGACGGCTTTTTTCATCCTCTTTATACCGGTCTTGTTGACGACGCTGCTGGGCGGACTCTGGATTCTGCGGCTGGATCTGCGCTTGCACCCGCTCGCGCTATTGGTTGTGCCGCTGTGCGCGCTACCGCTGGCTGGCATCGGCGCGTTGATCGGCGCAACTTTCCGCACCCCCGAAGAGGCGATGGCGGTGGATCGGCTGCTCACCGTACTCATGCTCGCCGTTGGCCCGGTGTTGATCCCACCGGAACGGCTGCCCGATTGGCTGGTGACGTTGGGCTTCCTTAGCCCGGCCACCTACGCGGCGTCGGCGCTGCGCCAGGTCTTTTTGGGATCGTTGACCCCCCGCCTGCTCCTCGATCTGATAGTCCTGATCGGCTTCACCATGGTCAGCTTCTGGCTGGTCAACCGCAAAATGGACTGGCGGACAATGTGAGTTGATACACCCAATACCCAATATCCAATACCCAATCACAAAGGACAACCAGATGAAGATCACCGAGATCAAAACCTATCTCATGCACGCAGGGACGGGCGACGCGCTGGCGGGCGGCTGGGCGCGGCGCAACTGGCTCTTTGTCAAAGTCTTCACCGACGAGGGGATCTACGGCGTGGGCGAAGCCAGCGGCTGGCCGCGCGTCGTCGAGACCGCCATCCATGATCTGACCGAAATCCTCATCGGCGAAGATCCCATGAACATCGAGCGCATCTGGCAAAAAATGTTCATCGCCATGATGGGCCACGGCATGACGGGCATTGTCGGCGGCGGCGCGCTCACCGGCATCGAAATGGCCTTGTGGGATATCAAAGGCAAGGCGCTGGGCGTGCCAGTCTGGAATCTGCTGGGCGGCAAGATCCGCGACGAGATCCGCATGTACGCGCACGCTGGCAACGCCGAGACCGCCTTGAAGATGGTGGAACGGGGCTACACCGGCGTCAAAGCGGGCGGGGTGAAGAATCCTTTGCAGCGGGTCAAGGAGATCCGCGAGGCTGTGGGCCCCGATGTGGATGTTATGGTCGATGTGCATGGTCCGCCCTGGCTGACCGTGGGCGACGCCATCACCCTGGGCAAGGCGTTGGAAGAGTTCAACCTGCTCTTCTACGAGGACCCGGTGGCGCCGGAGAATGTGGAGAGCATCGCCCGCGTGCGCCGCCATGTGGACATTCCGCTGGCGGCAGGGGAACGCCACGCCAACATCTACGGCCTGCGCGAGTTGATCGAGCGGGAATTGGTGGACGTTGTTCAACCCGACACCGGGCGCGCCGGCGGGCTGATGCAGATGAAGAAACAGGCAGCGATGGCCGAAGCCCACGGCATCGGCTTTGCCCCTCACGACGGTTCGCTGGGACCGGTGGCCGAGATGGCTGCGGTCCATTTGCTGGCGACGCTGCCCAACTTCCTCATCCTCGAACACCGCGAGGACGATGTTCCGCAACGCTACGAGGTGATGGAACCGCAGCCCATCATCGTCAACGGCTCCATCCTCGTGCCCGACACGCCCGGCCTGGGCGTGGACATTGTCGAAGAGGCCATCGCCCACTATCCCTCGCGTGGCAACATCTCCGCGCCGGAAATGGATGAGTATGTCTACGTACAGGCGCGCTACGGACGGGATCGGTGGTTGAAGGCGTAACACGTAATTCGTAATTTGTCAGTGGTGCGAGCTTTCTCACATTACCCATCACGCATTACTCTCGACATATTTCATTCTTCAAAGGACATCTATCCATGACTCGATCTATCCGCACGCATGTGCTCAGCGATGAGGCGGTTGCAAAACTCAAGACGGTATCCACGGCGACGATCACATCGCAGTTGAACAAGCGCGGGCTGCGCAATACCTTTTTGGCGGGGATCTACCCCTTACGCCCGGATCTGCGCATGGTGGGCTATGCCTTTACGCTGCGCTACATCCCCGCCCGCGAGGATCTGGCGGATGAACTCTACGACAACACGCGCAATGTGCAGCGACTGGCGGTGGAAGCCATCGGCCCCGACGATGTGTTGGTGATAGACGCCCGCGGTGAGATCGCCTGGGGCGCGACGTTGGGCAACATCTTGGGGACGCGCATCAAGGTGCGCGGCGCCGCAGGGATCGTCACCGACGGCGCGCTGCGCGATACACCTGCCTTCAAGGAGATCGATCTGCCCACCTACATCCGCGCGCCCCACGCCACCAGCTCATTTGTCATCCATCATCCCGTGGAGATGCAGACGCCAATTGGCTGCGCCGGCGTGGCCGTGATCCCTGGGGACATCCTTGTGGGGGATGGGGAGGGTGTGGTCGCCATCCCCGCTCGAATGGCCGAGGAGGTAGCCCACGCCGCCTATGAACAGGAACGCCGCGAGGAATTCATCCAGCAGAAGATTGCGGGTGGGGCGAGCATCCTCGGCGTCTATCCCCCAAACGAGGAGACGCTGGCTGAGTATGAGGCATGGCTTCAGACGAATGAACAGTGATGGGCCAACCCTTCGATTGTTGAACATCACATAAAAATATGGGTGTATTCAGAATGGATTGATGATTCGTAAGGGTTTGGGTGGACGGCTCACAAAAATCGTCTGCGTAAGCTATTGCTCGTCTGCCGTCCACCCAAACCCCTACCCAGACGGCCAACTCATTTTGAACACACCCTAAAAATATTGACAAGGGAGTGTCTGCCTGCTACACTCGAACACAAACCTGTCAGCAGTTGCGTTGACGGAGACGAGTAACAGATGAAACGTCGTCCAGCGAGTCCGGGAGGGTGTAAGCCGGATCGACCCTTCACCTGTGAAGATCCCTCCTGAGCAGTGGCCCGAACCGCGTATCCCGCCCAGTAGACGCCACCGGTATCGTGAACCGTTATCCTCACGGCGGCTTTGCGCAAAAGAATGAATGATGAATAAAGATTGGTTAGTGTAGGTATCTTTGTTCGTGTGACTTCTTCGGGCGCAGCGTTGCACAGAGGTGCTCGATCCTCGTGATCGAGAACTGGGGTGGTATCGCGGACTATTTAGCCCGTCCCCGTTTGGGGGATGGGTTTTTTGTTTTCTGGAGATTCGATGGCGCAGAAAAATTTCTTGAATCCACCCATACCGGATGTGCTGGCGCAGTGGCGGCACTATCTTTCGGTCCTTGCTCTTGGGGCAGGGGATCGTGTCCTCGATGTGGGCTGTGGCACGGGTGACGCCGATCAATTGCTGCTGCGGATCTATCCTGAAGTGGCGGAGGTGATCGGGCTTGAACCCAAACCAGAGCGTTATGCGGAAGCGCACAGTCAGGCGAAAGCGCAATCGGCGCGGATCGACTTCCGCGCCGGCGACGCGCAGGATCTGCCCTTCGCCGACGCCAGCTTTGATCGGCTCCTCTGTGTGGATACGCTGGAGTGGGTGGCCGATCCGTTGCTGGCGGTTCAGGAGATGCGACGGGTGCTGAAGCCAGGCGGGGTAGCATTGATCGTCCATTCGGACTTTGATACACAGGTCTTCAATGCCACGAATGTCGAACTCAACCGGCGCATTGTCCACGCGTTTAACGATGCGGGGCCGCGTGGACAGATTGGGCGGGAACTGCCAGGGATCTGTCGCCAGGCGGGTCTTTCTCTCGAAGTAACGATCTATCCACTGGTTAACACTGCCTGGCAGCCGGATCTTTACGGATACCGGGTTGCCTACATGATGGTTCAGTGGTTGCGTGAAAAAGAGCTGATTCCTGTGGGCGATCTACAAAGCTGGCTGGATGATCTGGCCCAACAACATGAGCGGGGCTATTTCTTCTATTCGATCAATCGGGTCATGTGCCGTTGCACCTAATAGACGAAGGGCGGAAAACAATGACGACGTTGCTCTACTATGATGACGCCTATACTGGCTCGTTCGATGCGCTGGTTACGGCCATCGAAGAAAAGGACGGCAAACGGCGTGTGTCATTGGATCGCACGGCCTTCTTCCCCGGCGGCGGCGGGCAGCCCAACGATGAAGGCTGGCTGACCATAGAGGGTCAACGCCTGCGCGTGGTCAAAGTCAACAAAGAAGGCGAGCAGATCTGGCACACGCTCGAAAACACCGACGGTGGTCTGCCATCGATTACCGAAGGGACGGCGATCCACGGCGCGCTGGATTGGGATCGCCGCTATGCCATTATGCGCACGCACACGGCCATGCACATCCTTTGCGGGGTGGTTTGGCGCGACTACGGCGCACAGGTGACCGGCGGCAATATGGATCCGGGGGCCGGACGCATGGATTTCGAGTTCGCCGCCATGAGCAAGGAACTGGTCAGCGAAATCGAAGATCGCTGTAACGCCGAGATCCGCGCTGCCCACGATGTGAAGACGCAGATCCTGCCGCGCGAGGAAGCGTTCCAGATCCCGGATCTGATCCGCACGAAGATCAATTTGCTGCCGCCGCAGATCAGCGAGATCCGCACGGTGGAACTCGAAGGGCTTGATCTTCAGGCCGACGGCGGCACCCACGTCCGCAACACCCGCGAAGTAGGGCGGATGAAGGTCGTGGATTACAAGAGCAAGGGCGCGATCAACAAGCGGATCTATGTGGAGATTGTTTGAGTGTATTTGGGAAATGGATCGCGCAGACAGGTGCGTAGTGCGTAGTCCGTTGCAGAGATAACGCTACATTGGAAGCCGGATCCGTTTACGAGCTACGCACTACGAGGCAGTATGAACCCTATTCCCGACCGCCCTGCCACCGCCTACGCCCCCTTCTTTCGACCGGGGATCTCTTTCATCACGTGCTGGGCGGTGAACGGGGAGCCGCTCTTCGGGCAGAGGACCACGGCGCATCTGGTACGGTCGGTCTTGCGTGAGGTCAAACAGCGCCTTGCCTTCACGATGCTGGGGTTCGTCATCTTGCCGGCGCACTTGCACCTGCTGATTCGTCCAGAGGATGGGATACCCGTCGGGCAGATCGTGGATCGATTCCTGCATCGCTATCATGATTCCTATCTGCAAGTGATGGGCATTCCCGGCGAGATGGAAGTCTGGGATCGTCGGCGCAGCATTGAACGGGTTGACGATGTAGATGACTTCGCCCACAAGCTCGATCTGATCCATTATGATCCTGTGCAGCATGGATTGGCAGCGCGGCCCGAACTTTGGGAATCGAGCAGCTACGGCCCGTGGGTAGAGCGAGGGCTTTATAAACTGGGCTGGGGATGGCAAAAACCGGCCCGTTTGCAAGGAGGGTGAGATGTTCGTTCGACTCTTGACTGGGGAAGACGCCGCACATTATCAACCGATCTGGCTGCGAGCGCTGCAAGATCACCCCGAAGCCTTTGGCCGCGACTACTACGATGAGCGCCATACGACTATCGAGCAGGTGGCGGCAGGGTTGAACGTTGATCCGGCGGATAAGGCTGTCTTTGGCCTCTTTGAGGAGAACACGTTGAGCGGCATCGCCACCCTGCACCGTTACCCAGGACGCAAGACGCGCCACCGCGCCATTGTCGGCAGTATGTATGTCATCCCCGAAGCGCGCGGACAGGGCGGCGGACGGGCGTTGATGCGTGCGATCCTCGACCACGCCCGATCCCAGCGCGGATTGGAACGGTTGATCATCGCCGTCACCGTGGGCAACGAGGCGGCCCGGCAGCTTTACCTATCTGCGGGGTTTGTCCCCACCTTTGTCGAGGAGGGTTACATCAAGTGGGAGGGACGCTACTACGACATCGAGTGGATGCGGATGGATCTGTGAATCAGATGTGTTGTTGGGGATCGTTGATGAGCAATCCCTCTGCTTTGGCAGCGTCCAGCAGATCCTCATCGCTGGCGACAAATCGAAATCCCGTCCGGTTCGCAGACAGTAAGGAAGACAAAATCACAAGTGCGGTTGCCAACTGAATGGCGTCGTATCCACGCAGACGATAAACCTGAGTCAAACGCACAGCGCGGTCAACTATCGCATGGCGCATGGGTACGATCAAATATCGTTGGTCCACATCATCGAGAAATCGCTCCAGGACACGCTCTCGATGTCGATCTGAAATACCGCCGGGTGCGCGTGATTTTGCCGCAATGGCAGCAGCTACTTCGACGAGCGTCAGCTGGGCAAGAATGACTACACCATCACGTTGCTCTGTGATGGTGCGAATCCAATCGCTGCCTTTTTCTTTTATATAGCGCTTGAGGACAGCGCTGGAATCTAAGAAGTAATCCGTCATGGCTTCGGCCCACGCTGTTGATCGAGAATTTCACCCAGAGACGGACCACCAGCGTTCGACAAGATCTCGATCACTTCATCTAGCGACGGCGGATCGTCACCGATAAGTGCTTTGAGTTCGTCGCTCAGTTCGGTAAGCATGCCTGCTTCCTTCAAAATATCTCTTGCTGATTTCTGTGCATAGGAGACCGGAGGAAGCGCTTGCTCCACCAGTTCGAGCATATATTCGTCCATTGTCTTGCCCTCAGCTTCGGCGAGAGCGGCGAATCGCTCGTAAACATTTTGAGGAAAATCAACCGTGAGTGTCGTCATGTGCGATGCTCCTGCGAATATCAATTCACTGACCGCAGTGTACCCGATATTGATATAGACTGACAAGTGTTTTTCATACAACAGAGGCAAACCATGACACGTACAATCAGCAAAGAAACCTTTCGGGAGGTCAAATCCTCCGTATCCTACCCGGAGATGGAAGAGCGGCTCCTCCATCTCTGGCGCGAACGCAACGTCTTCAAGCGCTCTATGGACGAGCGCAAGGACGGCCCGCGCTTCGTCTTCTTTGAGGGACCGCCCACCGCCAACGGTCGGCCCGGCATCCATCACGTGCTGGCCCGCGCCTTCAAGGACATGTTCCCCCGCTACAAAACCATGCAGGGCTACTATGTCCTGCGCAAAGGCGGCTGGGATACCCACGGCTTGCCCGTGGAACTCGAAGTGGAAAAACAGCTTGGCCTCACCGGCAAGGAACAGATCGAGCAGTACGGCGTCGCTGCCTTCAACCAACGCAGCAAGGAATCGGTGTGGAACTACTTAGAAGATTGGTCGGCCCTCACCGAGCGCATGGCCTTCTGGGTGGATCTGGAAGATGCCTACGTCACCATGAAGAACGACTACATCGAGTCGCTCTGGTGGATCCTCAAACAGTTTTGGCAAAAGGGGCTGCTTTACCAGGGCTACAAGGTCGTGCCCTATTGCCCGCGCTGTGGAACGCCCTTGAGCAGCCACGAACTCTCGCTGGGCTACAAAGAAGGAACCGTCGATCCCAGCGTCTATGTGAAGTTCGCCGTGCAGGGCGAAGAGAACACCTTCTTCCTGGCCTGGACCACTACGCCGTGGACGCTGCCCGGCAATGTGGCGCTGGCCGTGGGCAAGGAGATCGACTACGTCAAGGTGCGCGACGGTTCGGGCGCGATCCTCTATCTGGCGAAGGCGCGGCTGGAGGCGGTGTTGCGTCCGGGGTACGAGGTGCTGGCCGAGTTGAAAGGCAGGGATCTGGCGGGCAAGCACTACACGCCGCTCTTCAAGTTTTACCCGGTGGAAGAGGAGTACGCCTACGTCGTCACCGCCGACTTTGTCTCCACCGCGGACGGCACCGGCATCGTCCACATTGCGCCGGCCTTCGGCGCGGACGATATGGAGGTTGGCCGCAAATATGGTCTGCCCGTCCTCCAAACCGTGGACGCCGCCGGGCAGTTCAAACCCGAAGTAGAGCCGTGGGCGGGCGTTTTTGTCAAAGAGGCCGATCCCGCCATCACTGAGGAATTGAAGGGGCGCGGTCTGCTCTACAAAGCGGGGACCTACGAACACAGCTATCCCTTCTGCTGGCGCTGTGACACGCCGCTGATCTACTGGGCCAAGACAACCTGGTATGTGCGCACCAGCCAATACAGGGATCGGCTCGTCGCCAACAACGAAGAGATCAACTGGGTGCCGAACCACATCAAGCACGGTCGCTTTGGCAACTGGCTTGAGAACAACGTGGATTGGGCCATGGGCCGCGACCGCTATTGGGCCACGCCCCTGCCCATCTGGCAGAGCGACGCGCCGGGCAGCGATTACGCTGTCTGCGTGGGCAGCCGCGCCGAACTCTCGGCGTTGGTCGGTCGCGATCTGAGCGATCTCGAACTGCACCGCCCCTACGTGGACGAGATCACCTGGCTGGCGCCCGACGGCGGAACCATGCGCCGGGTCAACGAGGTCTGCGATGTCTGGTTCGACAGTGGCTCCATGCCGGTGGCGCAGTGGCACTATCCTTTCGAGA
>JAHBVG010000119.1 GCA_019637695.1 Caldilineaceae bacterium | reverse complement strand
AGTTCGATCAATTGCTCCAGCACCGGGCGCAGATAGCAGGGTTCCTCATCGGCGATGGCAGCCAGCCATTCCAGATCAGCCCCCGCTTCGCTCGCCAACGGCATTATCAGCAACACCTGTCGCGCCGTTTCGTCAAGATGATCCCAGGCGCGGCGATAGATGTAGGTGTACAGTTGTTCGGCGGCGCGTCCTTGCGCGCCCTTGAGATCGGCCAGCACATGGTCGAGGCTGTGGACAAAGATCTGACCCACGACGAGGCGCAAGGCCAAAGGGTTGCCGCCCACGATCCTATAGATCGCCTCCAGTTGACCTGCGGGTGCGTCTGCCAGGATCGAAAGGTTGCGCAGGCGCGCTTCATGGCGGATCAACGTCAGGCTATCGGTCAGACTAAGTTCGGGCAGCCGGTAGGGATAGACCCCCGGTGTGTCAAAAAGGCTGCGCCGCGACGTCAGGACAAATTTCGACGGTCCCGCCCAGCGCTGGGTAACATCGATCAGGGTGCGCAAGTCATCTTTGGTTTCAAGGTTATCGATCACAACGAGGTGCGGCGTCTGTTTGAAACGCTTGCCCAGATTGGTCTCCAGCGCCCTCAACCCCTGACCGCGGCGTTCGTCTTCGGGCAGAAGCTGTTCGGCCAGATGGGCGATCAATTCCTCAATGGGGAGGGCTGGCTGAGTTGATGGTTGCAACGCCCCACCTGCGTTGAACCTCTGTTGCTGGGCGGTGATCCAGGCCAGATCCGAGTAGTGACGCCAGCTGACAAAACCTTCGTCGATCAGGCAGGCAACGAGGGCATGGGCCAGGGTGGTTTTACCGATACCGCCGATCCCTTCAATAGAGATCAGCCACGGCGGATTCGGATCGGTGAGGATTTCAATCAACCGGGCCTGTGCTGCTTCAACGCCGAAGAGCGCCGAATAGCTGGCTGGTTCTATGCGCTGCCAATAGCGGCTCTGTAGCTCTGCCCGCGCTCGCTCTTCTAGATCGCAAAGGATGTCGGCCAGGTGTTCGATGGCTTCGCGCTGCTTCTTAAAAATGTTGCCTTCAGAAAGGCTGAGCCGGTTGGCAACCGCCTGCGCTGACTCTTCTTCGGCAAAGCGCAGGCGCAGAATGGTCGCCTCTTCTGGGATCTGTTCCGCCAACTGAGCGATCAACCCGGTCAGGATCTGATTGGTGGCGCGGCGCACGCTCCGCTGATCCGCATAGGCGCGCTGGTAGAGCAGAAACTCCTCTAGCGGGGCGCCGTCGCCATTCCCTTTGTGCCAGAGGGTCAATGCATGGTGAAGTCGTTCGCGCAGTTGCTCGGTTGAAAGTCGTTGCGCCTGGCCCATGAGTGATTTGTAGATTTTGGTAACTACTAAGCCCTGCTCTAGCCAAGTCCGTGACCTGGCGGCGGGTTACGGACCTACCTGGAGCAAGGAGCTCAGTAGTTACAGATTTTAGATGAATCTCGTCAGGATTTGTAAGCATCTGGACAGGTGGAAATAGTATACCTGAAATGGACATTCTATGAAAATGAATTTCGCAGGTCGCATTCCTTGTCAAAAACAGGACATCCGTCCCTTCTGCCGATACCAGTTTGATGATTTAATGATTATGTCAAGAACTATTACCCACCGAACCCATTCGTAAGTTGATACCAGAGGAGACGGACATGAAACTTTCGGCGCGTTTCATCTTGGCGCTCGTTCTGTTTGGAATGCTAACGGCAACAGGGGCGTTGACCCAGAGCGCCTTTGATCCTCCGATGGCGGCGACTGGCGCTAGTCCGTGGCGCTCGAGCGGCCCCTACGGAGACGATCAGTTGCTCTTGACTGTGGCGGATGTGGCGGCTTCGCCCGATTACGCCGCAGATGGAACCCTCCTCGCCGCCGCCACCAAGGGGATCTACCGTAGCCAGGATCGGGGCACGAGCTGGCAGCGTGTGCTGGCGGGGGCAACCGGTCACACTGTCCGCTTTACGCATGTGCGCGTCTCCCCCGCCTTCGTCACAGATAAGACCATTTTTGCCGCCTATGTGGATGAAACCGACGCCAGCGCCGGACTCTACAAATCCGTGAATGGCGGCGATAGCTGGACACAGCATTCGGATGTGGGTGAAGTGCGGGCAATGGTCCTCTCGCCTGCGTACGCCACGGATCAGACCCTCTTCATCGCCCGCAGCGATACGGTGTGGAAATCGACTGATGGCGGCAACGCCTGGACTAGCCATGATCTCGTCCCTACGGAGGAGGCGTTCGATGTCTACGATCTGGCGATCTCGCCTGCCTTCGCAGGCGATCATACCCTCTTCGCCAGCGGCTATGGACGTGTGCTGCGCAGCGTTGATGGCGGCCTGCATTGGGCGTTGGCCGGCGGTTATGGACCCGCCTACGAGATCGTCGTCTCGCCGGACTATGCTAACGACGGACGAGTCTGGTCCACTTTCCGCGCCATTGAAGGGACCGGCGACGATACACCCGAAAGCAGCGTCTTCCGCTCGCTGAATCGTGGAACAACTTGGAGCATGGTGAGCGCCGGGCTGCCCGGTTTGTACGAACCCTATCCCCGCCATCTGGCGATCTCGCCCGCGTACGCAACGGATCGCTCCCTCTTCACTGCCCTCAGCGGTCAGCTCGTGGCGGGTGATCATCGCAGCCTCTTTCGCTCCTTCAACGACGGCGACACCTGGATCGATCTGGGACCAGCGCCCGGCAACCCTGACATCTTCGCGTTGGCCGTCACCTCGACAGCAGAGGAAGGTATGGTTGTCCATGTGGCGACCAGCGGCGGCGTCGCCCACTACAGCATGGGTGGCTGCGAAGAAAGGCTGTCCAATGGCGGTTTCGAGGTCAACGGCGTTTGGCGGCTGCCCAATACGGCCTATCCGGCTGCTTATTCGACGACGCGTGCCTACAGCGGGGTGCGCAGTCTGCGCGCTGGCATTGTGGAAGGCGCCGATGTTGAGAGCTATTCCAGCGCTGCCCAAACCGCGACCATCCCCAGCGGTGTGACCAGCGCTACCCTTTCGCTCTGGTGGTATCCGCTTTCGGCGGAAGGCGACCTGGCTGGGGAACTATCAGCGCAAGGCCCCGACGCCGTGGATCGCCAATATGTGCTGCTGTTGGATGAGGAGGGGGAGGTCCTCGAAAATCTGCTGTGGACGCACAGCAACGCCGCCGAGTGGCAGCAGTTTACGGCGGATCTGCGCGACTACGCGGGGCAGACGGTACAGGTCCATGTGGGCGTCTACAACAATGGCAACGGCGAGAAGACAGCCATGTACGTCGACGATGTCTCGTTGACCACCTGTGGGAGTGGCGCGCTATCGTCGCAGTTTCTCTATCTGCCGGCAGTGTCCCGCAACCCCAACATATCATCGCCGACGCCCACTGTCACGCCGACGCCGACCGTCACCCCAACGCCCACTCCTACGACTACTGTCACCCCGGTGAGCCTGCACCCACGCTGGCTACGTTCGCTGGTGGCGGCGCCAGGGAGCAGCGGCGCATTGACAGCAGTCACCAACGAAGGGCGGCTGGTGCGCAGCACGGATCGGGGCGCAAGTTGGAGCTATCTCACCCTGCCTGATCAGATCGCCGGCGCGCCACTCTACCGGGGATATGTCACCATTGACTATATGAATCCACAGACTCAATATCTGGGCGCGCGCCAGCAGGGTCTATGGAAAAGCAGTGATGGCGGCGTCACCTGGAACCAGCGCCATGCTATTTCGGCGGGACCGGTAGCGGTGAGCCTCGACAATCCATCCACCCTTTGGACCGGCATCCCCTGGCTTGAGGCGTATCAGAGTACGCTGGTGCGCAGCGATGACGGCGGGGCAAGCTGGCACAAAGCCGGTGAGGGGATCTACGGCGACCCGGTCAGCCCGATTTTGATCGATCCGCAGAACCACCAGATCCTTTATGTAGTTGCACAGGGAGATCGGGGCGGCGCGACGCTCTACCGCACCACTGGCGGGGATTGGGTGGCGATCCCCGATGCGCCGGTGGGGACGCCTCCCAGCGGCGGTCCTGGGTTGGGGCTGGCGCTGGATAGCGGCATCCGCGGGCTTTATGTTGCCAGCAACGCGGGGACGCTTTCGGTCAGCCGCAACGCCCACGCCGCCAATGTGGCCGACATCACCTGGACGACGGTGACGACCTTCACGGGCGGCTATCTGCCCATCCCGCTGGCGGTGGGCGCGGGTCCGCAGGGAGGAGCGCTCTATCTCAGCCTCTACAACTGGTTCACCGGCGAAGGACGCACCCTGCGCAGCGACGACGGCGGCCTCACATGGACGCTGCTGACCATCCCCGCGCTGGATGTGCCGCCGGGTGTGGAATGCTACGATGCCATCGTCAACGGCGGCATTGAGGAAAGCGGCGGCTGGACGATCCGCGAGAATCCGGCGCCGGCGGGCTATGTCAACAGCCCTGTCCACAGCGGCGGGCGCAGTATGCGCACGGGTATCCCCGAAGGTGGGGCCAATGTGGCGAGCTATTCGCCAATTGAGCAGAGCATCACCATCCCCGAACTGCCCTTCCCCGGCATGGCGACGGCAGTGCAGCTTCGCTTCTGGCGGTACAACATCTACGGCGATGGCGCTGCCAGCGCGGCGCTGTCCGATCTCGCAACTCTTCCGCAGCGCCAGGAAGATCTGCCATCCCTCGCCGCCGTCAACGATTTCTTTTACGTGATTGCCATCCGCGCCGATGGGACTATCGACTGGTTGATGACCGAGCGCGAACAGAATCCATCCTGGCGCGAGAAGGTGATCGACCTCAAGCAGTACGCCGGGCAGACGATCCGCCTTCAGTTTGGCACCTACAACAACGGCAGCGGCGGAACCAGCCGCACCTATATCGATGATGTTTCGCTGAGCATCTGTCCACCGGCGGGCGCGCTGCTGCTGCCCGGCGGCTGGGTCAAGCGCCTCGTCGGTCGCCCGGAGATGAATACGATCTACGCCGACAGGGGCGGGCAACTCTTCCGCTCGGACAACGCCGGCAGCAGTTGGCGATCCGTGGGCGCCGCCCGCCCCGAACACATGATCCTGGGCAGTAGCGCCGAACTGCTCTTTGCCGGCAATGGCTTTCCCTGCTATGCGGGCGGACCGGCCACATCCTTTTGGCGCAGCGCAGATGGCGGCGCAAGCTGGCAAGTGCTGGCGGGGGGTCAGAATCTCAAGCCATTGGCCAGCCACACAAGCCAGCCCTGGATCTACGCGGCCGGCTGCAATGGTCCGTATCTGAGCAAGAACAATGGGGAAAGCTTCACCCACCAACCCGGCGAGATCTTTGGGGTCTACGATGCCCACTTCATCGCGCCCGAAGGAGCGACGTGGAATACGGTGTGGATCGGCGGCATCAGCGAGGGGGGCGGCGGCGCGGTGATCGTCAGCCGGGATAGCGGCGCAACCTGGGCCCAGTCCACGCCGCTCTACGCGGATATTGGATGGTTCGGCGATCTGGCATTGGATCGCTACAACGCAGGGCGAGTCTTCGCGCTGGCGTACAACGGCTTCTTCCAGACGCTCGACAACGGCGCAACCTGGCCCAGCAACTCGGTCGGGCTAGAAGGTGTGATCGGCGGCATCCACCCATCCGGTCTCTATGCCGTTGTGCAAAGATCGGACGATCCTAACCACCGGCTCTATTTGGGGACAGAGCGCGGGCTTTACACCCGCGACTCATCCACGGGGAATTGGTCCAAAGTGGCGGGTCAGCCTTTTGATCTGCTGAGGATCACCGATCTGCTGATCCTCGACGGCGACCCCAGCCGACTCTACGTCACCACGCCCTACGGTGTCTTTGTCTACGCCATCCCATGATGGGATAGCGCACAACGTCGGTTGTGATGAGATTCGGAGATTGGGGGATTAAGCGATTGGAGATCGTGTACAGGATCTGAAATCTCCTAATTCGCCGCTTTAATGTGCGCCTGAATCTTCTCGTGGAAGCGCAGCTCGCTGTTGTCTTCGGGCGCGTAGCCGAGGACGCGGCGGGCGTTGGCCAATCCCCAAAAGGCCTGATTGTTGCCGCTGATGCCATAGACAATTTGAAAGGGGACGCCCTGCTCGTCGCGGATCTCCTCGGCTTCGATGCTCTTGATGAAGAGTTGGGATAGATCGCGCTGGCTGATATAGACAGCCAGCGCGCGACGCATGCGCACCAGATCGCCCAACTCGATGGTATCCAGATCCGTCTCACGTGGACCGCCGATGCGCACCTGAACATTCTCCAGCGGCTTGTTGTTCATCTTGCCCACGGCGAAGACGAAGCCAAGATGCTCGTAGACTTCTTTGGCCCAGCCGTAGTAGTTGTCGGAGAGACCGCGCATTTCGGGCGTCACAAAGTCCCAGCGATGCTCCAGGATCAGCGGCTCGTAATAGTCGGCGGCATGGTTGGAACTGGCGGCGACGACCCGGCGCACCCCTTCTTCCACGGCCACTTGATAGACGTTGTAGGCCATCTGCACATTTGTCATCTCGTTGGCGAAGTAGCGATCCACATGATCTTTCTCGCGGGTGTCGATGAAACCGAGATGGACCACCGCATCCACCCCGCGGAAGTGATGACGATAGCGGTCTCGGTCCCGATCCACAATGTCTGCGATCTGGATGCCTTCGACCTCTTCCCCTTTGCGATTGATAGTCTTCACGTCGAGCAGAGTGAGATCGTACCGTTCGCGCAGGGCAGGCAGCAGCAGGCTGGCAATATACCCGGATGCGCCGGTGACCAAAACTTTACGGCGAGTCATAAAAATTTCCTCTCGATGATTTCTCGTGGTTGGTGGTTGGCAACCTGCCCAATATAGCCGCGCTCGACAGGATGCGCAAGCCAAAAAGCAGAATGCGATCCACGAAGATAGACGAAGAGGCGCGAAGTTTTTCTGCCCTTTGTATGGCTTTGTGTGGCTTCGTGGATAGTAATTTAATCTTCGCCAATGGTCGCGAGGATGCGGGCGAGGGTGGCGTGGATCTTGGGGGCGTCTTCGGGGTGCAGTGTTGGGTGCAACAGACGAGCCGTCTCCACATAGAGGCGCAGCCCGGCTCTCACCTGTTCGCATAGTATTGGCGTGTGACCGTCGGCGTCCTCAATGCCGAAGGCGATCCGTCGCAGCCGCACCCATTCGCTCTTCGTGCCCACGGCCTCGGCGATCTCCTCATAGAAGCGGTTGTCCCCGCCAATGAGGATGCCCCGCTGCACTTTGATCACGTTGCTGAGCAGCCATGAGAGGCCAAAGCGAGCGTTGAGCAAGCGGCCAATGTCCCCCCGTTCGATCCCAGCCAGACCCTTGTGTACCTCTTCGATCAGGCCGACCATCTCGCGACTGGCCCACCGGTTCGCCTTCGCTTGCAATTCGGCGGTCCACTCAAAGGCGTGGACGCGGCTTTGGATGGCGGCAAAGTAGCCGTCCCGATCCAGAATTGGGCGCGCCGTGCAGATACCGGCAATCGTGTTGACCGCATCCTTGGGATCGGTGAACCATCCGTCCACCTGCGCGGGCGTCACTGTGCTGACCACAGTCAGGTATCCGTCGATGAGGTGTGAATCTGCGTCGGCGACGAGCGCGTCGTCATCCACAAAGCGGATCAGATCCACATCGCTGAAAGGATTGGCCTCCCCGCGGGCATAGCTGCCCATAATCACAAAGGCGCGCACGTCAGGGCCATCGTACTGCTGCAAGAGTGGGTCGAGCGAAATAGGAAGGTTCATCGGGTTTAGCCAGGGTGGTGGGCTACGCTTATTTGTCGTGGATGGAATTCTAGCCTCGCGGCCATTCTTGTCAAAATCGAGATGTCAGGCGTAATTGACGAACGGAGGCTTCCCCGCTACGATAGGGGCAACGTACCCGTTACCCTGGATCGACTGTTGGAACCTTCTGTGACCGTCTACCCGAAGAATACAGCCCAAGAGAGCTTCACGCAGCTCTACCATGAGTTTAGCCAGCGCTATGCAACAGGCGTCGCCGCACAGTCGTACGCCGCAGATGTGATTCGGATGCGCGAGGACGCCGCCCACAACTATCGACAGATCGTCGAAGCCGCTGACCGCGGCGAGGATGTCACCACCGCTGTACTCGATAAACTGCTGCCCCACGCCAATACCGAAGCGAACCGCGCGGGCGGGGTCTGGATTCACCCAAATTTGGCTGTCAGCGGCGATGTGGTGCGCCGTCATCAGCGCCTGGGGTGGACGCAGCCCGAGGAGTGGCCGCAGAAAGCAGCGGCGATCCTTGCCTTTGTGCGAAGCTGTGTTGAAAATCCCGCTGATCTGGCCGCCGCCTGCGTCCATTTTCGCCAGCAGCCCAATACGGTCGGCTTTCAGAGCGGCACGCTCTCGCCCATCCTCAACGCTCTGCGCCCGAACCTCTACATTACCGTCAACCGCAAGAGTTTGCAGGCGATCAACCACTTCGCCGCCCGTTCCTTCAGCGCGGACCTGCTCAACTATCCCGATCTCAACGCGGCTGGGCTGGCATGGGTGCAGGTTGTGCGCGAGTTTGGGGATCTGCCCGATGGATCAGATCTGCGCGCCGTGGATCGTTTCGATCTCTTCTGCCACTGGCTGGTGACGGTCAAACAGATCAGCTTTGCTCGCCCGCGCATCTGGCAGATGCGCCCGGATGGGGATGGTCAGTGGGATGCGTGGCGCGCCGGCGGTTTTGTGGCGCTGGGCTACGATGAGTTAGGCGATCTTTCGGATTTGCGCCGCGCTGATTTCAACCGGCTGCGCGACCGGCTCCTCACCCAGAACAAAGATTGGCGCAAGCGCAGCGTCGAGGAGGTCTGGCGGTTTGCCCACCACCTGGCCGAAGGGGATCGCATCGTCGTCCACAACGGCGCAGGCGAGGTATTGGGCATCGGCGCAATCAGCGGTTTTTACTACTACGTTCCCAATGTCGATCTCGGCCACTGCCGCCCTGTGGTCTGGGATGATCTGGGACGGCGGCAGGTGGTCGATCTCAAAGGCGAACGGAGATCCTTCTCGCAGCTCCCTGCGGAACTGTTCGAGATCATCCGCAGCGCGCCGATCGTGGCGGATCGGCGTGTCCCTGCGCCATTGTTGGCCGAGGAGATTCCATCTGCGGCACGGCTGGCATCTCAACAGATCCGCGAAACCGCGCCCCACTACGCGCCGCAGATTGGCAGCCTGCGCGCTCCCCTGCCCAGGTATGACTTGAGCGAAATCGCCGTGCAGACCGGTTTCGCTGAGACCCAGTTAGCCGCCTGGATCGCAGCCATTGAGCGCAAAGGGCAAGCGATTTTCTACGGCCCGCCGGGTACGGGCAAGAGCTTCGTCGCAGCGCATCTGGCGCGCCATCTTGTCGGCGGCGAGGATGGCTTCATCGAGACTATTCAATTTCATGCTGCTTACGCCTACGAGGATTTTGTGCAGGGCATTCGTCCGGTGGCTGATGCCGACGGTGTTCTCAGTTATCGGCTTGTGCCGGGGATCTTCCCCCAATTTTGCCGCGAGGCTGCCCATCGCCGGGGACGTTGCGTGCTGCTGATCGATGAGATCAACCGCGCTGATTTGGGGCGCGTCTTTGGCGAGGTGATGCAACTGCTCGACTATCGGGAACAATCGCTCTCGCTAGCTGGGGGCGGACAGTTGACGATCCCGGCGAATGTGCGCATCCTCGGCACGATGAACACTGCGGATCGCTCTATCGCTTTGGTGGACGCCGCCCTGCGCCGCCGCTTCGCCTTTCTCGCCCTTTACCCCGATTACGATCTGCTGCGCCATTACCACGCCCGTCAACAGACCGGCTTCCCGGTGGATGGGTTGATCCGCGTGCTGCGGCGCATCAACAGCCAGATCGCCGACGCCGACTACGCCCTGGGCATCACCCCCTTCCTTCAGCCCGACCTTTCCACAGCCATCGACGCCATCTGGCAAACCGAGATCGAACCCTATCTCGAAGAATTCTTCTTCGATCAGCCCGACGCCGTGGAAAGCTTGCGTTGGTCCGCGGTGAGGGAGCAGATAGCAGGGAGCAGGTAGCAGGTGGCAGATAGCAGGTAGCAGGTAGCGCAGAAGTCAAAAGGCAAAAATGGCGGCAGGTGGCAGGTGGAAGATCGCAATTCGCCCCTCGCAATTCGCAACTCTGAACACGCACCACGCAGCACGGAGGATACCCCATGCACTTCATCGGCAATGAGATTTCAGTTGAACTGCCAGAGGGTTTTCATTTGGAGAAGAAGCCGCCGCCGCCGCTGGCGTGGACCTGGGCGGGCGAACGCTTTGAGGTAGCGGAGATGCTGGCCGAGTGGCACCGCTATGGACGGGTGGAGATCCGCACACAAGGGGGACGCCCACCCTATGCCCAACGCAGCGGGCGCACGCAAGGATCGTGGGGCGTCGGGCGGGTCTACTATCGTCTGCGCACTGTGAATGGGCGTCTCTTCGATCTTTACTACGACCGTGCGCCCAAAGGACAGATCCGCAGCGGCGCCTGGGTCCTCTGGCGCGAGTTGGAGCTGGGGGAAGAGAGCGGCAGCCTCGACGAGACATCCTAGAGCAAGATAATTCGTGGTGCGTAATCCGTAATTTCGTTGAGGTGATTGGTTCGAATAGGTATCCTCGGCGTAGACGGGCGCCTTCGGCGAATTTGTTGAAGCAGGCGTCCAGTTCCAATGCAGTGGGCTGGGCCTGGACAAAGGCGTGCAGACCCTGCACCAGCGCAAGGCGGCGGTTGATGGCCGCCGAGAGGGCCGTGGCCTGCAACCCGATCTGCTCGGCCATAGGGCATCAGATGCAAACACCGTGTGATAGCTTAAGTACCAAAGAAGAGAGTGATGTCCTAGCTTCACTCGGTTGTCCACCTTAACAATTCTAAAAAAGCAGGTACTCCTTTCCATTTTGGCGGTGATCGGTCCAGGTGAGGTGGACCCGCGTGCCGCTATCACCGTGCGAATGGATATGCAACTCAGCACCGATAATTGCGGCTCGCTCAACCATGCTCACCAATCCGAAATGCCTTTGAGCCAGCAAGCGGGCAAAGTCAGGAAATTCAGCGTTGTCAAAGCCGATGCCATTATCTTCAACGCAGAGTTCGATCTGATCCGCCAGCAACCGACCAGAGACGGTGATCTGGCTGGCCTGGGCATGGCGGATGGCGTTTTCACAGGCGTTTTGCACGATGCGAAAGAGATATTCCTCAAACCTTGGTTGGATAGGAAAGAGGGGAATCAGAGAAATCAACGACGGCGAAGTGGATCGATAGCTCACCGGCAATCCGATCTTCCAGCTCGTCTACCATTTCTTCAAGCGCGCTGTAGAGGCTGACTTCGAGCATCACCGGGCGCAGGCGGCTGGTCATCCGGCGCAGGTTGTGATCGATCTGGCTGTAGGCTTCCTCGAACTCAGAACCCAATCTCTCCACCGGTACACTCTGCTTGAGGATCTCATCATGGATGGCGTGGGCCAGACCTCTCCGGTCTGCCTCTGTGCGGTCAATGTTCATCTCGTAGAGTGTGCGTAGCTGTTCAGCCTGTTCGATGTTGAGGAGGGCAATCGCCGTCTGGTTTGCCAGCAATTGCAACACGGCAATGTCCGCAGGGGAATAAAAATCATCTGGGTCACAGCGCCCCAATAACCACCAACCCACCCGATCCCCGTCAAAGTCCAAAGGTAGGGCCAGACGCAACACAACAAGGCACGTTGAAACCTGGCTGGCAGCGGGTGAAATTCGACGATGTCGTCAAACTCAACGCCGGCCGCAGCACCATTCGTTGTCATTACAGGCGGTCGAACGCCATACATGCCGATGGCGTTTTCGATTGAAAATAATCACCCGCTCGATTTTATGATCGATGACGGCATTGTCTGGTAGAATAGAGAATTGTTGTTTGCGCCCAGATCGGCTACAATAGAACTTTAGGAACATTTGTTCGCCTCGTCAACGTGGGCGCTACCATCAGGTGAAGAGGATCCTCTATGGCACTGGATAAATTAGTCGTTCGGGGCGCGCGCGAGCACAATTTAAAAGATGTACATCTGGAGATGCCGCGCGACAAGATGATTGTCATTACCGGGTTAAGCGGCAGCGGCAAGAGCAGCCTGGCTTTCGATACTATTTACGCCGAAGGGCAGCGGCGCTACGTCGAATCGCTCTCATCCTATGCCAGGCAGTTCTTAGGGTTGATGGAAAAGCCCGATGTGGATCAGATCGAAGGGCTGAGTCCGGCCATCTCGATTGATCAAAAGGGATCGGGGCGCAATCCACGCTCGACGGTGGGCACGGTGACCGAAGTCTACGATTATCTGCGCCTGCTCTATGCCCGTGTGGGGCAGCCTCACTGCCCCGAATGTGGGGAACCCATCAGCCGGCAGACGCCACAGCAGATCGTCGATGCGATTTTAGAGATGGAAGAAGGGTCGCGGTTGATGTTGATGGCGCCGCTGATCCGCGACCGCAAGGGGCACCACAAAGGCATCTTCGAGAATTTGCAAGCGCAGGGATACGTGCGCGTGCGCGTCAACGGCGAAATCTACGAAGTCACCGATGTGCCCGAATTGGATCGCTACAAGAATCACACAGTTGAAGCGGTGATCGACCGCATTGTCGTGCGCGGCGAACAGCCTGATCCCGACAACCCCGATGAGATCATCCCTGGCACGGATCGCGCCCGTCTCACCGACTCGGTGGAAACGGCGCTGCGATTGGGCGAAGGCGCCATGGTGATCACCAGGGTTGAACGCCGCCCCGCTGACGGCAACGGCGCCCTGCAAGAGGTAATGATCGACCGCATCTTCAGCGAGCACTTCGCCTGTGTCAAGTGTGGCGTCAGCTTCGAGGAGATCGAACCGCGCACCTTCAGCTTCAACAGTCCACATGGCGCCTGCCCCAACTGTGATGGGCTGGGCACGCTCAAAGAGTTCGATCCAGAGATGATCCTCGACGACGAATTGAGCATTGACGGCGGCGCGGTCCTTCCCTGGGTCAGGAGTAACGGCAACGGCAATGGCGATGACGAGGAGGGCTACTACAAGCAACTTCTGCGCTCGGTCTGCCGCCAGTACGCGATCCCTCAGAATGTGCCCATGAAGGAACTGAGCGAGAAACAGCGCAATTTGATCCTGCACGGGCTGCCCAATGAGAGCAAAGTGCGGGTGGACTATCGCAACCATCACGGCTACAGCCGCTCGTATGAGACCCATTTTCAGGGCGTCATCCCCAACTTGCAGCGCCGCTATCAAGAGACCGACAGCGAGTACATCCGCAGCAAGTTAGAGGAATTTATGAGCATCCGCCCCTGCCCCGTCTGCAAAGGAAAGCGGCTGCGTCCACTGGCGTTGGCGGTGACGGTGGGCGATAAGAGCATCTACGATGTGACGTCGATGCCGGTGCTCGATTCGCTCGACTGGGTCTACCAGTTGCGCGGCGGCAACGGGAGAGCGCCCATGCTCAAGGAACGCGACATGACGATTGCCGGGCAGGTGCTTAAGGAGATCGAAGCGCGCCTCGGCTTTATGGTCAACGTCGGGCTGGATTATCTGACCCTCAACCGCATGGCGCAGACGCTTTCCGGCGGCGAGGCGCAGCGCATCCGCCTGGCGACGCAGATCGGCAGCCAGTTGATGGGCGTCCTCTATATTTTGGATGAGCCGAGCATTGGCCTTCATCAGCGCGACAACGACCGGCTGATCGAGACGCTCAAGGGGATGCGCGACCTGGGCAACACGGTGCTGGTGGTGGAACACGACGAAGATACCATCCTCGCCGCCGATTGGGTGGTGGACATGGGCCCTGGCGCAGGAGAACACGGCGGCCATGTTGTCGTCTCCGCGGCGCAGGATGAGTTCATCCACCATCCCCACAGTTTGACGGCGCAATACATCCGTGGCGAGCGGCGTATCCCCGTTCCTGAGGAGCGGCGCGAGGGCAACGGCGAATATCTCTTTATCAAGAACGCGCGAGAGAACAACCTCAAAGGGGTGGATGTGCGCATCCCGCTGGGTAAGTTTGTAGCGATCACCGGCGTCAGCGGCAGCGGAAAGTCAACGCTGGTGGTGGAAGTCCTCTACAAGAAGCTGGCGCAGTTGTTTTACCGGGCCAAGGCGCGCCCTGGCGAACACGCCGCGCTGGAAGGGGTCGAGCATCTGGACAAGGTCATCGAGATCGATCAAAGCCCGATTGGGCGCACGCCGCGCTCGAACCCGGCGACCTACGTAGGTCTCTTCACCCCGATGCGCGAGCTTTTTGCCACCATTCCTGAAGCGAAGGCGCGCGGCTACAAGCCAGGGCGATTCAGCTTCAATGTGAAGGGCGGGCGTTGTGAAACATGCAAAGGCGACGGCATCATCAAAATCGAGATGCAGTTTCTGCCGGATGTCTACGTCCCCTGCGAAGAGTGTCATGGCCATCGCTACAACCGGGAGACGCTGGCGATCAAGTTCCGTGGCAAGTCGATTGCCGATATACTTGACATGTCGGTCGAAGAAGCGCTGGAGTTCTTCCAAAACATTCCGCGCATCCGCGGCCGGTTAGAGACATTGGCGGCGGTGGGGCTGGGCTATATTCGCCTGGGGCAGCCGGCGACCACACTTTCGGGCGGCGAGGCGCAGCGCATTAAGTTGAGCAAGGAATTGAGCCGTCGCGATACGGGCAACACCTTCTATATTTTGGATGAGCCGACCACCGGTCTCCATTTTGAGGATGTACGGCGGCTGCTGGAAGTACTCCACGAATTGGTGGATCGGGGCAACACGGTGCTGGTCATTGAACACAACCTCGACGTGATCAAAAACTGCGATTGGCTGATCGACATGGGGCCTGAGGGTGGGGACAAGGGTGGTGTGGTCATCGCCGAAGGGACGCCGGAGGCGGTGGGCGAAATCGAGAAGAGTTATACAGGCCGCTACCTCAAGCCCATGCTGATCCGCGACCGCGAGCGCGCACAGATGATGGCATAATGCACGCGCGCCGCCGTCGAAAACAAAAGAGGACAGCAGCCCGGTTACTGTCCTCTTTTGTTTTCGACGGCTAACATCTCCCGCGTCATCCTAGCGAAGGCGTGCATGGCTGGGGAGATCCATTTGTCCTTGTGCCAGACAAGTTGCATCGCCACCGACAAGGATGGCCCCCACCAGTTGAGCGCGGCAATCTCCCCTGCGGCGATCTCCCGCGTCACCGCCACTTCGGGCAACACCGCTATCCCCATCCCCGCTATGACGCACTGCTTGATTGCCTCGACACTGTTAAATTCCAATTCAGTCACGGGCCGTACATCAGCCTGCGCCAGGGCATCCTCGAAGAGTCTGCGATAGCTGCATGTAGCCTCGGTCAGTAGAACCGGCTCACCCTTGAGATCGGTTGCGTAAACTTCCGGCTGTTTCGCCAACAGATGATCCGGGTGGGCTAGGAGCAGCACAGACTCTGTGCGCAGGATTTCCACACGTAATTCCTCCGATTGGAAGGCAGGCTCCAAGGTGAAGACGACATCAGCATCGCCTTCTCTGGTAGCGCGACGCAGATCAGGGCAAGAACCGGGTTGCAGCGCGATCCTCACCTGGGGATACTGATCTCGGTAGCGGCGCAACACAGGCGGCAGCCTATAGACACAGAGGGATTCAGGCGCGCCAATCGTCAATGTGCCCGCCGGGATCTCTGAATCGGCAACAACCTGATACGCTTCATCGCTGAGTTTCAAAATTTGGTCTGCATAGACAAGCAATCTTTGCCCGGCATTGGTAAGCATCACCTGTTTGCCTAATCGATCAAATAGATGGACGCCCAGTTCCTGCTCCAGACTTTGAATCTGGGTGGAGACTGTAGATTGAGCGTAATCCAAGATCTCGGCAGCGCGCGAAAAGCTGCGCACTTGTGCTGTCGTCCGAAAAGTTTTCAGTTGGCGTAGTTCCATCCATCTCCTCTCATCGATAAAAACGATGCTTTCTATCAAAAACAATCGCTTGATTCGATAATACATTTCCTTTATGCTGAGTGCAAATTTCCATCATTTCAAATGACAGCTAATCAGGAGGCATAGAATGGACCCTATAATGGCAGAATTGCTGGCCCATGAACGCTGGGCAGAACGAGAGCGGGAGTTGCAAGAGATCCAACACCTTCGCGCCCTTCTACCGCAAAATAAGAAGAACCCTCTCTTGCGGCAGATGATCCACGCTATCGGTGTACAACTTGTGCGGATCGGCACTAAATTGCAGGCACAAGAGAGAGTGGAACAGGCAGCTATCCCTGTCCACAATTGTCCTTAACAAAGAAGCCGAACTTCTTGAGGGCAGCAGAGGTTCCGAAGCAGACTTGCCAGGTTTTCAAAAACCTGGCAGGTCTCTGACCTACCATCAAAGGATAAAAAATGAGCAAGGAAATGCCGCTAGTCCTCTATGCCGGTGAAGAAAAACGAGGACAACACCTGCAACGGATCACCGAATCACTAGGGTGGACAGTGCTGACGGCAACTGAAGAACGTCAGGCCCTCGGCATGTATGTCTTCTATTTACCCGATCTGATCATTATTGACAGCCAATACAACGAAGAAGGGGCCAAAGCAGTCCTCTTTCATTTACGTTCAGTGCAGGCGCAACCTGTTTTATTCCTGGTGACGCCACGCAGCGAAATCGCCGTTCCCTCTGACCGAAACATAGAGGTTATCCCATCTACAACTGAGGATTCAATGATTGTGCTGGCGGCAGCGCAATTGATGCAAATGGCAGAAATGGTATGCTAAACTTCAAATATCCCTATGATAAACTTAAGCCGAGTAGTGTTGGGTCAAGCATAAATTGAGGGGTACGGGCGCTGCTTGCTGCGCCCTCTGCATACCAGGCGCAGCAAGCAGCGCCCGTACCCTGTTTCAATCAATTCATGACTGACACAACAGTAGGAACAGAATAGACCTATCATTCGTTACCCCAAAAGGGATCCGTAACTGGAAATTGTCTATTCGATCAGATGCGGATCGCTTGTGCAACGATTGATTGAGTTTTCACAGCAGGATTAGAAACTATGGCGCTAAGAAGACCCCGTCGTCCATCGGTTGTGCCTGGCAACGCGCCGGCAGCGCCCGGCAGATCGCCTGTACGCCCGATTCACCTGCCCGCACCGCAGGCAAATGTTCCGCGCCATTTGCAATTGCAGGAATTCCCCACACAACCCCAATGCTCGCCAAACAGGGTCGCCGTTTTTTTGGTGAACGTCCTCTGGATTCTGATCGGCATGGTGGGTGGTCTGTTAATCCTGGCGATCTATCTCTACATAGGCGATCTACTGGCCCCTGGCAGCCGAACATTGGGGATGGATCTGGGTGGGCTTTCCATGCGCGAGGCGACAACAATGTTGGATCAGAACTGGCAGCAACGTTCGATCCGCCTTGAAGTGGACAGCGATGAACGAACCGAAACAAAGTTGGAAACGCTGGGCATCCAATTAGAAGCAGCAGAAACTGTGCGCGCCCTCCATGCCCAAGCACGAACTCGCGCTGGCATCACAGCCTTGCTACAAGGGAATCCACAGGAAATCGCGCCGATCCTGCACAGAGATCGGGAGATGGCAGCGTCCAATTTACGCGCGATTGTGGCGCAATTTGAGATTCCGGCTGTCGACGCCAGAGTGGAAATTGTGGAGGGTCGCGCCATCACCGTTGATCCTATGGTGGGGCGCAGGGTGGATGTTGACGCCACAGTGGATCTGTTGATGAGCCGGTTGAGCATGGTCATCAACGAAGGACGCCTGCCTCTGGTCGTTGCCAGTGTGCAGCCGCTGACGACGAACGCTGATCTGGCTGAGATCGCCGCGCAGATCAACCGGTTGTTGGTAACACCGCTCTCGATCGAACTCTATGATCCCATTAACAATCAGAGCATTCCCTGGAATATATTACCGCAGATCTGGGCCGAATGGCTTGTGATCGATCTGCATCCAGTGGACGGGACGCCCTTCCATTGGGCGATGGACCCATCGCGTGTCAAGCGTTATTTGGATCAAGAGACGGGAGCGCTGGGTCAGGGTCGCTATGTCCAACTGGATGCGGCAGTGAGTGCGCTCAATCAAGCTGTCAGCCGCGGAGATTACAACGTCGAATTACGCGTCTACCACCGCCAACGCACACACATTGTGCAGCCAGGGGAAACTCTCTCCAGCATTGCATGGGAATATGGGATGCCCTATCCCTGGTTGGAAGCGGCCAATCCCAATGTGGCCGGAGGGATCTTCGCCGGGCAATCGTTGACGATCCCCTCACTCGATCAGCTACTGCCATTGCCTGTGGTACGGAACAAGCGCATTGTCGTCAGTTTGAGCCAGCAGCGCATGTGGGCCTACGAGAACGGCGGCCTCAAATGGGATTGGCCTGTGAGCACGGGTATTGAGTCTAGCCCCACGTCGCCGGGCGTCTTCCAGATCCAATCGCACGAGGAAAACGCCTACGCCGGCAACTGGGATCTGTGGATGCCCTCGTTCTTAGGGATCTACCGTCCTGTCCCACACGTTGACTTTATGAATGGTTTTCACGGCTTCCCGACCCGCGACGGGGCTAATCTGTTATGGACTCAGAATCTGGGCCGTCCTGTGACCTTTGGCTGTATTTTGCTCAGCAGCGACAACGCCGCTCTCCTCTTTAACTGGGCCGAGAAAGGCGTGATCGTAGAGGTGCGCAGGTAATTGGGGGATTGGATAGTGGGCAGCGTGTTCCATCTACGGTCTGACGTCTGCCGTCTGCGGTCACTCCTCCGCATAAACATCATCCTGCGGCTGATAGCCCAACCAGCGCTTTGTCTCGTCCAGGTTCCACTTCATCCCCCGGTTGGCGGACATGCCGTTGACAAGCAGGAAGGGGCTCGGCCAATCCTCAGCTTCGACCCGGATCGCACGTTCGAAGAGTTGAACAAAATCCCGATTGGATAGCCACATTTCGCGAAACCAACGATCCGAGCGGGCAAAGTCCGCCGGATCAATGCCGGCTGGCAGCGTCCCCAATTGGAGGGTAGGCGAGCCAGAGGCGGAGAGCGTCTCTCGGCGGTTTTCCCCTGGCTGGCACCAACCGATGCGCACGCAGACGAAAGTGGTTGCGCCGTCGCTCCGCTCCGCCAGCGCACGGCAAAGCCGTTCCCCGGCGAATTTGGCTGTGGCGTATGGCGTTGAATCCATCCATTGCAGACCTGTATGCCAGACGGTTCCTACGCCCGGCTCACTGTCAGGGCGTAGTTCACCCGCGCCCACCTGATCAGCCAGAGGAGCATCTTTATAGCGTCCCATCACGTGGTTGGAAGTGGCGAATACGAATCGATCCACCGTGGGGCTATCGGCGGCGGCCTGGGCAACGTGGAGCGTCATATCCAGGGATGCGCCCACTTCATCCCAGGTGGCTTCGGGGTAAGGGTTGCGAGCAGCAAAGTGAACCACGGCGTCGACTTCTTCAACGATATCGCGCCAGCGCCGATCTTGCCAGTCGGTGAGATCGCAGGGGATGAACTCAATTGACGGCGGTCTGCCGTCTATGGAGTTCTCCATAGCCAGACGATGGAACAAGGCCAGTTGATGGGCATTGGGCGCATGCAAATCGAGACCAACAATTCGCGGCGTCGATTGCTGTTGAAGTAAATGGGGAATTAGTTTCCCTGCCAGGTTGCCCAACGCGCCGGTAATGGCAACGCTACGTTTGCGTCCTAATTCAACCATAATCCTTCCTTTATGCGGAATTAAAAAAGCTGGTGTCGAAATTCGACACCAGCTTTTTTAAAGACGTCTTGTACTGACTATTGACCAATCAACATTTCTGTGGGGATGATCAAAGCATCAGCAGGAACTTCAATTTCGACATCGCCGTTCAGATTGGTGTTGGTGGTAACGATGCTCGCCATGATGGCGGAATTGTCGTCAATACCAAGTTCACCAGTGCCAGCCATCGCGGCCAAAGCGGCAAGGTCGCTCAGATCCCAGTCAAGGGTGAAGTCTGTCGCCAGCAAGTAACCGGTATCCAGGCTGACCATCTCGATCAGTTCCAGGGTGATGCCGGAAAGGAGCGCAGGACCAAACATGCGGCCCAGGGTGACCGTCTGATCGATTTCAGCCTGGGACGGGGCTGCTTCAGGATCCTGTGACAGGCCCAGAACAACCAACTGCTCGAAGTAGGGGCTCTGGACGAAGGCATCCCAGTTAATGGTGGTGCTGAAGACAGCAACATCCTCACCGTCTACCACATCGTCGCCTACACGTGCAATGGAGAGGAAGGGGGTGATCATGCCCATTGGGTCCGCAGCAGCCAGCTGTGTGAAGAGAGGACCAGCGCCAACCTGCGTCGAAGCGGAAGCGGCAAGGGCAGCATTGGGATCAGCAGCCGACTGCATCAAAGAAGCTTCAACCCAAGGCAGAATGTCGATGCCAACCCAGCCCGACATACCACCCATATCGCCTACCACGGCTTCCAAAGCGCCGAGGTCAAGATAAGCAACCCCACCATCCAGAATCACGCCGAGCGATACCGATTCCGGCCAACTGCCCATGCTCGGATCCTGAGTCAACGCGGCAGCCAATTCCTCAGAGAACTCGGTCGTCATATCGACGCTGGCCGAGAGACCGCCAAGGATGGTGAGTACCAGATCGCTCAGAGCGGCGGGATCTGAATACAGTGCAGCCAACTCTTCAGCCGACATCCCCTGCATATCCATAGCAGCTTCAGCGGCCTCATCACTATAGCCATAAACAGTATCTAGCCAGAAGCCCAAAGAAATATACTCAAAGGGCGTTTGAGGAAC
>JAHBVG010000118.1 GCA_019637695.1 Caldilineaceae bacterium | reverse complement strand
CCCCTCTTCGGGCCGTGGGAAATGGCCCTGGTTCCCGCCTGTGTGGGCTGCGCCACCGTGCACCTGCCCACCCTGGCCGCGCCCGGCGACGTGAACGGCGACGGCCTGGACGACATCCTCGCAGGCTATCCCCAGAACGTGGCCCTGATTCCGGGCCGGGAGCGGCTGCTCTGGCCGGCGGGAACCCAGCCCGTGTCCGCCGTGGCCGGAACAACTTTCGCCGTGGCCGGTGATTTCGTCACCGTCTCCTCTCTGGGCGACGCCAACGGGGATGGCCTGATGGACATGCTCATGGCCGACCCGGACAGCAGCCCGGCTCGCGTCTTCGTGGTGCTGGGGCGGCGGCACGCCTGGCCTCTGACCGGGGGGCGCGTCGATCTGCTGACTCAGGCTGAACGCGTCTACCAGGAATCCACTCTGGCCGATTCCCGGCTGGGGGTGGGTCTGGCCCCGCTGGGTGATGTGGACGGCGACCGGATGGCCGATTTCGCCATGGGTCAGCCGGGGCGCGGTTCCGGCCCCAACCGGGTGCTGCTGGCGTTGAGCAGCCTGGCCCGGGGCGACCGCGTGCGCGATGCCAGCCAATCCACCCAGATCGTCGCTGGTGCGGGCGGCAATGCCGCGCTCTTTGGCCGCAACCTGAGCAGCGGCCAGGTCAACGGCGATGGGGTGGTTGACCTGCTCACCCTCACCCCCCGCTCGGCCACCGCCCAACTCTTCACCCCGAGCCGGGGTGTGGCCCTGGCCGCGGGTCTGAACCGGGTGGAGATCGGCGCGGTGGGTCCCCTGGTGGACCCGACGGTCGCGCCGACCAGCCTCTCGCCGACAAGCTGGGTGGCGGCCCCGTGGGAGACAGGTAGCGGCGCGTGCGCGCTCTGCTGGCGCGGCAGCCTGATCCTGTCCACGCCCGGCGTCTACTATATCTATGCCCGCGCCTTGGATCAGGCGGGGAACTGGAGTTCGGGCGAGACGTGGTTCCAGGGCGCGGTGACAGTGATGGGTCAGGCAGGCCGCAGCCAGGAGAGTACCGACGGCACCTTTAACTTGAGTCTGGGCCAGCCGGTGGTGGTGGGACGTTCCATCAGCACAACCGTCGCCATTGGCGGGCTGAACGAGATTCGCGACTGGCGCTACTTCGACGGCAGCCGCTGGCGCGACCTGCCCCTGGTCTCCACCCGGCAGACTATCTCTGCACCCCTGCCCCTGCTCGACGGCCAGCCCCTCACCCTGCGCCTGGCCGCGCGCACCATCTACGGCATCACGGATCAGATCAGCCTGACCCTGCCCGTGGACAACCGGCCGCCCCTGCTGCGGCCCACGGCCAATCTTCCGGCGCGGGTCTGGCAGACGGACCTCTCGCCCACGCTAGTAGTGACCTGGCCAGAGGTGACGGATCGTTCCGGCGTGGCGGGCGTGTGGGCGGTGATCGACACCCGCCCCGACACTGTACCCACGACGCCCATTGCCAACAACCGGGTGCAGCGCGTGCTGGACACACCCGCCGCGTACTACGCCCACATCCTGGCCGTGGACAACGCGGGCAACCGCGCCTTGCACCACCTGGGACCCTTCGGCGCCAACCGCAGCCGCACCCCTTCCGTCGCCGCGGTGGACGGCATCCTCGACCTGGCCGGGGGCGAATACCCGGCCAGCAGCCTGCTCAGCGTGGATCCCCTGGGCGACTTCGGCGAGGGCGCGCTGTGGGGGACATGGAACGACGACGCCCTCTACCTGGCCCACAGCGAAGCGGGCTGGGATTCTACCCGCCAACTCTTCGTCTACCTGGACACGGCCAGCGGCGGCCTGAGCAGCAGCCTGCCAGCCTTCAGTGCGACGCACACACTGCCCTTCGCCGCGGATCATCTGCTGGTGCTGGGCAGCGAACCGCAGCCTGGGTACACAGTCTACGGGGTGACGGGTGGCAGGTGGCAGGTAGCAGGTGGCAGCGGTTGGCAGATTGCCCAAGATTTGAGCACGGAAATCCGCATTGACCGCAACGCGGTGGGGGCCAGAGGGGCTGTCGGCATTCTGGCCTATGTGATGGACGAGCGGGGGCTGCAACAGGTCTACCCGCCCACGGCCCGGCCAGTGGAGCGAGAGGAGCGGGCAGCAGATGTGACACTGGGCCAGAGTTTGCGCTGGTCGGGTCTGGCCGCCAATGTGGAGCCGCGTGCGGGCCAGGATCAGTTGACGAGATCAGGGATCGTCCTCCGCAGCGGGCGGGAGGAGCGGCTGCGCGAAGGGCAGACGATTGACTTCACCGTCGCCATGACCCGCCCCCTCAGCCGCCTGGAGGAGCAGCCCAATCTGGTCATCCAGAGCAGCGCCGGGCTGCAACTCCTGGGTGTGAGTGATGCCATCTGTGTGGACTGTCCGGCGGCGGGCAGCCGCTGGGTGGTGGCGAAGGAGCTGCGCCCCGGCCAGAGCGGACGCTTTGCCGTGCAGGCGAAGGTGGTCAACAGTCTGCCCACCGGCAGCCATCCGGTCAGCGTGACCGTGGGTCTGGTTGCGGACCGCCAGGATTTGGGGCCGGTGGGCGTCCACCACTGGATCGTGGATGCGGCGGTGGGGAGCCTGCTGTTTTTAGACACAGCCGATACGATCTACGTGCAGCCCGGCCCGTTTGTGGTGGACTTTGACATCTTCGGCGACCTGCTTAGCTGCTTCACTGGGGTGGAGGCCAACACCGGCAGCGGTTGGGGTGCGCGCTGTACTGCGGGCAACTGCACATCGCTCACGGGGAACATGGCCGCCAACGCCTCGCTGACCATGCAGGCGCGGCTGACCAACGGCCCGCGCACTTCGCCCGCCGCCCAGGTGACGCTGATCGCGGACAGCGTCGCGCCCACGGTCATTCTCTCGCCGACGCAGGTGATCGCGGCAGGCCAACCCTTCTTGCAGGGGACAAGCAGCGACGCTTTCCCCGCAGGCGGCGTGCCCCAGCGGGTGGAGGTGAGTCTGGATGGCGGCCCCTTCGTGCCGGTGCAGGTGGCGCCGTCCACCGATCCCAGCCGCCGTTCGCTCCGCAGCGCCGAAGCCGGGACATGGCTCTTCCCCCTGCGCCTGGGCGAGGTTGACGGCGAGACTGTGCAAGTGGCGGTACGGGCCGTGGATCGGGCGGGCAACGTGGGCGCGGCCGCCACGACGACAGTCACAGTGGATACAGTGGGGCCAACGGTACAGGCTGTGCAGGGAGGCGCCGCGCTGATCATCACCGCCCAGGACGGTTCCGGCGTGGCCGGGGTGGAAGTCAGTCTGGACGGTGGCGGCAGCTATGCGCCAGCCCAGGTCAGCGGTGCTGGCTGGCGTTTTGCTCTGCCGACAGACCCGCCAGCCCTGGCTCTGATCCGCGCTGCGGATACCTGGGGCAACCAATCGGCAACTTTTGCGTCGGTGGACGAAAACGTAGATATAAAGTATCCTATCTACCTCCCGACAATTCAGCGCTGATCAGGCCCGTAGGGGCTTGATTTATCAAGCCCCTACGAAACAACGGAGATGCCCCATGACAACTCTTGCAGGTTTCCCCCCAGGCGAACGCCTCGACATCGGCGGCTACTCCCTCCATCTGCGCCGCAAGGGAGAGGGTACACCTGCCGTCATCTTTGACACAGGGCTTGGTGGAACGTCCCTGCTCTGGGCGCGGGCGCTGCCGCTGGTGGGTGAATTCACCACAGCCTGCGCCTTCGACCGCGCTGGCTACGGCGACAGTGATCCCGGCCCTGCGCACCTGCCCCGCACCAGCGCACAGATCGTGACGGAACTCCGGCTGCTCTTGCAGCGCGCTGGGCTTGCGCCGCCCTTTGTGCTGGCCGGCCACTCCTTCGGCGGCATCAGCATGACCTGGTACGCGCTGCACCACCCCGACGAGGTAGCCGGGTTGGTGCTGGTGGATCCGTCCCACCCAGAGATGTTCCAGCGTGTCCCTGGCTTTCCTTCGAGCAAAACGATGGCGACGGGGATGCGGGTCATCGCCGGGCTGGATCGGTGGGGTCTGCTAAAGCCTCTGGCTCCTCTGCTGGCCCGGGGCGTCTTTCCCCAGATCAAACACTTCCCGCCGGATTTCCGCACAGCACTGATCGCCATGAGCGCGCAGCCCCAGAACTACGCGGCCGCGCTGCGCGAGGCCGAATCCAGCGACGAGAGTTTCCGCAGCGCCGTGAGCGGGCCGGGCAGCCTGGGCGACCTGCCGCTGATCGTCCTCAGCGCTGAATGGTGGGTGACAGGCAAGCAGACGCCTATGAAGCAGGCCATGCCCGCCCTGCGCGAGGAGCAGGCGCAACTTTCCACCCGTGGTGAACATCGCATCATCGAGGGCTGTGACCACAGCGATCTGCCCATCCTGGGCGCAGATGCGGTGGCAGATGCGGTGCGCTCGATCTGCCGGTTATCCAAACGATAGAGTCAATGTAGCATGAAGTTTGTCAACCCGTTTTTTTCACGCGGCCCCATTCGTGATGCGCGTTTCTTCTGGAATCGGAACGAAGAAATGGAGCAAGCGCGCGGCCTGCTAACACAGGGACAGAGCGTCTCCATTGTCGGTCCGCGCCGGATTGGGAAATCCTCTTTGCTTTTACAATTGGGCAATCGGGTTCAAGAGAATCCTGTGGACGCCCATTGGATCTACTTCAACTGTGAAGCATGGTCAACGGCGCCGCCCGAAAGTCTGTACAGTCTCCTGGCGGAGGCGATTGCCGCGGATGGGATAGCGCTTCCGGGTATAGCCCCGCCGCTGGCAACGCAACTGGATTACCGTACTTTTCGCGAGACCATTCTGAACCTGACGCGTACCCAGGGTTGCCTGATCTTCCTCCTGGATGAATTTGAGTCGCTTGCCATGAATCCCCATTTGGGGGCGGATTTCTTTTCAGGGCTGCGCGCCCTGGCGACGGGTGGACAGGTTGTCTTTGTAACGGTCAGCGCACGCTCTTTGGGCTGGCTGACCTTTGCCGAACCGTCGGCCTTGTCGTCTCCCTTCTTCAACATCTTCGCCCAGATCAACCTCTATCCCTTCACCGTGGACAGCGCCGCGGCCATGCTCGTTCATTTTTCTCGGCAAGCTGGCGCGGCGTTTGCACCCGGCACGGTTGATTTCATCCTCAATCTGTCCGGCCCGCACCCGTTCTTCAGCCAGATCGCCGCTTACATCGCCTTCGAGCAGATGGATGCCAGCACGGGCGCGCTGACGGTTGCGGCGCAAGAAAGGATCAGTGCAGATTTTCTGACGCAGGTCGAATCCCACTGGCACTACGCCTGGCAGGAGCTGCCGCTGACGGATCGCAAACAACTCGCCTTGTCCACGGCGTTGCAGGACTGCCCAGCGGCGTTGACCCGTCGTCTGCGCGGCCTGGCCCTGATGGTTGACGGCGAGGATGGGCCGCGGCTGCTCTCCCCTGCGCTGGGTGACTTCTTTGCCCGCCAACCGGTGGCTGGGGTGATCCATGCGCCGCCGCTTGTGATTGACGAAGGGCAACACCGGGTGCTGGTGCATGGACAAGAGATCGAACTCCACGGCTTGGAGTATGAACTGCTGCGCCTGCTGGCTATCCATGTCGGCGATATCGTGCTGCAGGAGACGCTCCACGCTACGCTCTGGCCGGGCGAGGCGACCGTCGACGCAGGCAACGAAAGGCTCAAAAGCGTGGTCAAAGGTCTGCGACGCAAGCTTGGGGATCACGCCGATCTTGTACAAAATGAGCGGGGCCGGGGCTACGCATTGATGAAATCGAGGCGCGAATGGCAGACGCAATGAAAGCACACAGCACATACAGGGGCACCTTGCCGTCCGAAGCCGTACACAGTGGCTGGTTTACCCGCCTACTCCTCGTCGTCTGGTGCGCCGGGGTGCTGACGACCCTCTACGTGACGCTGATGGGGTTGCCGCTGCGCTTTGCCGAATTGCTGGAAACGTCGCTCGATACCTCCTCTGCCGGTGTACTCAGCCATATCGACCATCAACTGCATCCGCGCGAAGGGGCGGTGCTGCTCTCGCTCGGCCTGACTATCGCCGATTACGCCGCCTATGTGATCCTGCTGGAATTGGTGATCACGGGGATCTTCATTGTGCCGTCGGTGTTGATCGTGTGGCAGCGCAGCGACGAATGGCTGGCCATGGTGATCGCGCTGGCCCTCCTCTGTTTTGGGGTGACCCAACCGGCCATTGATTCGGCGCTGGTCACCCTACAGCCCGCCTGGGATCTGCCCCTGGAAATGATGCAAGCCTTTGCGTTAACCGTGGCTTTTGCCCTGGGCTTCCTCTTCTTCCCGGATGGCCGTTTCACCCCGGCATGGACACGGTACAGCTTCATCATCGCTATCATTTTGATGACCCTGTGGGTGATCTTCCCTGACCTGCCCTACAACCCGGTGAACGGAGAATCGTGGGAGCGAACGCCGCTGGAATCGACGCTCTTCAACACCTTTTTGCTCAGCTTTGGCGTGCTGGCCCAGGTGCAGCGCTACCGGCATTACGCCACACCCCTGCAACGCCAGCAGATCAAGGCTGGCGCGCTCGGCTTCGTCATGCTCTTCATCGCCGAGGTTGTGCGCGCCCTATCTTACGTCATGCCCGTCGGGCCGGAAGGGCCAGGCGCGCTGACCCTGGCCGTCCATATTTTGCGCTACCCTCTTTTCATCTTCCTGGTCCTCTTTCTGCCGCTGGGTTTCGCCGTCGCCATTCTGCGCTACCGGCTGTGGAACTTCGATCTGACCGTGCGGCGCACCCTGCTCTATGCCCTGTTGACGGGGAGCGCCTTCGTTGTCTACCTGCTCATCATCATCCTCTCCAGCGCTGCTTTTGATCAGTTGGCCGGCTTTGGCGAGGTCTGGTTCACGGCGATCACAGCCCTGGCCGCGGCGCTGGTTCTGCTGCCGGCCTACAGGTTTGCCCAACAACGGATCGAACGCGCCGCTGACCGGCGCTGGCTCGACTACCAGACTGCGCTCTCAAGTTTTGGCCGCAGTGTGCGTACACGCTTGCAGATCGACGAGATCGCCCATGCGCTGGTTGAACACGCGTTTGACTCGATGCTGTGTGAGACGACTGTCCTGGCTTTGGTGGATGGGGCCGAGGAGTTCCGGCTGATAGCCGTCCATGGCGCGGGGATCGAAGCAGAGATGGCTGTCACCCAGATTCGGCAGGCTGCGGACCGGCTGCGACGTGGAGAGATCGTTGCTGAAGCAGAGGAGAAGGCCATTCGGCTGCTCGTCCCCCTGGTTGGCCGCCGTGCAGAGCAGCCAGAACTGATGGGCGTTCTGCTGTGTGGGCCGCGCCGATCGGGGCGATCCTATGAACGGGAAGAGGTCGCGCTGTTGGCCGGGCTGGCCGATCAGGCGGCGTCGGCGATCCTGGTGGCCGAGGCGGTGGAAACACAGCGCCGGATCGAACAACATCGTAACACGCCGCTGGGGCAGGCCGAACTACTGGCTGCCGGCTGCGCCGACCAGCGGATGGGGCAGCCGGCGATCCTCTCGCTCTTTGAACGCGCCGTAACCGATCCGCTGGCGGCGCAGCAACTGGCCCATCTGCCCGCCGTACTGCGCAGCAGACAGCAACCTGTGCTGGAACTGCTGGCTGAGGGCTGTCACCTGCTGGTCAATGGCCGCAAAGAGATCGACGATGTGGGCATTGGCCTGCAGCGCATCCAACACTACCTCAACGAAACGACATTGGACGCTGCCGAATTGCGGGGAAATCAGGCGATTCTCTCCTTCTTCCAGCGCGGCCTGATCTGTGCGGATCTTGAGCAACTGGCGTCTGCGCTGGCCTCCTCTGTGCAGCCAGGCGTCAGCTACTCCCCGTATTTTGAAGCGCTCTCCACCTGGATCGACGCATTTGATTCCTTGCGCAGCGCGTTGGACAAATATCAGCGCAGCCGGAGTACGGATGACCGGCTGCGTTATCTCGTCGACGCCGTCTCGCACTGCACCGAGGTGCAGACCGAAGCGCTGGCAATGGAGACGCCCACAAACCTTGTCGTAACCCCCATGCTGGCGCGCTGGAACCATATCCTCGTCGAGTCGCTGCGCGCTGAACGGGCGCGGATCGCCGTTGCCTTGCGACCGATCACCAGCCGCATTGTGGCCCATCGCCCAACGCAACTGGTGATCGAAGCCCACAACGACGGGCTGCACAACGTCGCCCACTTCACCATTGTCATGCAGACCTCCCAATCTGTGCAGAGCGCGCTGCCCTCGGTGCAGATCGGTTCGTTGGCGCAAGGGGAAGCGGCGCAATTGCACTTCCCGGTTCGGCTCGCAGAGAGTGGTCCGGTCAGCATCCCATTTCGATACCAATTCACCGATCCCGATGGACAGGCTGTCAACCATACAGTGGTGCTGCCCTTCGACGTATTGGGGAATGGGCAGCCCTTCCGCACGATCCCCAACCCCTACGTCACCGGCGCGCCGCTGCGCGCCGAGAGTCCGCTCTTCGTCGGTCGCAGCCACGAGATGGCTTTCCTGGAGGCGGCGCTGGTCAAAGAGCGGGAGACGACAGTCGTTCTCACAGGCCCCAAGCGCATGGGCAAAACCTCTCTGCTCTTTCGCCTCGCCGCTAGTCTAGGAGAGCCTTTTGCGCCGGTCTATATCGACATGCAGGGCATTGGCTACGGGGATGGGCTGAACAACCTGCTCTACGATATCGCTGGCGAGATCTCACGCGCCAGCGGACTCGGCGATCCGCCGCAGGGGTTGGGCAACGGTGACGGGACAACGCTCTTCACCCAATCCTTTTTGCCCCAGTTGCGCGCAGCCTTGGGGAAACGCCGGCTGCTCCTCATCTTCGACGAATTCGAGGAACTGGAAGAGCGTGTCAAAAGCGGACGCCTGAACGAGGGCGTCTTCAGCTATTTTCGCCACCTGATCCAGCATGAAGCCCAAGTAACCTGGGTCTTTGCGGGGACACACCGGCTGATGGAACTGCCTTCGCCCCACTGGTTGAATCTCTTTTCGGGCGCTCTGCACTGCCGGATCGGGCTGTTGGAAGCGGCCAACGCCCGCCGCCTGATCGAGGAGCCTGTGGCCAGTTTCCTCCAATACGACGATCTCGCCGTCGACAAGATGTTGCGTCTCACGGGCGGACACCCCTACTTTCTCCAGGTTCTCTGCCATGCCGTCGTGCTGGACGCCAACCGCAGGCGCAGCGCCGTCGTCACTGCGGAAGAGGTGGACGCCGCGTCCACACAGGCGCTGGAAATGAGCGAAGCCCATCTGCTCTCCCTCTGGCGGGAGTTGACCGAAGCCGAGCGGCCCATCGCCGAAGCCATCGCCCACCACGATCCGCGCACGGACGCGGCGACAGTAGACGTGCTGGCCTCTCTGCTGCCAGCGATTCCCCGCCAGATGCTGGCAACCCTGTTGGATGGGCTGAGCCGTCGCCGCGTCCTGGCAGTGGATGGGCGGGGCGGCTATCATTTCGTTTTAGAATTGCAGCGACAATGGGTAATGCGGGGTTTGCATCGGTAATCGTCCCCCATTTCCCCCTCTTTTGCCCCGCTATTCCCCCCAAAGCGTTGGCAGAAACCGGGTAGAATCAACTCTATTGCAGCCATCGACCCACCCAATACGCGCGCCTTCCTCTGGGAGCATAAACCGTGAAGCAACTTTATCTCATGCGTTCGTTCAATTCCGATGTCAAACGACTGCTCGGCTTTTGGGCATTGAATTCGTTCGCTTACTTTGGGATCGCCAGCGTGTTGATGAATCTCTATATTCTCCGGCTGGGGCTGGGCATTGAATTCATCGGCTTCTTCAACGCAACAGGGCAGATGATCTACGCCATCACATCGATTCCGGCGGGGGCGGTTGCCCAGCGTATCGGGCTGCGTACATCGCTGCTGTTCGGTTGCGTCCTGGCGGCGGGTAGCATGAGCCTGTTGTTGCTCGTGGAATGGCTGCCGCAGACTATCTGGCAGCCGTGGCTTGTGGTCTGCTGGTCGCTGGGCTGGATTGGCGGAGCCTTTGCCACCGTCGTTGGTACTCCCTATATGATGCTGGCTACCAGAACCGCCGAGGAGCGTGGACAGGCCTTTGCTACCCAGGCGGCAGTAGTGGCGTTGATGGGCTTTGTGGGCGGCGCTGTGGCCGGAGTCGTGCCGGGTCTCATTGTGAGCCTGCTGGGTGGTTCATTGGAGGATGCCACTCCCTATCGCCTGGCGCTCTGGCTCAATCCATTAACTTACCTGCTGGCGTTCTTCGTTTTTGCGCCGGCTTCGCCCCTCCGGCTTGAAGAGCAACAGACTGATGCGAGTACACAACGCCCCCCGTTGCGCCTGTTCACATTTTTGGGGGGCATTGTTCTGATTACAGGCATCGGCAGCGGCGCGGCCCGTGGATTTTTCAATCTCTTCCTCGATACCGAATTGGGGGTACACCCAGGACAGATCGGATTCGTGATTGGATTGGGCCAGTTGTTGCCTGTCTTGATGGTTACGGTGACGCCGCTCTTGCTGGCGCGCCTGGGATCGGCGGGTACATTGGCCGCGGTTGGGGTGGTTGTGGCTGCCGGGCTGGGCCTGATGGGCCTCTCCACCCACTGGCTGTTGGCCGCGGTCGGCTTTGCCCTTGTCTTTTCTGCCATGGCTGCCAATGGCCCGGCGGTTGGCATCTTCAGCCAGGAGCTGGTGTCGTCACGCTGGCGCACCCTCTCTTCGGCGGTGATCAACGTAGGGATCGCCGTGGGGTGGGCGGCTTCCTCCGCCTTGGGCGGGGCGTTAATTAGCGCCGTCGGCTTCCGAACTTTCTACTTTGTCAGCGCGGCCATCTCATTTGCCGCTACACCCATTTTGCTGGCTTATCGCCGCGGACGACGCGCCCGTGTGCCAGCAACGGCCACGAATTGAATACATCACCAGCCATCTCGTCGACACGAATCATACCTACTGCTTGAGGGGAGCTATCAAATCATGGATGAAGTCGAAATTGCCTACAGAACATTTCGGTATGAACTTGTGCAGAAATGGGCGCCGGAGTTGTCACAGCGGCTCCACCGCTCTGTCGAGGAGATAGGCGAGAAAGGGCTGAACGCCTACGATTTTTCAGGTGGTGAGGTAACAATCGAATACATGGACGCATTCATGCAGTTTCGATCTGCTTTTCTGCTGGTGAACAAAGAGAGAAAGGAGATGGCTGTCTTTTCAGAACATAGTGGCTATTATGAATTTCGGGCAGATACTCTTAAAGCCGAAGAGACACAATTTCACGCATTTGGCAACCGTTACGATCCTTTTTCAGATGATTCGTAACCTGTGGTCAAAGATCTGAATACTCCAATCAGACAAAGGACTGAAAGGACCGGCGAGCAGAGATAGCAGCCTAGCGCCGACCAGCCACATGCGACCATCACCCCCGGTTTGAGCGCCGACCATTGAATCGGCTCCAAGCAATACACCAACAGTATTTCATTCCCAAAGGAGGAAACCTCATGCTCTACGTCGTCCGCTTTCGAGTCAAAGAGTCCCTGTCGTCCGAAGAGGCCGCACGCGTCCACGAAGTGCTGGATACCCAGGTCATCCCCGCCACGCTTCAAGTGGAGGGTGTCCGTTCGACCCTCATGCAGCAGTCATTTAACGGCGAACTGGTCGGTATCCTGGATATCCAGGACCTGGCGACCGTGGACCGCATTCTGGTGGACCCCGGTTGCCGCGCCGCGTTTGGCGAGTTCTACCGGCTCACGGTGCGCACCGGCGGCGAGATTCTCTTCGACCGTCCCCAGTGGCAGCGTCTTTACGGCAGTTAACCAATCCACCCAACCGACAGGAGAAACCCCATGACCATCGTCAATCGGCGTACCCACATCGCCAAGCGCGGTCACCGGCAGGAGGTGATCGAAATGCTCAAGGGTGAAGAAGGCGGCCCCTATGTGTCGCGCGTTTTTACGGCCCACTACGGTCCATTCGACCTCGCTGTACTCGAGGTCGAGTTCGCCGACCTGGCCGCAATGGAGTCTGGCTGGAACGCGTGGTTCGCCTCGGAGCGAGCAGCGAAGTTCATGCCGCGCTGGGTCGAGATCACCGAGCCGGGCGGCAGCAACGAGGTCTGGCAGATCACGGCGCAGTCGGCGGGCGGCAACGCCAGGTTCGTCAACCGCCGCACCTTCCAGGCCAGGCAGGGCCAACTGAATGCCCTGATAGAGTTGCTGAGTACAGGCGCAAACCACATGCCTTACATTCCACCCTTCCGCATTTCCCACAGCCTGTTCGGTCCTGGCAGTCTGGCTGTGCTGGAGATAGAGTTCCCAGAGATCACTGGACACAATGAATTCTGGGATGCGTTCCGCGACGCGCCGGAGACACCCGCGGTCATAGAACGCTTCAACCAGCTCATCGAGCCGCAATGGACCAACGAGATCTGGCGGTTGCACTAACACCAGCATCCTAACCGCACAGGCGAGCCATAGGTCCGAGGTACAGGCCCTGCCAGTTTGATCACCAGAGCCTGTACCTCGTCCGCATCGCCACCCGAAAGGAAGCTAACATGCAATTCGTTCGAGTCTACACCGGGGAAGACGGCGAAACGCATTTCGAGGACTTGCAGATCCAGTTCCAAGAAGTAGTGTTCGCGCCGCCGGTGTTGTTGACACCCTTTACCCCTGCCACACAATGGGCCTTCTTTTCGCTTTACCCCGGCTGGTATGGCGACTGGCACCCGACACCCAGACGGCAGATCTTTTTCTATTTGTCGGGTGAAGCGGAAGCCGAAGTGAGCGGACGGAACGGTCCGGCGCTTCCGAACGGGAGACGCCACTATCGTCGAGGACACTTGGGGGAAAGGACACCGCAGCCGCGCCGTGGGCGACCAGCCACTCCTCCTGGCCGCCGTACACATGCCTGACGTCTCGTAGCGAGCAATGATGATCGGCGTTGGGCTGCGACCTAAGACTTCGATGAGATAGGCATGGGGCTACGCCAGGATAGATGCACCAAATATCATCATGCAGTTCCGGGACAAGTCATCTATTGCCCTGGAACCGTTATGCCCGTAGACACAGCAGCCCAAACGTCATTGGGTGGAAGGCACGCCGTCCGTTGGCTGGATACGTGCCATCTGCCGCCTTGACGATCTCCGAATAGACCACACGAAAGGAACCACCATGAATCAGCCACGAAACCAGGATGCCGTGTACGTCGTCGGCGACGGCGAGCGCGAACGCCAACGCCTGTAAGATCAAGCCACCCTCCTCAATCCGTTCACACGCCTCCTGTTCGAAGATGCAGGCATCGGTCCCGGCATGCGCGTTCTCGACGTGGGTAGCGGCATGGGCGATGTCGCCCTGCTCGTGGCTGAACTAGTCGGGCCAACCGGCACAGTCGTGGGCGTGGATAAGAACCCCGATGTCCTTGCGGCAGCGCGGCAACGTGTACCGGCGAATGTAACTTTCGTGACCGGTGACATTCGCGAGGTGGAACTCGACGGCGAGTTTGACGCAGTTGTGGGCCGACTTGTCCTGATGTACCTCCAAGATCCCACCGCGGCAGTGGCATCCGCGGCCCGTTTTCTGCATCCGGGTGGTGTAGTCGCCTTCCTGGAGGCGGAGATCGCGCGTCCGGGTTTCAGTGTCCCTCAGGTCCCGCTGCAGCAGCAGTTGTTGGCTTTGGTGGACGAGACCTTCAGGCGCGGCGGCGTGGAACGACACATGGGCAGCAAACTCCGGCGCACCCTGCTTAACGCGGGATTGTCGGTCCTGCAACTACATACTTACAGCATCACCGGCGGTGGACCAGGCTGGGCGGGTTACCGGTTTGTCGAAGAGACGATGCGCAGCATATTGCCCTTCACGGAGTCATTAGGCGTGGCGACAGCCGCAGAAGTTGACGTCGACACAATTGCCGCGCGGCTAGAGGCCGAAGCGGTCCGCCTCGACAGTACCATGTTTCTTTCCACTTGGATCGGCGCGTGGGCGCGCAAGGAATAGCTCCATGCTCACCGAGAAAACCTTACCTACATCTGACGGCACGATCCACTACGTAGAAGGCCCACCCAACGGCAGACCGCTCGTGCTGATCCACGGCTTCACCGGCCGTTGGCAGCTACACTTGCCGCTCATGCACAACCTCGCCCTGCGCTACCACCTCTTTGCGCCGGACCTGCGTGGGCACGGCCAATCTAGTTGGACGCCCGGCGCCTATCACCTCAACGACTATGTCGCGGACATAAGCGCACTGGTGCGTACTCGCACCGACCAGTCCGCCGTCTTGGTGGGCCATTCGTTTGGGGGCGCGGTCGCCCTGGCAGCTGCCGCCGCCGCGCTGGACGCCGTTGCAGCGGTCGTCGCCGTCGACCCGCCTTTGGCGATATTAACCGATGACTCCTCCAGCATCGCAGGCGTACGCAACTACTTGGCCGCCTTGCGCGCTCTACGGCAGACGGAGGGCACAGATGGCGAGAAACTCGCCAGGCTGGCAGCATTTCGCCCCGACTACGACCAGTTGACGCTTCACCGCCAACATCAGCAGTTAACGCAATTCGACCCGGAGCAGTTCACATGGGTTTTAGAAGACAGAATGTTTCGTGGACTTGATTTGGCTACGCTACTGCCCAGAATCCCCTGCCCTGTGCTACTGCTCCAGTGTAACCCAGCACTCGGAGGGGTCTTGCACAACGCCACCGCACAGACGGCTGCCGCGCTGCTGCCCGACTGCATTCACGTATATCGACCGGATGTAGGCCACCTGATCCCCCAGGAACAGCCGGTCCAACTCGCGCAGATGGTCGCGGATTTCGTCGAGATACTTTAGCCAGAACCCGTGAATCGCTCTCATCAGCCATCCAGAAAGGACCAATTCATGACCGCGACCGCTGACCCCTGGAATGCCTACGTCGTCCCCGCGCCGCGCGATGTGCTGACGCCACGACCGCCTGACCACGACGTAGTGGTCGAGCGCGACCTCCGCATCCCCCTGCGCGACGGAACGGTCTTGGCCGCGATGCTCTGGCGTCCCGCAGGCGCAGGTCCCTGGCCCGTCCTCGTCGAGCGCAGCCCCATGCGCTTTGAGGAGCGCACCGGCCCGGCAGGCGAGTATCACGCCGCGCGCGGGGTCGCGGTTCTCGGTGTAGCGCTGCGCGGCTGCCTCGGTTCCGGCGGGGAATTTGGCATTGACGTCGGCTCACCGGAAGGCGACGGCTACGACACCGTGGAGTGGGTCGCGGCCCAGCCCTGGTGCAACGGTCGCGTCGGGCTGATCTGCGGCTCCATCAGCGGCTACACCGCGTACCAGACCCTGGTCGAAGCTCCGCTCCATCTCATGCCGACGCTGGTACGTGAGGGGCCGATCAGCATGTATCACGGCGCAGAGCCCAGCGCAGGCATCCTAACCGCGCAACAGGTGGCGACAACCTGGACAGAGCATCGGCTGGCATCGCTCCCACCCGAACAGCACAGTCAGGCGCAAGTGCTCCTGGATACTTGGCAGCGTGACGTACAAGCCGCGGGCGCCGCTGCGTCGGGCACGCCGTTTCAGATTGTGCCGGAGATGGCCCGTCGCCTCCCTGTCGTGCCCAATCCTCTCTTTCAGGGCATCGCCGACTATTACGAGACGATGCTGCGGACGCCGACGCCGGAAGAGCAACGCACCAGCGTGCTGGCCCGCGCCGAGCGGGTGACGGTCCCCGTCTGTCACCTGGGCGGCTGGTTTGACGGCCTCACGCGACATTCGCTGGACGCCTTCCAGGCTATGCGGGCGCATGCCGCGACGCCTGCAGCACGCGCCGGACAGCGCCTGCTCATCGGCCCCTGGGTGCACGGCCCGGCCAACACTCACGGCAAACCCGTCGGCCTGCTGGAGTTTGGCCCCAACGCCGCATTGGACTTCTTCGCCTTCCGACAACGCTGGGTCGATGCGTACCTGGATGGAGCCCGTGCGTTGGATGCGGACCCGATCGTCTGGCTCTATCTGATGGGGCCTGACCGCTGGCTGGGGTTCGACAGTTGGCCGCCCCCCACCCAGCCTACGCCCTGGTATCTCAACACCCATACATTGGCGCTGCAGCCGCCAACCACGGAGCAATTGCCAGATGCATTCGAATATGACCCGGGCAATCCCGTGCCGTCGCTGGCGGATGGCGGCGCGCTGAACATCGGCGCTGACCAACGCCCGGTGGAAGACCGCCTGCTCACCTATACCTCGCCACCACTAGACGCGCCACTGACACTCGTCGGCCCGGTCACCACCATTCTGTATGCCGCGTCCAGTGTACCGGATACCGACTGGTTCGTGCGACTGACCCTGGTGCGTCCCGACGGCGCATCGGTCATCCTCACGGGCGGCGCCCTACGCGCACGCTTTCGCCATTCGCCGCTGGCGCCGAGCCTCCTAGAACCGAACAAGCCGGAACGCTTCGAGATTGACATGATGCCAATCTCCGTCGTCATTCCCGCCGGGCACAGCCTGCGCCTCACCGTGACGAGCAGCGATTTCCCGGCCTTCGACCGCAATCTCAATACCGGCGGGCCACTCAGCCGCGAGGCGGCCGGACAGGTCGCGATCAATCGCGTCTACCACGACGCGCAGCTACCTTCGCATATCATCCTGCCCGTGCTGCGCTAACGCCAAGTTGGCGATCAACACATGCCACCACCAGACCAACAGGAGAACCCAATGAGCAGACCCCTTGAAGGCAAATCCATCCTCATCACCGGCGGTTCCGGCATCGGCCGCGCCACCGCCTATGTCTGCGCCGAACAAGGCGCACGGCTCCTCGTCGCAGATATCCACCTCGCCAGCGCAGAAGAGACCGCGGCCCACGTCCAAGCCCAGGGCGGCGAGGCCGTCGCCATGCAGGTAGACGTGCGCGACGCGGCGCAGGTCGAGGCAATGGTCGCCCAAGCCGTCGCGACCTATGGACGGCTGGACGGTGCATTCAACAACGCGGGGGTCTTGGGCCCGGTTGGAAAGCACCTGGCGGACAACGATGAGGATGAATGGCATCAGATCATCGACATCAACCTGAAAGGTGTCTGGCTCTGCATGAAGATGGAAATCCGCCAGATGCTGACCCAGGGCAGCGGGAGCATTGTCAATACGGCGTCGGTTGCCGGCCTTGTGGGAACACGCCCTACCGGCATATATGTCGCCAGCAAGCACGGCGTCGTCGGGCTGACACGCTCTGCAGCTCTGCAATACGGCGGCAACGGAATCCGCATCAATGCGGTCTGCCCAGGCTTTGTGGACACGCCGATGGTGGAAAATGGCTTCGGAGGCGCACCTGAGATTCAGGCACGACTGGCAACGCTCTCCGTTTTCTCACGAATTGCCCGGCCGGCCGAAATCGGCGATTCTGTCGCCTGGCTTCTCTCCGACAGCGCTTCGTTTGTAACAGGCGTCCCCTTCCCTGTAGATGGTGGCTGGACCGCCCAGTAATGGTAACCACAAGGAGAATCACCCATGAGCAACCCGAATCTCGACTCGATGGAAAACTACACCTGGCGCAACACCAACGTTGCCAAGGAAATCCACGGCGTGCGCACCGCGGCCAATGTGGGCGGCTTCTTCACCCCGCTCCTGCGCCCCGGTATGCGCCTCCTCGACTGTGGTTGCGGCCCCGGCTCCATCACCGTCGGTCTGGCCGCACTGGTCGCGCCGGGTGAAGTGATCGGTATCGACGCCAACGCCGACCTCATCGCCACCGCGCAGAACGCCGCGCAGGAAGCCGGACTCGCCAACGCCAGCTTCCAGACCGGCGACGTCTACCGCCTGCCCTTTGACGACAACTCCTTCGACGTGATCTGGGTACACGCCCTACTGGAACACCTGGCCGACCCGCCTGCGGCCCTGACCGAAATGTATCGCGTCCTCAAGCCCGGCGGCATCATCGGCGTGCGCGAATTGGACCTGGACATACGGATAGTTGGCCCCGAAACCCCCGCCCTGAATCAAGTTTTTGATCTCTGGATTCGCTTGACGCGGGAAAACGGTGGCGATACCCAGATCGGTAAGAAGCTCCCAAGTCTGCTCCATGCGGCCGGTTTCCAGGATATCGCGGTTGCTGCTAGCATCGAACAGCATGGTCGCGCCATGCTGAAGCCGTTCGTGCCTGCCGAGACGTCTGCCAATAACATGATCGCCCTCCTCGGCCCGTTCGAGGCGCGCGGCTACGCTACACCCGCAGAGATCGCGGAAATGCGCCAGGCCTTGAGCGACTGGGGTCAACACCCGGAAGGTATCGGTATATTCGCCCGCTGCGAGGCCATCGCGCGCAAAGACCGCGCGTGAGCTTCGCGCGCCAGACCAATGGGCAAGGCAAGTATGGTGTGACCACCCCAACGTCTTCTTCGCCGATGCCTGGTTTTAGGTAATGGGACGTAGACTGTGGATACCCAACAACCAATCCATACCATGGAGGATCTGAGTATGCCCGAAAGAGACCCGCTCGCTGCTGACCGACGCGAAACGTATTTGCACCACGAGAGCGAAACCGCGCCGCAGCACTTCACCACGCGCACGGCCGACCGCCAAGCCGCGTTCTTCCTACCACATCTCCGACCGAGGATGCGCCTACTGGACTGTGGCTGCGGCCCCGGCACGATCACCCTGGGGCTAGCTGAAGTCGTCGCGCCGGGCGAGGCCGTCGGCATTGACATCATCGAGGGGCAGCTTGCTCAGGCGCGCCAGGAAGCCTCCAGCCGCGGCCTCACGAACGCACGCTTCAAAGCAGCCTCGGTCTACGCGTTGCCCTTTGACGACGAGAGCTTTGACGCAGTTTTCAGCAATGCCGTATTGGGCCATCTGGGCGACCCGGCTGCAGCGCTCGCCGAAATGAAGCGGGTACTCAGACCGGGCGGCGTTGTGGGCATCCGCAACATTGATATTGACGGGCAGATCTATGTACCTGAGACGACCCTGCAACGCAAGTTCAGAGACCTCTACAAGCAGATGCTCGCGGTCAATGGTGGCAACGCCCAGATTGGACGGCACCATAAAGCGCTGTTGCGAGAGACCGGTTTTGACGTCGTCAGGGCTTCGGCGATGTACGAAGTCTATAGCAGCGTGGAGGCAGTGCGCCACTGGGGCATGGTCATCTCTGGACTCTGGGCAGAGGCATCCGTGGTCGAACTCGTCACGCGCAACGAGTTCGCCAGCCATGCAGAGATGCAAGCCCTCAGTCAAGACTGGCGCGATTGGAGCGAACACCCCGATGCCTTCTTCGCTGACGCCTGGTTCGAGGCCGTAGGCCGCAGACCGGGCCATGCGTCAACGGCATGACTAACCAACCAAGGATTTCAAAATGCCCCATTCCTTTCGCTTTGCCACCCACTCCTACGCCAGCACGCGCGCCGGGCTGATCAATGAGGCGCGCAAAGCCGAGGACCAGGGCTATTCCACCCTGGTCTTTGCCGACCACCTGAGCGCGCCGCTGGCGCTCATCCCGGCCATGGTCGCCGCGGCAGAGGTCACCACGACTCTACGCGTAGGCAGCTACGTCTTCGGCAACGACTTCCGCCACCCGGTGCAACTGGCGCGTGAAGCCGCCACCGTGGACCTGCTCACCGACGGGCGTCTGGAAGTCGGTATTGGCGCCGGGTGGATGGCCGCAGACTACAGCCAGTCTGGCCTCACGCTTGATGCACCGCGCGTGCGCGTCGACCGGTTGGACGAGGCGATCCAAGTACTCAAGGGCGCATGGCGCGGCGAACCGTTCAACTTCGACGGTCAGCACTACCAGACGCGCGACCTGGTCGGCAAACCGTCGCCCGTTCAGCGACCCCACCCCCCGCTCATGATTGGCGGCGGGAGTAAGCGCATGTTGTCCATCGCCGTGCGCGAGGCCGACATCATCAGCGTCAACGCGCGGACAACCGCCGCAGGCGGGCTGGACTTTGCCAGCCTCACCGCCGAGGCTACCGACCAGAAGATCGCTTGGGTTCGAGAAGCCGCGGGCGAACGTTTTGACGAAATCGAGATGAACCTCGTCTGTGTCGCTGTCACCATCACCGACGACCGCCGTCGCGCTGCTGAGGAAGGGTAGCGGGCGTATGGCTTACAGGGGATCATGACGGTGGAGCAGATCATGGAGATGCCTGGCGCATTCAGTGGCAGCGTGGAGCAAATCGTCGAGCAGATGCTGGAACGCCGCCAACGCTACGGCTTCAGCTATTTCACCACGCTGCGCGGCGGCAACGCGCTCGCACCGATGGTGGCCCGCCTGACGGGGAGGTAGCGTCAACCGCGCCATCGTTTTGCAAGACACCCTGTGTTACAATCATAGCAGCTTTCCCGGCAGGTAAATCCCTCTCGATCACAGCGACCTGCCCCTCCTGCGCGCCAACGCAATGGATGGGGTGTGCATGGTCTGCCCATGCAAGGAGTGTGAACCCTTTGAACCAACAACGTTTTTGGGTCTATCTGCTTTGCCTGGCAGCGGCGGTGGGCGGACTGCTGACTTTCACCCCCGCGACATCGGCCCAGACCGGGGCGGAGGGGTGGCGGCGCGCCGTTGATGCGTATATCGCTGCGCAGATGGAGCAGCTTGGCATCCCCGGCGTCGCGGTCGGCGTTGTGCGCGAGGATCGGATCGCATATCTGCAAGGCTACGGCGTCGCCGACGACGACGGACGCCCGGTGACGCCCCAGACGCCCTTCCACATTGCCTCCCTGAGCAAGGGTATCACTGCGGCCGCGGTCATGCAGTTGGTAGATGCGGGCAAGTTGGAGTTGGACGCGCCGGTGCAGCGCTATCTGCCCTGGTTTCGCCTGACGGATGCAGATGCTGCGGCGCAGCTCACTGTGCGTCACCTGCTCGTGCAGACCAGCGGCTTCTCCGAGATGGAAGGCTATGTGCGCAATCTTGACGCCAACATGGACGACAATGCGCTGGAACAGAGTTTTCGCGCCAGGGGTGCCCTGTCTCTCCACGCGCCGCCGGGCGCACAGTACGAATACTCAAACACCCAATGTCATTTAGTTAAGTGCGGAGTTAGCACCCCCAGGTGCGGCTGTTCTCCTGTAGACCCGC
>JAHBVG010000117.1 GCA_019637695.1 Caldilineaceae bacterium | reverse complement strand
GCGGCAGGTCATGGACCCGCCCAGAGCCATCGCGTTTAGTAGTTATGAAAAAAGGTTACTCTGCCAGGGATGAAAGTTCCACCAGTTGGATCGAAGACGAGTTTGGGCCGCAGGTATCGCGCCGCGGTTTGATACGCGCCGGATCAAAGAAGAGACCGAAGTGGGTCAAAAGCGTTTTCATTGCCTCAACGTTGATCGAGTAGTAGACCCAGCGCGCGTCCTGTTGATCACGTTCCATCACAACCAATCCGGCCTCGCGCAGCACGCGCAGATGGTGCGAGATCAAGTTGGGCGGCATCTTCAACACGTCGCCCAGTTCACAATTACATTGATAACCATCCATCAGCGTTTGTAAAATGGACAACCGCTTGGGTTCCGCAAGCACTTTAAGCTGTTCTGCCAGTTGTTCTAAGTTGATGACAGGCGATTCAAGTTGGAGCATTTTCGAGTCCCCTAGAAGTAATTCAACGATGATTGAACTATATAGCACAGCGTCGATTGTGTCAATATTGACCCTTCGCTACAACTTTCCCTAAACTTGCTCACATCTCCCCATCCGCTACAATAGGAATGTCTGAACCAGCACACCCCTCCTCAGCCAGAAATGGAGACTCATAATGGATGATGCAACTCAGCGTAAAATGTCGATCCGCCACCGTGTGATTGCCGTGTTAAAAGGGGAAAAGCCCGACCGGCTGCCCTTTGTCGACCGTTTGGAACTCTGGCACAAAGGGCTGTTGTACTCCGGCGCGCTGCCCGCCGAATTTCAGGATCTGCCGCTGACCGAGATCCACCGCCGCGTGGGGATGGGCCGGCAGCGCATGATCTCTCCCCACGGCCTCCGCCTACGTGGCGTTGAAGTCATCAGCCATTTTGAGGGCAACCTGCACTATCACGAGTGCGATCCCATTGTCGGACGCTTCCCCGATATGGATCATCTGCCCCCAGCGGATCGCCCCGGCGTCACCCGCACCGAGATCATCACCCCGCGAGGACGGCTGACCACCCAACATACTTCGGTGCCAGAGACGCTGGCTACCGGAGCGCGGGCATACATGAGCAAGCACCCTATCGACGGCGATGACGACTATGCGGTGATCGAATACATTTTGGAACGGATGGAGTATGTCCCGCAAGAGGAGAGGCTGCGCGCGGCTGAGGCGGAGATCGGTGATTGGGGCTATGTGATCCCCGCGTTGATGCGTATCCCCTTTCAGCAGTTGCTGATCGACTATTTCAGCACCGAGATCTTCTTCTTCGCCCTGCACGATTCGCCGAAACCGATTGCGCGACTGCTCGATTTGCTAGATGAACGCTGCACCGAGTTCCTCCACAACCTGGCAGAGTTGGATGTGCTTTACGTGCAATTAGGCGACAATCTGGAAGGCACGATGACCAATCCGCGTCTCTTCCGCCAATACGCGCTGCCGGTCTATCAGCGCTATACCGATATTTTGCACAAGCAGGGGAAGAAGGTAGGCAGCCACACCGATGGCAACATCCAATCGTTGCTGGGGTTGCTCACCGAGACGGGTCTCGATGTCTGCGAGTCGATCTCGCCGGCGCCGCTCACCACCTTCACCTTCCCCGAAATCTGGGATGCCTGGCGTAATGGACCCATCATTTGGGGCGGCATCCCCTCGCCAATCCTCGAAGCAGGGACCGACGAAGCGGAGTTCCACGCCTACGTCGAAAGCCTGCTAACGACAGTCGACGATGGGCGCATGATCCTCGGCGTAGGGGACATGGTCTTGCCGATCAACCAGATCGAACGCGTGCGCCGCATTGCAGAGATGGTGGAGCAGGGTTAAAGTCCTGCGCAAGTGCCGGGGGCCTCACAGTCCCCGGCACTTGCCCGTTACCCCTTAATTTAGCGCTTATGCCCCGATTCCCAGCCCCTAATCCCCAATCTCCACCGGCTTGCCGATGGCTGCCGATTTGATGGCGGCTTGCATGAAGCGGAGGCTGCCGATGTTGTCGCGGCCCAGGCTTGTATAGTCGGGAGCATTGCCGCTGGTCACGGTCTCGGCAAAAGCGGCGAGGGATCCGGCGCGGCCTCTGTGGCGCAAGGTGGGCAGCGGAACATTCTTTTCTGCTGCGCCCGGCTTGCGCACTTTGACCCAATCCCCTTCAATGCTGCCATTGGATCCGCCGCGGCTCGTCCACAGGATCTCGCCCTCGGTGCATTCCATGCGCCATTCCCCGGCCCAGGGCGTGACTGGCCCGGTACTTACCCAACTGCCCTGATAGGTGACCACAATACCGCCGCCGAACTGTACAACCATCGCCGCCGCCGGCGGATCGTTGAACTTGCTGGTTGGCGGCTGCCAACTATGACAGTAGACAGCCTCCGGCTCGCGGCCCAGGACCATCCGTAAGAGGTCAAAATGGTGGATCGCCATATCCATGAGCAGCGGCTGTACCAACGCCGCGTGGCGAGCCGGGGGTTCATAGATCTGGCGGCGAAAGACGAGTTCAACCGCATAGAGCGCGCCCACACTTTGATCCGCTGTAAGCTGAGCGGCCAACCGCGGCGCAGGGAAAAACCGATAGTTCTGGCTCACCATCAATACCCGATCTTGTCGATCAGCCAGATCGACAAGCCGTTGCGCGTCCGCCACAGAGGGGGCAAAGGGCTTCTCGGTGAGGACATGTTTGCCCGCCTTCAACGCCGCCTCTGCCACCGGCACATGGCCGGGCAGCGCCGCCGTGATCAGCACGCCGTCCACATCGACAGTGCCCAACATCTCATCCACCGAGAGGAAGCAGCGATCCGGGTCTAGATCCAACTCGGTCCGCGCCTCTCTCAACGACTCGGCGCTGGCGTCTACCCAGGCGACAACTTCCAATTCCTCGACCGTGGGGATTGGGTTCTTCGCCCAATTCTGTCCCCAGCGTCCCATCCCAACTTGTGCAATTTTAAGCGTCATACAATCTCCTTACAGTGAAATTAGTGGTCCACCAAAGAGTTATTTTGTCGGATGTTCAGGAGGGGCGCTGCAAGCAGCCCCCCTCCTCGACAAATATGGTTTGGCAGACTATTCGTCTATTCCTCGCCATTATTCTACATAGGACTTATGCAGTTCGGAGACCTGCCAGGTTTAGAAAACCTGGCAGGTCTGCTTCAACTGTGTAAGTCCTGCACAGCTAAACAAAGTCTACCAGGAACGCCAGCTTTTGCCGAAAGCGTGATCATGTTCTCAGACCGAAGGGTGCGTTTCAATTTGGAGGCGCTCTGGTTGGGTCCGTGATCCGGCCGCCGCCGGTCACGGACCGGCGAGGAGCATTCTCACCCCAAATTTGAGACGCAGCCGCGCAGAGCATTCTCGCTCCCGATTTGAACTACATCCCCGGACCGAAAGCGTTCTGGTTTGCCCAGATGGATTGTGAGATAATGACGATTCAAATTGGATAAACCTTTGCCGGACGTAACTGCCATGCCCTGCTCTAGCCAGGTCACGGACCTGGCGGCGGGTCCGTGACCCGCCTGGAACATCGGGCTTAGTAGTTACTGCGGACTCACGATAAACCCGTTCCCTATGGCTAACGAACCTACCACTGTTGAAAAACTCCGTGGGCTGCGCTGGAGCTTTGCCACCAATGCATCCAACACGGTCTTTTCGCAGTTCATCTATTTTGGCTCTGCCTTTGTACTCTTTCTCAACGAACTGGGTCTTTCGAAGACCGAGATCGGTCTGATCCTCTCGTTGATCCCTTTGACAGCATGTATGGCCCCGTTTATCGCGCCGCTGACCGCCCGTGTTGGCTACAAGCGGACCTTTGTGATCTTCTACCTGGCGCGCAAGCTGATCACCTTTTTGCTGCTGTTGACCCCCTGGGTGTTGACAGAATTCGGGGATCAAGTCATCTTCTTCTACGTCACTGGCGTCGTGGCGCTTTTCTCTACCATCCGCTCGATTGAGGAGACGGCCTACTACCCCTGGGTGCAGGAATTCGTCCCCAACACGGTGCGCGGCAAATATTCGGCCACCAGCAATATCCTCAGCGGGATAACCGGATTTGTAGCTGTCGGCATTGCTGGTCTTGTCCTCGACCGCACAGTGGGGTTGGATGGTTTCATGCTGCTCTTCGCCGTGGGCACTCTCTTCGGTCTTTTCTCCGTCTGGGCGTCGACCTTCATCCCCGGCGGCGCGCCCGATCCTCAGGCGGCGGCAGGGCGTCGGGATCTTTGGGCTGCGCTGGGCGACGCCGATTTCCGTCGCTATCTGATCGGCCTGGCCCTGATCACCCTGGGGACGGTGCCATTGGCCTCATTCCTGCCCCTTTTTATGCAAGAGCAAGTCGGGCTGAGCGCGGGCAGTGTGGTGCTTCTACAAATGGGGACATTGTTGGGGACGCTGGTCTCCGGCTATCTGTGGGGATGGGCGGCGGATCGTTACGGCAGCAAGCCCATCATGCTCACCGGGCTGATCATGCTCGTCCTGATTCCGCTGCTCTGGTGGACGATCCCCAAGGGGGTGGCGTTGAGTTTGCCGTTAGCGTTGATCATCGCCTTTTTGCAAGGAACCGCCAACCTGGGCTGGGGGATCGGCGCTGGCAGACTGCTCTTTGTGAGCATCGTCCCCACTGCCAAGAAGCGAGATTACATGGCTCTCTACTTCGCCTGGGCGGGGATCACGGCGGCGTTCAGCCAATTTGTGGGTGGACGCGCGCTCGACTTTTCACAGGGGATCTCGGGCAGCTTCCTCTTTTTAGAATTGGATCCGTACACACCGCTCTTCCTGGCGGCGGTGTTGCTGCCCCTGGTCAGCGTCGGGCTGCTCCACGCCATCCGCGGGGATAGCCCTTTCAGCACGGCGCAGTTTGCCGGTTTCTTCCTGCGCGGCAACCCTGTGCTGGCGTTGGGATCGTTGATCCGCTTCTATCGCGCCCGCAATGAACACGATACCGTGCTGATCACCGAGCGGATGGGCGAGATCCGCAGCCCGTTGGCAGTGGATGAATTGCTGGACGCCCTCACCGATCCCCGTTTTAATGTGCGCTACGAGGCGATCCTCTCGATTGCGCGGATGCCGGCAGATCCTCGCCTGACCCGTGCGCTGATCAAGGTCTTGCAAGAAGATCTGCCGGCCATGAGCGTCGTGGCCGCCTGGGCGTTGGGCAAGATCGGCGAAGATCAGCACGAAGCCAGAGAGGCCCTCCAGACTGCGCTTTCTTCCAAATATCGCTCAGTTCAGGCGCACAGCGTGCGCGCCCTGGGCAGCCTGGGGGATAGCAGCATTGTACCCACGCTGCTGGCGCGGCTGACGGCGGAACGGGATGAAGGTCTGCGCGTTGCCTGTGCATCTACCCTCGGCAAACTCGGCGCGCGCGAAGCGATCCACCCGATGCTCTCATTGCTCCGCGCCAGCCAGGATGAGACCATGCGCATGGAACTGGCGTTGGCCCTGGCGCGTATTGTCGGCGAAGAGCGAGCGTTTATTCGGCTTCATCGGCACATGCGTAGCCAGCCGAGCATTGCTGCGGCTCAGGCCATCGGCCAGATCAGGCGCATCTTGCCGGTACATCTGCTAGAGGATAACGCGCTGCATCAGGATCTACACGATTGCGCAGATAGCTTCGCCAGCGACAACATGGACGAGGGCGCTATGATATTGGGCAAGGTACTCCAGGCGATCCCCACCCACTGGTTTGGCGAGGCAACCGCGCCCATTATCATCGAATGTATTGAGCAACTCGTCTGCTGTGGCGCTGCCCGGCTAGAATATTTGCTACTGACCTTGCATCTGCTCACCTTGCGCGTCCCTGGCCCGCCCATGCTAACCTTTGGCCTTGACGCCAACCCTGTGCGGGGGATCCAATTACAGTCGAGCGATTGAGAAGGGTGAAGGTAACTTTAGCCATATACCGTAGGGGCGCGGGTGGGGGCGGGAAGCATGCTCACCATAAACCTAATGTTTGCTCCCGCCCCCATCCGTGCCCTTACCTGAAAGGAATTTACCGATGAAACCATCCATTTCTGCGATCAACACCTTCTACTATTATCACGATTTAGGGCGAGCGCTTGATTTTTACTGCGGGACGCTAGGGTTGGAACTGGCTGCAGATTTTGGATTTGCCAAGATGGTGCAGAGTTCACCCACTTCCTTCTTCACGCTGATGGACCTGGCCTATAGCCAGCACGCGCCGGACGAGCCGAAGACGGTGACAACGGCCTTCGCGACCGAGGAGGTAGAAGCCTGGTATGATATGCTGCGCGCCGCCGGCGTTCCCATTCATCACGAGTTGAAGCCAGATGTGGGCAAGGCCCATGAGGGATTTGTGGCGCTCGATCCTGAGGGCTATTACCTGGAGTTCGAACGCTTTAATCCTCACCCAGAGAATGAACAATTGCTGCCCCTGCTCCAAAGCATCCGTCCAATTAACGCCGGTCCTGAGGGGGCGCTGCCGATTACCGCTACTGTACTCTGGCTCTATTATGAGGATATGCCCGGCATCGCGCGGTTCCTGCGCGAGGGTATGGGGTTGTCGATGGTGGTGGATCAAGGCTTTGCGCAGATCTACCCAATAGCGCGGAGCGCCTTCATCGGTCCTGTCCGCGCTGGGGAGGGATTGCATCCTTACTCGGAGAAAAAGTTGGTGACCATCGCCCTGATCACCGATGAATTCGAGGCATGGCTGGATCGCTTACAACGCTATCCTGAGTTTGACGCCAAGACCGCATCCATGGACGAAGTGGCGGATCGGGTGCGCTTCTTCTACGGACTCGACCCGGAAGGTTACTTTATGGAATTCGACACTTTCCTTGATGTAGAGGCCAACACCGGGTTGCGCCAGCGGTTGCGGAGTGGGGGAGATTAGGGATTGGGGACTGGGGACTGGGGATCGGGAACAATTATTCAATCATCTTGTCATCTCTTCCCCCGCGGAGGCAAAAAAGCCGCCGAGCATCTGCTCGGCGGCGGGAAGATTCGAGGAAACCAGCGTTACTGGGCAACAGCCCGTTCTACCGATTCGCCTCTACGTGTCAAAAAATGGTAGGCGTCATTCACGGCGCGACGGCGGCTTTGGGCTTTGTTATCACGGTTGATCAAAGTCTGCGCCAGCGCAGTCAAAGCGCCGATTAGCGCCACAATACTTGGCAGCGGACCTGACATGTCTGACGGCGCGTAGATGACTTTATCCACGGCCCGATTGACAGAGCTATCGAGAGAACCGACAACCCCTAAGGTGGGGCAGCCCTGCATTTGGGCAAAACTAAGGGCGCGAGCCACACTCTCTCCATACTCGGTTGCGCTAATGCCAATGACCAGATCCCGGCTACCCAGATTGGCCAGCGTTGCTGCACGCCGTACCGGATCTTCAGCAACAGCCTCGGCGCGGATGTCTTGATGACGAAGTTGCGCAGCCACCATTTCGGCGACAGTATTGGCGTATCCTTCCGCCACAAAGTAGATGCGTTCGGCGTTGCGGCATACTTCTGCCACGGCCTGAAGGTGTTCCGGCGGATTCTGGATCAGAATCTGGCGCAGATTGTTGTCGTCTTGTTCGATCTGTAGCTTAAAGAGCGCCGCCGGGTCATTTTGGGACAGGGTCTGAGGTTCGTAGACCGAATAAATTTCGTTCTTAACCTGTTTGCGGATGTCCTGCAACAATTCGGGATAGCCGTTGTAGCCCAGACGTTGCGAAAAACGCACCACAGTTGTGGTGTCCACATCGACAGCGTCAGCCAGTTGCGCTGCCGTCATAAAGGCCGCTTCGTAATAATGGCTCATCACAAAGTCGGCAACCCTACGATAGCTTGGGCTTAGGTGTTCGTAATATTCGCGAATTTTTTGGCGATACATCCTTTTGCTCCATATGGTTAAAAGTTGTCGCACTGCACCCAGACCTGACGACAGGACACTGGTAGGGTGCTCTCTGTTTTATGCGACACATCAATTTCACACAATCGATAAACCGCAGTAAAACACTCAACGCTACAGTTTTGTCGCCACTTCTTTTGAGTATATGAATGTTCTACGAAACTGCAACTTTTTTCTGCGGTCTAGATTCCTAAACGAAATCAAACTTGAAAGGGGAGCCTTACTGGCGCTGCTGCGATCTCGGCTCAGTCACTATCTATCGACAAGCACTGTCGGTATTTAGAACGATCAAACCATCTATTTTGTTCAATATTTAAGCAATTTCTTGCAATTTTCTAACCATTTCAGCAAAATCATAGCCAATGGGAACTGTTAAGCGGCATGAATCGTCCATGACATGCCTCTATACGGATTTTGTCTACCTGCCTTTGTAAACCTTATGGAGTTATCTTGAAGTTATTTCATACAGATCCGGGTCAGGATCGGTCATCCACACGCCATCCACTGCGCCTGTCTTTTCTGATCGTCTTTTTGTCGATGTTGATGACAGCGGTGCTGTTGGGCTTTGCGCAGGCCAATCAAACGGTCCACGCGCAAACGACGGAAAGTACCGTTACCTCCACCCCGACAAATACACCCATCCCGACACGCCTGCCTACAGGAACGGCTACACTTACGCCTACGTCCGAGACGCTGAACATGGATCTTTTCAAAGCCTTGATCCGCGCTCGTATTCTGATTCTGATCCGCGCTAAGATATTGGCGGCGTTGACGCCAGAGGCCACAGCACCGCCAGAGTCAACGGCAACGCTTTCACATACGGTGGCGATCCCGATGGTGATGAATGAGGCGCTGATCACGCCTACGGTGATGGTTGCTGCCACGCCGACGCCAACGGCTATCCCTCCCACGATCCCGACAGTTGCGCCCGCGCCGCTCTCTCCGCCCATTGTTCCCACGCCGGACGGCGCGTTGCGCACAGCGCAGATACCGATTCTGATGTATCATTATCTAAGTGTGCCGCCAGACAATGCCGATATTTATCGGCGTGATCTCTCGGTAGCGCCGGATCTCTTTGCGCAACATTTGGATCGTCTGCGCGAGGAAGGCTATACCACCATCCGCCTGGACGATTTATTGCTGCACTTGACCGAAGGCGCGCCGCTGCCCGCCAGGCCGGTGATCCTCACCTTTGACGACGGCTACCGCGACAACTACACCAATGCTTTCCCCCTCCTCAAGGAACGAGGGATGACGGCGACCTTCTTCATCGTCACCGATTTCATCGACTTGGGACTGCCCGACTACCTTTCGTGGGAGATGGTGCGTGAGATGCACGCGGGTGGGATGTCGATCCAATCGCATGGGCGTAACCATGCCTCGCTCAAAGGACGTGACGATGCTTATCTAATTTGGCAGGCGCTGGGTAGCCTGGAGACCATCGAGCATGAATTGGGTGAGCGACCGCGTTTTATTTCGTACCCGGCTGGGCAGTATGACGAAAACACGATCCGGATCTTTCAGAGCGCTCATTATTGGGCTGGCGTTACCACCGTACAGGGTGCAACCCACAGCAGCGAGGATCTCTTTGAATTGCGGCGCGTGCGCATCCGCGGCGCTACCAGCGCCGACGAGTTGGTGAGGCTATTGGCGCTAGATTGGTGAACAGAAAGAGATTGGATATTGGATAGTGGAGACTGAGTCTCGCCTGGGTTCTGAAATCGCCCAATCTCCCAATCTCTAATATCCAATACCCAATATCCATCCTCCACTCCCCACAAGGACTTTCTCGATGCAAACGCTCTCTGGCAAGACGGCTATCATCACCGGCAGTGGACGCGGCATCGGGCGGGGGATCGCCCTGGCCCTGGCCCAACGCGGCTGCCAGGTGACGATCAATTACCTGCGCAAACGCGAAGCCGCTGAGGAGACCGTCGCCGCCATCGAGCAGATAGGCGGCAAAGCGATTGCCGTCAAAGCCAACATCGCGCAAGAGGACGAGATCCAGCGGATGGTGGATGAAACAGTGGCTGTGTTCGGCGGTGTAGAGATCTTCGTCGGCAACGCCGCCAGCGGCGTCCTGCGCCCGATGATGGATTTGGAGCGTCGCCACTGGGATTGGACAATGGACATTAACGCCCGCAGCATTTTGATCGGCGCGCAGGCCACTGTCCCCTTTATGCGGCGCAGCGGCTGGGGGCGCATCCTAAGCGTGACAAGCTTTGGCAGCCGTCGTGTCCTGCCAGAATACAGCGTTGTGGGTGTGAGCAAAGCCGCGGTTGAGGCCGTCACCCGTTATCTCGCAGTGGAGCTGGCCCCTGATAACATTATCGCCAATTGCATCAGCCCTGGCGTTGTCATCACCGGCGCGCTTGACTTTTTCCCCAGTAAGGCGCAGATTATTGAACAGGCCACCGAGCGCACGCCGACCCGTCGCCTCGTCACCCCTGAGGATGTGGGCGAACTGGCCGCCTGGCTTTGCAGCGACGCCGCCTCAATGATCGTCGGCCAGACGATTGAGATCGACGGTGGGTACTCGTTGTTGGCGTAGAGAAGCAGGTAGCAGGTAGCCCAGAAGGGAGGAGAGGGAGGGAAGAAGAGAGGGAGGGAAGAAGAGAGTCGAGGCATCCACGCCTGGCGTCACGTTCAGTGTGAAGTCCCCGGTACTGTCGCAGGCCCTTATCTTATAGAGAAGCCATTTGAACATCATACAATTCGGTACGGATGCTGCTTGCCGCACCCAGCGGACGCAGCGTCCGCAAGTGCCCCTACGATTGTACGAACTTTATGTGTGTTCTCTATTAGCGCTTATGCCCCGATCCCCAGTCCCCCATCCTCAGTCCCTGACAGCTATGCCGACGCGTACGGAGTTGATCGAACGCAAGAATGAGGTGATCCGCGAGCTGGCGGCGGCGCGGCGACGGCTGGCGTCCGCAAGCCCGCAACAGCGGAATCGGTTGGAAGCAGAGATAGGACATCTTCAGGCCCAAGAACGAGAGCTTCGGCTCACCATTGATCGGACACCCATCGCTATGAGTACTTCTTTGCAACCCAAATCGGCTGCTCCGCAGACTCTATTCGACGCCGTCATCACTGCCGGTTATGATCGGAACAAGGTCGATCCGTTGGCAGCGATCACCGGCCAGCCACAGAAGGTACTGCTCAAGATCGCCGGCGCGCCGATGATCTGGCATGTGGTCCGTGCGCTTGATGAAAGCAAGCAGATCGGCGAAATCGTGATCGTCGGCCTCGATCCTAAGGATGCGCCTGATTTTGGGCGGCCCATCCATTATATCGAGGATCAAGGGGGGATGACGGCGAACCAACGGGCCGGCGCCAAGAAGGCCGCGGCCATCAACAACCAGAACCGCTATGTGCTGGCAATGCCCGCCGACGCGCCGCTGCTCACCGGCGAGATGATCCGATGGTTTATCGACGCCTGCCGCCCTTACGATCATGACATTTATTGGGGTATTGTCAAACGCAGTGTGATGGAAGCGACCTTCCCCAACAGCAAGCGATCCTATTTGAGGCTACGCGAGGGGCAATATTGCAGCGGCGATCTCTTTTTGCTCGACCTTGAAGCCGGGCTGCGCACCCACCAGCACATGGAACGCTTCTTCGCCAGCCGCAAGAGTGTCCTGAACCAGGTGCGCATGTTGGGTTTCGGCGTCATTTTCAACTATCTGATCGGACGACTCTCGTTGAAGACAATGTTGGGTGTGGTGGAACGGGAATTGGGCGCTACTGGCGCGCCCATCATTATGCCATTTGCCGAAGCTGGGATGGACGTGGACAAACCCCACCATCTCGAAGCTATTCAACATTACCTGGCGCAACACCCCGAACACCCGGCGCATGCGCGGACATAACTCGACCATTGGACAATTTCTGTGTGGCACAAGAATATGGCTAGAATAATGGCGCTTGTGCGCTGGCTGATCCGCGTGGACGTGCGCCTGACCAGACGGCTGGCGCTGGTTGAGGACGGACAGCGCTGGCGCAATCCCTTTTTCTGGCTGGCGATGGTGGGCGCACATGCCGGCGATTCGCTGCTCTGGGCGGGGATCACAGTGATCCTCTGGCAGCAGAGCGGCGAAGACCCGGCTCGCAAACGACAGATCGTGGGCTGGATCGTGAGCTTTATCGCCGCGCTGATGGTGACGCTTTCGATCAAGCGCGTCTTCAAACGGCGACGCCCCGGCACGGGTCAATTTTTCTACGGGCGCGGCGCCGATGTGCATAGCTTCCCCAGCGGGCACGGCGCTCGCAGCGGTACCATCCTCGTCTGGGCGTCGATCCTGCACCCCGCCTGGGCCCGCTGGGCGCCCTTGCTCATCCTCTGGATCGGCTGGAGCCGCATCGCGACCGGCGTCCACTACGTGGGCGATGTCGTCATTGGCTTCATCCTCGGCCTGGGGCTGAGCGGCCTCATTCGCCGCCTCTGGCAAATTCACCCTTGAAAGGAGATCTATTGTGATCAATCACGACGCTATCCGACCCTACCGCGAGAACCCTTTTTATTGGCAGTACAAGGGTAAGCCCGTCCTCTTATTGGGCGGTTCGGTGGAAGACAACCTCTTTCAGATCCCCAACCTGGAGGAACATCTCGATCTGCTGCGTTCCGTTGGCGGCAACTATGTGCGCTGTACCATGTCTTCACGCGATCCGGGGGACGTGTGGCCCTTTGCCTTTGACGAAACGCGTGGACGCTATAATCTCGAAGAACCGGGCGAGGAATATTGGCGACGATTTGCCCATTTCCTCGAACTCACGGCGGAACGGGAGATTATCCTTCAGATTATGGATATTGGGCGCTGTTGGCGCGTCCGCAATGAGGATGGCGCAGACTGATTACTCGGCCAATGCTCGTTCTACGGCGCGATAGGCGTTGACGATCCCGTATCCGGCGAGGATATTGGGGACGATCTCTGCGCTCTGGTAACAGAATTCGCCAAAGAGGACTTCCTCAGAGCTGATGGCGCCTTGGAAAGAGGTGGCGGTTTCGATCAAAATCTCTTCGGTGCGTTCGATGTCGCCGATTAGCGCAGGGTTGGCCGACCACATCAGCGCCACCACCCCCGCCACATGCGGCCCTGCCGAGGATGTGCCGTCGGCGCGGCTGTAGCCGTTGCCGGGCGCAGTCGAAAGGATATCGACGCCCGGCGCCACCAGATCGGGCTTGATGCGTCCGCTGCCGTCAGCAGTGACCGGCCCCACGCTGCTGAAGGATGCCAGATTGCCGATTGAACTAACCGCGCCAACGGTGAGGACGCTGGCGTAGAGTGAGAGCGGCGCGTCGATGGTGCTACATTCTGGCCCTTCGTTCCCCGCCGAGACGACTGTGAAGATGCCGGCGGCGCGCAGGGCGTCGGCGGCTGGCTGCAACGCCAACGGATCGCAGCCCTCCAACCCCTGTGGGCAGCCCCACGAGTTGTTGGTGACATGGGCCGAGCGGATGGGATCGCCGTCAGCAAAGGGATCCCCGCCCAGTGGGAAGGGCGCCAGCATAAACTGCATACAATCCACATAGAGCGCCGGATTGCCAAGATTGCGGGCCAGATTGCGGCAGCCAAACCAGGACGCGTCCGGCGCAACACCCACAAATTCGCCCAGCGCTGTGCCCAACGTATGCGTGCCGTGGCCGAAGACATCCACGGGCGTGGCCGTCCGCTCCCACGGATCGAACCAGTTGTAATTGTGATCGGTCCCGTCAACGCGCAGCCCGCGGTAGCCGTCGCGCAACGCCGGATGCTGCCAATCCACGCCCGAATCGGATTGGCCGATGACAATGCCCTCCCCGCGCACGCCCATCTCGGTCCATGCTCGCGGCGCGTCGATCATCTCTAGATTCCAGGGCGTCGACTGGGGTTGATACTCACTGCTGCCCAAGAGCATCACCGGTTCCCCCGGCAGCGGACGCAGTATCGGCGAGGGCAACACCCGATCCACAGCTGGGTGACCGGCCAGCCAGAGGCCAACGAGGAAGTTCCCCTCCACCTCCAATCCGTTGACGAGATAGTAGGGTGTATAACTGATGCCAAAGCGATCCAGCGTGCTGCGCAGATCGGCCTGGGTGGCGAGGGCGTGTTCGGTCAGCGTGCGGTAGACCGTCATGCGCCGTGTGTCGTAGTCGTCGATTTGCGCCGCCGCGGAGACATCGGCCTGCTCATTGAGGATCACAAAGAGGCGGTCGCCATAGATCCCCGGCTGCCCCACCGCCGCGTAGAGGACGATCCCCACCAGCCAGAGAAGGATCGTTGCAGACGCCATGACTGTACGGTTGAATCCTCGACGCACAAGCCCGGCCAGCAGCGCCAGCATCACGCCGATCCCGCCCATCGCCAGCGCAGCCTGTATACCCCACAGCAGTCCTTCTCGCTGGATGATGAACATGATCAGCAGCGTATCGGGGTCGGCAAAGAGAAGGGGGTAGGCAGCGGCCAATCCCAGCAGCACGGCCAGGGACGGCCAGTTTGCCGCCATCCCACGCTGGTCCGCGACGATGAGCGCGATCCCCAACCAGCCGAGCAGGGGCATCCCCAAGGCCAGCAGCAGCGATCCGTTGTTGAAACCCAGGTTGCGCACCATCAACAGCAAGGAGACGGCGACAACGAAGCCTGCGCCGAGCAGACTGCCGCCGCCCATTCGTTCCCACGGCAGCAACCCAAAATGGGCGATGAGGCGCGCCGATGACCAACCGAAGAGCGCCGCCGCCAGGAGGGCCAGCCCGCTGTCGGTGATCGATCCCAGTGCGCCCCATAGCAGCCAGGGATAGGCAAGGAGCGCGCCTGCGGCTATTGATGCCAGCAACGCCGGTAGCGCAACCTGGCGCGGCAGACCATGCGTCAGCCGGCGTACCAGCAGCGCGAAGATCGCCAGCAGCCCCACACGGGTCAACGCCGCCCATTGGAATTCCACGGGCAGAAACCATGTTGTGGGGATAAGGAGGACGGGGAGAATCAGCGCAGCCAGCCAGGTGGAATAGATGGCCCGCTGCCGTCCGTTCCCTGCGCGTCTGCGCAACAGCCAGAGGATCGTCGCGAAGATTGCGGTCAGGGCCAGCGTCCAATAGGTGTCGGTGAGCGAGCGTTCGGGCAGCCCAAGATTTAGAAGATTGGCCACAAGACGCACCATCCCCGCGAAGAGGACGAAGAGAGCAAAGAACACGGGCAGACAGCCGATCCGATCTGGCTGCGCCTGGACAGGGGATGGAGATTGGTCGTTCATGGGCAAGATGGGGATCGGCAGATTGGGAGATTAAGGCATTAAGAGATTAGGTGATTGGGGCAGAAATCCAATCACCTAATCTCTTAATCTCAAATTTACAGTAACGATCCTCGTCTAGTTGACCAACCGCGCGTTGAGTACGATCTCGTTGACGCTTGCCAGCGCCTTGGAAACGGGGCATCCCGCTTTGGCGTCGCTGGCGAACTTTTGGAAATCTTCGTCGCTGAGATTGGGGACTTTGGCCTCGCAGTCCAATTCAATTTTGGTAATGGCCGGCCCTTCGCCCAGGTGAACGGTAGCCGTAGTGGCGATGCGTGTGGGTGTATACTTGTTATTGCTCAAAAGCGCAGACAAGAACATGGAGAAGCAACCGGCATGGGCAGCGCCGATCAATTCTTCCGGGTTGGTGCCATCGCCTGTTTCAAACCGAGAGGCAAAGGTAAACGGCCCTTCATAGTTACCCTTGGGCAGTTTCATGGTGCCCTTGCCCTCGCGCAACGTTCCTGACCAGACAGCTTCCGCTTTGGTGACTGCCATAGATTCCTCCTAATTGGGTTGAAGATGAAAAAAGACAAGGGTAGAATACCACAAGTTGCTCTATTCTTGTGTAGCGTCCTCTGCAAAGTTTACTGTTTTCACTCTCTTTGTGGGGTGTCTGTGGTAAAATGCCAATCATGAATACTATCGATGAAGGTCAACTCTCACCCCCAGAAGCGCCTCCTGTTGTCAAACCGCGTAAGAGTGTCAGCGGCTGGATCGGGCTTGCCGCCCTTACCCTCATCTTTGGGCTGATCTGGATGAACCAGGATTCAGCCGCGCCGGCTGTCAGCGACAGCGCTGAGATGAACGGCGCTACCATTGCGGCAAGAGTCGGATCGATTGCGCCTGATTTCAGCCTTGTCACCCTGACCGGGGAACAGGTCCACCTCTCGGATTTTCAAGGCAAACCGGTGATCCTCAACTTCTGGGCGACCTGGTGCCCGCCTTGCCGTGAAGAAATGCCCGCTTTGGAAGCGATCTGGCAGCAGTACGGCGCAGGAGATGTGGTCGTGCTGGGCGTGGATCAGGGTGAATCGGTCGCCGTCGTAGAACGGTTCATCCATGAGCGGGTGGGTACCACCTTCCCTATCCTCATGGACAGCAATCATGCTGTGGGCAACAGCTACTTTGTGCGATCCCTGCCCACCACCTTCTTCATCGACCGTAACGGCTTCATCCAGGAGATTCACATCGGCGGCCCACTCAGCCTGCCCTTCCTGCAAGAACAGGTGAGGAAACTGGGCGGCTGAGAGATGGGAAGAAGAGAGGGAAGAGGGGACAAGGTGATGTTTCCCAGTCCCCGATCCCCAGTCCCTGATCCCCGACACCATTCACCAATCACGGAGAGCCACTCCATGCACGTATCGAAAGCTGTGATCACAGCCGCGGGGAGACGACAGCGCACGTTGCCGCTTCAGTCGTTGATTGATCGCGATGGAACCGAAAAGTCGGTGCTGCGCATTTTGGTGGAAGAAGCCATTGACGCTGGCATCGACGAGATCTGCGTGGTAGTGCGCCCTGGCGATGAGAATGCCTATGCCGCCGTTGTCGGCGAACACGCTGGGCGGCTCCACTTTGTAGCGCAGACCGAACCGCTGGGCTACGGACACGCCGTCCTCTGCGCACAGAAATTTGTGGGCGGCGATCCCTTCTTGCATCTGGTCGGCGATCACCTTTATGTCAGCCGCGACAACCAAGGCTGCGCCCATCGACTGGTCCAAATAGCCGAAGCGCACGATTGCGCCGTCTCCGCGGTGCAGCCGACGCGCGAAAGTCTGCTGCCCTACTATGGGGCCATCGGCGGGCGGCGGCTCTCCGGCAGGGATGATCTCTATCAGATCGATACTGTGCTCGAAAAACCCACGCCCACCGAGGCGGAACAGCGATTGCTGGTGCCAGGTCTGCGCGCCGGCCACTATCTCTGCTTCTTCGGCATGCACGTGTTGACGCCCACAGTCATGGAAATCCTGGGGCGACTGCTGGCGGATGAGAACAACCGAGGGCTGCCGCTCTCCACGGCGCTGGATGAAATCGCCCGCCGCGAACAATACCTGGCCCTGGTGCAACAGGCCCAACGCTTCGATGTCGGCGTCAAATATGGACTGCTCACCGCGCAGGTCGCCCTGGCCCTCAACGGCCGCGACCGCGACGAAGTCCTCACCCGCATGCTCGAACTGCTCGCCGTGCGCGAAATGAAGGGGTAATTGGGGATCGGGGATCGGGGACTGGGGACTAGGGATTGGGAAACTTCATCTCCTCTCTCTCCCTCTCTTCTTCCCTCCCTCTTCCGCTTCTGCGCTACCTCCTACCTGCTACCGGCTAACTGCTAAAAACCATGAGCGAACTCATTCACATCATCACCGCAAAGGACCCGCAGATCCGCGACCGCTCGCTGGAGAGCTTCGCGCGGACGGCGTCGTTGCAGACGCTGCTCGACGAGTGCGCCGCGCTGGATCTCATGCGTCGCCAGAACGACAATCTCTATGAGCGAGTGCGCGCCCTCTTCTTCCTTTACGCCATCCATCGCTTTCACTTGCCCCAAAAAGCGGATCTGCCCGCCGGGGGGACCATCCCCTTCGACGGCTATGAAAATCTGCTCAAACGCCGCTTTGAGGAAGCCATCGACATTTTTCTGGCCCGGCAAGCCGCAGATGGTCCTAACGACGCCATTTCCAGCGCGCTGGCGGCGGCCTATCATGGCCTGGGCTTTCAGACATTGGCCGATCAAGTGCGGCGCAGTGTTCGCTCTGTGCGCGGAAACCAATGGATGTTCCGCATTGGACACCCCGCCGACCAACCGCTGCGCATCCATCCCCGGCTGACCGAGCCGGGCGACAATGGACTCTTCCCCATTCTGCGCGAGACGACGCCCGTGCGCATGGATCTGACCCACAGTGGCTGGAGCGATATCTTCTTTCTGGGCATGGACTTCCCCGAAGGCGCGCGCATCCTCAACGTCTCCATCGACTTGAGTGTGCGCAGCCGAAATCGGGAATCGTCGCCGCCGCAGCCGCCCATTGAGACCTATTTCCGCGTCATCGACCGGCCCGTCCTTCGACTCGTCAGCGTGGATTTGGGCGCGTCCGCCGAGATCAGCACGCTGGCCGAGATCTACGACTTCGCTCGCGACTATTTGGGGCTGATTAAGGCCGCTATCATCGCCGCCGGGATCGTGCCGCCGGGCATGGAAGGCGCGCAGCAGCCGTTGGGCGATCTGCTCGCCCGTCTCGTCGGGCCGTGCCGCGGCATCGAGATCGTCAGCAAAGTCAACGACATCCCCAAAGGATCGCGGCTGGCCGTCTCCACCAATCTGCTCGCCAGCCTCATCGCCGTCTGTATGCGCGCCACCGGACAGACCCGATCCCTTATAGGCGCACTGGCCGAGGATGAACGGCGATTGGTAGCGGCGCGCGCCATCCTCGGCGAGTGGATTGGCGGATCGGGCGGCGGCTGGCAGGATTCGGGCGGCGTCTGGCCCGGCATGAAGTTGATCCGAGGGGAAGGGGCCGCGCCCGGCGACGCAGAGTTTGGGATCAGCCGTGGGCGTCTACTGCCCAGCCACCACGTTTTTGGACGCGATGAGATCTCCGACGCCACACGGCGCAGCCTGCAAGATAGCCTTGTCCTCGTCCACGGCGGCATGGCGCAGGATGTCGGCCCGATCTTGGAGATGGTGACGGAGAAGTATCTGCTGCGCGCTGAGGCCGAGTGGCAGGGGCGGGGGCAGGCCATCCGCACGTTGGACGAAATTCTTGCCTTGCTCAAAGCCGGGGATGTGCAGGCCATCGGTGCGGCCACAGAACGCAACTTCAACGGCCCGATCCAGACCATCATCCCCTGGGCGGGGAATTATTACACCAACACCTTGATCCGCCGGGTGCGCGCCGAATTTGGCGACGCCTTTTGGGGTTTTTGGATGTTGGGCGGTATGTCGGGCGGCGGTATGGGCTTCATCTTCCACCCCGATCACAAAGCCCGCGGCCAGCAACGGTTGCAGGCCATTATGGATGCGACCAAAGCCGAGTTGGAGCGGGCGGTTCCCTTTGCCATGCAACCGGTGGTCTACGATTTCGCCATCAACGAGCGGGGGACCTGGGCCGATCTCTTCTGCGAGGGCGACGCGCTGATGCCGCCGGGCTACTATACCCTCACCGTCCCCGCGCTGCTGCGCCAGGAACAGCGCTATCTTTCGCCCTCCGTACGCGCCGAATTGGATCGCTTTGGCGCAGCCTGCCGCACCGATCCGGCCTTGTCGGGGACGGTGGGTGCGCTCTTTGATCGGCTGCTGCCCCAGGCCGAGGAAGCCGCTGAGGGCGAGTCCTCGCTGGAGGCGCTGCTGACCCTCAACGGCTTCGACCGCGTGCAGCACGAGCAGATCCGCGCTGATCTGCGCAGTGGACGCATTGGGCTGGCCCAAAACCGGTTGCCCACGCGCAGCCAGATCGAAGACGTCCGCGTCGGGGATGTCGCCGACGCCAGCGCCGATCTGGGTGAGGATCTGCGCCGCATGGGCATGGACGCGCTGGCGAATGGCGAAGTCGCCGTTGTCTCCTTGGCGGGCGGCGCTGGCAGCCGCTGGACGCGCGGCGCTGGCGTCGTCAAGTCGCTCAACCCCTTCGCCAAATTGGATGGCAAACACCGCACCTTTGTCGAAGTCCACCTGGCCAAGAGCCGCCGCATCGGTGGGATGGCCGGCGCGTCGATCCCCCACATCTTCACGACGAGCCATCTCACCCATCGCGCCATCGCCGATTGGCTGGCTGCGCACAACCATTATGGCTATCCTGGGCCGCTGTTGCTTTCGCCGGGGCGCAGCATCGGTCTGCGATTGGTGCCGACGGCGCGCGATCTGCGCTTCGCCTGGGAAGAGACGCCGCAGCAGATCCTCGATGAGCAGGCGCAGAAGGTGCAGGAAAGTCTCCACGCCGCCTTGATCGGTTGGGCGCAGAGCATGGGCGAGGGCAGCGACTACACCGACAATCTGCCCGCGCAGTGTATCCACCCGGTGGGGCATTGGTACGAGTTGCCCAATCTGCTGCGCAACGGCGTATTGGGGCGGCTGCTGGCGGAACGTCCACAGCTTCAATTCTTGATGATGCACAACATCGACACCGTCGGCGCGGATGTGGAGCCGGCGCTGCTCGGCCACTTCATCCAATCGGGCGCGACCATGACGGCTGAGGTCATCCACCGGCAGTTGGAAGATCGGGGCGGCGGGCTGGCGCGCATCGACGGTCGCGTGCGGCTGGTGGAAGGGCTGGCCCTGCCCCACGAAGAGGTAGAATTCCGCCTGCGCTATTACAACTCCAATACCTTTTGGATTCACATTGACGGGCTGCTCCGTCTCTTTGGGCTGACGCGGGCAGATCTTGGGGATGGGATCAAAGTGGCCGACGCCGTGCGGCGGATGGCGGCGCGTATGCCCACCTATATCACCCTCAAAGATGTGAAAAAGCGCTGGGGCAAAGGCCAGGAAGATATCTTCCCCGTGACCCAATTTGAGAAGTTATGGGGGGACATGACCGCCCTCCCCGAACTGGACGCCCGCTTTGTGGTTGTTCCTCGGCGGCGCGGCCAGCAGTTGAAAGAACCCGCCCAACTCGACGGCTGGCTGCGCGACGGCTCCGCGGCCTATGTGGAAAGTCTCTGCGATTGGGGAGATTAATAGGGCGCGTTGGGTTTTTTACGATCGATTTATCTCTCACTTATTTCCAAAGGCGGCTTCTGATTACATTCTGTACTGATCAACGACATGGTGGAATCTGTAGGTGCGGGCCGACCGCTGCGGTCGGACTGCAACCGCACGTTCACCTGTAGACGTGCGGTTACAAACCGCACCTATGTTTCATCATCTTCCTGATCAATACACTTCTGATCACATTCCAGCTATCTATGTATACCCCGCGACAGTGAAAATGGCAGCTTAATTCAAGAAAGACGAATCAAATCAAAAAGAGGGGACGCGCTTTGCGGTGCGTCCCCTCTTTTGATCACCCAAACGCCAACCAAACGATGGGGCAAACGCTCCCCAAACGTGTGGATTGCTATCCTCAAATCAAGGTAAGCAAAATGGCTGCCGATTCATAACAAGAGATGATTCAGTCAGGAGAAGAACGATGTTGAAGAAACCACATTTAATCCTATTGGCGGCGCTGCTGCTGCTGTTGGGCAGTTGCGCGCCGCTAATTTCGTCGGTAACGTCGTGGTTTGCGATAGCCGAAGTAGAATCGACCGGTCCTATTGAGCCGGTGGAGAGCGTCATCCCGAACGCGCCGGTGGAGAGCGTCATCCCCGAGGAGCTTGTGGTGGACAGTTGT
>JAHBVG010000116.1 GCA_019637695.1 Caldilineaceae bacterium | reverse complement strand
TTTCACTGTCAGAAGCCGGATTTATCCGTTGCTATCACGAAGCTCGCGATTGCCCTGCCCCAATCCCCATTTTGAGTTGACACTGCTGGCGACTTCTGTTAGGATTTTCTAACGCATTGCGTCATTAATCTACGAGAAAGAGAGTCAACCCTATGAGTGAAGAAGAGCGAGACTGGCAAGAACAGATCAAAGAAGTCGCCATTGATGTGCGCAACGAGGCGATTATGCAGGGCGCATCCCTTTATTTGCTGGCGCGGCGAGTGCTGCTGGCGGGCCTAGGCGCTGTGGCGCTCAGCATGGAGGAAGCGCAAGCCTTTGTAGATAAGTTGGTAGAACGGGGCGAGATCGCCGAGGCCGACGCTCAGCGGCTGCTCCAGGATTTCCGCGAGCGAGCCAAAAAGCAGGAAGCACAGATTCAAAAGGCAGGCGGGGAAGGGGCAAAACAGGCCGAAAATCTGGTGGAATCTCAGATCACTGCTGTCCTCAACCGCATGAATGTCCCCACCAAACGCGATATCGATCAACTGAGCCAGCAGATCGAACTCCTCAGCGCCAAGATCGATTCACTGCGCGGGCGCAAACAGTAACGAGGTAATTGCCGCCTTCAATTGAGCAGTGTTGGTAGAGTGTAAAGAGTAAAGAGTAAGGAGTAAAGAGTAAAGAGTAATGAGTAAGAAGAAGTCACTTTTCTTACTCATTACTCCTTACTCATTACTCTCTATCATTAGGTCGGCGGTTAGTTTTGAGCGCTCCCAAAAGGGTGTTAGAATAGGCGGGATTGTCTCAACAAGCTGGTTTACAGCGTTGCTTCGTCTCCCGACCAGCCGTGTTCAACCAGAAAGCGGCGATCCTCGCGGGTGAGTCCACCGCTGATCCGCAGTTGGGTGAGCAGATCGGGGCGGCGTTCCAGGGTACGCAGTAAGGATTGCTCTCGTCGCCAGCGATCCACCTGCCCATGATGGCCGCTAATCAGGACATCAGGCGCGCTCTCCCCGCGAAAGGTGAGCGGACGCGTATAGTGTGGACCTTCTAGCAGCCCGCTGAGCCCTGGGGAGTGGCTGTCCTGATGGGCGCTGAGGGCAAAGCCGAGGGCGCCGGGCAACAGCCGAGTCACAGCATCCACAATGACCATGGCGGCAAGTTCACCGCCGCTGAGGACAAAGTCGCCAATACTGATCTCATCGGTTACCAATTGGGCGCGAACCCGTTCATCCACACCTTCATAACGCCCACAGAGCAGGGCAATACGCGCGTGAGTACTCAGTTCGGCGGCGACCTCCTGATCAAAGCGACGTCCTTGCGGCGTCATCAGGATCACGGGAACGTCTGCGGGTAGCGGCTGAGGCGATTCTGGCGACCACGGAGGTAAGTTCACAAACATATCTTCGCCAGGGAGTTGCCAGCCAGCCGGATAGAACAGGACCGTTTCGACGGCTCGAAAGATAGGCTCAGGCTTCATCACCATTCCCCCGCCGCCGCCGTATGGCGTGTCATCACAGACATGATGACGGTCGGTGGTGAAGGCGCGGATATTGTGCAGTGCAATCGAAAGCAGATTTTTTTCTTGCGCACGCTTAAGGATGCTCTCTGAAAAAGGGCCTGTAAACATCTGCGGGAACAACGTGAAGATATCAAAATGTAGAGTCCGGGGGTGCTGTTCGTGATCTTCGGCAGGCGTGGGGTTGTCGTTCGTTCCGGTTTCTTCCATCAGCTCACTATCTACGCGATTGCCTGGCTGCAACAATGGGTACTCGCTATCGATTCATTTTACCGATCTGTCGCCATTCATCAGCGGCTAAAGCCCTATCGCCGCATGAGAAACGGGCGGCTGGGGCGTTGGCTCCCCAGTGTGGGGCGGCTGATCGATGGGATGGCTCGTATTGTCGATAGGCTCATTGTAGCACAGGGACTACCGCCAGAGAAGATGATCGTCCATTCGGGCTCGGCAAACTCTGGGCGTGGATTGGCGTTCATAGGCCAGTTAGTTTTGGCCTGCTCGCTGGTCCTCCTGATTTGGATCTATTGGCCGAATTCGGCGTCAGCGCCCATCGATGTGAATCGCACTCAAACAGCCGTCAACAGTGTGCTGGTGGCGGAAGCGGGTTCGGTTGGAAATTCCACAAACAATGTATCACCTTCCACCCAGGAACTGGCTGAAGAGATTACGGCGGCGGAGGCGGCTGTGGCGGAAACCGTCATCGTCGATTCGATCCTGGCGCAGGTGACATCCAACAGCGCCCAGGACGTTGAAGATGCAGATCCACTGGTGGAAGGGCGGACATTCCCCTTGCAGGTGGACGAAGTCGCGCCGATCTTAAGGGAATTTGCGGCGCTAGAAACCGAAGACGATCCAGCGCTGATTGGAGACGGCGTGAATGCAGCCAGCGTCGAAGAGGAACGGATCGTTCAACTGCAAAGCATCTTAGAAGCGGCTATCCGCGATGCCATGCGCACAGATCCGTCCAAAGAAACGGAAGAGGCAGGGACATTGGTTGTCGTCGAGCCACAGATCCAGCCCTCCACGGCAAACGCAGTCAACCCAGCAGAACGTGCGGTAGCCGATGGCTTCCCCTCGGCGCTGGTGTTGGGATCAGCCTGGGAAACTTTCACGCCGCAGCCCGCCGCTGAGATCGATCATTACTGGCTGGATTGGGCCTTCCCGCCGGGCTATAGCCAGTTCTACAGCCCGAATTACCAATTTGGCAGCACTGCCGGTGGACGTTACCGACCTCATCATGGGGTTGATATTTCTAATCCCGCTGGCAGCCCCGTCATTGCCATGGCCGCCGGTGAAGTGATCCACGCCGGCCCGGATAACCCTACATTGCTTGGCCCCTACAACAATTTCTACGGAAACAGCGTGGTGATCCTGTTGGATCGCAAGTTGGCGACGCCCGACGGCGAAAAGGATGTCTATCTGCTCTACGGACACCTGAGCGAAGTCCACGCCAGCCGTGGACAGCAGATCAATGTGGGCGACGCCGTCGGTGCTGTCGGCATGACCGGCATTGCGATTGGTCCTCACCTGCACGTTGAAGTGCGCGTGGGGCAAAACAGCTATATGACCGCAGTGAACCCGGCGCTCTGGATTCGTCCGCTGCCGGGGACGGGGACGGTGGCGGTGCGGCTGCTCAATGTCGAAGGACGAAGTTGGGTGGGGGCCAAAGTCAGCCTTCTCAAATACGAAGGGGAGGGTGCGCGCTGGGTGAGGACGATTGAGACCTACCGCAACGAGGAACGGCTGCGCAGCAATCCATTGTGGGGCGAAAATGGCGCACTCTCCAATTTGGACGCGGGCAACTACTATATTGCCGCCGAGATCAACGGCGAAAAGGTGGGCCAGAACATCACCGTTCAGGCTGGCTCGACGACCTTTGTAGAACTGCGAACGAAACAATGACCCCTGTGATCATCTACACCGATGGCGCTTGTCTCGGCAATCCGGGGCCGGGCGGCTGGGCAGCGATCCTCAGCTATGGCGAGCATCAAAAAGAGCTAAGTGGGCGCTTCCGCCAGACCACCAACAATCGCATGGAAATGCGCGCCGCCGTGGAAGGTCTCAACGCCCTCAAGCGCCCTTGCCGCGTGGATCTCTACACCGATAGCAATTACCTGCGCAACGGCATCACCCAGTGGGTTCACAAATGGCGGCGCAACGGGTGGAAGACCGCCAGCAAAGATCCCGTCAAAAATCAGGATCTGTGGATGGCGCTGATGGATGCCGTCGAGCGCCATCAAGTCGAATGGCATTGGACCAAAGGCCACGCCGGTGATGATCTCAACGAGCGCGCCGATGAACTCGCCACAGGCGAAGCGCGCAAAGTGAGCGGCGCCGATCCCACGGACGAAGAATCCCCATCCATGCCCTCTGGCGCTACGCCATCACTCTTTCCGCCACATACGGAATCGTCATAGGGCCTTCAGGCAGCACGGCGATGGGCGTATCTGCGCCCAGGGTTTCCACGGCGCGGCGGATGGTATCGTTCAGATCCGCAATCGGTTCGATGTGCGCCTGGGCTACCTCCGTCGCGGAAAGTTCGCTGTAGAGGGCGACACGCGCCTTGAGCAACACCTGGGCGAATTTCTGAATCTGCCACTGATCGAGCATGTGGAAGCCGGGCGTGTAAACAGTGTCGAGCATGGCCTGGGCGGAATCGTGTTGGTAGAGCAGTTTGGCAAAGTTCCCATGCGCAGGGAAGCCGTCATTGCAGCGGGCGGCCACGATCAACAGCCCACCATCCTCAATCACTTCAGCCGCTGCGCACATCCCTTTCACCGTTTGATAGAGATTTTGATCCAGCGGATAACCGCTATTGGTGGTGATGATCAGCGGGTAGCGGTGAGGACAGGCCACCATCGCCGTCTCTTTGACGACGCGACAGCCGGTTTCGTGGGCGGCGATCACATCACCGCAGTAGAAACCAGTGATCTGTTGCTGGTGGTTGAGCGTGACGTTGACGAGGAAAGTGACGGGCAGCGCCGATCCATTCTCGCGGATCTGCGCCTGGGTCGGGTTATCCTCAAGGATGCCCCAGGTGCTGCGCGGATGACCAATCGCCTCGGCGCGGTGATAGTGCATGATCGCCCCCAAATTGGCCGCGCCTGGGAAGATGGCCTTGTATCCGCCCGAAAAACCAGCCATGAAATGGGGTTCGATGAAGCCGACGAGGAGGCGTTTATCCGCCTCGACATACTCTCGGTTGAACATGAGCGCCGGGCGATTGCCGTCTGCGGGCCGCACTTCTAGCATTGTCTCGTTGTTGTAGGCGTCATGGTTGATCACCCGCACCCGGCGCAGCACCTCCTCGCCCACCATCCCTGCGATCTCCGCGGGCGTGTTGGGACGATGCGTTCCTGTGCCGATGATCACAGTGAAATTCTCGGCGGGGACGTGGCTCAGCTCCTCGAAGATCCACGGCAGCAGCCGGTGTGAAGGCAGGGCGCGCGTGCCGTCAGCGATGACAATGGCGACCCGATCTGTAGCGTCGATCTGTTGGGCCAGGGGCGCGGCGTGCATGGGCGCACGCACAGCTTCGACAAAAGCGGCTTTCTCGTCGGGCAACCCCGCCACAAATTGGGGGCGCAGTATGGTTACATCGTTGCTGGGGATCTCGACATTGATCCCATCGCGGCCATATTGCAAATGAACGTTCATGGGGCCTTTCCTGTTACACTATGAGGGTCGATGATCTACAGATTGATTGTATCATCTGCGCAGAAATCTCTGTAATTCCTAAAGATCTCCCAGGGTGCATTTCAGTTTGAGGGCGCTCCGGTTGGGTCCATGACCCAACTTCCACCGGTCACGGACCGGCGCAGAGCATTTTCGCTCCAATTGAACTACACCCAATCTCCCATCCCCAAGGAGGAATCGAACATGCCACACGGGTTACCCCAAACTGGAAAGATCTCGGTTGCTGTCATCGTCGGCGGCCATAACTATGATGTGCCCGGCTTCCAATCTCTATTGGGTAGCTTCTCTGACGAGATCGAAAGCTACGTACAGTCGTTGGAGAACTTCGTTGCCGATGCGGGCCGCATACGCGATATCTATGACGCCATCCTCTTTTACAACATGCCCAAGGAGATCCCCACGGGCAAGGAACGTCTTTGGTTGGAGCAACTGGGCGAAACGACACAGGGGATCATGCTGCTCCATCACGCACTGGTGGCCTACAAGGATTGGGAAACCTGGTCTGAATTGGTTGGCGTCGGGGATCGCCACATTGAGTATCATCACGATCAGACCATGCGCATCACAGTGACAGATCCTGCGCACCCAATTACAGCCGGGCTGACTGATTGGGAGATGATCGACGAGACCTATCGTATGCCCGAACCAGATGCGCAAAGCCACATCCTCCTTACGACCGATCACCCGCAGAGTATGCGATCCATCGCCTGGACCCGTTCATTTCGCCAGGCGCGTCTCTTCTGCTTCCAATCCGGCCACGACAACCAGACCTGGGCCGATCCTAATTTCCGCACCATTCTCCGCCGCGGCATCCTATGGAGCGCGGGGAGGGGGTGAAAAGATGAATTGAGAATTGAGAATTGCGAGAATCATTGTCAGACTGCGATATGTCACTTGCAAACATGCAACTTGCACACTTGCCACCTGCATCCTTTAGCCTTTTGTCTTATCATCCGCCATGATTGATCCACCGGTTTCGGTTGCGCTTACCCATCTTGACATTCCGCACCGTGTCTTTCGTCACGCGGGGCCGGTCCATTCTTTGGAACAGGCCGCGGCGGAACGCGGACAGACGCCAGAGCAGGTGGTGCGCAGTTTGCTCTTCCGCATGGCCTCGGATCGCTATGTCATGGTGCTGGTAGCGGGGCCGGGCCAGGTCTCGTGGAAGGCGTTGCGCCAGCATCTGGGGCAGACGCGGCTGACCACGGCGGATCGGGACGAGGTGCGCCGCGTCACCGGCTACGAGATCGGCGCGGTGGCTCCCTTTGGCCTGCCCACGCCCACCCCCGTCATCGTGGATCGGGGTGTGTTGGCGCAACCCGAGATCTCCATCGGCTCCGGCGTGCGCGGCGTAACCGTGATCCTGCGCACTGAGGAACTCATGCGCGCGCTGGGATCTGTCGATGTGGCGTCATTAGTTGAAGACTAATTCGAAGGTCGAGTACAATCTATTCAAAGTAAATTCCCATCCCCCGCCTCTATCATCCAAACCGTTTTATCAGCAGAGGAGTTTGTTCGATGGGTTCTATGGTACGCCGATTGTCTGGTCACTCCCTGGAATTCTGGGTGTTGTTGGCGATTGTCTTGCTCCTTGCGGTGTCGGGAAAGGTTGCGGCCCAAACCGATCTTCCATCTACCCCAGGAGAGGATTCCTCGTCTTTGGGGATTGAAACGACCATTTACATTGTCCAGTCTGGTGACACTCTCACTTCGATTGCGCGTCGCTATGCCACTTCCGTCACTCTACTTCAGCAACTTAACAGCATCGGCAATGCCAACCAGATTTTTGTCGGTCAGCGTCTGGTCATCCCCCAGTCACCGCGTGAGCCGCTTCCTCTTCCAACGCTCACACCAACGCCGATTTCAACCCCAGAGATTGAATCTCTGCCCATGTGGACAGCATCGGCGGAGGTCATTGAGATCTTTTCGCCGGTTGAGCGAGGATATTACCACAGCCCCATCCAGGTAAACGGTTTCCTAAATGCCATACAAGGGGAATTGCTGATCCGGTTGTTGGATGCAGAAGGTAACATCCTCGCCGAGCGCAACGGCATGGGTGCGACGATGCACGGAATAAATTTCATCCAAACTTATCTGCGTTTTGTTGTGGAGGAAGAGACGCCGGCGCGGTTAGTGGCTTTTTGGATCAGAGGCAGAGATGGCGCAACTGTAGAGATAGAGATCCCAGTGGTGTTGCTCCCTGGACAACGGGCTGTGGATCTGTTGAATCCGCAGCCGGGTGAACTGGTCTGTGCAGGGATTTTTTTAGACGGATACGCCACTGCTACAGAGGGGGAAGTAGTGGTCACCATTGAGGAACGGGATGGCGCGTTTGTGAAGAGTGAAAAAGCGCCAGCGGGCAGACCTAATTTTTATGCCGCGTTTCGCAAAACCATTCCCGTAGATGTGGAGGTTGTCCGGCCATTGTTAATCAGCGTCCACAGCCCTGGCGCTAACGGCGAACGTATCATCGACCGCACCCGTCTACCCATTATCCCAGTTTCGGCGGATAGCAGCTTTTGCGCACAATCTACCGAATAACATAGAGGTACTCAGCAATTCACGATTTCGTATGCTCTGGGCCGGTCCGTGACCTGGTGGCAGGCCGGTCACGGACCGGCCCAGAGCATACGAAATCGTGAACTACTGATACTGTTTTTGCACTTTTTGGAGTGTGGAAATCCGTACCCAGATCTTCCCAACCTGTGAAATCTATGTTCAAATTCTCTGCGAGAATCAAGAACGACGGGGATCCATCAGCTCATCCATGTGCATCCAGATCACCCGCGCGTAACGGAAGATAATCGGCGAGAGAATCGCCAGGGTGATGCTCACATAGATGGTAAACCAGAAGGCCGAGACGCCGCGGAAATAGAGGATCAACAACACCGGCACGATCACCAAAAAGGCCATGACATAGCCGATGAAGATCGAGTTCATAAAATAGCCGGTCTCCCGCTCATACTTGACGCCGCAGACGGGACAATGCTCGTGCATGCGCCAAAGACTGGCAAAGATCGGCCCCTGTAAACAGTGGGGACAACGTGAGCGGACAATCGCCGATAACCGAGACACAAGGCAGATTCTTTCTGGTTAGAGGACCGCAGACGACAGACCGCAGACGAATCCAATATCTAATGGACGTATTCAGAGTGGGTTGATGATTCGTAAGGGTTTGGGTGGACGGCTCACAAATATCGTCTGCGTAAGCCAATGCTCGTCTGCCGTCCACCCAAACCCCTACCCAGACGACCAACTCATTTTGAACACACCCATATCTAATACCCAATCTCAGAGCGCCATCACTGTTGGCGTGAGGTTATCCTCACCGACGAGCGCCGCCAGTTCGGGTTCGGTGAGTGGGCGACCTTTGCCCGCAATGGCCGTCAGCGCAGCTTCCATCACATTCGTGCCAAACGTGCGCCCTGCTAGCCGCGGCGTGCTGGTGATCAAATAGGAGACGCTGCGATCGCGCAGCAGATCCACATCTTCGGCTGTAGTGGTATTGGTCACGATGATCTTCCCCGGCAAGCGCGCTGGCAGGTTGCGCTTGATGTAAAGGAAATCATCACAGATCAGCGACGCCCACTGGTATGCGCTTTCATATTTGGGGACGATTTTGTTCTGAGATTCGCCCGTGGGGTAGAGCCAATGGAAGGGAATTCGCCCCATGATCGGCAGCATGATCCGCGCCAGGATGTGCAGCGTACTCAGGCGACGGATGAAGAGGGGGACGCCCAGCCCAAAGGCCAGATCGCCGAACATCACCTCGTAACCGGCGTCGATGAAGCTGCGCACCATGGCGTAGCGCGCCACCCCAACACAGAAGAGCGCCCGCTTCGGGTGGATCGGCGGCAACATCGGCTCGATCCGCTGGGCGATGCGCCGCTCCACTAACGCACGCACGCCTCCGCCATCCACCACAGGCGATTTGACCCCTTCAATGAGTTGATGAACCGAGTAGAGCGGGTAATAGCGTTCATTGACCTCTAACCCCAGATCAGCGCCGCCAAAACCAAAGGCGTCTACCTCAGCATCTAATGCCAGAAAGAGACGACGCATCTCTTGCTGATCGCCATCTGTGCCGATCCGCTCCAGGCGAATTGGTTCGCCGCAAAGTGTAGTTTCGGCGGTGTGGTTGCGCCGGCTGCTGCCCAGGCTGATAGAGACGGCTCTTTTCATAGAGTCACTCAATCACGCCGATCTGTCGCCCCGCCTCGATAAAGACGCCCAGGGCAAAGTCGATATCCTCAGGAGTATGCGCCGCGGTGACATTGGCGCGCAGCCGCGCTGATCCTTCGGGGACGGCGGGCGGTAGCACCGGCAGTATGAAGACGTTATGTTTCTGGCAATATTGGGTCATGGCGAGCGCCCGTTCTTCGCTGCCCACCATAATCGGCACAATCGGCGTCTCGGTTAGACCGGTATCGTAACCAGCGGCTTGTAGCCCTTCGATGAAATGACGCACATTGCGGCTGAGGATCTTGTTGCGTTCGACAGCTTCATCCTCCAACACGTGGAAGGCTTCGGTGATGGCGGCTGTCACGGCGGGCGGCAGCGCGGCGCTGAAGACAAATCCGCGCGCTGTATGGCGCAGGAAGTTGATCAGCTTGCGGTCGCTGGCAATGTAGCCGCCCACGCCGGGGATCGTCTTGCTCAGCGTGCCCATTTTGATGTCAATGCTGCCGGGCATGTCATAATATTCCTCAATGCCGCGGCCCGTAGCGCCGAGGACGCCCAAACTGTGGGCTTCATCGACCATAAGACGCGCATTGTAGCGGCGACAGATCTCCACAGCGGCGGGCAGATTGAGGATATCCCCATCCATGCTGAAGACAGCATCGGCGACCACCAATTTCCCTACACCTTCTGGGGCCTTGCGCAATTCCTTTTCCAGATCGTCTATGTCGTTGTGGCGGTAGCGTACAAACTTGCCGCGGGCCAGCAGACACCCATCTACAATGCTGGCGTGGTTCCATTTATCCGAGAGTACCCAATCGCCGCGGCCCACCAGCGCGCTGATCGTTGCCAGATTGGTGACATAGCCTGTGGCAAAGACAATGGCATCTTCGCGATCTGAGAATCGGGCGATTGTCCGTTCCATTTCCACATGCAGATCGATAGTCCCCCCCAGAATGCGCACGCCGTGAGTGCCGGCGCCATATTTCTCAACCGCCCGTTGGGCTGCTGCGATAATGCGCGGATGTTGGAGCAAGCCCAGGTAGCTATACGTTGCAAACATCAACTTGCGTTGGCCTTCTGTCACCACCCAGGCGCCATCCACTGCCTCAACGGGTTGGAAGTAGTAGTAGAGATCCTCTGTTTTGGCCTGCTCAGTGCGCTGCCACCATTCGTCAATCTTCCAGGTGAAACCGTCTTGCCGTTCATCTAGCGTCGAGTCGACAACGCCATGCTTTCCATTCATAGAGAAAAGCGTATCCGAAGCGCTGGCGTGCTCTGGGGAGAGGTCCTCTGTGGAAGGGGTTAGGCCGAAATTGTGCATACTGATCATTCCTCTTGGATGCCGAATAAAGACTGCAAAAAAGTGTAAGCTTAACGGCAAGCACACAGCCAGGCCAGAGTGGAGCTTACAATGTAACAAAAGTTGTTTCCACGGTCTATAGCTGCATCAGGGAGATGCAGCCATGAGACGGCACTGTGGAAAATCCATGATGAGTGCCGAAATTGTAGCTTAAACGCCATGCCTGTGCAAAGCTCAGGACTCTTTGCCTGTTTACCCACAGTCTTCGTGGTATACTTTCCCCTATGGATCAAACAAAGAACATTACCCTTACATCTGTTGAATCGACGGCTAATGCTGCCGCTGCGCTATTTCGTCCTCATTTTTTGGTGCGGCATGGCGATGTGCAAACCTTCCTGGCGATGGTACAAACGAGCCAGGCTTTGGATGTCATACAGGGCGAGCAAGCAGTGATTTTGGATGCGGGGACGGATAAGACGGGCGTAGACCCGGATCGTTCGGTGCGGTTACTCGCTTATTACACCCCACAGCGCAGCGATAGTCCTCGCCGCGGATTGGTCCTGACTTTACATGGGTGGGAAGGCTGTAGCCACTCTAACTACAATCTGTTGCTGGGCAGTGGGTTGATTCGCGCCGGATATGATGTGGTGCGCCTCAACATGCGCGATCATGGGTTCACCCATCATCTGAACAAAGGACTCTTTTATTCTACCCTCATCGAAGAGGTGGCGGCGGCGGTCGAGCAGGTAGCGGGCTGGGCCGGTGAAGATCCTTTCTATGTAGTGGGCGCCTCGCTTGGAGGGAGCTTTGCCCTTCGCCTCGCCATCCGCTGGGATCTGGCGCGCTATCCCAATCTGCGCCGTGTCATCGCCATCAACCCGGCCATCAACCCGAACCGCACAGCGGACGTGTTGGATCGGCATCCTGTCTATCGTCACTATTTCCGCACACGATGGCTTGCCTCGTTGCGCCGCAAAGAGGAACTCTTCCCTGATCTCTATGATTTCGCAGAAGTGGCGCGCATCCCCAGTGTGCGGGGGATGACCGAATGGTTGATCCCACGGTATAGCTCATACCGGGATGCCCGTCACTATTTCGACAGCTACGCCGTGACAAGCGCGGATCTACGCGATCTGGCGCTGCCCGTGACCATTATCACCGCTGCCAACGATCCCATTATCTCGGCGCAAGATTTTCAGGTGCTAGAGCGCCATCCCCTGCTCGACGTACAGATCCACCCCTCTGGCGGTCACGTGGGCTTCGCCGATCTCTTCCCCTTCCGCCATACCCTGCCGCAACTGGTTTTGGAGCAGGTAGCAGGTAGCAGGTAGCAGGTAGCTGTACTGACAAGTTAGGTTATAGAGAAAACAGATAGAGTTCGTACAATCGTAGGGGCGCTTGCTTGCTGCACCCGACAGGCGCAGCAAGCGGATGCTGCGTCCGCCAGCGCCCCTACGATTGGGTCTATCCAACCTAGTTTGTCAGTACACGTAGCAGGTAGCCCAGAAAAAGATAGTGAAGGCAAAGGGAAGTCCGACCGTAGCGGTCGGCGGCAAAAGGTACAAGTGGTGGCAAGTTTGCAAGTTGTAGGTTTGCAAGCGACATGTCGCCAATAAGACAATGGTTCTCACAATTCGCTTCACCCTTCATCCTGTCATCTTTCCCCCTTCTCATGCCGCTGTGATACAATCGGCTCTTGAATTTCGATGCAGGGCGGGATGTTATTCCGCCTATCTGGAGGATTATCAATCCGTCCTACAGTCTATCGTACTTGTACAGAATTCGACGCACTCGCCGATCAGGAAGGTATGTTTTATGCATGTGCTGGTGGTAGGCGCCGCAGGACAACTGGGACGGGCGGTGAGTACACATCTGGCGAATCAACATCAGATCACTCGATGGAGTCATGCTGACCATGACATTGCTGATCCGCAGATTGCCGACGCAGTTGCTGCGCTGTCGCCAAACTTGGTGATCAACACAGCAGCGTGGACCGATGTCGATGGCGCAGAATCGGCGGCGGATGCGGCCTATGCCGCCAACGCCCTCGGACCGAAATATCTGGCCGAAGGATGCGCCCGTTGCGGCGCGGACCTGCTCCATGTCAGCACCAATGAAATCTTCGCTGGCGAGCCAGGGCGCTTTTATCGAGAGTACGATCTGCCCCAGCCAGCGGGGATCTACGCACGCAGCAAGGCCGCCGGTGAAGAGGCTGCCCGCCAGATCCTGGATCGGCTTACCATTGTGCGCGTGGCCTGGCTTTTTGGGCCGGGCGGGAACAACTTCCCGGCCAAGATTATACGCGTTGCCGACAAACATGGGGCGCTGCGCGTTGTCTCCGATGAATTTGGCAACCCGACCTACGCTCCTGATGTGGCCGAGGCCATCGCCCATCTGATCCGAACCGGGTGCTATGGGATCTATCATCTTGTGAACGAAGGCCACTGTAGCCGGTTTGATTGGGCCAATTTCTTGCTCGAAGCCAGTGGACGAGGCCATGTGCCGGTGACGCCAATCTCGTTGCACGAATGGCCGCGCCCGGCGCCGCCGCCACGCCACGCCGTGCTGATCAACCAGGCCGCCGCCGCCCTGGGCGTCCGCCTGCGCCCCTGGCAAGAAGCGCTGGTCGATTATCTGCGTAACGAACCATGACAAGATGACAAGGTGGAGGGGTGAAACGTAGTGCGTACTGCGTGAACGATTGTCACCTGCAAATCTGCAACCTGCAAAGCTGCTCACAAAGAGGCTAAACCATGAGTGAAGAGAACCCGCGCAAGGCAAAACATCCTGATCCGAAACGGAAAAAATCAGAGCGAGTCGAAATCCCTTTGAACGCCAGCCGCGCCAACGCCGTCGGCGAGGACGAGACCTATAACGCCCTGCGCGTGGATAACCGCGTTGTCATGCGCAACAGCATCGCCCTGAATTTGGACAGTTTCAACGCCGCCACTGAGGAGTTTGCGCCACGTCCAGGCCGGGCGTATGCCGCGCTCAAGACGGTACGTCCTCCCTTCTTTTCGGTGGTAATTCCCAATTACAACGGGCGTCGGCATTTATCCACACTCTTCGACGCCTTGAAGTCCCAAACGTTGGGTGATTTCGAGGTGATCTTTGCCGACGACGCCAGCAGCGATGATTCAGTTTCCTTTGTCGAGCAGAACTACGCCCATCATCTCGACCTGCGCGTGATGGTGAACCGGCAAAATCTGGGGTTTGTCGCCAGCGTCAACGCCGCCGCCGACGCCGCGCGAGGACGAATCCTCGTGCTCCTCAACAGCGACACCGAACCCGAACCAACCTGGCTGGCCGAACTTGCCAAAGCCGTCTGCGCCCATCCCGATGCAGCGATCATTGCCAGCAAGTTGCTGCTCTTCGACAAACGCGATAGTTTGCACACAGCGGGCGATCTCCTGGGCAAGGATGGTCTCCCGCGCAATCGGGGCGTTTGGGAGAAAGACAGGGGACAATACGACGCCGCCATCGATATCTTCAGCGGCTGCGGCGGCGCTGTCGCCATTCGTCGCCACGTCTGGCAGGCTCTGGGTGGTTTTGATGAGGAATTCTGGATGTATTTGGAGGACGTCGATTTCGCCTTTCGCGCCCAACTCAGCGGCTGGCAAGCCATTCTGGCTCCGGGCGCGCGAGTCTACCACAAAGTCAGCGGCAGCGGCGGCGATGACCTTTCCAGCTATTATGTTGGGCGTAACACTATCTGGATGCTCGTCAAAAACATGCCAACGGCGCTACTGTTGCGCTATCTCCCTCAGATCCTGGGGGCGCAGGTCAACATTGCCCGCGACGCCCTGCGTCATCTCAGTGGATATGCCGCGCGCCAGCGTCTACGCGGTCAACTGGCTGGCCTGGCCGGGATCCCCGCGCAATGGCGCAAGCGTCGCTTGATCCAGCAACGCCGCTGGCGCCAGGATGCAGAAATCGAGCAGCGCCTCACTTGACCGTTGGCTGCACCTATTATTGGATGCTTTGTCAGCAAATTGATAACTTTTACCCCCTCCTCAGACGATAGGATAGGACTATAGTACTATTTCCGTTTCAACCGACCCGAGGAGAAACCATGCAACCATCACAAATGCTCACACCTCAGATGGTGGATCTGATCCTGCCTACGCTGGGATTCAGCCTGATCCTCAATGTCTTTTTGCTTGTTGCGCTGCTCTTTCGAAGCATCCGTCGCTGGACATCCTTTCTCTTGCAGACCTATTGGATCGGGTTGCAGATGTTGCGACAAGACAGACGGCAGGGTTAAAACCCCTAACTGATACTGCAAAGTCGCCGCAGAGACTGGATAATGAGTGCTTGACCGACCACTGTGGTCGGCGGGTATTTTTTACTGTCAGATGCCGGATTGATCCGTCGCTATCACATATGATACGATTGACAAAGACCCTGTCCGTACGGACAGGGTCTTTGTCTCTATCGCCTTTTTCAATCCGCCATCCTGGGCGCGAATGGCGAGGATCAGGGCCCCATTCATCCAATCATCAGGAGTGAAGCGGTGAAACCTCAATTTTTTAAGACCTCTCGCCTACGCGTGGCTGTTCGTACCGTTGGCGACCCCAATGGGATCCCTGTACTCTTTCTGCATGGAAACGTAGCATCCTCGCGCTTTTTCGAGGAAATGCTCGACGATCTCGCTGATCTGTATTGGGGGATTGCGCCCGATCTGCGCGGCTTTGGCGAATCGCAGACCAAACCTGTGGACGCAACTCGCGGTCTGCGCGATTTCTCCGACGATCTGCGCAGCCTTGTGGAAGCACTCGAATTGACGGATCAGCCCATCCATCTGGTGGGGTGGGGAATGGGCGGCGGTGTGATCATGCAGTATCTGTTGGATTACCCTGCCCACGTTGCCACAATGACCCTGCTGGCGACGGTCTCGCCGTATGGCTTTGGCGGCACTGGCGATGTGGACGGGAGACCCATCTGGCCTGACTTTGCAGGTTCGGGCGGCGGCGCGGCGAATCAAGAGTTCGTAAAACGGCTGGCCAACGACGACACGAGTACAGAGAATCTGTCGGCCCCGCGCAATGTGATGAACAAGTTGTACTTCAAGCCGCCTTTCTCGCTCGACAAGCAACGCGAGAATGAATATGTCATGGCAATGAACAGGACCGTCATCGGGGATGATAACTACCCTGGGGATCTGATCGATTCTGCGCACTGGCCCTATTTTGCGCCAGGCCGCCGCGGCGTACTCAACGCCATGTCGCCGGCCTACTGCAACCTCAGCGCAATTGTGGATCTGGCGCCGAAACCACCAATCCTGTGGGTGCGCGGGGATCGCGATCTTATGGTATCCGACAGATCTGTATGGGATGTGGGCGTCCTCGGCCAGATGGGCAACATCCCTGATTGGCCGGGCGCAGAGATCTACCCATCCCAACCCATGATCGGGCAGATCCGCGCAGTATTGGATCGATACGCGGCCAACGGCGGCAGCTACGTCGAAGAGATAATTGCCGATTGCGGGCATACGCCGCACATCGAAAAGAAGGAAGAATTTTTAGAAGCCTTTGCGCTCTTCCTGCGCCGACATCTATAAGAATAGAAACCATATGGTCACAACAAGCAAGATCATCCACGCATCGGCGACGGAACTGGCCGCAGCGATCCAAGATAGGGCGCTTTCTTCGGAAGAGGTGGTCGCGGCTTATTTGGAACGCATTGAGGCCGTCAGCCCACAGATCAACGCCGTGACCATCCTTGCCCCCGATGCATTGGATCAGGCGCGCCAGGCCGACGCGGCTCTGGCGCGCGGAGAGGTACGCGGGCCGCTGCATGGCGTCCCCTTTACGGTGAAAGATACCTTCGACACAGCGGGATTGGTGAGCAACCCGGGCCGTCAGATCCGCCGCCAACGCGCGCCGTCACGCGATGCGACAGTGGTCAAGCGGATGCGCGGCGCGGGCGCGATCCTATTGGGCAAGACCAATTGCCCGCCGGGTGGCAGCGGCAACGACACCGAAAACGCCTTGACCGGGCGCACGCTCAACCCCTATCATCTGGCTCATACGCCGGGCGGCAGCAGCGGCGGCGAGGCTGCTCTCATTGCAGCCGGCGGATCGCCGATGGGGTTAGGCAGCGACACCGGCGGCGGCATCCGTATCCCCGCGGCCTATTGCGGATTAGCCGCGATCAAACCGACACTGGGGCGCATCCCCAACACGGGGGCGTATAATCAGGCGGGCGGCTTCACCGATTTGCGCACCCAAATCGGCCCGCTGGCGCGACGCGTCGACGATCTGCTGCTCATTCTGCGTGTGATCGACGGCCCGGATTATGTGGATGCCGGGGTAGTCCCGATGTCGCTTTACGACCCCGCCGCGCTCTCACTTAACGATCTGACAGTGGCCTACTTTCCCTATGATCCAGATTCGTTGGTGATCGATGTTGTCGCTGATACGGTGGGGGCGGCGGCGCAGGCGTTGGCTCGGGCCGGGATGCAGATGGTGGAGAATCGTCCGCTCGATCTTATCGGCGGCGCACGCGATCTGGATCGCGCCTGGCGCAATATGGCCGCCACCCGCGGCCAGGATGTGGTGGAACTCCATGCGGCGTGGGATCGCTACCGCACCAACCTGCTCCAATTCATGCTGCGCTATGATGCGATTCTCTGTCCGGCGGATCATCACCCGGCGCCGCGTTTTGCCGAACGCGATCCTCAGCGCTTCGATTACACTGTCCCCTTTAGTTTGGCGGGCTACCCTGCCGCGGTTGTGCGCACTGGCGCCACCCGCGAGGGGTTGCCGCTTGCTGTGCAGATCCTCTCCCATCCCTGGCGCGAGGATATTGTGCTGGCGCTGGCCGGCGTCCTTGAAGCGGAATTCGGCGGTTGGCAGCCGCCCACGTTGCTTTAGCGATTCCCTTTTGAAGCCACGAGTTTTCGCTTGAGCAAATCAGTCGGTTGGGATAGCATGTTTCTATGTGTATTGATTCACAACCGGTCGCGTTTGCCAAAAGATAAGGATGCTCTGATGAGAAAGATTTTATTGCTACTGGGCGGAAATTGGCACGATTTTGAAGGATTTACCGCTGCATTTCGATCCTATTTCCCTGAGGATGAAATTCAGATTGAGGCGACCTACAACGCCGATAAATTGCTCACTCTCGGCGAGGAAAAGGTGGATCTGGTTGCGCTCTACACCTCCCTGGGTGGATCGAACCAGCATGGCCGCATTGCCGAGGATATGAAACCAGAGCAGATCGACGCTCTCTGCCGTTGGGCACAACGGGGCGGCAAGGTGTTGGGCGTCCACTCGGCGACGGTGATGGGCGAAGCGCAGACCCAATTGCGCCAACTGTTGGGTGGGCGTTTTCTCTCGCATCCACCGCAGTTCGATTTCACCGTGACGCCGCTCTCCCGTGAACATCCCATCACCGCCGGAATCGGCGCGTTTGCCGTCCACGACGAGTTTTATATACAGGTCTACAACGACGATGTGCAGATCCACATGGTGTCCAGCGACCGCGGCGTCGCTTATCCTATGGTCTGGACCAGGCCAGAGGGCGCGGGGAAGGTCGCCTATGTTGCCCCCGGTCACACTCCCAGCGTTTGGGCTCAACCCGCGTACTGCCAACTGATACGTCAGTCTGTAGACTGGTTACTCTCGTAATGCAAGATGCATGGTCCACAGGCTGGAGCGAAGAGAACACGCAGACCTTTGTCGATTATGGGCGATACTTTGTGCCCAACCGCGAGCAGCAGATCGCGACTATCGCCGCTCTGATTCCACCAGCCGAAGGATCATTCCTTGTACTCGAACTCTGCTGCGGGGAAGGGTTGCTGGCCGAGGCGATTTTGAGGCGATTCCCTGCCTGTACGCTGCTCGGTTATGATGGTTCAGCGGAGATGCTGCGCCGGGCTGAGAATCGGTTGTCCGCGTATGGGGAACGCTTTCAACCTGTCCACTTTGATCTGGCGGATCAAGCATGGCGAAGTCTGGAAATGCCGGTGCAGGCGGTGGTTTCGTCGCTGGCGATCCATCATCTTGATGGCCCAGCCAAAGAAGAACTCTTCCGCAATGTTTACGAAATGCTCACCCGGGGCGGCGCATTCATCGTCGCCGATGTGATCGCTCCGGTGCAGCCATTGGGCTGGCAGGTCGCCGCCGACGCCTGGGATGAAGCTGTGCGCGTCCGTTCTCTCGAACTCGACGGCGATGACCACGCTCTGACCTTCTTCGAGCGTGAGCGTTGGAACATGTACCGCTACTTCGATCTAGAAGACATCGACCGTCCTTCGCCTCTTTTCGATCAGCTTCAGTGGTTGGCGAGGGCTGGCTTTGTAGAAATCGATGTTTTCTGGATGAATGCCGGACACGCCATCTTTGGCGGCGTCAAGGAAAAGGCTGCGCAATGACTCTATGTGTCGTGGCCTATCCTGAGGTAAACGCCGCCGCTGTGGCGTGGATTCAAACCATCCGTTGGGAGTTCGATCCGCAGTACGACAGCATCGATCCCCACTTTACGCTGATCTTCCCCACCGATTGCGTAGACCCCGCTCGATTGGAGGCCCATCTCCGCGCCGCTGCTGAGGGGATCGCTCCGTTCCGGTTTATGCTGCGCTGCGCCCTGCCGGTGAAGGATGGCTTCAGCGCCCAGACCCATCTCTTCCTCGTCCCTGATGAAGGATTCAGCGATTTGGTGCGCCTGCACAGCCGCCTCTACACTGGCCCGCTGAAAGCGCACCTGCGCCTGGATATCCCCTACATTCCCCATATCACCATAGGCGCATTCCTTGATGCTGCGGCGTGCAAAGCCGCGGCCGATAATCTCAATGCGCAGCCGTTCGCTGTAGAGGGGAGGATCGCACGCCTCTGCCTGCTCGACGTCACTCCGTCCAGTGTAACGACAAGGGCTGACATTGAGCTGGGAAATAGAAGCGATGAAACGTGAAACGTGACAAAAACGCTCGCGTTTCACGTTTCCGATACCTGCCACCCGACAATGAACCAAGTGGATTCAACTATTGATCGCGCCCGTGCCGGTACTTGTCGTCGATGCTGTCGATCTTGGCAACCTTGGGCGCAGACCGCCCTCCCTGGAATTCGCTCCCCAACCAGATGTCGATCAGCTTTTCGGCCACAGGCGCGCCGGTGATCTGCGCGCCAAAGGTGATGATCTGGGCGTTGTTACTGGCGACGGCGCGCTCGGCGGTATAGGGATCCTGCACACAGACGGCGCGCACGCCGGGTACTTTATTCGCCACAATCGCCATCCCCGCGCCCGTGCCGCAGACAAGGATGCCGCGCTCGAATTTTCCTTCGCCCACGGCTTCCGCCACTGTCGCCGCCACATCCGGGTAATCTACCGGCGTGTTTTCGTTCACGCCGTAATCTTCAATTTGATAGCCCAACTTGATCAGATAATCGCGGATCGCATCCTTTAACGGCAAGCCAAAGTGGTCCGCCCCTAACACGATAACACTGTTTTTGTCCATTGTTGTTTCTCTCCAGAAAAATAGATCACAGATTTCAGAAGGATTGGACATGGATTTCCAGGATAAGCAGAAATGAACTCCCTCAATCCCCCAATCTCTAATCCCCAATCCCCAGGACGCGCGCCAGTTTGCGGCTGGTGAAGCGGTCGCGCAAGTAGTGACCATTGGCAACGGCCAGATCGAGTTCCTCGTCGTTGAGGCCCAACTCTGCCACACAGGACGGTCCGCCCACAGTCTGCAAGAGAGCGGCGATCTCTTCGGCGGGGGGAACTTCGGCGGCGATAGATTGGATCTCATCCCAATGAGTGAGGATCTTCTGCTTCAATGTATCATAATCTGCCTCACTCAAATCGAGGAAGGCGCGCTGACCGGCGATGATCTCATCGGCCTGTTCGCCGTAGGCAGCGCGAATGCGCTCGACCTCCTCTTCGCGGGTGGGCCGGGTAGACGCTTCGAGCAGGTCTCTCACCTCGTGGCGCGAAAGACGGCGGATGCGATCATAGATGCGCGCAACTTCCACCGTGGCGACGCCCACTTTGGCTCCATGCAAAATGGCGGGGCGTCCTTCGCGCAGCAGTTTCATCTCCCAAAAGTGCGAATAATGATGTTCCGCGCCAGAGGCAGGCCGCGATGTGCCAAAATCGAGCATGCAATAGCCCGACTCAATTAACGCATCCATCAACGTGCGCACCCCCTCCGGCGCGGCTTGGCCGAGCGCTGGCGCGGCGTCGACGCAGAGTTGTACTGCGCTCAACGTACGCTGCGCAATCGTCTCGTCGTAGGGTTCATTCCAGAGGAGATGACCAATGCGCCAGTCGCCAATTGAGGTTGCCTTGCCCAGCATATCGCCAAAGCCCGCCGCGATCATGGCCCGCGGCGCTGATGATAGGGTGTTGTTGTCAGCGAAGATGGCAATGGGCGCCTGCGCGATCACGGTGAGCTTCACGCCGTGGATGATCAGCGGCGCGCCGATGGAGGCGAAGCCATCCACCGAAGGCGCGGTGGGCACCGAGATGAAATTGCATCTGGCGCGGTGGCTGACAAAGCGGGTAATGTCGGTGATCGTGCCTGAGCCGACCGCCACGAAGACGCGATCCTCGTTGCCGGCCGCCACCAGCACATCGAGGATGTGGGCAGCGTCGGCTACAACTTCCCCCTCGCCAAAGAGGACGCACTTAAGATCTGTCCCCATGTCGCGTAGCGCCGCTTCCACAGCCCTGCCCTGAGCGGCGTAGGTGTTGGCATCTGCCACCATCAACAGCCGCGTGATCTGTTCTTTCGTACAAAAATCAACGAGATGATGAACTGCTCGATCATCGATAGTGACGATTTTAGGCCGTATTCCCTGCATGATGGTTACCCTTAGGACTTACGCAAAAGTGTGAGAATTAGGGA
>JAHBVG010000115.1 GCA_019637695.1 Caldilineaceae bacterium | reverse complement strand
CCCTGGCCGACAAATCATTGGTGTATCTTGGTGAGCAACAACGTTTTCGCATGCACGAACTGGTGCGCCAATACGCGGCGGAACAGCTTGCCGCCGCCGGCGAAGAGATGTCGATCCGACAACGGCATTTCAACACATTTTTGCAGCTTGCGCGCGTGGTCGATCAGAAAGTGCGCGGGCCAGAAGTTGAGGTCTGGTCGGCTCGACTTGAAGCGGAGCAGGACAATCTGCGCGCCGCCTGGCAGTGGGCGCTGGATACGGGCCGATTCAGCGAGGCGGCATGGCTGGGTGTGGCGCTCTGTCACACGTGGCATCTGCGCGCCCGCTGGTATGAAGTTGCCAACTATCTGGAGCAGGTGCTGCCACATCGCCATACGCTTACCCCGGATTTACGTCTGGCGCTGCTGCTGACACTCTATCGTTCTTGGCGTGCGCTTCACAATTTTGTGCTGATAGAAGGCTATGCTGACGAACTCAACCAGTTGGAGCAGATGTCCCACGAGCCGTTGCTGCGTGCTGCTTCCTGGTTTTATCTGGCCAATGCCACATCGGATGCGAATCGAGCTGGCCGCGCCTTTGACCTCTGTCTGACTTTGCTTCAGCAGGCTGAGGGATTGTCAGGACCAGGTGCCGAATATTGTTTCTTTGCAGATCGCACGAATCTCCTCGCCATGACCTACTTCCGCTACGCATTACGCCTGATCGACGAAGCAGGCGCCTATGCCCGTGCCGAAAAGCTGGCGACAGAGAGTTTGCATCTCTTCCAAAGCATGGGCAATCGCGACATGATCGCCTATCCCCTTGGCGCCTTGGGCCATCTAGCACTGCTGCGTGGCGATTGGGTGCGCGCCCAAACGTTATTGGCGGAAGCGGTCACCATTGCGGCATCCGTGGGCAGTCGTATGAGTCTGGGGGATTGGCAGCCCAAACTCGGCATTGTTACCTTTTATCTGGGCGACCACGCCGCCGCACGCCAGATTCTGAACGAGAGTCTGCAACTCTTGCTTAACCTGAAAAACGATGGCTTTTTGGCGCGTATCTATGGCTATCTGGCCGAAATCGAATTGGCAGAAGGCCAGTGGATAGAAGCAGCCGACGCCATGCGAGAGTGCCTGAGATATCAGGTCAAAGTCCGCTGGTTGAGTACCGAGGTCGTGGACTGTCTTTGGGTGGCCGCGCGTCTGGCAGTGGTACAGAACCAATACACCCGAGCCGCAACGATCTTCGGGCTGGCGGAAGCTGTACGTCTTCGCGTGCACTACCCCGCACAAGGTTGGTACAGCGCCCAGGCCGACGCCGCGCTGTCCACTGTACAGGCCGCGCTAGGACCGGTTGTCTTCGCCGAAGCGTTCACCGCCGGGCAGCAGATAACGCTGGAAGATGCGTTTGCGACTTTCTTGATGCCAGCGTCATCTGCCGTCTAGCGCAGTACGGTCGTTAGAACATTGTATTGTCGTTGGCCGCTTGCTCGGGCACCGGCTGCAACACATTCCAATGTTCGACGATCTTGCCCTCCTCCAGCCGGTAGATTTCTACCCCGGCCATGCCCCGATCTTCCGGCGTCATCTGGATCAGGATATGGGCCGCCACCAGATCGCCCTCGGCGATGACCCGTTTGATCTCAATCCCCATCTGGGGGAAATGGGCTGCAAAGCCGCTTGCCATCTGCACAAAGGCCGCCGCGCCGTCGGCGGACTGGGGATCGTGCTGGATGTAATGCGCCCCGACATACTGCGCCACTGCATCGGCCGGTTGCTTGTCGTTGAAGGATCGGGTGATGAAGTCAATTACTGTCTGTTTGTTGCGGTCAAGCGTAGTCATCAAAGTTCCCTTTCTGTGTGTAGTGTGCTAAAGCGATCCACCCACCTGGGGTGTGCCGTAGGTGAAGAACTCGGCGGGGAGTCCGCCCCCATAGAAGACCGCCCCGGCCTTCAGACTCTCCTCGCTCCAGGTAACAGGCTTCCAGGCCGGGTCGAAGATCAGATAGCCGCTGTCGCCGAAAAGCTCGATCCGGTTGCCGCCCGGTTCAAAGACATACATAAAGAGCGCCTGGGCAATGCCGTGCTTGCCTGGCCCAGCTTCAATCGTAATGCCGTTCTCCGCAAAAATCTCGGCTGCGTCGGAGAGATGCTGGGGAATGCCGTACCAGAAGCAGAGGTGATGGAGGCGGCCGCGGACGCCGCTGGCGTCCCGCATCACTGCGACCTCGTGGACCAGCGAACTGACGCTGAGCCAGGTGGCGAACTCCACTTTGCCGCCCTCGAAGAGGATATTCTCCCGCACCCGGAAGCCGAGCTGCTCCTGCATAAATTGTCGGGTCGGGGTCACTTCATCGGCCATCAGATTGATGTGGTCAATCCGGCGCACGGGTACACCGCGCAGGGGTCGCTTCTGGGGGCGGTTGAGCAGCGGGCTGCGCATCTCCGCCGGGGCCTCGTAGTAATCCACCTCCCACAGCAGTTCCATCCTGTGCCCGCCAGGTGTGGTGAAGCGGTAGGCGGGGCCATGCCCGCGGTCGCCTTCGCTCCAACCCATACCCAGGCCGCTTGTCTCGATGGCTGCCACCCGGCGTTGCAGCGCCTGGGGGGAAGTGGTGCGCCAGGCCACGTGGCCCAGACCGGCCTTGGGCGCTTCGGTCACTTTGAGGCTGTGATGGTAGAAATCCTCGTAGCCCCGCAAATAGACCGACTGCCCCTCCCGTTCGCTCTCCTCCATCCCCAACAGTTCTTTGAAGAAGTGCAGCGTGGCGTCGGGTTTGGGGGTAAAGAGTTCCACGTGGGCCAGTTGGGCGACTTCAAAGAGGGGTTCTTTGTCCGGTGCCGAGTGGGGTGTACTTTCTCTTTCTGACATCATAACTTTTCCTTTCGTTGTGGATAGACCGTCAAGGGCATCACAGATGTCCTCAGTCGTCTGCGAATCTATAGAGAAGCGTTGACGACTGTCTCTGGTCTGGGAGTTTATCAGGCGCAGCGAGGATTGCGAACGGGGACAGTACGGGGATTTTGCGGAGGGAGTACGGTATTTTTCGGGGCAGCGGCACGACCGACTGACACCTGATAACGACGAAAGTAGGCCGGACTAATTGAAGGTTAAGAATTTATTCTGGTAATCGTAGCCGCTGCTTCTAGCTGCGGTTCTGCTGAGAAGGCGAAGCTGTGCGGTTAAAAGCACGCACCTACGGCTTACCGGATTATTTTGTTAATCATCAAACAGTCCGGCCTGCTCTATCACAGGTCGGACTAACAGTCCGACTTACGGTATCTGTTTTTAGGTCAACCCCTTTTCCACAACCCAGGCGGCAATCTGGGTGCGGGCGGAAAAGTCGAGTTTGGTCAGGATTTGGGTCACATAATCTTCCACGGTCCGCTCGCTGAGGATCAGCATTTCGGCAATGGCCCGGTTGGTTTTGCCCTGGGCAATGAGACGCGCCACCTCCTGCTGGCGGCGGGTCAGACCGCCAAAGCGCGCTTTGGCCTCTTGCAGCGGGGAGCGGGGGCGCGGCGACGGCATTCGCCCCGTGGCCTGGCGCACGAAGTTGTCGCACAGAGCCAGATCGGAGAGGGAAGCGGCGATCTCATCAATTACCCCGCGGGCGGCAACAAAAGCCTGGGCCGCGTCAGCGTTGCGCCGTTGGGCCTGGTACAGTTTGCCCAAAGCCAGATGAAGCGTCCAGACAAAGCGCGGCGTAGCTTGCGCCTCTGCCGTCGCCAGCCCAGACTGGAACGTCGCTTCCGCCTCGTCCCAACGCTGGAGGGCGACCAGCCCTTCCCCGCGCACCTTTGCCAGATAGGGCACAGCACCACTGACCGCCTCCTCGCCGTGACCCACCGCCGCCAACAACCGATCAACGATCTGGAGCGACTGCTGGGGATTCCCCTGGGCCAGGGCCAGCTCGGCCTGGGCGATCCAGACCCGCCGCTGCGCCAACGGTTCCAGCGGCAGTTGCGGGGTGAGTACACTGCCCAGAAGATTTTCCGCCTGGGCCAATTCGTTATTCTGAATCAACAGCAGAGCCAGATAGCCCGCGCCCTGGCGCAGATGGAAGAGGGAGCCGCTCTCCCGGGCCAGGGCCAGGGATTCTTCCAGATGGCGGCGCGCGGTGGGGAAGTCGAGCAGGTCTCGGTAGAGGATGCCCAGCGTGCGGTGGGCAAAGCAGCGCCACTGGCGATGCTCGATCTCCTGCGCGATGGCGAGACCCTGCTGCACCCGTTCGATGGCCTGCCCGTAAACGCCCAGCGCGCCCAACACACTCCCCGACGAAATCAGCGCATAGGCCACCCCTGCCCGCAGGCCAATCTCCTGGGCGATCTGGATGGACTCATCCCCCATTTGCACTGCATCGGCGGGGCGGATGCGGGCCGGGCGCACTGTATCGGTCGAATAACTCGGCCCGCAGATGGAAAGGGTCGTCAGGCTCGAGGCCAGCCCCGGTCGCTCCTCCATCCCCCGCAGGAGCTGGATGGCCTGCTGGATGTACCCCGCGCCCTGCACCGGATCGCCGCCCAGATAGGTCATCAACCCCAGGAGGTCGAAGGTCTGGGCCAGACCGGGCGCATCGTTCAACGCCTGAAAAATCGTCAACGCCTCCTGATGGCAGCGCAGAGCTTCCTGGGGCTGCTCCACATTGAGATGCCAGTTCCCCAGCCGGTTCAGCGTGCGCGCCAGGGCTGCCGAAGAGTGTGAATTTTCCTCTGCCTGCCCATCCAGCCGGCGGGCCGCCTCCAATGCCCGCTGGAAATAGACGCCTGTCTGCGCGTAATCCCTGGAGGCCCACAACTGCCCCAGGTCGAGGAGAAGCTGCCATTCTTCCTGCCGCGTCAGTGCGTCGCGTCCAGCGCCACTGCCGCCAGCCACAACCAGCGCCAGGGCCGCGCACAGATCGGCCTGGGCCTGTTCAAATTCGCCGACCGTTTCGTAGGCCAGACCGCGTAGCCGATACAAAGCCACAAGGGAAGGGGTCTGGGCCAGATGTTGCGCCGCAGTCAGGGCACGGGTGAAATGCTCAATCGCGGCCCGGGGCGCATAGAGGGCCTGGGCCTGCTCGCCGGCGCGCCAGGCGTAGTCCAGGGCTTTGGCCCATTCGGCGGCCTCGTAAAAGTGATAGGCCAATTCCGCCACCGGTGCAGCCCCCGCATAGATGCGCTCGGTAGCTGCGCCAATCGCGCGGTGCTGGGCCTGTCGTTCCCGGCCCAGCAGCCCGGCGTACACGGCCTGGCGGGTGAGCGCGTGACGAAAGGCGAAGCGGTCTGCGGCCTCCTCGACCACCAGTTGCCCGGCGACCAGTTCCTTGATCAACGCCAGCAGGGCCGCCTCATCCTGTCCGGCCACCTCTTGCAGCAGGGCAAAATCGAAACGCCGCCCGACCACTGCGGCCAAAGTGAGCAGGCGGCGCGCCTCTGCGCCCAGATGCTGGGTGCGCCGGTTCACGGCATCCTGGACGCTGGGCGGGATATGCAACTCCTGCATAGACTTGCGCGTCCAGCCATCATCCGCCTGAAAGACTTCGCCCGCGGCCACCAGCGCCTTCATCACCTCCTCGATGAAGAAGGGGTTGCCTTCGGTCAGGCCGAAAATCGCTTCCAGAAACTCAGCCCGCACAGGACGCTTCAGGTCAAATATGGCCTGAAGCATCGCGCCCACCTCCTCCACGCTGAGGGGATGCAGCACCAGTTCCCGGCCCAGACGCTCCCGTCCCAACTGCCCCAGCCAATGGCGCAGCCCCGGCGCGATCTCTTCCCGGCGATAGGTTGCTAGCAGGAGGATGGGCAGGGCCGTCAGGCGGCGGGCCAAGAGGTGCAGAAATTCGAGGGTAGTCTCATCGGTCCAATGGATGTCTTCCAAAATCAGCAGGAGCGGCCCAGGCCGGGGCGTCTGCGTAAACCGGGTGAAACAGTGGACAAGAGTTTCGAAGAGCCGCCGTTTCTCGGCTTCCCGGTCCAGGGGCGGGGTGGGCCGCAGGCCGGGAATCGCCAGCGAAAGCTCTGGCAGCAGCTTGACAATTTCGGCAGCCAGCGGGCCGAGCAGTTCCGCCACCTGACCGCCCGGTTGTGGCCCGATGAAGGCGCGCAGTGCGTCGATGAGGGGGGCATAGGGAAAGAGGGCGTCCCGCTCAAAGCAGTTGCCGGCGAGAATCGTCCAGCCTTCCAGGGCAGCCTCTCGGCGCACTTCCGCCACCAACCGGCTCTTGCCGATGCCGGCTTCGCCCGCCAGCAGCACAAGCTGCCCTGTGCCTTGCTGCACCGTGCGCGCGGCCGCCTCTAACTGTGCGACTTCGCGCGCACGCCCCACGAGTATTGGCGAAATGATTGCCCGATCCAAAGTGAACATAGAATGCTCGCAGATACAAACGCGAAACTGGTGGAGAACAGTCAGCCATGCCGGCGTCGCTTGGGCATTGTTGTCAATTGAGTCCCGTGATTGTATCTGCGAGGGTGGGTTTCCGTCAACCGGACAGGGTTAAGCCTTCCTCAACTGCCTCTAGCTGAGTTCCAAGCAGCGTGCGCGCCATAAATTCCTCTGCGGTCATGACGTGAGCCGTGGAACGCGACAGGATCACCAGCGTGGCGCGATGAACCTCAGTTGCCGATAGGCTCCCTTGTCCCACATCCGGATAGTCATTGCTAGCCGTGGCGTCGGAGAGGAAGACCACGCGATAGTCGCGGAAGAATGCGTCCCGGGCCGTGGCGTGACAACAATTCTCGGTCGTAACGCCGGTAATGACCACGGCATCTATCCCGCAGCCCGGCAGGACGATGTCGAGATCCGTGCCATAAAAAGCGCTGTAACGATGCTTCTTGATGACGATTTCGTCGGCGTGCGGTGCGATCTCAGGATAGATCTCGATGCCCGGTGTGCCGTCGACCAAGCCGGTGTGCCGTGCAAGCGGTCCCGCAGTATCATCCGCAAAGCGCCCCAAGTCGCACCCATCCCGTCGGAAGACATGGGCGGTGTAGATGACGCGGATGCCTCGCTCGCGGCAGAAGGCGAGAGTGCGTTGGAGGATCGGCAGCATGGCGCGCCCCGCCGGTGTCTCCAAGGGCGCGCCCGACGCAATGAAGTCATTCTGCATGTCCACCACAATCAGAGCCGTCTTGCTGGGGTCAATGGAATCTATCGGGAATGGCATAGTGTAGTCTCCTTTGATATACGATACGCGGTCAAAGTGTAGTTTGGGCGGTATCCACGCTGAGTGACTCCCAGGCGACGCGACCTTGTTCCAACCACGCGCGACAATCTGGTGTCAGCACGCGGGCTGCTTTCGCCTCGTACATTGTCAGTTCGTCCTCGGTCAGTACATCGCGCCAGCGGCCATTCGTGCCTTTGAAGAAGAAGGTCTGCGCGCCATCCTTCCACATGGATACGGGTCCCGGCATGGTTTGCTCGCCGTTGTGCCGCATGGACTCCAGTTTGAGCATTGGCAGAAGCGTGGCCACACCTTCAGCCGAGATGGGGATGTCAAGAAAGTGAGCAATGCGGCGAACCTCATAGGGCAGCGCATCTAGCAGATCGTTGTAGTGGACGAAGAGAATATTCTCGAGATGGCGATAGTTCCACCATGTCTGCGTGTGGTGCAGATTGCCCCAGAAGGGATAGCCCTCGCTCTCCCAGTCAAACCAGCCACGCGTGATCCAATCGCGCCATGCTTCGTGTATGTCGGCAGGACAAGGCGACAGCGGAGGCCCGACTCGCTCAGGGATACCATTGATGAGAGGTAAGTATCCTTCAAAGAAGTTGGCATAGAAGTTGTACAGTGACATAAACACATCCCGTGCATCTCGCGCCACCAGGATGTACTTCACCTGTGGATAGTAAGGGAGGCCGTCGAGTGCCAGGTGCGTTTTGATAAAGCGCCGGTGTTCTTGAGCCTCCAGCAATTCGATGACCGAGTTCAATGGCCGGATACGAAAATCCAGCCAGGGCGACGCTTCCATCTGAGGAGTGCGTTCCAGTATCTCGCCGGGCTGATCCCAAAGGATAAGCTCGCGCACGATCTGTTGCATCCAGGTAGTGCCCGATCGTATTGACGTAGAAATGACAACATCGCCTGCCCGCGGCTGGTAGCGTTCCCAGCGCGTGCTATCCATATGATGGTTCTGATACCTATTGATGACGTTCGGCAACATCTTTTCTCTCCTTTGCATGGTTATGGTAGGGGCCTCATCTGCTCCACTTGCTATCGTTCAATACGCGACTATAATAAGAGGTGTTCGTCGCTGCATCGTTGCGGAATCGTCACGGTGCTTCAGATCTCGATTCACAAGTGTCATGCTTTCCACCAATTCTGGCAACAGGCGATTGCTGATCAACACGCTTGGCGGGATAACCATCCAGTTGGGCAAAATGGCGGGCGCGCCTGGCGCTGAAGCGGCGCAGCCTCTGCACTTTGACGCGCGCACCGCCGAAGCGCTGCTGGTCTATTTGGCCTGCCAGGCCAGGCCCCTGTCGCGCGACACGCTGGCAGAATTGCTCTGGCCGGAACGCAGCCAGCGACAAGCGCTTGCCAACCTACGCTCGTGTGTCCATCGCCTGCGCCTGCAGCTCGCCTTCTATCTGGCAACCACGCGCCAGACGGTTGCGTTTGCTCCAGGTGCGTCCATACAAGTCGATGCCAGCGAATTAGAGGCGCACCTGACCGCCGGTCGTCTAGTCGAGGCCGTGGGACTCTATCGAGGGGACTTCCTCGAAGGCTTTTACCTGGAAGGCAGCCCGGCCTTTGAGCAGTGGGCGCTATTGGAACGAGAACGGCTGCGCAACCTGGTCATCTCGGCGTATCAGCAGTTGATTACACAGGCGGCTGCCGCCAGCCAACCAGAGACCGCGATTCGCCACGCCGAACAGTTGCTGCACCTGGACCCGCTGCACGAGCCAGCCCACCGCCAACTCATGCGGCTGCTGGCGCGGACAGGCCGGCGCGGCGCTGCGCTGGCCCAGTATGCCGCATGTTGCCGGGGGCTTGAGGTTGAACTGGGCGTGCCGCCGGATGAGTCCACGACTGCACTCTATGAACAGATACGGGCAGGGCTTGACCAGGAACAAGGGCATCTCAGCAATCACCCGCCAGCCGCCGGCCCGGCGCTCCTTTCTGTAACCGGTGCGATCCACCCCAACCTGCCTCTGCAAGCGACACCCTTTATTGGGCGCACAGCAGAACTTGCACAGGTGTGCGACCTGTTGTCCAACCCCGATTGCCGGCTCTTGACCTTGCTCGGCCTGGGCGGAATCGGCAAGACTCGCCTGGCGCTGGAGTCGGCCACTCGTCTGGCTGCTCGCTTTGCTCACGGCGTCTGTTTTGTAGCGTTGGCCGCCGTCACGACCGCCGATTTTGTGTTGGTTACCATTGCCCAGAGCCTGGGTCTCCAGAACACCACAAGCGATCTACAGGCGCAAGTGGTCGCCTCTTTGCAGGCGCGCGACCTGCTGCTGGTACTGGATAATTTCGAACATCTGCCGGAGGCAGTAGAGGTTGTAGCCCATCTTCTGCACGCCGCACCCCGGCTCAAGATTTTGGTCACGTCGCGCGAGCGTCTATACTTGCGCGAAGAGTGGCTCTTGTCCATCGCTGGCTTGGGGTCGGAGCAAGGGCTGGCGGGTGAGGCTGAACAACTGTTTCTGCACAGTGCGCGGCGCGTTCGGCCTGGCTTTGCCGCCGAAGGAGAGGCAGAGGCGATTGCCGCCATCTGCAGGCAGGTGGAGGGAATGCCGCTGGCGCTCGAACTGGCAGCGAGTTGGGTGCGCGTCATGCCCTGTGCCGAGATTGCCCGCCAACTTGCTCACAACCCGGCACTGCTCACGACCTCGCTGCGTGATCTGCCTGCACGCCATCGCAGCCTGCACAATCTCTTTGATCACTCGTGGCGCTTGCTCTCTCCAACCGAACAGATGGCGCTACGGCGGCTAAGTGTCTTTCAGGGCGGATGGATGCAGGAGGAAGCGATTGCGGTCGCTGATGCTACATTGCCGCTCTTGCTGAGCCTGGTAGACAAATCTCTGGTGCGTAGCAGCGCGCAGGGTCGTTTCGATCTGCATGAGTTGGTGCGTCAGTATGCGGCAGAGCAGCTTGCTGCCAGCGGCGAAATCGAGGTGATACGCCAACGTCATTTTTCCTCCTACCTGCAACTCATACGCAAGGCCGACCGTAAGTTGCGTGGGCCTGAGGCGGGTACATGGTATCCACACCTGGACAACGAACAAGACAATCTGCGTGCTGCTCTGCAATGGGCGCTCGACACAGCGCGCTATGCGGACATGGCCTGGCTGGCTCTTGCCCTTAGGCATTTCTGGTACACACGCGGCCATTGGGGGGAAGGGGTGAGATGGCTGGAACAATTGCTCCCTCATCGCCAGGCGCTTGGCACAGATCTACGCCTGGCAACTTTCCTCTCGCTCTACAACTTCTGGCAAGTGTTAGGTAAACTCGCGCCGATTGACCACTATATGGATGAGTACATACAGTTGCTAGAGACATGCCCGCACAAGCTCTTGCGTGCCATTGGCTGGCGCATAATCGCCGTATCCACTGCCGACTTCTCCCAAGCCAGCGCCATCTGGGAGAGATGCATTGAGTTGGCGCGCGCCGCTGCTGACTCTCCAGGCCCAGGCGATGAATTCTGTGCCTTAGGCGATAGCGGCTATCAGCTTGCCGTTACACTCACGCGCTATGCCTCTCGTCTAGCCGATGAGGGGGAACTTGGCCGAGCAGCCATTCTGTCTACCGAGGCACTCAAACTTTTCCAGATGCAAGGCGACCGCGAGTTCATTGCCTATGGCTACGGCAACTTGGGCCGCCTGGCGTTGCTACGCGGGGATATTGAGCAGGCACTCCATCTCTTGCAGGAGGCGGTGACGATGGCGAATGCCGTCGGCAATCGTTTGGCGCTGGCCGACTGGCAACCGCGATTGGGGATCGCTACACTCTTTGCCGGCGATGTCACAGAGGCGCGCCGGTTGCTGGCCGAGAGCTTGAGCCTGTGTATGGATCTCAAAGGCGATCTGGTGTTGGCAAGGGTTTATGCTTATCTGGCCGAGATGGCGCTGTGGGAAGGGGAACTCGACCAGGCCGAACAATGGCTGGCGCAAAGCGTGACCCATCACGCCCACGCCCGCTGGATTCACATCGAACTCGTGGAGTGTGTGTGGGTAGTCGCACGCCTGGCGACTGCGCAGCAACAGTTTGTACGCGCCGCCACGCTCTTTGGGTTGGCTGACCAGTTGCGCCGCCATACTCGCTACAAGTTGATGGGGCCAGTGCGTTCCCTGGTCGACGCCGCGCTGGCGACGGTGCAGGCCGCGCTAGGCACGGAAGTATTCGCCGAGGTATTTACGACTGGACAGCAACTCTCGCTTGACGAGGCATTCGCCACACTTCTGGTACCTGACCAGCTTACAAGCCCAATCATAAATAGCGGGGCCACCACTCTATCTCTACCACCGGCATCTCCAACTAAGTCTCTATGTTCAAGTCCAAAACGGTGATTGGTGGGTGGAGATGTGCGATGACGTAGGATCACACCTCCACTTCAACACCGGCGCGCTGAATCTTCTCGATCATCTCGTCCATCGTCAGCACCTGGGCGAAGAGCGCGCCCAGGGTAGCCAGGCTGGCCCTTTGCACTTCGTCGGCTGACAGACCGCCCGGCGTCGTTGGTAGGGTGCCGTCGCTGAGAAAGAAGACCCGAAAGTCGCGCACCATTGCCTCCCGGGCTGTTGTTTCACAGCAGACATTGGTGGCAATACCGGTGATGATTACGGTGTCAATCCCGTGGGAGCGTAGAATCAGTTCCAGATCGGTGGCGTGGAATGCACCGTAGCGCGGTTTGTCCAGGATGATGTCACGTTCATCTACCATCAGGTTGGCATGAAGCGCCGCTGACGGTGCGTTTTTGCTAAATACCTCTGTGGCTGGCGGATATATCTCTCCAAAGACGCCAGCGTTTGCGCCGTCGTCGCGCACAATACCCCGGGTATGAATGACCAGAATACCTGCTGCCCGGCAGATCGACGCGAAGTCGTTGATGCGTTCCAAGAGCGACGGCCCTTTGCCTTCGCGTTTGGGGTTTTCGACGAAAATGTTCTGCATATCCACGTTGATCAGCGCCATGCGTGCGGGAATGACAGGGAAATTCATAGATCGGCTCCTTCGTGTTGTTGTTTGAATTCATTCCACCGGTTGAAACTCTTGTCAGATCAGCCCAGCGCGGCCCGCCCCTGCTCCAGCCACGCCCGACAATCGGGCGTCAGCACCTGCGCGGCCTTCTGCTCGTAGAGCCGTACTTCCTCAGCCGAGAGTACATCCTGCCAGCGACCATTCGTGCCCTTGTGAAAGAAAGTCTGCGCCCCGTCTTTCCAGAGAACCTGAAAGGCTGGATTCCGCTTCCCCTCCCGTTCGCGCATGGTGGACAGGTCAAGCGCCTGCGAAATGGCGGGGAGAGCGTCATCGGCCAGGGCAATGTCCAGGAAAGCGGCAATCCGTCGGATCTCGCCAGCGCGGTCGGTCAGCAGGTCGTTGAAGTGGACAAAGAGGATATTGTCGAGGTGACGGTAGTTCCACCACGTCTGGGTGTGGTGCAGATTGCCCCAAAAAGGGTAGCCTTCGCTTTCCCAGGCGTGCAGGCCCCGCGTGATCCACGTCTGCCAGAAAGTGTGGAAATCCGCTGGACAGCGGGGCAGCGGTTCGCCCACCAGTCCCGGTGTGTAGTTGGAAATGGCATAGGCGGTCTCTGTGAAGTTGGCGTAGTGATTCCAGAGCGACATAGCAACATCCCGCGCGTCCCGCCCGACGACGATATAGCGAACCTGGGGGAAATAGGGCAAGCCGTCCAGGGCCAGATGGCTTTTGATAAAGCGCCGGTGGGTTTGCGCTTCCAATGCGGTCATCAGATCGTCGAGAGGCGACCAGCGGGCGTCGAGCCAGGGCGAAATATCCCAGAGCGCGGCTTCTTTCTCCGCCGCATCCTGGCCCAGAAAAATCAACTGGCGCACAATCTCCTGGGTGATTGTCGTGCCGGATTTGGCTGCGGTCGAGATGACAATATCGCCGTCTCGGGGCTGGTAGCGCTGCCAACGAGTGTTGTCCAAGGCCTGGGTTTGATAGGTGCGGATAACTTGGGGTAGCTGCGTGGGCATAGAAATCCCTCCATTTGGGCAAACGGTTCCACCGGGCTGGGTGGCGCAAGATTCAGTTGTCGAGCCGCTGAATAGCTTCTATAATAGAGAACGATCGTTACGGAATCGTTCCAAGAGCAAAAGCACAGACGATGGCGACAGGCGAAGCAGCGTCGGCAATTTTATCGATCCACACCTTCGGCCAAGTGGCGGCAACGATAGGGACGAACGGCCAACCCCTCCCCTTTGAAACGCGCACGGTGCAGGCGCTCTTTCTCTACCTGGCCTGTCAACGGCGGCCCATCGGGCGGGATCAATTGGCCGAACTGCTCTGGCCAGACCGTTCCCAGGAGCAGGGGCGGGCCAATCTGCGCGTGGCTATCCACCGTCTGCGCCGGGACTTCGCCCCCTATCTGCTCATCACCCGCCAGACTCTTGCCTTCCAGCATGACGCGCCGATTGCTCTGGATGTGACCCGTTTCGAGAACGCTTTTGCCGCAGACGATCTGGCTGCGGCCACAGCCCTCTACCAGGGCGACTTTCTCGCCGGTTTCTATCTGGACGAGAGTTCAGAGTTTGAACAGTGGATGCTGCTGGAACGGGAACGGCTACACATACTCGCTTTGACTGCCTTTCAGCAATGGATCACCCAACTGGTAGAGAGCAATCAGTCGGACGCCGCCATCCGTGTTGCGCAACGGCTGCTCCAACTCGACCCCTTCCACGAACCGACCCACCGCCAATTGATGCGCTTGCTGACTCAGACCGGCCAACACAGCGCGGCTCTGGCCCAGTACGAAAGCTGTCGCCGCTTGCTGGCGAGCGAACTGGGTGTCACGCCGGATGAAACGACGACGGCACTGGCGGAGCAGATTCGCACGGGGACGATGGACAGGGAGACAAAGGGACAGAGAGACAAGGGGAAGGGGGAAGAAGGAGACAGGCCATCTCCTCCTCTCCCCTTCTCCTTGTCTGCTCTGCCGCCCCAACCTACGCCTTTTATTGGCCGGGAGGTGGAATTGGCCCAAATCGGGCAATTGCTCTCCAATCCCGACTGTCGGCTATTGACGCTGCTGGGCGGGGGCGGCGTTGGCAAGACCCGCCTCGCCATCGAAGCCGCCCGCCGTCTTCACCAGTCTGCTCCCTCCCCAATCCCCAATCTCCAATCCCCAGTCCCCATTCCCCCCTTCCCCGGCGGTATCTGTTTTGTCTCCCTGGCTCCGGTGGGAACAATCGAACTTCTCCTGGTCGCCATTGCTCACCGTTTGGGGATGGAGACGACCAGTCAGGACTTATTGGCCCAAGTGAGCGCCTATCTGCACCCGCGCAAGATATTGCTGGTTTTGGATAACTTTGAACATCTGTTGGACGCAGCGGAGACTGTGGCGCACCTGCTCCACCGCGCCCCCCAGTGCAAAGCGCTGGTCACCTCCCGCCAGCGACTGCAACTATTGGAAGAGTGGCTGCTGCCTATTGCTGGTCTGGGGTTGGCGGGTGGGGCGGCCAGCGAGGCCGGTGAGTTGTTCTTGCGCAGCGCCCGGCGGCTCCACACCGGCTTTCGGAGCGACGGTCAGGAAGAGGCGATTGCCGCCATCTGTCGCCAGGCCGAAGGAATGCCCCTGGCGATTGAACTGGCCGCCAGTTGGGTGCGGGTGATGTCCTGTGAGGAGATCAGCCGCCAGATGGGCCAAAGTCTTGAGATCCTGACGACGACAGCGCGCAATCTCCCCGAACGCCATCGCAGCCTCTATGCCCTCTTTGACCACTCGTGGCGTCTGCTCTCGGCAGAGGAGCAGCGGGTGTTGCGCGGGGCGAGCGTCTTTCAGGGCGGTTGGACTCTGGACGACGCTGCCCACGTCCTCGCTGCGGACGAGAGCTTTGGGCCAGCGCTTGCGAACGGCGCAACCTCCATCGGCAGCCCTGCCCTCCATCATCTGCTCCTGGCCCTGGTGGATAAGTCGTTGGTGCAGATCGTTGAGCAACGCTTTCGTATGCACGAATTGGTGCGCCAGTATGCCGCGCAAAAGCTTGCCGCCAGTGGTGAAGAGGAGTTGATTCGGCAACGACACTACAACGCTTACCTGCACCTGGCCCGCACTGCCGATGCGAAAGTGCGCGGGCCGGAAGTGGTCGCCTGGTTTGCCCGGCTGGAAGCAGAGCAGGACAACCTGCGCGCCGCCTGGCAGTGGACGCTGACCACGCAGCGTTTTGTTGACGCGGCCTGGCTGGGCATCGCGCTCTGCCATACGTGGCATATCCGCGCCCGTTGGTATGAAGTGGCCCAATGGCTGGAGCAACTCCTGCCCCACCGCCATCTGCTCACGCCGGATTTGCGCCTGGCTCTGCTGCTCACACTCTATCGTTTTTGGATCGCGCTTCAGCATTTTTGGCCGATTGAAGCCTATGCCAATGAACTCAATCAATTGGAGAAGGCATCCCAGGAGCCGTTATTGCGGGCCACAGTCTGGTTTTACATTGCCAATTCCACGCCCGATGTGACCCAAGCGGGTCGCTGCTTTGATCTTTGCATTCACCTGCTGCTGGAGGCAGGAGGGTTGCCAGGGTTGGGTTTAGAGTATTGTTTCTTCGCTGACCGGGTCAATCTTCTGGCTATGGCCTACTTTCGCCATGCCATACGTCTGACCGATGAAACGGGGGAGTATGCCCGGGCCGAAGCGCTGGCGACCCAAAGCCTGCATATCTTCCAGGGCATGGGAAATCGGGATATGATCGCCTACCCTTTGGGCATCCTGGGCCATCTGGCGTTGTTGCGCGGTGAATGGCGCCAGGCGCACAGGCTTCTGGGGGAGGCTGTGCGCCTGGCGCAGGCTGTGGGTAATCGCATCTCCCTGGGCGATTGGCAGCCGAAGCTGGGCATTGCCGCCTTCTATCTGGGCGACCGCGCCGCCGCGCGCCGGATTCTGAACGAAAGTCTGCAACTCTGGCTCGATCTGAAAAATGATGTCTTTCTCGCCCGCATCTACGGCTATCTGGCCGAAATTGAGTTGGCCGAGGGGAATTTTACCGAGGCAGCCCGGGCCGTGCGGGAGAGCCTGGGCTATCAGGTCAAATTGCGCTGGCTAAGTACGGAGGTGGTGGATTGTCTGTGGGTGGCGGCGCGGCTGGCCGTAGCGCAGAACCATTACGTTCAGGCCGCGACGTTCTTCGGCCTGGCGGAAGCCGTACGTCTTCGGGTACACTATCCCGCGCAGGGACCGTACAGCGAATGGGTCGACGCCGCGCTGGCGATTGTGCAGGCCGCACTTGGACCGGTTGTCTTCGCCGAAGCGTTCGCCGCCGGGCAGCAGATGTCGCTGGAGGGGGCGTTTGCAACTTCTGCGGAAAACAGATAATCCAGCCAGGTCAATGGACAGTTAAGTTCAGACTCACTACACCATCCCCAATATCCAATTTCTAATATCCAATATCCAATCACTTACAGGAATCTACATATGTCCCCAATTCGCATGGCGCAGTACGGCACTGGTCACGGACACGCTGAGGGCAAGCTGCGTTCGATGCTCGACCACCCCGATGTGGAGGTGGCAGGCGTCTACGAACCAAACGAGGAACGACGCAAACTGGTGCAACGATCAAAGGGCGCGTTTGGCCGCGTCCACTGGTTCGAGGATGTGCGCGAGATGTTGGACGATCCCTCCATCGTCGCGGTTGCGTCCGAAGGGTGGAATATCGAGAGTCTCGATTTCACCGAAGCTATTGTGGATGCGGGCAAGCACGTCTGGTACGACAAGCCCGCCGGCCAGGATTGGCCGCAGTGGCAGCGGGTGATCGACAAGGCCCGCCAGGGGGGGATCTACATCCAGATGGGCTATATGTTCCGCTACCACAACGGCTTCCGCCAGATCGCGGCGTGGCGCAAAGCGGGGCTTCTGGGCGAGATCCACTCGGTGCGGGCGCACATGTCGACGAATCTCAGCCTGTCCCAGCGCGAGGTGATCAGCGTACACCGGGGCGGTATCTTCTACGATCTGGCCGGCCACATGCTCGATCAGATCGTCTGGCTGTTGGGCCGTCCACAGCGGACAACGGGCTTTCTCCATAACCACAGCGGCGAGGTCCCCACGTTTGTGGATAACACCCTCGGCGTCCTTGAATATGAGAAAGCCATTGTCTTCGTGGACATCTCCGCGTTGGAGCCGCGCCCCATGGCGCGCAGGTTTGAAGTCTACGGCAGCCGGGGCAGCGCTATTATGGGGGAACCGTTTGAGCCTGCCCACGCCATCCGCCTCTGTTTGGAAGAAGCCGCCGACGGCTACGTTCAAGGCGTGCAGATGATCCCCGTGACGCCCCAATCGCGTCAGTCACTCTACGATCTGGAACTGGAAGCCTTCGTCGGCGTACTCAAAGGCGAACGCCCCCCGGATCGATCCCTCGACCACGAGTTGATCGTGCAAGAGACGCTGCTGCGCACGACGGGGCATATTTAGGGAGCGGGGACTGGGGACTGGGGATCGGGTTAAGGATCTGAAATCGCCTAATCGCGCCGCCCGCAGCGGTCTGCAATCCCTGTTAAGGAGAGATTAGACGATCAGGTAATTAGGCGATTGTATAGCCCGATCCCCAGTCCCCAATCCCTCAAAACAACATCCGCTTATCCACCACATTCGCCAGGGGCGCGGCGGCGAGGAAGCGGCGCAGGTTGGCGGTGAGGGTGTCGATGCGGCGTTGGGCAACGTGCGGATTCTGGGCAGCGATGTGCGGCGTCATGATCACATTTTCCATGCCCCACAGCGGATGATCGGCGGGCAGCGGCTCCTGTTCGTAGACATCCAAGGCGGCACCGGCGATCTCTCCACGCTGCAACGCCTCGACCAGCGCGTCCAATTTCACCACCACGCCGCGCGAAATGTTGATCAAATAGGCCGAGGATTTCATCATCCGCAACTGATCCGCGCCGATCAAGCCCACCGTCTCCGGCGTCTGCGGCACACAACTGACCACAAAATCCGATTGGCGCAGGAGATCGGGTAACTGCTCTTGAGGCCAGAGTTCGTCCACAAAGTCGGGTTTTGGACCGGGCCGCGCGTCCACGGCGATGATGTGCATGGCGCAGGCTTTGCCCCGCTTCGCCAGTTCCGCGCCGATGCCGCCCAGGCCGAGGATGCCCAGCGTACAATCGGCCAGATGGCGCACGGGCGTCCCCTTTTCCCAACTGCGTTTGATTTGACGGCGCACGTAGAGATGAAGTCCGCGCGCAAACATGAGGATGAAGCCCAGGGCGTGGTCCGCGATCATATCGCTGTAGATCTTCGCCATGTTGGTGACGGTTACCTCGCTCTCGGCCAGCGCGGGGAACATGTAATTCTCCAGCCCGGCGATGGGCGTTTGCAGCCAGCGCAGCTTGTGAGCGCGCGCCAGCATCTCCGGCGTGATGTTGCCATACATGGCGTCGGCGTCGGCGATGGCGGCCAACGCCTCGTCCTCACTCTGCGCGTTGACAATCTCGACCTCATCCGAAACCGCGCGGACCTGGGCCAGTTCGTCGGGGCTTAACGCGGGGTAGATCAATAAATTCATAGGTGGCTCCTGTGTGGGGGATTGGGGATCGGGGACTGGGTAGAGGGGACTGGGTAGAGGATCTGAAATCTCCTAATCGCTCAATCCCTAGTTGAAAGAGATTGAGCGATTAGGAGATTAGGCGATTCCTGATCCCCGATCCCCAGTCCCCGATCCCTAGTTTGTCTTCTTCCGAAAGGTTGCGTATTTCTCCGCCGTGAGCAGCTCATCCAGATCCACGCGCTGACCGCCCAACTCGTCGGAGACATTGGCGGCGAGGACGGCGGTGTGGCTGTTCATCGCTTCGGAAAAGGGCGAGCGGATCAACTCTGGGCGTTTGTCGGCGATGGACTGCACGAAGGCGCGGCTGATCGCATAGGTGGCGTTGACCGCATGGGGCAAGGGCAGGGATCGGCGCAGATCGTCCGTCCTCAGCATCTGCGCCGGCGGGTATTCCCCCTGGTATTGGCAGACTTCGACGCCATCCTGTGTGATTTCTAGCACACCCTCGTTCCAAAGGATCTTGTGATCGGTCTCGTCGAAGTAGGCGCGGCGCAGGCGCGAGAGGATCATCGTCCCCACGGCGCCGTTCTTGAAGCCAAAATTGGCGCTATAGGTGTAGGGGTTGTCGGCGCCGTCGAAGATCTCCTCTTCGGGGCGGTGGGTGTAGACCGCCTGCACCCAGGCCACGTCTCCCAGCCAGTAGCGCCAGAGATCGAGCGGATGGATGCCGCCCTCCACCATTGTCGTGCCCGACCAGGCGCGATTGGCCGTCCACACCCGGTTGGCCGGTCCTTTGCTGGCTTCGGTGGGCGTATGTTTGACGTTGTGGCTTTCGATGGGCGCGTGGCGGGTGTAGGTCGCCATCACCGCGCGCTTGCCCTGGAGAAAATCGTGGACGACCTCGTGAGCGGCGTCGAAGCGCTGCTGAAAGCCCACGGTGGAAAGGATGCCTGCCTCGCGGATGGCCGTCTCCATCTCCATGGCCTCGTCGAGGAAGAGGCTCACCGGTTTTTCCACAAAGAGGTGGATGCCGGCGCGGGCGGCGCGCACCACCTCGCCCCGATGCACATTGGGTGGGATCACAATGTAGAGGGCGTCCACATCGCCGCTTTCGATCACCGCGTCCACATTCGTCGTGCGCGTGATCTGGTCCGCGGGCAGACCGGGGACATAGCGTTCGATCTTGGCTGGGTCCAGATTCGACTCGAACGCATCACACAGGGCGACGATCTTCGCCAGCCCTTCCTGTTCTAACTTCCAGACTTGATTTACATGCTGCAAGCCTCGCTGCCCCAAACCGAGGAGAGCGACGCGCACGGGGTGGGTCATGATGGTTCCTTTGGGAGATTAGAGATTGGATATTGGGAAGGTGAAGTGAACGAGTAATGAGTAATGAGTCAATGTCATTAAGTTAAGTGCGGAGTTAGCACCCCCAGGTGCGGGTCTACACGAGAACAGCCGCATGTGGGCGTGCTAACTCCGCGAGTTTTCGGGCGTTGAATCCCTTAACTTAATGACATTGAGTAATGAGTAGGCGGGATTCGCTCTGCCTACTCATTACTCATTACTCGTTAAAAGCTGATTTCGCGCTTCGACTCCATCTTATCCTCGTCGAGTTCCATGCCCAGGCCGGGCGCTGTGGGCAGGGTGACGACGCCGTTGATCGGTTTGAGCGGCGTGGCGAGGAAGTATTGGTGGATCTCGTTCCACTTGATTAGGTATTCGAGCAGCGGCGTTGTCGGTTCGGGCCAGGCGGCGATGAGGTGGGCGCTGGCCGGGGTGGAATGTCCATGCGGGATTAGCGGGATGTCATAGGCCGAGGCCAGGGCGCAGATCTTCTGCGTCTCGGAGATGCCGCCGCACCAATAGATGTCGGCCTGCATCACATCCACGGCGCGGGCGTCGAGAAGCTGTTTGATGCCCCAACGGGTGTATTCGTGTTCGCCGCCGCTGATGGGGATGGGCGACGCCGCCCGGATCTCGGCGTATTGGGCGATCTTGTCGGCCAGCACCGGCTCCTCGATCCAGCGGGGCGCGTATTCCACCAGCCGCCGCGCCATTTGCAGGGTGTAGGGCACATCCCAACTGCTCCAGGCGTCGAGCATGATATCCACATCGGGGCCGACGCTCTCGCGCAGGGTGCGCACGAGCTGGAGATTGCGCTCGATCCCTGCCTTGCCGTCGGTGGGTCCATCGCGGAAGAACCATTTGGTGGCCTTGTAGCCGTCTGCGACCATCTGCTTGACCCGTTCCGCCACCCGTTCCGGCTCGATGGAGTAGCCCAGCGCGCTGGCATAGGCGGGGATCTCGGTGCGGGTGGGGCCGCCCAACAATTCGTAGACCGGCGCGTTGTACCACTTGCCCTTGAGATCCCAGAGCGCGCAGTCGACGACGCTGATCGCCATCATCTCCACGCCCTTGCGCCCGTGGATCTGGGCGCGGTACATGCGATCCCAAAGTCGTTCAATCGCCAGCGCATCGTGACCGAGCAGCAGCGGCGTCAACTGTGTGCTAATGACATACGCCTGGTTGTGCGGCATAGGACCGCCAATACCGTAAACATCGGCGTCGGTCTCAATGCGCACAAAATAGGACGTAATGGGCAGGCGTCCCTTCTGCTCGACGGTCATCCACGTGGTCCCCTCAGCGCGGTGTTCGGGGTAGATGTCAATCGGGCGGATCAGCCGCTCTTCCCAAAAGACATCCTCGTTGTGTTCCATCGTGCCTTTGAGTTCAAAGATACGCACAGCCGTGATCTTCATGTTGATCTCCTTGTAGTGGGGAATCGATAAGGTGATGGGGGAATTATACCCGCGGATAGGGAACGCACAAGCTATTGGAGTGGCTTGTACCATGTCAGCATTTTCCCTGTAGTTAAATTTTGAATCATCCGCTAGCAGTCTGTCGGAGAGAGAGCAGTTTTACCGAATTTTGCACGAAACATG
>JAHBVG010000114.1 GCA_019637695.1 Caldilineaceae bacterium | reverse complement strand
ATACTCTAGCTACGGCGCAGCCATGGTAGCCAGGATCGAAATACAGAGGACATTTCCAATGATTCAGCAACACGGAGTAGTTCATCTGTGCTTACCAGTGATGCTGGCCTTGCTTCAAGGGTAATGATCTGATTCTGTGTTGTGTCTTTAATGATGAGTTTGCAGGTGTGTTGATCGTCCCACCCACTGTAGCGGACAACGCCATCTTCACTCAAAATGTTGAGCCATCCTCCTCGGATCAATAACCCATCTCTACCGCGGACTGTAATCAACTCTACGTAATCATTGAGATGAACTGGAACGTACTCATGTGTGTATTTTTCGGTGTAATCTGCAGTTAGGATAATATGGCCGTGTCCACCTTCCACGTGAATGTTACTAGGAAAAATCAAGTCAGGATGATCCCGTGTAGGATTGGTGACTTCGGCACGTTTAATGTCGAATCCTTTAGGTAGGTAGGATGGCAACCATAAGTTTCCTAAAAAGGGACGCGCGCTGGTGAGAAACATAGGCGGACTCGGCTGATCATTATGGAATCCCTGAACAAGTTCCTTACTTGCCATTTCAGCCATACTATCGAGAAAAGGAGGCCGCTCTGTAGGGATCAATTCAAGAAAATTAACCATAGGGCACCTCAATGGTAATGGAGTAGTCAATAGGTGTGTTGGGAGCTTTGTCACTGGTAGTCGACTACATGGCTTCCAGCTACTTGCGTGGGCAGCCACATGTGATTTGTGTAGTGCTAAATCCACAGTAGGAACAATTGCTACAGCTTTGTCCCGGGTAAATCGGATTATAGCGAAGGCGGTAGTAAGTGAATTTGTCGTAGGCGAACGTTGACGAACAACAAGTGCCACATCCACAAGCACTAGAAATATATTCTTGGCATCTTGTGTACCCTACACAACCGCCTTCGCATGCATATGCTTCTGCTTCTGCTTCTGCTTTTGTAGTTGTTCGAGTCATAAATAGCACAACAAGTATTGAAGCCATACTTCCACGTAAGAAGCTACGCCGCTTTGGTGCAAACCGTGCATTCACCTCACTCCAAACACGCATCGCCTTGACCGGCCCCATCCACAACCCCAACTGCATCGTTGCCCTGATGCCGGTATTGGCGCGTACCTTGTTTCCATCGACGGTCGCCACATAGGGTGCGTAGCGCCAGCCTTTTGGAAATGCTTCGTCAAGTAGACCCTTGGCTTCGGGAGTACGCAGACTCAGCAATTCTAAAGAATCTCCCACTGCCTCGTGTACCACGTCAGCCAGGTGACTACATGTGGAACATCCGCCATCATACAGTAGATACTTTTGCATTGGCTCCTCCTATAGGTTATGAACAACAGGATGAATCAACTGTCGATGCAACAAACTATAGGACACCTTTGCCTGGGCCGCCATCGTTCACCTGGGTGAAATTGGGGTGATTTTCTTGTCACCCGATCAGCGTAACCCATCTGGGCCATTCTGTACTATCCGTCTGCACAAGGTATCTCGGAGAACTTTCCGAGAGGCGATTTTCAAAGGAGGGGGCAACTGCCGCCAGTTCTACGCGGTTGCTCACAGCTACCTTTTCGTAAATTTTGCGCAGATGTGTTTTTACAGTGTTAACACTCACACACAATTCAAGCGCAATCTCAGGATTGGTGTAGCCTTTTGCCGTAAGACGGACTATCTGTAACTCCCGTTCAGTCAAACCCGAACTTGTAGAATATCTGACTTCAGCGTCTAGCTTTTGGAGCAGCGCCGGCAAGATCTTTTTATGAACAATCAGGCCGTAACGGCTCACATCGCGAATGGACTGGAGAAGGAGCATCGGCTCCAGATCCTGCGGCAAAAACCCATTCACACCAGAGCTAACATAGGTGGTCAGATAGCCGAAAGCATCCTCAGAACAGAGCAGCAGCACGGCGGTTAGTGGATACCGCTGCTTAAGCGCTGTGATGATGGAGCTATTCACTTGAGATTGAGTTGCTGAGAGACAGATCAGCATAACATCGGGCGATCCATCAGGAAGACCAACCAAATACGAAACAGTAGCTGTACTGTCTAGAACTTCAATGTCCGATGCCTGCGCCAGGAGGGTAGTAATTCCGGTTTTGACAATTATGGAGTCAGCGATCACAAACACATGGATCGGTTTCATCGGCGGCTCCTCTCGCCAAATTAGCGCAGCAATGGGTTGACTACAGAAAACATACAGAGAATATCCCTACGAGGAGATATGACGATCAGACTGGTCACTTGGGGGTAAATATACGATACCACGACGATCTGTGGGAGTCAAGCACAACCAAAGCAGGGTTGAAACCCGCAACTGATATTGAAAAGTCGCCTCAGCGACTAGATGATACTGCGGTAAAGGTCTCCATTACACGCGACGTAGTCTCAGACCGGGGAGACGTGCGAGATCGGCGCGGTGTTTCCAGGCGAGTAGAGCAGTGTGGCCCAGCCAAATCGGGATGAAGATGGGTTGCGTGGGGACAAAATAGGGGTAGGGCGCGGTGAAGATCCCGTTGCGGATGAGCAGATAGAGCGCCAGCCCGGCCATCATTGCCAGGGCGGCCCAGCCGTCCACGTCGAGCAGGTAATAGGCCAGTAGCAGACAGAGCGCCATCACCAGCGGCGCTTCCCACGAGATGATCCCCAGCCAGACGCCGGCGGTGCTGGCAATCGCTTTGCCGCCGCGGAAGCCGAGGAAGGGCGAATAAGCGTGGCCGAAGACGGGCGCCAGCGCCACGGGCAGCAGACCAATGCCGTCGATGCCGATCCACCAATAGGCCAGCCAGACCGGGATCGCCGCCTTAAAGCCGTCGAGCAGAATGGCAATCGCCCCCCACACCTTGCCGCCCGCCCGCGCCACATTCGTGCCGCCGGGGTTGCCGTCCCCATAGCGGCGGATATCCTGCCCCAGCACGAACTTCCCAATCAGCAGCGAAAAGGGGATCGAGCCGGAAAGAAAAGCAATCAGCGTCCACAGCAGAGCGTCGAACATGCGCGATCTCCTAGAGCAGATGTCACCGTAGGGGCATGCGTGGGGCGGAAGGAGCGCTTGCCAATGAAGCTATAGGTGCTTCCGCCCCACGTATGCCCCTACGTGACCTGTACAGTTACTTACGAATTACGCATCATCCCCCAATCCCCAATCCCTAATCACCAATCCCTTCTTTATTCTCCACACCGCGGCGACGACGAAGATCCCCATGCCGAGGAAGCCGGCGAGGGCGGGGCCCGGCAGGTTGAAGAAGAAGGCGAGACCGATGCTTTCCAACAGCCAGGTGGTAGCGTAGATGAGCAGCATAGGCAGGATGGGCAAGCGGCGCGGACGGACGACCAGCGTGATCAGCGCGCCGGTGAAGATCCATCCGGCGTAGTTGACCCAGGGGATGCCAAAGTAGCCGCCGGGATGCGCCCATACCCAGAGATTCCACGCCACCATTTGCGGATCGAGGAAGAGATCCCAGGCGGTGGTAGCCAATCCGCTGACCAGGGCGAAGAGCAGACCCGACCGTCTGCCCGCAAGGCTATCGGCAATCGCCCAGGATGGCGCCAGCATCATCAGCCAGGCCAGCGGGATCAGCAGCGGTACATGGAAGAGATGAGGCTGTAGGCGGTCGGTGTAATCGTAGCTGCCGAAGGGAAAACCTGTGGACGAGCCGAGCGCTTCCATCCCCCACGAGAGGATGGCGACGATCACGGCAGCACGCAAGGTGGCTGTCGCCCCCCAGTGCGGCCAGATCACGGCAAGGACTGTGGCGGTCTGTAAGATCACCGCTGCGTTCAACCCCCAGATCAGCGCCTGATCCGTGCCCAGGCGCAAGATGTGCGGCACCATGATCATAAAGAGCAGCCAGATGATGTAGAGCGTCCAGGCCAGCGGCGTCATCGCCTGCCGCATCTGCTGCCGCCAAATCTGGATCTGATTTCGTTCCGATTCCTTGTAAACTACCGTAGAGTGCATCCTACTCTCCTTGAAGATGAACACGGGGCGGCGCGACCTCGGCTAGCGCGGTTAAAAGCCGTTGTCGAACCAGCGGAAAGACCGGGTTCTCCTCAGCGACCAGCAGGTGATCAGCCTGAATTTCCTGATAGTCAAAGCGATTGCCCAGCCGCGCTGCCAGCTGTCGAGTTGCGCTGGCCCTGGCGACTTCGTCAGCGCTTCCTTGCAGAATGATCCCATCGACGCCAAGCCGATCCGCATTGCGATGGGCCATCAACCCCACTGTGCGCAGCGCGTCGAGGATACGGCTAGGGACCTGGAATTCGCGCAATCCCTGCTGCACCTCAGGATCATCGAGATCCGCGGCAGGGATGAATCTGTGAATATTCTCTCGCGCCCTGGGATCGCTGAAATCCACCCGTTGGAAGGGCTTAAACGAGCGGAAGATTAGCCGCAGCAAGGGCCAGAGTTGACCTTGCCAGCCGCCGCTCAACTGCCAGAAAGGCGCAATTAGGATCAAGCGATCCGGGCGCTCTTTGAGGGCAGCGTTGATCGCTACCGAGCCGCCCATAGAATAGCCGATGAGTGCGACAATCTCATGATCCTGGCGCAGTTGGCGCAGCGCCGAGACCGTCGCCGCGATCCAGTCGTCGGCGGTGCGATCCGCCAGTTGAGGCAGGTCCGCGCCGAAGCCGGGCAACAGCAACCCCTGCGCCGTCCACCCTGCTTCGTGGATGATCTTGCCCAGACCGCGCACTTCTGCCGGTGTGCCAGGGAAGCCGTGGATCAAGAGTGCTGCGCCGCGATTTCCTGACCAGAGGAAGGAGGCATGCTCTTCACCTTGAAAGGGGGCGAATTTGGAATAGTCCATCATCATTCGTCCGCTAACGCCAGGGCGTGGTAGAGATCGAACCAAAAGAGGAAGAAGCCCTGTACGATGATCCCCCAGCCGTGACCATACCAGCCGCGCCCATCTGGGTCGGGACGGTGAGCCAGCGCCAATCCACCGATCACATAGAAGACGTCGAGCGCAGCGTTGAACCAGAGCAGTCGTCTTAATTTCTGCGCCTCTTTCTGCTGCATAGATGAATCGTGTGCGCGAGGATCCACTGCACGCCGATCTGCGGCGATCCGACCGCCGACGGCAATAGCTGCGTTGATGGCGCCCCAGGCCGCAGCCTGCTGTGCAAATCCGCGCCGGTTGGGATCACGATTGGACAAGGTGAGCCAAAGGCCAACGAGGATACTCAGGCCGCTCCAAATGAGCAGCCGTCGTGAGAGCATACGTTGAAATTGATAGATTTCTGGGATCATCGCGACTCCTCAGGGCGATAGGTCAACTCGCCGCCAAAGATTTGCTAGTGCAAAAGTATGGCCTGCCAAGAGTACCCAGGCAGGCCACTAAAGTAAAATTGTTGTGGGTCCCTGGTGCGTCTTCGGGTCTCCTCGCACCATTGAAACCTGACAATCTAAACCCTCTTGAGAAGCGGGGCGCAAGTATCTGCGCCCCGCTTCGAACCTTTTGATCGATCAACTATGGCAGAGCGCTCACCCCACCTCAGTGGATGTTCATTGAACCATTGCCATTGGTTGTGCCTTTGCGGCCATGCTCATCCGACGATCCATTAGAGACGTGATGGATAATCGAATCGAACCATTCCATAAGGGGTTGGCCGGCTTTGCCCAGATATTCTTCAGATGCCTTTGCGTATGTTTTTAAATAATGCGGCAAGATCATTGAATTGATCTTATGGTTGACATGTAACCCTCGGGTCCACTCAATATCTGTGTTAAGCAATTCGGTATCGCCCAATTGTAGCGCCGAGATAATATTTTGCGCCAGGTTAAAGTTAGCCGAAGAGATCTGCGATGTTGTCACAGGCTCGGTGCGCATCAATTGCGAAACACGCGCGTTGATCTGCAACTGGTTTACTTGAAAGTCCGAAAGTGCAGAGCGGTAGATTGGATCCAACGGCGCGGGTTCAGGCGTAGGGGGCGGCATTGGCACCAAATCTTCCACCCGATCCAGGGCAATTTTGATTGTTTCGCCTAAGAAGTGACCGGGGATGCGCTGGCGTAGTGATGGCATTTGCGTAAAGATCCGCCCACCAAAAGCAACGGTGATCCGTTTTTGGTGCAAGATCTCAGCCATCTCTTTGAGCGCGGCAGCCGTAGCCAGCCGTTGCGCCGCCAGGATCACCAGGTGGGGACGCATGATCTCGACGCTGGTCTCCAGCCGTTCAAAGGGGACATTTGAGCCGAGATAGATCGTCTCCCATCCACGACGGCGGAGGAGGAGTTGTAGCAATGCCTGTCCAAAAACATGCTCTTCGCCCGGAGGGCACGCCATGAGGATGCGGCCTGGGCGGGTGGGCAATGGAGACGCGCCCAACATCGAATCCAGCCGTCGCATCGCCAACGCTGAAGCAAAATGCTCTTGCTGCACAGAAACTTTGCCTTCGTACCATCCCTCACCAAGATTTTGCAACCCCATCTGTAGAATATCCATGCAGACTGTTTCCACAGGGTAAACGGCAAACGCTTGGGACATCGTTCGCTCGGCGGTTCGTTCATCAAAGGCCAGGCACGCATCTATCCAGCGTTTGCGCATAATTTTGATCTCTTCACCCTGAACCGTAGGCGTATTGTGACCGCCAAGCGTATATTCAGGAACACGCAGTGGGTTGCGCCCTTCTTCTTCCAGGCTTCGCCACAGGTCAACGGCACGGCTGATGGTCATGCCTTCATTTTGGCGATTCATCAACCAGAGAAGTGTATCGATGTCCCGTTGTGAGTAGAGGCGATGCCCACCGCTGCTCCGATTTGGTTCTGGCAATCCGTAACGACGCTCCCAGGCGCGTAACGTATCTGGTTTGATACCCGTCTCTTGGACAACCGCTTTTAAGTTAAAAGTTGGCGTATTAATATCCATCGGAAGTTCCTCCGAACGCTAATTAAAATTTCCACCGAATAGGCTAAGCGCTGCTTGCTGCGCCCTAAAAGGGAAACTATATTCTGTGACAATTAACTCAGCTAAACGTATATTGCGAACAGAAAAGCTATGAGTTCTATTTTACCTCGTTTGTTAATATTTTGTCTAGACCTATGAATAGATACATTCAATATGACAAAAGATGAGTTATTCGGTTCAAGATTTTGAGGTTTGTTCCATAAATTTTATATTGTTGATCTGGTTTTGTCAAGACATGTGTCCATATTTGCCGATAATGTCTTGACAAATGTTATTCAGTGTGATAATTTATGCTCACTTATCTCTGTTTTTGCATTATTACTTGTTCGTGCAGGATACTGAATTATGAACATATTCACTTTGCCCGGAGACAGCCATGACGCTCAAGATACATGCGTGGGAGCATTCATTACTATCGTTAGCCCATGAGGCCTGGCATTCTACCTCTGCTCCTCCAGTTTTGCCTATTCAAACAGCCGCAGAATTAGCCCAAGCATATGAAAAGTGTGCATCGCTAACCGCTACGCATAGTCGCTCCTTTCACATGGCGTCTCGTCTTCTTCCACCTGAAAAGCGTCGTTCGGCACGCGCGCTCTATGCATTCTGCCGTGTCACCGACGATCTGGTTGATGAGCGCTCAGTCGCCGGTCCTACGGATCGCGCTTTGGCTCGGGTTGCCCTGGAGGAATGGCGGCGGCTTTCGCTCTCCCCTCATTCTCACGTTGAGGATCCAGTTGTTGTGGCGTGGACCGACACACGGGCGCGCTACCATATTCCACAGACCTATGCTGAACAACTGATCGCAGGGGTTGCCCAAGATCTCGATTATTCTCGCTATCGCACCTTTGAGGATCTATCGGCCTATTGTTACAGCGTGGCTTCAACAGTGGGGCTGATGAGCATGTATATCATCGGCTTCAAGGGTCGCCCGGCGATCCCTTACGCCGTTAAACTGGGGGTTGCCCTGCAAATGACCAATATTTTGCGCGATGTGGGCGAGGATTGGCGCAGCGGGCGGCTCTATCTACCTCAAGAGGAACTCGACGCCTATGGGGTAGGCGAGGATGATATTGCCGCCGGTCGTGTGGATGAACGCTGGCGCGCCTTTATGCGCTTCCAAATCGAGCGCAACCGCCAGATCTATGCGGAAGCGTGGCCGGGCATTGCGCTCCTTGATCAAGATGGCCGCTTTTCAATTGCCGCCGCAGCGGATCTATATAAGGGCATCCTTGATGATATCGAAGCGCACGACTACAACGTCTTCACCCGTCGATCCTCTGTGAGTACTTTTGGCAAATTAAGCCGTCTGCCGGGGATTTGGTGGCGCAGCAAACGGGTGACATTGCCTGCCTCATAAAAGATTGAAGAATAAAGAAAGGGTAGTGCGACGACTCGCACTACCCTTTCTTTATTCTTCGATCCTGTTTTTCACCCCTTCAAACCGCTGTAGCTGATCCCCTCAATGAAGTAACGTTGGAAGAAGAGGAAGATCAAGGCCATGGGCAGCGTTGTAATCATCGAACCGGCGAGGATGGCGTTCCATTGCAGGTTTTCGCCGATGCCGCCGCGCAGGAAGGCAAGACCCAAAGGCAGGGTATAGAGATCCTGGCGGGTGCTGATGACGATCAGCGGGTTCATGAATTCGTTCCAATTGCCCTGAAAGGTGAAGATCGTCAAGGCGATCAGCGCCGGACGCGCTAGAGGCATCACCACCCGAAAGAACATCTGAAAGCGATTGGCGCCGTCAATGCGCGCCGCTTCTTCCAATTCTCCAGGGATCGCCTCAAAGAATTGCTTCATCAAAAAGATGCCAAAGGGCAGCACCAACATGGGCAGGATCAACCCCCAATAGGTGTCGATCATCCCCAACATGCGGTAGATAATAAAACGTGGAATCAACAACACGATCCCAGGGATCATCATCGTCCCCAGGATAGCCAGGAAGAGGGCGTTGCTGCCCGGAAAGGCAATCCGCGAGAGGGCATACCCGGCCATGCTGGCGAAGATGATGTTGCCCACAGTAACGGTGACGGCTACCAATGCGCTATTCAAGAGCCAGCGATCCACATTCAGGTTGCGCATACGCAGATAGCCATCGGTTGACCATGTCTCAGGCCAGATGGCAACTGGGTTGGCGGCAATCGCAGGCAGCGTACGGAAGCTGGTCACAATCGAGAGGTAAAAGGGGTAGAGGAAGGCCAATGCCAGCAAGAAGAGCAACGCATAGGAGAGGAACTTGCGGATCTGCGTCCCCATATCGGGCCCTTCTTGACGTATCTCTCTATTCGGAACGGCTGTGGTCGCCATAAATTTCTCCGCTCTCCGGTGTTGAATCTACTTACGTTCTTCGGTAATGCGTCGTTGGAGCATCGTCAACAAGAAGATGATGACGAAAAGCAGCACCGCCGTCGCCAATCCCAGCCCCATCTCGCTGTTGCGGAAACCGTTACGATAGACAATGTAGGCCATTGTCAACGTTGTCTTCGCGGGCCCGCCGGCGGTCATCACATAGACCTGATCAAAGACCTGATAGGTGCCGATCAACCCTAAGGTAATGGCAAAGAACATGGTGGGGCGGAGCAGGGGCAACGTAATGTTGCGGAAAGTCTGCCAACCGCTGGCCCCATCGATCTGCGCGGCCTCGTAGACAAAATCGGGGATATCTTGCAGCGCCGCCAAAAAGATGATCATCATCGTGCCGATGGTGGTCCATGTGTTCATCAACATAATGGCGGCGAGCGCTACACTCGGCCCGCTGATCCAATCCCAGATCGTCATCCCCAAGATCTGTGTGCGCAGGAATTCCGGTCCCCCGCGCAGAGTAATACCCATCCATTCGAGGACGATGTGGATCAATCCTCGCGCATCGGTCAGCCAGGGGATCGGCTCCCATGCGCCAAAGGTGACGAATTCCAGTACCTGGTTGATCAACCCGCTCCGCTGGTAGAGGAAGAGGAAGATCAAACTGATGGCAATCGACGACGTAATCGACGGAAAGTAGTACGCCGTGCGGAAGAAGTCCTTGAAGCGCAGTCCCCGTTGATTTACCACTACCGCAAGCGCCAACGCCAGCGCCGTCTGGAGCGGCACAACGCCGAGGGCGAAGTAGGTTGTGTTTTTGAGGGCGCGGAAGAAATCCGCCTGGCGGATACCCCCTTCCGTCAGGATCAAGCGATAGTTTTCCATGCCGACGAAATCGGCTGTGGCGGGCGGACTAATGCCGTTCCAGTTGGTCAGGCTGTAATAGGCGGCAAAGACGATGGGAATCACGAGGAAGACGCCAAGCACGATCAGCGCTGGCGTCATAAAAAGCCAACCCGCAATCGCATCCTGACGATCCTGTTGCCTGATACCTGTTGCCACAGTTGTACCTCCGTGTGAAGGAGAAGTGATCGGTGATAGGGGATAGGTGACTGAGCAATGTAACAGGTAGAGCTATGACAAATGAGATTGAGCGATTAGGAGATTGGGTGATTAGTGGAGTAAGAGGTCAGACTGCCTCCCCAATCGCTTAATCGCTCAATCTCCCGCTCTCTCATCCCCAGTCACCTATCACCAGTCACCATGCTTAGCGCGCCAACACCTGATTGCCAACATCCTCGGCTTCCATCAGCACATCCTCAGGGAGGACGCTGCCAGCCATGGCTTGTTGCAGACCGGCGTTGATGGTGTCGAGTACATCGGTGAAACCAGGGCGGAACTGCCAGGGTCGAGCATATTCAGCGCCGGCCAGGAAGGGTTCCAGGTCGGGGAACTGTGCCAGCCACTGGGCTTGCAGGCTCTGGCGGGTGGGCATAGCCAACCCCAGATCGGTCCACGCTTCCATACCTTCGGGGCCGGTCAGGTAATTGACTAGCTCAAATGCGGCTTCCTGTTGGGCAATGGGGATGTTCGCCGGCACGCCGTAGCAGACGGTGAAGGCCATGGTCGCCTGTCCACCGGGGCCAGCAGGCAGCTCGGTAACGCCATAGTTGACATCCGGGAATTGATCGGCCAGGAAGGGGATGATCCAGTTGCCTTCAATGGACATGGCGGCGCGCCCGCGGCCAAAGGCTTCACCGGGCCAGCCGCTATCGAGATCGGCAGCCTGCGCGGCGTAGCCATCCAACACCAGGTCGACGTAGAAATTGAGCGCTTCCAACGCCTCGGGGCTGTTGATGCGCATCTCAGTAAACTCAGGATCGGCTACTTCGCCGCCCGCCTGATAGAGGAAGGCAATGAAGCGGGCGAAATCCGGCGGCAGCACCAGGCCGTAGACGCCATCGGCCGTGTTCTCGGTGATCTGCTGTGCCGCTGCGCGTAGATCGTCCCATGTCCAATCGGCCGTGGGATACTCGACACCGGCCTCATCAAAGAGATCCATATTGTATTGCAAGGCCAGAGTGCTGAAATCCTTGGGCGGGCAATAGAAGGTGCCATCCCAGGTGAAGGCTGTGCGCAGGCTCTCGAAAAAGTCGTCGGGATCGAGCGCGTGTGGCTCATAGGGTTCGAGCGCGCCGGCCTGCACCAGATCGGGCAGACGGAAGCTGTCCACGTAGAAGACCGCAGGCGGGCTGCCGCCGGCCAGGCTGGCCTGAAGTCGTTCGTCGTACTGAGGAACCAGGCTCAATTGTACATCAATATCTGCATTCTGCTCGTTGAAGGTATTGACCACTTCTTGCAGGCGGTTATTTTCCGCCTCAGAGCTGGCCCACCCCATTAATTGGATAGAAGTGACGCCTGGCGCGGCAGGCGCAGCCGGCGCCGCAGTATCCGCTGGGGCTTCTGCGGGCGGTTGAGCGGGCGTTGTCGCCGCCGGACAGGCGGCCAGCAACAGCGCCGTAATCAAGAGCAAACTGTACAAAATCATTCTCTGTGGGATTCGCATACGTTTCTCCTTGTTGTAAAAATATGAACTGAAAAGGGGCAGGTTGCCGGTTGCAAGTTTGCAGGTTTGCAGGTTGCAAGTTTGCAGGTTTGCCGGTTGCAAGTGAAAATCGCTCACGCACTACGCTTCATCTCTCCGAAGATCAACCTCATGTCTTTCGCCGCGTAGATAGAACGTAAAGGCCAGCCGCTGCCAATGCGCGGGCAAACAGGGATTCGTTGTGTAACTATCGCCGCGGATGCGCAGACCGCCGAAACCGAAGACGGCGGCCTGCCAAATCCCGCCGGCGGATGCGGCATGGATGCCCTCCCCGGCGTTGCCGCGGACATCGCCGATGTCGGCGCGGGCGGCGCGCATAAAGTGTTCGTACGCCTCATTGGGCAGCCCCATCACACAGGCCGCCCAGGCATGGATCGCTGGTCCCAGCGATGAGCCATAGGTGTGATCGGTGCGGGGCACGTAGTAATCCCAGTTGGCGCGCCACGCTTCTGCGCCGTACTCATCTTGCAAAAGCGTGAGCAACAAGATCACGTCGGGCTGCTTGAGGACTTGATACTCGTTGGCGCCTTCAATGCCCAGGATCGCCTGCATAGAACGTGTGCGATCCTGATACTTCGCCCAATCCACCTCCTTTCGTTGGAAGAACCCCTCAAATTGCTCGATCAAACCCGTCTCGCCATCTTCAAGGATGACAAGCCCCTGGGCGATGGTCTGCCAGCGGTGCAGTCGCGCTTCGCTCAGATCCAATTGTGCGCGCAGTTGGCTGGCCTCCTGGGGGGCGCGTTCTTGCAGCCATGCCAAGATCTCGGCGGCGCGGGTCAGATTCCATGCCGCGAGACGATTGGTGAAGGCGTTGTTATCCACATGATCATGATATTCATCTGGCCCGATCACGTCGGAGATCGAAAACTGGCCGGGGCCAGGTTTGTCCGGCTCGGCGCGGCTCTCCCAAAAACGGGCCGTCTCTAAAAGGATCTGCGCGCCATAGCGTTGCATAAAATCGTCATCGCCCGTAACCTGCCAGTATTGCCAGACGGCGTAGGCGATGTCCGCCGTGATGTGCAGTTCAATGTCTCCGCACCAGATGCGCACGAGTTCCTCGCCCTGCGGACCGGGCACCCAGCGCGGCGTCACTTCGTCGCCGCTTTCGGCGCTCTCCCAGGCGTACTGCGCACCCTCAAATCCACCAGCGGCGGCTTTGCGGCGAGCGCCGGCGATGGTGTGCCAGCGGTACATGAGCAGATTGCGCGCCAGCCGGGGCTGGGTGTAGATGAAGAAGGGGAGGATGAAAATCTCTGTATCCCAAAAGACGTGGCCGCGATAGCCAAAGCCGCTGAGCGATTTGGCGGCGATGCTCACCCGTTCATCGTTTTCGGGGGCGGCAATGCGCAGCTGGAAGAGCGCATGGCGCAACGAGACCTGCGCTTCGTCGTCGCCCTCGATGATCACATCGCTGTCATCCCAAAAAGCTCTCCATGCGGCGCTGTTCCTCTGGCGGATGCCTTTGATGCCCTGGCTGCGCAGTTCATCCAATTTGGCCGCGGCGGACGGGCGCAGATCCACGCCATCACGGCTGGTATAGAGCGAGACCAACTTTTGCAAGTTCCACACCGCGTCGGGATCGAGCGTCGCTTCCACGTCGATGCCGGGGTTGCGTGGACTGTCCAGCGTGCGGGTTTGCAGATCCGCAGCCTCGTCGGCCAGGATCGTCATCCCCTCGATGATCTCCTTTTGGGTGGCGCGGGTGCGGGCATAGAGGAAGACCTTGTCGCCGTCGCTCCACTCCTCAAAATCCTTCCAATGCAGGATGCCGTCGTTCTCCACATGGCCGTCAATGCGGGCGCGTACGCGGATCTTCACCGGTCGCTCCAAAGGGGTGATGGTGATGCGCACGGCCAACGTGTGTGGATCAGAGAGATCGGTGAGCCGGGCAAAGTGGAGCAGCACGGGCGAGCCGCCCGTCGGTGTCCATTGCAGGTGGCGGTGCAACTCTCCGGTGCGCAGATCGAGATAGCGGGAGTAGCCCTCGATCTGGCCGCGATCCATACGGAAAGGCTGGCCGTCGATCCAAAGGTCGAGCGCCGTCCAATCGGGCGCGTTGGCTAATTCCGTGTAGACAATGGGCACATCATCCCACAGGCCGTGGATCATCGTGGTCTGGCGGTCGCCGGGGAAGCGTTCCTCGAAGGCGCCGCGGGTGCTAAGGACGCCGTTGCCGCTGGTGAAGACCGTCTCGCGGTGATGCTGTCCTTTGGGATCGAAGCGATCCTCGCGCACATACCATGTGGCGGCGTAGAGGATCTGATCCACCGTCACCCCTTCGAGCGAAGGGAAGACCTGCGCAGCCGCGCCTACGCGTTCGGTCGGTCCCAGCCCAACCGCCACCATCCCCGCGGCGAGGATGGCTTCGACGCCGGCTTCGGCGTCCTCAATGCCGATGCACTCAGCGGGGGAAAGGCCCAGTTCGCGGGCTGCCAGCAAAAAGTGATCAGGGGCGGGTTTGGCGCGACCAGCATGGCCGCCGGTGATGATGGCGTCGAATTGGGCGGCAACGCCCAGCCGTTGGATGACTTCGGGGGCGTTGCGGCTAGCTGAGACGACAGCGAGTTTGAGGCCAGCCTTGCGGGCGGCAGCAAGCAGATCCGCCACACCGGGGAGCAGATCATTGGGTGTAATTTGTGAAAGAGATTCGCGATAGTAGCTGTTCTTTCGTTCCATCCATGCCTGGGCCGTCTCCTCGTCGATCTGGCGACCCTTGAGCATCCGATTGAGCGATTCGCGTCGGGAGACGCCGCGCAATTCCTCGTTGTCCTCGCGCGAGAAGGGGATGCCCTCTTCGTCGGCCAATCGTTTCCAACTGCGATAGTGATATTCAGCCGTATCGGTAATGACGCCATCCAGATCCAATAACAGTGCGCGAATGGGGAGATTCATTGCACCTTGTCCTCAGAGTGAAACGGGAAACGTGTTGCGTATTAAGCAGTGCGTAGTGGGTAGTGCGTGAACGATTTGGATGTATTCAAAATCGGTTGATGATTCGCAGGGGTTTGGGTGGACGGCAGACGAGCAACGGCTTACGCAGACGATATTTGTGAGCCGTCCACCCAAACCCCTACTCAAACTTGCAACCCTGCTACCTATCACCACTTTTGCCGCCGACCGCTGCGGTCGGATTGCCTTTTGCCTTTAAGTTCTTCCCTAACCGCTCCTCCGGCTCGACTGCCGCACAATTAACTGCGGCTGCAAGAGGAATTGATGAGGTTCGGGCGTCTGTCCACCCAAAATTTTGGTCAACAATTGGACGATGCGCTGGCCGACTTCCCAGATCGGTTGGCGCACGGAGGTCAGCGGCGGATCGATCAGTTGCACGCCCGGTGTATCGTCAAAGCCAGTAATGCCAAATTCTCTACCAACGAGTATCCCCGCCTTTTGGGCTGCACGTACGGCGCCGATGGCCTGTTGATCGTCCACAGCCACGATGGCGGTGGGGCGTCGATCATCGGGGAGCGCCAACAGTTGAGCCGTGTGCTGGTAGCCGCTGTCGAAATGCCCTTCCCCGCGTTTTATCCATTCTGAATCGATGGCAATCCCGGCTTCGTCCATCACCTGCTGATACCCGTTGAAGCGAGCCGTCCCTGTGCGGGAATTGTCGGGCCAGGTCAGTACTGCAATCCGCTGGTGCCCTTCTTCAAGCAGATGTTTCGTTGCCATCGCTGTGCCGGCCCGTCCATCCACATCCACATAGGGACAATCCCATTCGGGATTGGCGCGGCCAAAAGCGACAAAAGGAAAACTCAGATCGTTCAATAACTGGATGCGTGGATCATCATAGTTGGTGGACGAAAGGATAAAGGCATCCACGCGCCCGGTGACGATCAATTCGCGGTATTGATTGCTTGCCATCTCGCCGCTGCGCATGGGGAAAAGCAGGAGATGATACCCCGCGCTTTCGGCGGCCTCGACCACACTCGTCAGAAATTTATCCAGAATTGGATTCACCTGATCGGGGGCCATGGGCTTCCATGAATAGCCGATGAGCCGGCTGGACTGCTTGCGCAGGTTTCGCGCTGTCACATTGGGGCGATAGCCCAGGCGTTCCGCCGTTTCCCAAATGCGTGTCGCTGTCTCGGCGGCGACTGTACCTTCACCATTCAGTACTTTTGAGACTGTTTGATAGCTAACGCCCGCTTCGGCAGCCACTTGCTTTAGCGTTACACGATGGCTCATGACCTTGCATAATCGTAAACTAAAATCAGACACTGAAAAGTAAGCAGCGTCCGATGTGATGGGGGTAAAGGCGAACGTTCGCCCGAACGTTCGCCTTTAACTATATTTCTTTTGCAATTGTTTGTCAAGGGGCAGATGAATATTTCCACCTTAAATCTTTGAGAGATCTGTGCAGGCCCTGTTTTGAAAATAAACCACGGATTCCACAGATTCACACGGATTCAGAATTTTCTTCATCCGCTGTGGCGTGCCAAGTTACATGAATAACTAATCTGGAAAAGCGCAGAAGATGGGGAGATTGCCTACCCTGATTTCGAGGACTGACGTTCCATAATGGGGATAATCGGTGGGCTGTGGTTTACCAGTTATAACTTCCAGAAAGAGAGGAATGTAATGATCAAGAAACAGAATTTGAAGGGGCGGCCAGCCTGCAAGGTGACCTTTGTTTTGCCAGCGGGGATCCGCCCGAAATCGGCGAGTGTGGTGGGGGATTTCAATAACTGGGATCCATCGGCCCATCCCTTGCGCAAACAGCGAGGAAGCAACGCGTGGCGCACGACGGTTGAGTTAGCGCCGAATCAAAGTTATCAGTTCCGCTACTATGTTGACGGTGGCGTTGGCGGCGCCGAATGGTATAACGATGACGCCGCCGACGCCTATCAGCGCAATGAACACGGCGGCGAAAACAGTGTTGTGCGGACGTAGCTAGAGCCGTCGCAAGTGGAAGCCGCCATCGACGTTGATGATTTCGCCGGTGGAGAAAGGGAGCGCGCCTTCGGCCAGAGCGACGACGGCGCGGGCAACGTCATCGGGGTGGCCCCAGCGACGGATCGGCGTCAATCCTTCATCGATCATTTTGTTGTACTTCTCGGTGACAGCGCTGGTCATGTCGGTTTCGATAATGCCGGGGCGCACTTCGTAGACGTTGATGCCATACTCGGCCAGCCGGTCGGCGAAGAGGGCCGTCATCATGCCCATGCCCGCTTTGGAGATGCAATATTCGCCGCGATTGGGGCTGCTGGTGTACGCGCTGATCGAGCCAATGTTGACGATGGCTGGCCGATCTACGTCGCCCGCTTTGCCCAGTTCGATCATGGCGTTGGCGACGCGCTGCGTGAGGAAAAATGGCCCCTTGAGGTTGACGGCCATGACTTCGTCGTAGCTCTCTTCGCCCGTTTGGAGGATGTCCGTGCGGACGCGTGGGGCCATCCCTGCGTTGTTGACGAGGAGATCGATGCGGCCAAAGCGATCCAATGTCGCTTGTACCAGTCGATCTCGATCCTCGGCAGCGCCAATGTCGGCCTGGACGATCAGCGCTTCGCTGCCCGCCTCCGTAACTAGATCGGCTGTCTCTTGGGCTGCCGCTGCGTTGCCCCGGTAATTCACCGTCACCCCCCAGCCGCGCGCCGCCAGCGCCAACACGATCCCCCGCCCGATGCCGCGGCTGCCGCCGGTCACGATTGCGACTTTGTTGATCATGGTTATGTTCTTTCTAAATTGGGGATAGGTGATAGGGGATAGGGGCAGAGATGATCGCCGTTCCCAATCCCCTGTCACCAGTCACTCATATCCTAACACCTTACTCACCGCCTCAAGGAAGAAATAATCTCCCCACATGACGCTTTCGTTGACGCCAAGACCTTTGCGCTCGTGGTACATCCCATGTTTGAGGATACCTTCCCAGCCGGGGGTGTCAACTGCAAGGAATTGGGAACCGGTGAGCGTATCGATGATCTGAAGGGCGTACGCTTCGTAGTAGCGAGAGAGCGCTGGATCGCCCACGACGCGTGAAAGGTTGATCAATCCACTGGCGGCGATGGCGGCGGCGGAACTTTCGTAGGGATTGCGCGGGTTTTCTTCTTCCCAATCGTTTTGCGGAACGCCATGATCGGGGGTGTTCTCGATGTAGAAGTTGGCATTAGCCTGGCTCACCTGCAAAAAGCGAGGGTCGCCGGTAAAGCGATAGGCTGTGCTGAATCCGTAGAGCGACCAGGCCAATCCGCGCGCCCAGGATGAATCGTCGCGCCAGCCCTGGTGGGTACTCTGGCGGATGAATTCGCCTGTTTCTAAATTGAAGAGACCTTCGTGAGAAGTACTGCCATCCCCCCGTACAAGATAGCGCCGTGATGTGAGACAGTGCTGCATGGCAATGCGGAAGAGATCCTCGTCTTCGGTCTCGTCGGCGGCGTAAAAGATGATGCCCACGTTCATCATAATGTCGATAAATAGACTCTCATCGGCCACGAAGGAACGTAGATATTGGCCCTTTTCCTTAAAGCGTTTGGCCAGCGTCTGCCCCGCCTCAACCACCACATCGTTGATCGACTCGTCGCCGGTAAACTCGTACCAGCGCCGCCAGGTGGACCAGAAGAGAAAGCCCAGATCGTGGACATTGCGATCGGTCTTGCGGTGTTCCACCAGGCGAGAGTAGTGTTCGGCTTTCTCGCGCCAGTAATCTTCCTCGGTGTGTTGGTAGAGCAGCCAGAGTTGGCCGCCGAGGAAGCCCTCGCACCAATTGGTCCACGCTTCGCCGCTGTGTTTCCACTGGCCGTTCTGGGTATACATGGGGAAATAGTCCGGGTGGTTTTCGATCAAATTGCGCAGTTGGATTGCGGCGAAGTCCATGGCGCGCAGGCACTTTTCCTGTAAAGCGGCTCGGTCAATCATGGTCGTCTCCTTGGAGAGTGGAAGGTCAACGGTCAAGCGCTAGTATAGCGCGCGCAGGGTCCTTTGCCAAGCAACGCATAGCGCCAGAGAGGAAAAGGGTAGAGGCTATAAATTCACCCGCGTCTTCGCCCGCCAATCATAGGGCAGCAGATCATGTAATGTAAGAATGACGCGCTCAGCCACCAGTACTTCGGTGTGAAGATTGCCGTCGTCGAGCTGGCTGATGAACTCACGACAACGGCCACACGGCGGCAGGATGCTCCCATCCCAATCCACGGCGACCATTTTCAATACGCGGTTTTCCCCAGCGGTGATCATGGCGGCGGCGGCGGCGTGTTCCGCGCAGAAGCCCATGGAGCAGGCGGTATCAATGCAGACGCCCACATAGACTTGTCCGCTTTCGGTGAGTAGCGCCGCGCCCACCCCGCCTGACTCGGCATACTCGGAAAGCTTCCGCGGATTGAGAACAGATTTGGCGCGTTGGTAAAGTTCGTCAAAGGTCATGATTTCCTCTAGTCATCCATTTTGGAAAGGGGCAGCATCTGACCCCGAATATCGCCATAGAAGACCTGGCCGCTGGTGTGCAGGTTGAAATAGAGTTCCCCCTGTCTGGCAATGTGCGCCATGCCGGCAATGGTTTTCACATCACCGGGGATACCGGGGACAACCGGGCAGCCAGCCGTAAACGCGCCGATCAGCCCATGTCCAGAAGCGCTGACCATCTCAATGTCCTCGTTTGTCACCACCACCGACCATAGACCATCGGCCAGCTCTTCTTGAAGATCCCCAGAGTGGGCAAAGTCAATGAGGATGGGTCCCAGCATATCCGGGCGTCCGCAATGGATGTGGAACATCACCACATCCTCAGCCTTCACATTTTCCACACGGACATCCACATAGGCTTTGCTCAGGTCTTTGGTGAACCGAACGATGGCGTGGCCGCGCGAGGTACGCTCGCTACGCAGAAGCGATGGGGCTGTAGAGCGGAACTGTTGCGGCGTCAGCGCCGGGGTGTTTGCCTCTTCGTTCGGCTCCTGGTGAGGACTCAAAAACGCCTCGTAGATTTCGCCGATCTCTGCTCCCCTGGCCGGGTCCAGGATAACGGGCAGATCTGCGACCATTAATTCGGCCTGTGTTGAATTGTTGGTTGTTGCTCTTTCGGACTGTACCACTGTCGATGCCTGCGCCTGGCTTGTCGGCGAGCGAACCTGGCTCTCTGCTGTACATGAGATGACAAAACCCGCAAAGCTCAAAAAGATCACAGCCAATACGCTCTGTCTGATGTGCATGGATCGGTTCCTTGTGGATTGGGATTGGGCGTAGACAGCGATTGTAGCACACAAGCGGCAACATGCAAGCGTGATTGCGCGGTTTGAAGTGCCGGGGACTTTTTGTCGGTTGCGACCATGTTTTCTCTTGTGTCGCCATCTTCTTTGTGAAGTCCCTGGCACTTTCGCCCCAAAGATGAACTACATCCGCGTTGGTTTATGAAGGTGAGCGCGGCGATTTGTCCGCGGCTCTCTCGCCACACGAGATCCAGCGGACCGACGTGCCCAAACGATCTTCGATCACCGGCAGCAGATCGAGTGGATGGGCAACGGCGCGATAGATCGGCTGGCAGCGGGCCAGGGTACGCGTGATCTGCGTCTGATAGGCCAGATCGTGGGGCTCTGCGCCAGGCAGAATGCGTCGGACGTTGAAGGTCTCCAATTGATATTCAGCGCAGAGCTTGATTTCGGATAGGATTGACAACCGATCCAGACAGGTGACGGCCAGCCCGTCCAACCTGCCCACCACATCGAGCGCATAGCGCAACAGCACCAGATCGAGCCAGCCTACGCGGAAGCCCTGCTGCCATTCACCGTGGACGTTGGCCCTGTCGGGGAGGAGATGGGTCAACTCGGCGTCCTCGCTGACCAGCGGACCAGCCCCATGCCGGGTCGTGTAGGCGCGGGTGATGCCCAAACGTGTGACGTTGCCGGTGTAGCCAGCCTCAGCCAGCAGTTGATCGGCGTTTGCCAGCGTCGTCGTACTCCATGTGGTGTGGGGATGGAAGCCGCGCCACTCGTCCAACAGCACCCCCTGCGCGCCCTCAAAGATGACCGTCCCCGGCCCGCGCAGCAGATTGTGGAGATGACTCCCTGCCACGAGATCGGCATTGGCAGCGAACCCGCTGTAGGCATCCATCAGCCAATCCAGCGTTGTCGGGTCGAGGAGCAGATCGCGTTCGCGATCCACGCGTTCACTATCAGGCAACTGATCCTGAATGCTGGCGAGTTTGGCCAGGTTGACCTCGCGCACAAATCGCAGTTTGCCTGCCAAGCTGTCGCGACGGGCGAGATCCCCGGCGAAGATGACCTTTTCGCCATGTTGGAGAAAGTCGATCATGGTTTCGCCGATGCCCACACCACAACTGCCGTGGCGCTGATCGCCCCTCGCCAGTTCGCGCAGCCGGTTGATGGCGCGGTGGAACGGGGTGATCACCGGCGCGCGCCGGTCTATGGTCGTCCCTGCCAACGGATCGGCCACGCCCAACCCCTGCAAGTGCTGCGCCTCCGTCGCCATCGCCAGCGGATCGAGCAGCATAAAGCGGCTGAGGTGGGTGCGCGCGCCGGCCAGGGTTCCGCTGCCGAACTGCGAAAAGATATGGGCGCGCCCGTCCGCGGTGACAACGCGATGGGCCGCCTGCGCGCCGCCGTTGTAGCGCACTACCGTGTGCGCATCCTCGGCGCGGACCAGGAAATCGACCATCGATCCCTTGCCGGCATCGCCGAAGCCAAGATCGACGGTGAGAAAGACGTTACGCATAGTGGGCCTCCGGTGGCGAGAGGATATTAGATATTGGGTATTGGATATTAGCGCTGCTTTCAGCCACGCATCGCCTATATGACGAAGCCAGTGCGGCTGAAAGCACGCACCTACGCTCTAA
>JAHBVG010000113.1 GCA_019637695.1 Caldilineaceae bacterium | reverse complement strand
CGGCGAAGATGAAATTGTTCCACGATTGGATGAAGGCCAGGATGGCGGCAACCGCAATGCCGGGGCGCGCCAGAGGCAGCGAGACGCTGATAAAGGCGCGCCAGATAGAGCAGCCATCCACCAGGGCTGCCTCTTCCAGTTCGGGATGCATATCCTCGAAAAAGCTGATCATGACCCAGACGATCATGGGGAGGGTGATAATCAGGTGGGCAATGGTCACCGGCGCCAGGCTGCCTGTCAAGCGCAGAAAGCGAAAGAGAGTAAAGAGGGGGATAAGAAAGGAGAGTCCGGGTGTAATGCGCGCCAACATGATCAGCATCCCCATCCCCATCGCCCGCCCCTTGGCAATCCCGTAGGCCGCGGGGACGCCCAAGAGCAGCCCAATCAGGGTGGCCGAGCCGGAGACGATGATACTGTTCATTGTATAGAGGCCAAAGGGACTGCGATCAAAAACCTGGCGATAGTTTGCCAGGGTAGGCGGGTTGGGAATCCAGATGGGAGGATAGGCGATGTTGTCGATCTCATTCTTGAAGGCAAGCGAAAGCATCCACAACATGACGAAGATGGCGGGTGTTATGACCACAAAGATTGCAAAGGTCAGGGCTAAATTGCCCATCAGCTTGCGCAGATACCAGCCCGCGTCATGGCTTTGCTCGCGCCGAGCGTCGTTTACCGCGTCCATCGCAACCGTTCCCTCGCCGCCACCAGGACGGCAGCCAGCGCGACGATGATCACAAAGAAGACCACTACCACCGCCGACGCATGACCGATATTGAAAAATGAAAAAGCTTGTAGATAGAGATAGATGTTGATGGTTTCCGACGCCGTGCCCGGCCCACCCTGGGTCATGACAAAAATGATGTCAAAGCTCTTGATGGCGTCAATGGCGCGGATAATGACGGCGACCATGAGGAAGGGCATGATCAGCGGCAGGGTGATATAGCGGTACATATCCCAGCGGCTGGCGCCGTCAATCAGGGCCGATTCGTAGGGTTCGGTGGGGAGCGCGGCCAGCCCACCCAGCACAATGAGCATGACCAGAGGCGTCCACTGCCACGTCTCCACCAGCACCAGGGCGGCGATAACCGTGTTGCGATCATAGATCCATAACTGCGGGGGAAGGCCGATTTGGCTGAGTAAATAATTCAGAATACCTAGTTGTGGATGGTACATCATAATAAATACGAGCGCGATGGCGACCGGCGTAGTCATCATCGGCAAGACGTAAATGCCGCGCAGCAAGCCGCGCAGGGGGAACCGTTGGTGAAAGACCTCGGCGGCGAACATGCCCAGGATGACCGGGGCGATAATACTCAGGAGCGTAAAGTAGAGTGTGCGCGGGATTGTCTCTAGAAAGCGGCTGTTGGTCGCCAGCATCTGAAAGTTGGCCAGACCGACGAACGAGCGATTCATACCGATCTGCCACTCGTTCATGCTCATCCAAATGGTGAAGAGCCAGGGAAAGATGATAATCGCAAAGATCCCAATCAGGGCCGGGATCAGAAAGTAGATATAGACGCGCTGGCGGGAATAGCGTCTATGCCTCGCCGGTTGCACCGGGCGAGCAGCGCGCAACTTGCCAGTTAACGGCAGCATCGTCACCTCCACACAGGATTAAAGGGGCAGCAGGACGCGTGATCCGTAATGAGTAAGGAGTAATGAGTAAGCAGAGAGGACAGCGCCATCCTTTTACTCATTACTCCTTACTTATTAACCGTTCAGCGATTTACGCCGCCATGGACTAGCTTTCTGCCTCGCTTCGTTCATAGATGGGCATAAACTCGGCTGTGGCCTTTTGCAGCTCCATAGCCGGATCGGCGCCGCCAATAATGTTGGTCAGGGCGATGCCGAAGATATCGCGGAACTCTGTAACCGGGATGATCTCGGGGAGGCCAGCGCGCAGGATCTGGCCGGAACCTTCCAGGCAGTCGAAGTATTCGGCCGGCATTGTCGAGCCTTCGGCCCGGTCTGGGTTGGAGAGGGCCGAGAGACGCGGTGGAACGGCTGCGCCTGCTTGCAGAACGCGCAGTTGGTTGACCTTGTTGGTCGCCCAGAGGCAATAATAGTAGGCTGCGCCCTTCTTTTCGCTAAAGGAGGAGACGCCGATGCCATCGCCAAACATAGCCGAGCCACGCGCCACCGGGCCGGCTGGGAAGACGCCATACCCCACCTGGCCGTGGATTTGGGATTTGGTCGGGTCTTCCAGGGGCGTGGCGAAGCCAATGCCATCTTGCCACATGGCGGCCTGGCCCAAGGCAAAGGCCGACTGGCATTCGTTCCAGTTGAAGCCGCTTGCGCCCGCTGCGGAGTAGTCCTTGAGCAGGCTTTGGTAGAGAGTAGCCGCCTCGATGGCTTCGGGCGATTCGGTGTGGAAGGTGCCATCAGGGGCAATGGGAACCGCGCCCCAGCCCTGCATGAGATGGGTCCAAACAGGCACGTTGGCGTTCTTCAGGCCGCGCGCCAGATAGCCAACCACATTGTTGGTCGGATCATGCAAGGAGGCTGCCGCGCTCAGCATCTCGTCATACGTCGCAGGGTAATCGATGCCCTTGGCCTCAAATAACCCCTTGTTCCAGTAGAGCATCCACAGATCCACCTTGATTGGGATTGAGCAGATGCGCCCTTCGGTGTCGATGGCATAGGCTTTGGCGCCGGGGGAGAAGTCGTCCCAGTCGAAGTCGTCTGGGGTCATGTTGGGGTCTTCCAGATACTCGCGCAGATCCTGTGTCCAGTGGTTCTTGGCAAAGAGACGCTTGTGGACGTGGTACGAATAGTGGCAGACGTCGAAGGAGGTTGCGCCCGAATTGAATTCGATCACCTGTTTCTGGCGCGCTTGCTGTTCGGGGATCTGTTCGGCGCCCACAGTAATACCGGTGAGTTCCTCAAATTCGTTGTGGTGGGCCATCAAAATGTCCACGAGATTGCCCAGGGTGAAGGTGACTTCGATCTTCTCGCCCCGGAAGCGCTGCCAGTCGAATCCGTCGGCGACTGGTTCTGCGGGCATGGGCGCAGCCGGAGCAGTCTGGGGCGCTTGCACCGGCATACAGGCCGCCACCATTTGGATTGATGCAAGACCAGCGCCAAGGGTTACCGAGCGTTTCAAAAACTCACGACGAGAGACAGAACGAGTAGCCATTGAATTTTCTCCTCTTTGAGTGATGACTTGTAACCGCCTGTGATTCAAAACTGCCCGGTGCATTGTGGACATGACCTGTACCGGACAAGCCTTACACGTATTTACCCACAGTGGACCCTGACAACGAAAATCGCCGCCCGTTAGGCCAATAGTCCGCCCCGACGCAAAATGTCAGCGATGGTGTCCATCTCGGCAGGTGTACAGGAACGCAGGGGCGCGGCAGGGGGACCTGCTTCCACACCCAGGAGGTTGAGCGCAGCCTTCATGCCCGGCAGAGAGCCGTCAAAAGGCCCGTCGCCAGTCGCCACGCGGTAGACGGCGCGGATGGCGGCGGCCTGGGCTTGCAGTTCGCCGCTCCGTTGCCAATCGCCAGCCAATGCGGCATCGTAGCCTGCGACAATAGACGGTGCAGCAATGTTACCCAAACCAGGGACCAAACCCTGGCCGCCAAGCATAACCGCGACATGTCCTAAGATATCGGTGCCGAGCAAGAGACGGAAATCTTGCCCACCGGCGCGCAGAGCCAGCGCCATCTGGTAGAACTCGGTGACATCAGCCATAGAGTCTTTGACGCCGACAATACCGGGGATCTTGGCTAGCTCTGAATAGGTTGCCAGGCTAATAGAGGTTTTGACGATGCCGGGGTATTGGTAAACAATGATGGGCAGTGTGGCGGCGCCGGCCAGCGCTTGAAAGTGGCGTACAATGTCCGCCTGACCGGGGGCGATGTAGTATGGGGCCAGTGAAACAAGTATGTCCGCCCCTAATTGTTCGGCCAGGCGTGCGCGAGCCACTGCGCCTGCGGTTGCTTCGTGGCTAACGCCAACATAAAGCGGGAGACGTCCGCGCAGCGCCTCTTTGGCAAAGCGCACCAGACATGCCCACTGCTCATCATCCAGGGCCCACACTTCTCCTGTCGTGCCGCCGACAAATAGACCATGGACCCCCTGGGACACCAGGCGCTCTACCAGTTGATGCACACCGGTCTCATGGACGGTGACGCCATCAGCCTGCAACGGCGTCATCATGGGTACAACGACGCCGCCGATCCTGGATCGGTCAATCATCCGCCCTCCTCATGGCAGCTGCTGGCGCTATCCTGCTCCCTCCTGCCTTTAGGGATGAGTTACTGGTCCCGGTTGACAGCATGATCATATACGAGTGCCCTCGCCAATAGGAGAATTCTGTTATTGCACACGTATATAATAGGTGGGGGTCACGCTCATCATACCGGTGATCAGATGCGCTTGAGGATCAGTTTCTTATGTGGAAACTTTCTGCATTATAAGTTGTCACACGAAGAGATGTCAACCCTTTTTCAGTCAAGATTGTATACTCATAGGTATCAACCCATCCCCCCTCACCGGAGTGTAGATTATGACATTAGACAACTACTGGCTGGAACCGCAGGGCGATTATGACGCTCGACGACGGGCCTTTCTCCATTTTTCGGCGGCGGCGCAGCCTATTGGCGGACGTACCGGTTTCTTCTCCCAAATCAGCCGCCTGGCGTTAGGACAACCCATCGAGGAAGGCGTCATCCGCGAGGCGCTGCAATTCGTCGACACACGCCAGGATTGCGCCGACTTCAGCGCCGTGGGCTTGTTGCGCATCCTCTATCAGTTTGCAGAGAGCCCTCATCTCGCGCCAACGCTGGCGGACGCCATCCGCCGTACCCTGCTCCACTTCAAGTACTGGATCGACGAACCCGGCCAGGAGATGATGTGTTTCTGGTCCGAGAACCATCAGATTCTCTTTCACAGCGCCGAGTATCTGGCCGGTCAATTGTTTGCGGACGAGATTTTCCCCAATGTCGGCCAGAATGGACGCTGGCACATGGCGAAGGCGAAGCCGAAGATCCTGCGCTGGCTCGACCTCAAGGCGCGCATCGGTTTCTCGGAGTGGGATTCCAACTGCTACTACGATGAGGACATGGCGCCGTTGCTCAATCTGGCCGATTTTGCCGCCGACGCCGAGATCGCCGAGAAGGCGGCTCGGCTGCTCGACATTATGTTCTTCGATATGGCGGTCGATTCCTTCCGCGGCGCCTATGGGACCAGCCACGGGCGCACCTACCCTCGCCATGTCCTCAGTGGACGCCACGAAGCCACCGCCGCCGCCAGCAAGATCGCCTGGGGCATGGGCATCTTCAACGACCCCAGCAACATGACGGCGGTCTCGCTGGCCGTGAGTCTTCGCTACCGGGTACATCCGCTCATCGAGCGCATTGCCCAAGACATGCCCGAAGAAGTCGAAAACCGGGAGCGTCATAGCCTGCGCGCCGAACAGGCGGAGCATTTTGGCATCCGCTATGATGATCTGGACACGGCGATGTTGTTGTGGGGAGCCGGTCAGTTTGCCAACCGCCGCAACGTGGAACAGACCCTGACCCTGGCCGATCATGTAAAGTCGCACCGCTTCAATGTCGTCATTCGTCCCTACGTGGAGGCGATCTACGGCACTTACTGTGAACTGGAAGCGCGGCGGATCCCCCACGATGGCGACATTGACCGCACAACGCTGGCCGAGGTGAACAAGTACACCTTCCGCACCCCCGACTATCAACTTTCTTCGGCGCAGGATTACCGCAAAGGCAAGCCCGGCTTTCAGCAGCACATCTGGCAGGCCACGCTAGGACCCGACGCTATCGCCTTTACGCTGCACCGCGGCAACGAAGATGAGGTCAGCTACAAGTACTGGGTTGGACGCTTCCCGCGCGCTGCCCAATATCGCAACGTCCTCATCGCCCTCTACGACATCCCCGAAGCGCCGTTGCCAGGACCGGCCACCGTTGTGCCGCCGGACGCCGGGGGCAACGCTATGCCTTCGCCGGGTCCTGCCCAGGAGGAACTGCTTGGCTACACTGTTGCCGTCCTGCGTCGGTCGGCGTTTGATGAGGCAATCGAACATGAGGGCTGGGTGCTGGCGCGCAAGGGGGATGGCTACCTTGCGCTGCGCTCGCAAATGCCAGTGCGGTGGACCGAGAAGGGCGTTCTGCAAGGCGAAGGGCTGATCGCGGACGGACGACGCAACATCTGGATCTGCCAGTTGGGCCGCGCCGCCGTGGATGGAGATTTTTCCGCGTGGGCAGATCGGATCGTTGCCGCGCCCCTCTCGTTTGGCGATCTGGCCGTCGCTTATGCTGCGCCCGGCGTCGGTGAGATCCACTTTGCCTGGGAAGGAGCGCTCACGGTGGATGGTACAGCCATCCCGCTGGATGGCTATCAGCGCTTCGACAATCCATACTGCCAGGCGGAATATGGACGCGGCCGCTACGAGATCGCTTACAAAGACGAGCGGCTGATCATTGACTTTGAGAATGCGAGGATAGATGGGCGCTATGTTCCGACCTGTTGAGCCAATCCACACAGTAGATCTCTTCCCAGCGTTGCACGCCGAACTGCTCGCACTGTTACGCCAGCTTGAGCCTGAAGATTGGCTCAAGCCCACATCGGCAGCGCCCTGGACGGTAAAAGATATGGCGGCGCATTTGTTGGACACAGACCTGCGCCGGTTATCCGCCCAACGGGATGGCTTCATCCCCGCGGCGACAGCGCCGCCGCCCGCCACCTATGCGGAGCTGGTCAGCTTGCTCAATCGGCTCAACGCCGAATGGGTGAGGGCGACGCAGCGGCTCAGCCCCCAACTCCTCATTGAGTTGTTGGCGCTGATTGGTCCACAGGTCCATCACCTTTTCCAAACGCTTGACCCGCTTGCGCCGGCGCGGGTAAGCGTGGCGTGGGCGGGGGAGAGCGCTTCGGCCAATTGGTTTGATATTGCGCGCGAATATACGGAAAAGTGGCATCATCAACAGCACATCCGCGAAGCCGTTGGCGCTCCGCTGCTGACGGCGCGACGATGGCTCTACCCCGCGCTTGATACGTTTCTGCGCGGCTTGCCCTACACATACCGCGAGATAGAGGCAGCCGAGGGAACCCATCTTGTCATCTCCATCCAGGGGGACGCTGGCGGCGACTGGACGCTGGGCAGGCACAACCAACGCTGGCATCTCTACCATGGCGCGGTCGCCGAACCCCATGCCCGCGTTCATCTCGACCAGGATATTGCCTGGCGACTCTTCACAAAAGGGATGACGCCGGCGGAGGCGCGCCGCCGCCTTGTGATTGAAGGGGATGAATCCTTGGGCACACAGATGCTCTCGCTGTTGGCGATTATGGCATAAATTTGTAACTACGAACCCCTCCCCAGCCGTGTCCGTGTCCACAGGGAGAGAGCGGTTGACCATCGGAACAGACAGTTCTCCCCCTGCACGCAGGGGAAGTTGATTGGAGGATCTATGACTAACTCTATTCGTGCGACGTTAGAAATCGGACCGAAGGGCAAGAAGGTGGTAGCGGTGGCAATTGATTGGCCCGGCCTTGTGCGTGGGGCAAAGACCGCGGAGGAGGCAATCGAACGGCTGCGATCCTATATTCCGCGATATTCACCGGTGGCAAAGTTAGCTGCGATGAACGCGGAGTTTGATGCTGTGAAGAACGTCGACGTGGTCGAGCAGTACCCAGGAACGGGATCGACTGACTTCTGGGGGATTTCATTCGCGTTTTCGAGCATTGACAAACAAGACATGTCGGGTGACGAAGTGGAGCGCGAGTTGATGCTGATGCAGGCGTGCTGGGGGTTTTTCGACGATGTGCGCAGGCGGGTGTCGGCTGAAATGCAGAAGGGTCCGCGTGGAGGAGGACGAGACCGGGACCATATCGTCCGTCATATCCGCTTCCTTATTCGGCACACCGCCTTTCATACCCTGGACCATGCCTGGGAAATGGAAGACAAAGACCTGACCGCCAAAGAAGCATGAACCTGCGGGCGGTGGACAGTGACGCGTGAGTAAATTCAGTAATTCACGATTTCCGCTCTCGCCGGGTCCGTGACCCGGTGAAAGGCCGGTCACGGACCGGCCCAGAGCGCAGGGAATCGTGAATTACTGAAATTGCACATAGACGCCAGACCGCATCTCTAGGGAGCATCCGAATCGTGGGAGTCACCATCTTTATCATAGCGCTTGTCGTCGAATCAGCGCTTACCGGATACAGCCTGGCTACACAATCGAGCCAACGACAACTACGGCGGATGGTCCACATCGGCGCGCTTATGCTATTCGCCCTACTCGTCTTTGTGTCGGCGCTGGAGTGGAGCTTTCGCTGGGTTGGGCTTGCCGCGCTGCTTGGGTTCTGGGGACTACGCGCCCTATGGGATCTGCTTCGTACACCCAGACCGGAACCGGCCTATCGAACAGGGACGATTATAGGGCGAGGCATCATCACCCTGTTGCTGGTCTTCGCTTGCGTACTCCCCGCCGTGGTATTCCCGCCCTATCAACCCGTCGCCGCCACTGGGCCGTACAGCGTAGCCACTGCACACTACACATACACCGACGAGAATCGAATTGAGACATATACCGATACGGGCCAAAAGAGAGAGGTTAATGTCGGCTGTACCTATCCCCAACCTGGAGACGGCGGTGTAGCATATCCTCTGGTGGTCTTCTCACACGGAGGATTGAGTACCCAAAGTAGCAATGAGTCTCTTTATCGGGAGCTGGCAAGCCACGGCTACGTTGTCTGCGCCATTGGTCACCCATACCATGCCTGGTGGACAACCGCCGCGGACGGGCGCATTACCTGGATCAGCATGGATTATATGCGGGAACTTCAACAAGAAGACGCCAGCCAAGACAAAGTCCAGAGCTACCACTATTACCAGAAGTGGATGGGAACCCGTATCGGCGACATCAACCTGGTGATCGATACGATTTTGGAGGACGCCGCCGAGGGCGTTGATGGCATGGTTGGGCGGATCGATGCCAGGCGAATCGGCGTCATGGGCCATTCGCTGGGTGGCGCGGCTGCGCTGGGCGTCGGCAGGCAGCGAGGCGATGTTCGGGCGGTGATCGCGCTTGAATCTCCGTTTCTTGCGGATATCGTCGGCGTTGAGGAGGACGCGTTTTTGTTCATCGACAAACCCTATCCGGTTCCTGTCTTGAACATCTATTCGGACAGCGCCTGGGATCACCTGGCGCAGTGGCCGCAATACGCCCGCAACCATGCATTGCTTTCCGAGCCAGCGCCAGCCGTCGTCAACCTGCACTTCGCTGGCGCCGGACATTATTCCCTCACCGATCTTTCGCTTTCCAGCCCACTCCTGGTTCGCCTGTTGGAAGGTGACCGGCCGGAGCATGACAGCCGGGCGTATCTCCAACGCGTCAACCAGGCGAGCCTCGACTTTTTCGATTGTCATCTCAAACCCGAGGCAGATTGCGCCCGGTGAACGCACCCTCCGCCACCCCTCTGCGGATAGTGTAGGGCGGACTGACAGTCCGCCCTACGTTTTCCTACGCTGGCTTGTCCTTATGGTTGCGCAGCAGCACAATCCCCAGCCAGATGAACCAGAGGATCTGGCTCAAGCCGAAAACGCCGACCATCAACTCGGTCAACCCTGGGACAAGCGAGATGACGCCCACTGCGCCAACCAACAAGCCGAGGATAGCCAGCCCTCTGGGCAGCCCGCCAGCTCGCAGCGCGGCCAGGCTGACCAGCAGCGCCCAAAGGCCGCCCAGGATTTCGCCATTGCCGTTGCCCAGCCCGCTTGCCACGGTTTCGATTGTCTGCCAGGTCAACGCAGCCTGGGAAGGGTCCGTGGCGTGTAGCGCGACGACTGGGGCGATCCCGGCATTGGCGACCATGCCGCTGGCGACCAGTGAGCCAGCCCAGATGATCCCCAGCACGGTTGCTACCTGCATGAGCGCCAGATCGCCGGACTTCAGCCGGTCGTACAACGCCAGCGACAGGACGATTAGAAAAACGCCAAAGAAGACGTAGATGAGCAGGTTGGTGGAAAAGATGACCATCTGCTGTTCGATGAGCAGTGCTACCTTTTGGGCCGGGTTGGTGATGCTGGGGTAATCCAGCACGACGAGAAAGAGAACCATGCCGATCAGGTAAGCGGCTGCCAGGTAGAGCGCTGCGAAACCGCCGAATTTCTGTAAAGCTTTCATGTGTAGCTCCTTTTTGAGTCCATCCAAACGACCTGTTCGTCTTCGCTATTGCTGACGTTGTCTGTTATATGGATGGGACGTGTTCAAAATGAGTTGGTCGTCTGGGTAGGGGTTTGGGTGGACGGCTCACGAATATCGTTTGCGTAAGCCATTGCTCGTCTGCCGTCCACCCAAACCCTTACGGTTCATCATCCCATTCTGAATACACCCATATGGACGTTGCTTGCTGTGGTTACAATCGTATCGAACCCTTTCACGATCAGCCAGATGCCCAGGAAGAGTTCGTTCAAGAGCATTGGCAGCCCGGTAATCATACCGAATGTTTCACCTAGAGCCGGGCTGAACCAGCCGAGTACCGTGTTGAAAAGTACGAGGGCCGCCGCGATCAACCCCCAGACGGAGATGAACCGCGGAACCAGCCTGGCGCGGAACAACATGGTATACAGCAACAGGGCGCTCACGCTGAAGATGAGATTGAGCATTTGAAAGGCCCAGAAGCGCCCGGCCAGCAGCAAGGCGCCCAGCGTCTGCAAGTCAGATCCACCCGCAGTTCCCGCCTGGCCGAGATTTTCAGCGAGAGTCAACAGCGCAAGCGGGCTGACGTCGGCCAGGATCTGGGCGACAAACTCAACCACCCTGAACCCGACATAGGCCAGGGCCAGGCTTTCAAAACGCTCTCTCAAGATTGGGAACAGGAGCACGGCGATCCCGACATAGGCCAGACCGTTGACAAAACCCAGAAGAACGCCCAGGACCACCTGCGCCCTGCTCACGGAGATCAGGCTGAGAGAATCGGGCGCGCCCAGGATCGATTCCACCAGCACAATAGCGCCGAGGATGAAGGTAACGTTGGAAAACAGGAATGCCGCCCCCACAAGCGCCGCCGTCTTTCTCTCGCTCCCAAGCGGATTATTTTTGACTGTACTCATCTTTAGACTCCTTGCGCCACGTCCATGCAAACGCCGCGATCAAAAGCGTGATCGCTATTTCCACAACGCCGAAGAGAATGTAGAAAGCCCACGTCTCCCCGATCAGATTCCCCAAGTTGACGGCGGTGTAGAGTACACCCAGGATCATATTGGCCCAGCGTCCCACGGTGGGTTTCAGCGCCAGGGAAAGGAAGGCCATGGTCGCAGGGATCATCATCAGGATCGAGGCGGTGAACAACGATCCTTGGGTCACCGGCAAAGGCCCCATTCGCCCGGCTATCATCTCTTCGACCTGACCCGGCCTGTACAATGAGAGGATGTCCGCATAGATGTACAGAAACATCAGAACTACCCACAATGCGGCGATCTTGATCTGCACATGGATCTTCACCCCTTCCCGAGCGACAATTTTGTTGATTGTGTTCATTTTTCTTCCCTTTGAACGATATGGATCAGTTGACCTGAACTCGATTGACCGAGATCAAGGTCATTCCAAAATCACGTACTTCTTTGAGCAACCCATGCAATGCGGACTGATCCACCACCGGGCCAGTGAGGAGTGTATCGCCGTCCTCTGTCAGCGTGATAGTCAGGCCGTCAAACCAATCTGTCCACTGCAAACCCAGATGCCCTTGAATCCTGATCTGATAGATAGAGGGTTGGCTTGGATCCGTTGTCGGGTCAAGATTGTCTGGCATTCTCATACCTGTCGTGTCTGCTGCTTACCGGTTGAACCGTTTGCACAATACACCGCTACTGTACAATCGCTGCGGTGTTGTTGTGTAGACACTTCGGTGTGGGAGGGAGGTGTTGTTTTGGGAAGGGGAGGTCGGGGAATCCGAACGTTTGCCGTTATAGAATCCCTAGCTCGCGGGCGCGGGCGATGGCTTCCGTCCGGCGTTGGACTTGCAGCTTGTCGAAGATCCTGCGATTGTGCCCTTTGACAGTATCCAGGGCGAGGAAAAGACGTTCACCGATCTGCCGGTTCGAGAGGCCCTGGGTGATGAGCTTCAGGATTTCCAATTCGCGTGGGCTCAGCGCATCAACGGACGCCGAAGGATGAGGGACGGAAGACGAAAATTTTGTCGTTGGTCCTTCCTCATGCGTGACGCCCTCAAATGCGGCCAACAGCTTGCCGATATAGTTCGGCGTCATTCCACGGGCAGCCGCCAGGGACAATAGATGCGCCATCGGCGCTCCTTCATCCACGAAAAGACGGATGAAGCCGCCCGACTCGGCCAAGACCAGCGCCTCACCCAGCGTTTGCACTGCCTTCTCCGTTTCGCCATGCGCATAGAGCGCGACAGCCTGCAGCACCATCACCTTGAGCCGTTCATCCTGCCAGCCCTTTGCTTCCATCTGCTGGCGCAATGACGCAAGCAACGTCAGCGCTTTGGATGCATCCCCTTGGGCCAGGAAGACCCGCGCCCCACTGAGGGGTAGATCGTGGGCTTGTACGAGACGCGCGGCTGACGCCACATCGCCCTGGCGCAGCAGCGTCAGCACCTGCGCGGCCGCAACATCGGGCATGCGCTGCACAAAGTGATTCTGGCGCACGGACTGTTCGGTCTCCGCCAACATGGCAGCCGCGCTGGCTACATCGCCCCGGGCCAGTTTCAGGCGGGCCAGAAGTACCTCGCAGCCGATGTAGCGGTCAACCGTTGGATCATATTGCCGCGATAGTTGAAGGCTCTGTTGTCCATATTGCTCGGCGGTATCCAGATCGTTCCACTCGTAGAGGATGCGGGCCAATCCGATATACTCTTCGCTGGCATTCGGAGGCCCCTGGTCGCTTAGGAGTTGCAGCGCGCGTCGATAGGTTGCGGCCGCTTGGTAAAGCTGATTTTCAGATTCTTCTACTTTGCCCAGGCTGGTTGTGGATAGCACAGTGTAATAGGTATTCCCAGACGCCTGTCTGATCGCTTCGGTGTAGGCTTGACGGGCCGCGCTGCGCTCCCCCTGGCTCTGGTATGCACACCCCAGCGCCCACATCGCTCTGCTGCGGAAAGGTACGTTGTCAGGCAGCAGGTACGCCAGGGCGCGGCGCGCCTGGCGGATGGCCTCCTCTGGCTGGTAGCGGAGGATCGCCAATGTGGCTCGGATGGCTGCAATTTGCCCCATCAGATCACGGCTCTTATCGTCGAGCGCAGTATGTTGCAAGCCTTTTTCAGCCGATTGAAGTTTCTCCTCAACGCCGGTTGTCTGCCCGGCCATGAGCGTCGCCATGGCAGAGCGTACCCACAACCAGGGCCTGGCCGTCAGCACTGTCTCTGGCAGTGAATCCAGCCAGTTGAGGACAGCGTTGACCACGGCGAGTGAATGCAGGGGGATGGCGCCTCGTGTAATGATCCGTTCGGCGCGTTCAATGTCATTGGCTGCGGCGGCATGATGGAAGGCTTCGACCTCCAGGCCATTCTCTTCGTACCACTGGCTGGCGCGGATGTGCAATTCGTCCACGTTGCCGCGCTGCTGCAGTCGTTGTCGCAGCAATTCAGCAAAGAGATGATGGTAGCGGAACCAGCGCCGCTCGTTGTCCAGGGGAACGATGAAGAGATTGGCATGTTCGAGATAGGCCAGCGTCTCCTGCCCCAAAGCAGCCGGCGTGAGCAGAACGGCGTCACACAGTGGGCCGCACATGCGGTCGAGGATGGATGTACACAGCAGAAAAGTCTGGATACCTTCGGGTTGCTGCCCTAGAACTTCCTCAACCAGGTAGTCCAGCACAAAATGATGGCTGCCGGTAAAAGATTTGATGAAACCGGCGACGTCCTCCTGTCCCTGCATGGAGATTGCGGCTAGTTGCAGACCGGCAATCCAGCCTTCGGTGCGGGTTTCCAGGGCGGCGACCTCCCCTGCCGAGAGGTTGAGTCCCATAGTCTGGTTGAGAAATTCCGCGGCTTCGGCAGGGGAAAAGCGCAGATCGGCGGCGCGTAATTCGAGCAACTGATCACGGGCACGTAACCGCGCCAGCGGCAGATGGGGATCCTCGCGGGTGGCGATCACCAGGTGCATCTGCGGCGGCAGGTGATCGAGAAGAAAGTTTAGGGCATTATCAACCGCCTGGGATTCAATCGCATGATAGTCATCGAGGATGAGGATGAAATCATCTGCAATGGCAGCGATGTCATTGAGCAGGGTTGTGAGAATCGACTCGGTCGGTGGCGGCTGAGGGGATTCGAGTACAGCTAACATCTCTGCGCCAATCGTCGCTGCGATTCTCTGCAAAGTCGCGACGAAGTACGTCAGAAAGCGTGTAGGATCGTTATCCCCTTTGTCCAACGACAACCAGGCAACCGGGCGATCACAATCAGCGATCCACTCGCTGACCAGCGTCGTTTTGCCAAAACCGGCGGGGGCCGAGACGAGTGTCAATCTGTGGCGCAGGCCTTCGTTCAGTCGCCCGGTTAAATGGGGGCGGCGGACAGCTTTCGGTCGAGGCAGAGGGATATAGAATTTCGTGGCTAGAAGCGGTGTAGGCATAGATAGGGTTGGCTTATCTCCAATCCGTTGTAACTTCGCCAAAATCGCTGTACAACATCAATGAGTATATCATTTGGAGACAGGTGGATATTGAGTGAATTCGTTTGAAAAATTCACTCGACTGATGATGGAGGGTATATATGAGACGACCAATCATGATGGCCATAATCAAGCTGTGTGGAGAGGCTGTCTTATTCTCCCTTTTTGCTGGAATTGTAATCGGAATCATTGGCAATGTGAGTAAGTGGGAGACTTCACGTGAGTATAGCAATGCCTTTTTCATCGCTGGTGGTTTGTTGATCATCGCTGGCGCGTGGTCGCGGCTGGGCGCAGGTCAAGAGTGGATCCTTTTCCAGCGGCTCTCTGCGGAAAGTTTTCGCGGCATGAGCGCTAATGAGCGGGCGAGCTTTATTGTCGAGGCAAGTAGTTCTGTACATCTGCTTATGCTGGGTCTGTTGAGTGGAATCTTGTTAATTCTCTTCTCTGTGTTTGTGATAAAGCTGTTCTAGTGGATCATTTGGCGTGTCGGTGGTTACCTGATTTCAGGCACGGGTGTGTATTTGGGGTGAGAATGCTCCTCGCCGGTCCGTGACCGGCGGCGGCCGGGTCACGGACCCAACCTGAGCGCCCCCCATCTGGGAGGCATCCTCAGGCACAGCCAGACCAGCACGAAACCAGAATGACAGTCATCTCAAGCTCAGGACATTTATCTCTACCCACTGACAACCATTGGTGATACGCTGGAGTTAAGCCAATTCTACTCTCGGATGTTGGCTGCTGCAACATGTCTTGCTGCCAGGTGGCGAATTATCAACGGTTGTTCATCCTGTTACATTGGAATCGTCGGGTGCAGTTCAATTTAGGGGTATGCCAAGTGCCGGGGACTTATCGCCGCGCTTGTAAAGTCCCCGGCACTTTTGCCCCCAGCGTGAAATACACGCGGAATCGACTGTCCTCTTGAGGAGAAAGAAGATATGCTCACAACCGAATTGCAGACTCGCACAATGTTGGCGGATGTGCCGCGTGTGGGCTTTGATGTCCACCTTTGCCCATTTCCGGGTTCTCTCTATGCGTGTTTGGCCTACCTCAACGATCCCTGTGATTATGATTACGTGATGGGTGTGACCGGGGCGGCGTTCCGCCGCCTGTGGAACCGTGATGACGGCGGCAACATCGACCTTTCATACCTGGGCGAAACGCCGTTGCGCCGTGTGTTTGAGGCGCTGGGCTATACGTGCCGGGTGATTCCAGCCGAAAAGGAAGCGATGGTCCAGGCCATTGAAGAAAGTATCGGGCGGGGCAAACCCGTGATCGCATTCGGGATTCTCGGCCCACCCGAGGCGGGTATCGTCGCTGGCTATGCCCAGGCAGGCGAGATCCTCTATGGTTGGAGCTACTTTCAGGAGTATTTCCAGCAGCCCAGGGATCGCTACTACGAAAGCAGCGATTGGTTCGAGCGCATGGACAAAAACGCAGGCAAGGGGCTGATCGTCATCGACGAGAAGCTCCCCACACGTCCCCCTGTGCGCGAGGTGCTGATCAAATCGTTGTCTTGGGCAATCGAGCTGGCGCGGCAACCTCAACGCCCTGGCCTGCCGGATCATGTCAGCGGGCTGGCTGCGTATGACGCCTGGGCCGCTGCCCTGGAAGTGGATGCAGACTATCCACCCGACGACTCAAAAGTCTTGGAGACGCGGGTGATGGTCCACGGCGACCAGGCGACAATGTTGGAAGAGCGCCACGCCGCTGCGCGCTTCCTGCGGCAGATGGCCGACGCCGCGCCGGAGGTAGCCGATCCCCTGAACCGGGCGGCTGATCTCTATACGGAAGTCGCCAACTTTGTTCCCAAGGTGTGGCTGTGGGGAGCTTCAATGGGAAGCGACGCCCAACAAGGGCTGATCCCTGCCCAGACGCGCCGGACCTTCGCAACCTATATCCGAAAGGCCCGTGAACGGGAGGCGCTGGCTGTGGATTCTCTGGGAGAGGCGCTGGCAGCGCTCTCACGTGGTTGATCAAACATAGAGACGCCAGCCTGGGAACTTTCCCAGGCTGGCGTCTCTATTATTCACCTGCGCCCTTGATACACCGGGTAACGAGAGTTCGAGATGGACGCCCTGGCGGGACGCTGGTGCTGCCTCGTCCGCAGAGAAGACATGCGGTATGGGGTGTTCCATCTCGGCGTCGGGTTGAGTCCCCGACACCAGCAGCGTCACCCACAGCGCATTGTCGGTCAACCAAAGCAGGCGGTCTGCGCCGCGTACTTGAAAGCGCACCTCCTCTGGGAACTGTCGTCTGCATCCAGATGGTTGACGTAAACACTCCTCGAAAATGGCTCCACAGCAGCAATACCTTCGCCATTTTGTAACAGATGTCTACCAGAGAGGAATACCCCGAATGGGGTATACGTCAAATAGCTTCGTTTGAATAAAAATCCTGTCTGGGAAATCCCGAATTCAGTTTTATCTCGCCATTTGGCATGTCCACAGCGTTTCGCTCTCTAGACAGGTATCTCGGAATTGGCGAAGGTATTGCCCTATATGACCAGGAATTTACCCCGACATATGGCTAGGTCCGGTCTGTTTCTTCATATAGAGCGTTGATGTCGCCTATCTGCACATCGTAACGCCGCCTACCCAGCCTAGATACAGATGAGCCATTGTTTCTAAACAGGCCGATCTGCGACAAGAAAATGTCGTCAAACGAGTCAAAGTGGTGGCTGCGTTTTCCGCCGCGCTCAAACGAATCACGGACGATTTGCACGCTCGGTCACCTGTCGGCCTTGGTAGTCCCTCGCCAACGAGCAAGAGCGTCGGCAAGTGGCTGAACAGGCTATGCAAGTACAAGATGCCATTGGTACGAATGTCCCCGCAGAACCGGGATGGTTGTCCCTGGTTTTTCCCTTCGATCTGATCCAGAGTGGTAGCTGACGGTCAGCGCGTGATCAGCCCGACGCTGCTGGATGAGATGCGCACGGCGATGTATACCTGGGTGCTTGTTTCAGCTTACCTCACAGGCAAGGAACCTACACAGAGAAGGAACCAACTATGACATACCCCCAGCGCATGTTCAGTCTCATGCTGCTCGTGATTCTCCTGTCGAGCCTGATAACCCCCGTGGTAAACATTAGCGAAAGCCAGGTCGTGGACTCTTCCGAAAGGATGGGACAAGGCTATCCCTGGTTGGCTTTAGCCGACGGAAGCCAGGTGGCTAAGGCCACTGCCTCCGACGAGCCCGTATTCGTCGTAGCGCCAGGGCAACCAGAAGCCGCCCCCCAAGTTTCGTTCGCCGCGACAGGCACTTTCCTCAACTTAGCCCAGCTTCCGCTCTCATTCGTTTCCAACGTGGGCCAGTGGGATCCAGGCGTTGTCTTCCAGGCAGTTGGGCTGGGCAGCGCCTTCTATTTCACGCCGGATGCGCTATTGTTAGCACTGCCGGTACCCACCTTCACCTACGCGCCTAACAGCGCGCAGCCAACCTTGAGTCTGAGCAGAGATCAGGGTAGCATGGTGCAGTTACTCTTTGAGAATGCAAATCCCTCGGTGCAGCTCCGCGCCCGACAACTCCGGCCAGGGAGATCCAACTTCTTGCTCGGCCGAGATCCCAATGACTGGCGTACTGATGTTCCCACCTATGCCGAGATCATTTATGCTGATCTCTATCCCCAGATCGATCTCCACTATGCAGGGGCCGGCGTCAGTCTCAAGGGAACCTATGTCATCTCACCCGGCGGCGATCCTATCCGCATTCGCTGGCATTACGAAGGGGCCGCGCATCTACAGATCGAGCAGGCAAGCGGGGATCTGCTGATTGGGCTGTCCGCTCCAGTGGGGACGAAGTCAAGCATGCACTTCCTGCGCGAGCATGCACCGGCCGCCTGGCAGACCATTGCCGGACGCCGGGTGCCGGTGGCGGTCGCCTACCGGTTGGACGAAGATGGCTATGTTGGTTTTGACTTGCCCAACGGCTATGAACCAGCCCGCCCACTGATCATCGATCCCACGCTCACCTACAGCACCTTCCTGGGCGGCAGCGGCCACGACCGGGCCTGGGGCATTGGGCGCGATGGCCTAGGAAACATCTATGTCACCGGCCAGACCTACTCGGCCAATTTCCCCACCACGCCCAACGCATGGGACGCCACCTGCAATAGTTGTGTCTCAAGCCACAGCGATGTTTTTGTATTCAAACTGAACCCCGAGGGCAGCGAACTCATCTACAGCACCTTCCTCGGCGGCAGCGGTGACGACAACAGCTACTCGGCTGGCGCCATCGCCGTGGATGCAGTTGGCAACGCCTATCTGACCGGCTACACCGCTTCGGCTGACTTTCCGCTTGTGGGGGCGATCCAGAATGAGTTTGACGTCAACGGGAATGCCTTCGTGACCAAGCTCTCTTCATCTGGCAGCGCCCTACACTACTCGACCTACCTCGGCGGCAATGGCCGCGATATTGGCTACGGCATTGCCGTGGATGTGGACGGCAACGCCTATGTCACGGGGGCGGCCAGCGGCGGCTTTCCGTTGGTCGATCCCTTGCGCTTCTCGTTTGGAGATGATGCCTTTGTCGCCAAGGTGAACCCCGCCGGCAGTGCCCTCGTCTACAGCACCTACTTAGGCGGCAGCACCCTGGACACCGGCTTTGGTATCGCCGTCGATTGGGAAGGCAACGCCTACGTGACCGGCTCCACCCTCTCCGACGACTTCCCGGTCGTCGGCGGCGTCCAGGCGCAGCGCAGTGGATCGGGGGATGTCTTTGTCTCCAAACTAGATAGGACGGGCAGATCCCTTGTCTACAGCACCTACCTGGGCGGCAGCAACGGTGATGGCGCCAGCGCCATTGCCGTGGATGGCGAAGGCAACGCCGTGATCACCGGCTCGACCAGTTCCCAGGATTTTCCGACCACGGCAGGAGCGTTCCAAACCACCTATGGCGGCCATCGTTCGGACGCCTTCGTGGCTAAGGTCAATGCAGCGGGCAACCAACTGGTCTTCGCTACCTACCTGGGGGGCAGCGACGACGAGAACTTCTTCGATGCGAGTGCCAGCATCGCCGTCGACGCCGAGGGGAGCATCTATGTCACCGGTTCAACCGTCTCGTCCGATTTTCCCCTGGTCGATCCTCTGCAAGCGGACATGGGCATCGGGGGCGCGGCTTACGTCGCCAAACTGAGCCCAGCGGGGACGGCAATCTACAGCACGTTTCTGGGTGGCACCGGGCGTGAGGCCGGCCACGCCATTGCTGTGGATGACGCAGGCACGGCCTATGTTACAGGGGAGACTGAGTCTGTCGACTTCCCCACCGTTGATCCTCTGCAGGGGAGTTACGGCGGCGGGCCTGGCGACGTCTTCGTGGCCAAGATCAGCCACGGGCCAGGACGGTCGGTTGAGTTCGATCCACCCTACCTGATCTTCGGGCTGTACGAGGCAGGCGAGAGCGCGCCAGCCCAGACGATCACGGTGTACAACGTGGGTTCGGCGCCCTTGCCCATCGGAAGTGTCACCCTAATCGGCAGTCACGCCAGCGATTTCGCCATCACGGCTACGGATTGTGACGACGTCACGCTGACGCCTGGGCAAACCTGTACGGTCCATGTTAGCTTCACACCGACCGCCAGCGGCCTTCGCTTTGCCCAGGTTGCACTCGAGAGCGCAACTTGGGCCGGGCCGCGCGTGGTTGGGCTGCGCGGTCGGGGCGCGGCAACGCTTGATCTGACAGCCGAGAGCCTTGACCTGGGCTACCAGAAGCGCGGGACCATCGGCGCCTCGCGTACGGTCACCCTCACCAACGTGGGCGCTGGACCGCTGGCGTTCACCGTCGCGTTGGCCGGCCTCCACCCAGACGATTTCCAGTTGACCACCACCTGCGTTGCGCCAGGTCTGGCGGCGGGCGCAAGTTGCACGGTCAGCGTCGCCTTCAAGCCCACGGAGGATGGTCGCCGTTATGCGCGGATCTTAATCCAGGGTCCCGACTTCCAGCAGCCGACGATCATCGCGCTCAACGGCATCGGCGGCCCTGCCCCTGTACTCACCTCTTCGCGCATCGATACCTGTATTTCCGGTCAGCTCACCCTGTCTGGCTCCAATTTCCCGTACGACGCCGCGGCAGGGGTCAACGTGATCAAGGTCCACTTCGACGACAGCGAAGTGGCCACGGCCCACCTGGCCAAAGATGGCACCTTTACCTCGTCGATTCGAGTGCCACAGGGTGTCGCCGGTGGTCCGCACACTATCACCGCTTTCAAAATGGCGACGCCTGACGTGCAGGCGACGACCACGGTGCACACGATGGAGACCGACCTGCCGATCATCTTCATTCCGGGCGCCTCGGGTAGCACGCTGGTGGCCGATTCTATCTTCCTCTACACCGCGCCGCCCGACCCGGCACTGTATCTGCCCATCCCCGATCCCCGCCAATTGCTGCCGGCCCCATACCCGTACGTGCCTGGCCAGGTCATGTGGCTCGACAGCATTGGTGCAGCGGCTACCTTCAGTGGCAACTATCGCTACTTCGACGCCCTCCGTCTTCAGGAAGATGGGGTCAGCCCCATGCCCGACATCTTCGGCGTTGTCCCCAATGTGCGCGTGGGCGACGTACTCTGGGACGTACTCTGGTTTATCGACATCTATCGAGGGCTGCGGGAGTTCCTCACGCAGCAGACGTATCCGGACGGTTCCAAGCGCTATGTCGAGGGGCAGACGCTCTTCTATTATCCGTACGATTGGCGCAAAGACCTGACGCCGACGGCGGCCGCCCTCAATACCCTCATCGACGAGGCACGACAGAAATCCGGCAAGGACAAGGTAGTGATCGTCGCCCACAGTATGGGCGGCCTGGTGGCGCGCAACTACCTCTTGCGCTATGGCACGAAAAAGGTGGATCAGGTGATCACCATGGGGACACCCTATCTGGGGTCGGTGCTGGCTCTCAAGGTGCTGGAGATCGGCGACCACTGGGGCATGGGCTGGCACCCCTTTGGCGACACGGGTGGTGATTTGGGCATAGGCATGCACCCCAAGCAGATGATGAAACTGGCCCAGAACATGGGCGGTGCCTACGAGCTGTTTACGCCGCCCGCCTGGTATGGCGCTGACGCGCTCGACCCCCACTTTGATCCACGCTACGTCGTGCGTTCGTCGATTGTCGACGGCAAGAGCATAGAAGAGAAGCTGGGCCAGCGCGAGACGGCTCAGTTTGCCGACGACCGCCACAATGCCTATCTC
>JAHBVG010000112.1 GCA_019637695.1 Caldilineaceae bacterium | reverse complement strand
TCCCGGCGAGTGGTTATTTACCCGCCTTGGCAGAACTGTCAGTTAGTCATCACAACACGCTACCTTTGCACACTATTTTTCTCGCGTTTCGTGTCTCATTCTTATTGACACATTCCGGAGAACAAAAAAGGAACGAGCGCGAAATATTGATCTATGGGAACAGTTGCTTGCCTTGTGCGAAGTACACCAAGTCATATTTAGCTGGATTAAAGGTCATGCTGGCAATCAGGAAAATGAACGGTGTGATCGACTTGCCTTAGCTGCATTGAAGGAAGCTAACCTGTCGATAGATGAAGGGTATGAAGATAAACTGGAAGAAGTGGAGCCACCTAAGACCATCCAAGCCGGCGATCCTTGTCGGAAATGCTCAACGCCTGTAATCAAAGTTATATCGCGAAAGTTGAAAACGTATCTATTTTGTCCGTCTTGTGAAGCAACATATGAACTGGGAAAGCCACCAGGAGTAGAGAACCTTTCATTGTTCTAGCATACCTTGCTGACTTGGAACAAACGCCAATTTTGTATTTCAATGAAACCACAATGATCATCCGACCCATCCGCAATGAAGAAGATTACGAGACGGCGCTAGAGGAGATCCAAATGCTTTGGGAGGCGGAAGCAGGGACGCCGGACGCGGATCGACTTGACGTGTTGGTGGTATTGGTCGAAGCCTACGAAGCCGAGCATTATCCCATCCCTGCGCCGGACCCGATTGAGATGATTCTGCACGTGATGGATGCCCGTGGTCTTTCCCGCCAGGATTTAGAACCGTTTCTTGGATCACGCGCGCGGGTCTCCGAGATCCTCAATCGCCGCCGTCCCCTGTCGCTGGAGATGATCCGAAAATTACAGGCGGGGCTGGGCATCCCCGCTGACATCCTCGTGCAACCCTACGAACTGGCAAATTCGTAATACGTAATATGTAATGATAGTTCTGTCGTCTGTGGTCTGCGGTCTGCTGTCCTCTCCTCACCGCCTCGCCCAGTTCTGCCGCCCCAGCCGCGCCGCCACCCGTTGCAAGATCGCCTGCGCCACTTCCTCTTTGCTCATCAAGGGCCAATCCTCGCGGTTGCCGTCGCGCTCGAAGATAATGACGCGGTTGGTATCCACGGCGAAACCGCTGTCTGGTGCGGTGACGTCGTTGAGGACGATCATGTCCATGTTCTTGCGTTCCAGCTTGCCCAGCGCATTCTCTTCGAGATCGTCGGTCTCGGCGGCAAAGCCCACCACCAATCGCGGATGCAGTGGATCATCGTGACGGCGTTCGCCCACGGCCTTGAGGATGTCGGGCGTGCGTTCGAGGATAATCGTCTGCTGGCCGGGCAGCTTTTTGATCTTCTTCTCCTCGCTGTGGATGGGACGATAATCCGCCACCGCAGCCGAGCCGATCAGCACGTCGGTGGTGGGCAGATGTTCCATCACGGCGTCGTGCATCTGCTGCGCCGTGCGGATGGGGACCAGCGTGACGCCCCCCGGCGGCGTCACGGAGAGCGGCGCGTGGATCAGCACCGTCTCTGCGCCCAGATCGCGGGCGGCGCGGGCCAACGCCACGCCCATCTTGCCCGTGGAATGGTTGCCCATAAAGCGCACTGGATCGATGGGTTCGCGCGTGCCGCCGGCGGTGATCACCACGCGCACCCCTGTCAGCGGCCCGCCGCGACCGAGAACGCGGCAAGCATGTTCAAAGATTTCGTCCGGTTCGACCATGCGGCCGGCGCCATGTTCGCCCGATGCAAGGCGCCCGCTGGCCGGTCCCACAAAATCGACGCCCCAGGATCTGAGCGTCTCTACATGCTGTTGGGTGGCCGGGTGGCCCCACATGTTGGTCTCCATGGCTGGGGCGATCAACATTGGTCCTTTGTAGCTGAGGGCGGTGAGGCTGAGCAGCTCATCGCCCATGCCCAGCGCCAGCCGCGCCAACGTCTGCGCCGTCGCCGGGGCCACAATGAAGAGATCGGCGGCGTGGGCCAGCGTAATGTGTCCACTGCGCAGGCGACCCGTGTCGGTCCAGCTTTCAAAGGTATCGGTGGAGACGGCGCGCTGGGTAATCGCCTGAAAGGTGACGGGCGCAACAAACTTCGTCGCCGCCTCGGTCATGATCACATCCACCTGGGCGTTGGCCTGCGTCAACCGGCTTGCCAGCATCACCGATTTGTAACAGGCGATCCCGCCGCTGACGCCGAGGATAATTCGTTTTCCGTTGAGAATGGGGGGCATGGGTAGGGTCCAAAATCCGATAGGGTTAATGGTTGATTGAGCGGGGAGGAACGAGTAATGAGTGATGAGTAAGGTCGTGTAAAGAGAGTGGTTCTATAATTTGGAACCACCTTTGTCGACAATATCTACTCATTACTCATTATTCCTCCGGTTTTTTCGATAAACTTCCACAATCCCCGCCAACGTCAGCCACGGATCATAGGCGTGGATGGCATCGGTGAGGGGGGCGATAACGCCGCCAAGGCCGCCGGTAGCGAGGACGGTGGCCGGTTCGTTCAATTCGGCGCAGAGGCGGCGCAGCAATCCTTCCACCAGGCCGACGTAGCCGTAGACCAGCCCCGATTGGATAGCGGGGACGGTGTCGCGGCCAATGGCCTGGGCCGGTGCGGTCAGCTCCACGGCGGGCAGGGCGCTGGCCCGTTCGATCAGCGCGCGGGTAACGGTCCCCAGACCGGGCGCGATCGCGCCGCCCAAAAAGGTCCCTTTGCCATTGACGACGTTGAAGGTAGTGGCCGTGCCAAAATCGACGATGATCACTGCGCCGTTCACTCGATGATAGGCGGCAACGGCGTCGACGAGTCGATCCGTGCCGATGACTTCGGGCCGGTTGACAGCTACTTCGATCCCCAAGGTTAGGCCGTAGCGGACGACGAGCGGCGCGCGCCCCAGCAGATCCGTGAGCAGCCGCACCCAGACTTCGGTGAGCGGAGCGACGACGCTGCACAGCGCGGCGGCGTCCAAATCAGCGATGGAGATCTGCGCCTCATCTAAGAGTTGACGCAGCACCAGCCGATATTCGTCCTCGGTGCGTTGACGATCCGTAGCCAGCCGCCAACTCGCCAGCGGTGGCGTCTCTGTCTGCGCCGGATCGTAGACGCCGATCACAATATTGCTGTTGCCGATATCAATCGAAAGCATCATGTGGAAAATTGTACCGTCAGCACGGAGGGGATGCAAAAGAGGAGATTGTAGCGATGTCCAAACAAATAACGCTGCGTTCCTCACCCCCCTGTTCGATTACCTTGATAAAACTGGGAGATATCTGCAAGTCTAGGTTGTCGGTGATCAGGTAACGGCGTGCCATGATTATCGCTTTGATAGATTTGTAGACAGCCATCATGCCTATGGCGCGTACCTGCACGGAGGATCGAGCGCGCAGACTGTGGGCAATGGCCCCAGCTATAGATGGAGGCTGAGCATCGGCGGCTACTCGTATGGGTTGATCCTGCCCTTGTAACACCTCTAGGTGTATGTGCGGGTGTCTGAACTCTTGGTGAGTAAGCAGGCTTTCTGCCAGATGATGGGCAAGATGGGGTAAATCCGGCCCTGGAAGATACCCATAGAGTGTCGCTGTTCGACTCCTGTCGCAAAGCAGATTACTTTCCAGATCGTCCATCTGTAACACCAGCGACCGGGCAGAGAGGCATACCGCTCTCAAAAACTGTTGCAGGCGTGGATCATGGTGACATTGCAGATGCTCTAAGGATCCAGGTATAATTAAGCAGTCTACAAGGTGGACAAGCGGCAGTGCTTCATCCAAAGAAAGATCAGGGGTCAGGAGGGTTCCATATCTACCACGAGTAGGACGGCGATGAAGCCCTAATTGTCGGGCGGACAATCCAAAGCGGCGCAGAGCAGTCAGAAAGGTGATGGCACTTTCTTCTTCCATTCCCTCGATCCATAGAATGTAGCAAACTCTTTGCCGGTCTATTGATGGCATCTTCTCGCCCTTTGTTATCCGACCCTGTAACTGCTTACCCATGCTCTAGCCAGGTCCGTGACATGGCAGCGAGTCCGTGACCCGCCTGGAGCATGGGACTTAATAATTACCCGACGCTTGTCAAGTCTGCCGCCTTATGAGCATCCAGGCCACTGTGTCTGTCTCAATATAACCCCTATTGAATTCATGTTACCTATTTCACATCTATCACGGGTCTATCGACTTCTACTTTCATCTCGTCATGACTCAACATCTACCTCCGCTCGATGAATTGCACCAGCAAATTCACCAGTCGTTTAATCAGTGGCACGATTCCACCGAGGATTCGCCGCTGGCGCACCTCTGTGTAGTTCGCAATCAGCCAGGCCATCATACACTTCATCACAAAGCTAATCTTGTCTTGTTGGGCTTGCTCGACGATCTGGCTCGAAGCCAACATGAACATGCTCAGATCCTCCGCCTACGCTTCTTGGATAGGTTGACTGTGCTAAAGGTCGCCCATCAATTGAATATGGCCGAACCTACTGTCAACCGCAAGCAGCGAGAGGCGTTGGAGGCAATGGTACAATTGCTGACATCCGCCGAGCAGAATGCCCTGGTTGAACAGCATAGCCATGCCTACAGTCTGTTGGAATTACCTACCTATCAACAGTTAGTCGGTATAGAGGAGAATCTAGCAGAGCTAGAGGCGCTACTTACATCCTCCGCTCCTCCCTGGGTCATCGTGCTGCAGGGGATGGGCGGGTTGGGCAAAACTGCCCTGGCCGATCAGATCATGCGTCGCGCCATTGAGGATAGACTCTTTGACGGGTTCGGCTGGGTCAGTGTACGCCAGAGCATCTTCGCCCTGGATGGGACGATTCATGCTGTAAATAATCCGATTAGAACGGCGGAACATGTCATTGAGCAACTGGCGCGGCAGATCGTGCAAGGCCCTCTGCCCGTACCCTACCAGACCGAAAAGGCCCTTTCACTGCTCCAACAACAGCTAGAGCGGCAGCGCTACTTGATTACAATTGACAATCTGGAGTCGCTGGCCGATATTGAAGTGCTGATTCCTTATCTCTCCCGCCTGGTGCAGCCATCGAAGTTCTTGCTTACCTCGCGTCAGAGCCTGCCAGATGCACCGCAAGTCTTTCCTCAACAAGTGCAGCCTCTCGGCCAACAAGACGCACTCCAACTTGTGCGCATTGAAGCCGAATCTCGCAATCTACCTGCATTGGCCGCAGCCACAGACGAGCATTTGTTGCCGATCTATACTCTGGTGGGCGGTAATCCGCTCGCCCTGCGCCTGGTGGTGGGGCAGACCCATCGCCACCCGTTAATGACGGTATTGGACGATCTGCGCATTGCGCGAGGTCAAGCGGTAGATCATCTCTATACCTTTGTCTATCGACGAGCATGGGAAACGTTGACCCAAAGAGAACGGCAGGCATTTTTATCTATGCCGCTGACCCCTCCTCAGGGGGCAGACTTTTCCTATCTGCACAGTGTTAGTGGTCTCGACGAGGTCATGCTCCACGATGCATTAGAGACGCTCATCTCGCTCAACCTGGTAGAACACCGCACTGGACTTTTTGAGAGCCGATATTCTATCCATAGCCTGACACGCACATTTCTGCTAGAACAAATAGTCCGATGGCAACGCTAAACCTGGATCCGTACCCTGCCTTCTTCTTAACGCTGGTTGAACGTAGCATCCATACGGTATTGGCTCGTCTGCAAACTCGAACTGATGGCAGCATCTCCGAGGAAGAGCGGGCTTTGATCTTAAACGTACTTGACTATGGCCTGGCCGTGCAGGAGATCTGGTCCACTTCGCGTGGATTGGTGATGGCAACAGTTCCGCTGATGGAGCAAACCAGCTACTGGGATGATTGGCTGCTCTTTTTGGAGCGTGCGCTTACTATGAGTAAGCTCCAACAGGATCGAGAAGTAGAAGCCGAACTGCTTTACCGACGTGGCGTATTTGAACAATTGCGCACCGATTTGCAAAAAGCCGATCAGGACTTTTCAAAGAGTGCGTCGATCTTTCTGATGCTTGGCGACAATCTCAAAGCGGCGCGTGCCTTGAACCGTCAAGCCTATGTGGCGCGCTTACGCCAGGATTTTAGCAGCGCTCTTACGCTGGTTGAGCAGGCGACTTCTCTACTGTCCCCTCACCAATCGGAACAGGGTTACAGCGCGTTTGTAAGGGGTGTGGTGGCGTTCGATCAACGTGACTGGGTGCAGGCCGAAATCTGGCTACGTCGCTCTCTGGACATCTGGACTCACCATGGCGATCAACGTATGGTCGCACGCAGCCTCTGTAATTTGGGGCCAGCGCTCCAAGTACAGCAGCGGTACCCCGAAGCGTTGGTATGTTATCAGGAAGCAGAAAAAGTATTAGCCATGCTGGGCGATCATATACAGTTGGCATTAACACGTATGAACATGGGAATTGTCTACTCACTCACTGACGAGAACCATCTGGCGCTTTCCCTATTTCAGCAGGCCGAACCCATCTTTCGTGGTGAACAGGCGACGCTCTATCTAGCCCAGCTCTATAACAACCTGGGGTTTTGCTATCGCCGTTTGCAGCAATGGGAAGCGGCTCAGGCTGCCTATGAACAGAGTATTGTCCACTATAAAGCGCTGGGCAACCGTCCCAGATTGGCGAATGCGATGGACGGTTTGGGGCTGGCGTTGGCGGGTCTGAACTTGCACGATCAAGCCGTGACCATTTGGAAAGAGGCGCTCACCATTCTAGCGAGTCTCCCTGTGGATCCTGGCGTGGAACGGGTGAGAGCCGGGTTAGTGGAACGACTTAGCGGTGTGTATCCGGGATAGAGTTGAGGGGGATGCGACCGGTCGCATCCCCCTCAACGGTTACCCGATGAAGCCCGGATCTGGCTCATTCTGGGGCGTGATTCTGACGACGGCTACCTGGTAACTCTCGTACCCATCAACCACCAGAACTTTCTGCGTTCCTGAGACCGTGACGCCGCTCAACCCCAATAGAGCTGCGATCATCCACACACGAATGGATTTTGTGATGCTCGTAACCATCTCTCGCCTTGCCTCCTAGATAGTAGAAGGCTCGTCGAGTTCGGGGATCCCACCGCTTGCGCGGCGCACGTGCTTTCCCCAACGAGCACTGATTCAGTTATGATCCAATCTCGGATGTGCTGCGCAGCACAGGTGTTACATCTTCATTGAAGCAAAGAAATGTTGCGTTCGTTCGCGCCACTTTGTTGCACTGGGTTGCATTGGCTATTTGCAACACAAAAAAGCGTCGTCCGATTGGACGACGCTTTTCGATCCAGATCTGCATAGATGTTAGATTGTTCGCTTAGGTCTCTGCTGCCACCACAGCATCACAAGCAATGCCAGCACAAGGAGTATCCCCAGAGGGCGCCAGGCCAGATAGGAATGCCACAGATAGACGAATCCAGCGAGAAATGGCCCAAAGCAGAACATGACAATCAGAAAAAGCAGATCAGCATCGTGGGGTTTTAAGTCTCCTTGGAACATGCGCACCCGTTCCAGGGGAATCCGTCGGGCTGTTACATAGCCGAAGAGCAGCGGGATGCCTATGAGCAACCCACCGAGTGTTGCAGGCAGCGCATGACCTGTCAAATAGTACCATCCCAACGCCATGAAAAAGAGCGTGCCAGCAAACGTATTGTAGCCTACGTAGGCGCCAGTGACTTTCAAGAATGTGGTGATTCGGTGATCTTGCTTTTGGGGTGGCCGAGCCAGGCTATAGGTGATCGGGCTGACCGCCATCCCAATCACCAGCGGCAAGAGCAGCGTTGCTGCCGCAAAGTAAAGGCAGATGGAGAAGCGCTCTGCTGCTGCGCCTAACGGCCACTGTAGAAAAGGTGTCATCAGCCAGGCGGCGATGATCCAAAGCAGCAGCGCCATCAGCGCCACAAAGAAACGTTGGGGGGTCAGTTGATTGAACAGCTTAGTGAACACGTGTAACACTCTCCCTTCCCAATCCGCCGGGGCATCTTCCCAATTGAGAAGTTCATGAAGCCAGCTCTGCAACGCGCGCACGAATAGCATCGGTTCTTCGTAAATATCTCTGTTGGCATCCGCAGATGGAGGAACTGTAGTTATATCCGGGACCGTGGCATCGGGGGAACTATCCAACGCGGACGGGATCGCCCCATCTTCCTCTAGAGAGGCTGTCGATGAGGGTTCTATCGGGGCGCGGTGAGGACTATTCTCTGCCAGCGTTACAAATGCGTCCCGTTGCCTGCAATACGCATGTAGTACCCTTTGTGCTTCGGGCCCATAGACCCCAAGCACATCCAATGCTCGTCGAACTGTTTCCATCTTGCGAGGAAGGCTCATTCCGCTCATCCAGCGGTTGGGAGTTGCCCGATGGATCTTGAGCCTACTTGCCAACCAGCCGCCGCTGCGACCTTCGCGCTCAATAATCTCAGCTAAGAGCTCAGAGAATTCGCCATTTGTAGTCATAGATCTTCGCAGTTTAGACCCGCCAGGTTTTCTGCAACCTGGCGGGTCTGCTTGCCCTAAGGTGTAGGCGTCGGCGTGGCGGGGATCTCAGTGCCGGGGCCGACGAGGAAGACGGCGTTCCACGGCTGATAGTGGGAGACAATCTTATCCACGCGGCGCTGACCGTTCTCGGTGATGGTGCGCTCGACGGTGACGGTCATGCCGCGCTGCGCGTACTCCACTTGTCGCCGCTGCCCAGGGGCCAGGCTTTCATCTACGCGGTAGACGGGCTGCCCCGGCTCTTTGACATCGGTGATAACGGGCGCGCCGATTGTCACTTGACGGTTGGGTTTCGTGCCATAGAAGTTGAAGGTGATCACGCCGTTGACGCTGTCCACAGCAGGTTGAATGAGGAGGTAGCTGCCCGTATCGTTGCGGAATCTGAGATCGACGTTGGGCGTGTAGATCGTCGCATCCATGCCCGGTTCGCCGTACCAACTGACCACGTATCCGTGGTTATAGCGCTCGACAATGGGGAGACCGGCGTTGATGGCGGCGCGGAAGACCGTTGTACTCACCTGGCAGACGCCACCACCCACGCCCACCATCGTCTGATCCCCCCAGATAATGGCGGAATCCTCAAAGCCGTTGGCCGCGCTGACATCTTCCACTGTACGGTTGAAGCTGAAGATTTCGCCCGGCGGGATCACCACGCCCACAAACTTCTCGGCGGCGACTTCGATATTGCGGATGCGGGCCGCGCTGCTGCCCCGGTAATAGGTCGTGCCTGCCGCCACCAATTCGCGGATGCCCATCTCATTTACCCGGTTTGCATCCACTTTCGGCGCAACACTATGGACGGGGAGTCTGATCTGATTCTGCCCGCTCGCCAGCGCCTGGCGGATACCTTCCATCGTAGCGTCGACGTCGAGACGCCGCCCTACCATACTGCGCTGGATCACCTCGACCTGACCGTTGGCGCTGTTAAAGCGCAGCCGCGCATTCTGAGCGGGGATGTTGATTTGGCTGGCCCACCCATCCACGACCGCACGCAGCATTCCTTCATTCAGACGCGCGACATCATTCGCCGGCAGGATCGCCGCCAAAGTAGCCGTGTCCAGGGCGAAGAGAAGGCCGCTTTCGCCATCGCGTAGGGTCAACGGTGAGCGGATCGTCTCGTTGACCCCGGCGGCAGGAGCGATCACGCTTGCATCGGGCGGCGTCACCGTCACCGTTTGGATGGGGATCGTGGCGGTTTGTTGCCTTTGGAGCGCCGCCAAAACCAATTCAGCCGTGAGGCCGAGATCCACATCTATCCCTGCCTGTGAGGGAAGCGCTAGCGATCCGATCTCCACAGCAGCCCGGCCCGGACGCCGTACTTCGGCGGCAATCTGGCTGATCTGTTGGCGCACGGCCCCCTCATTGAATTGGATCGCCGGCATAATGTCATGACGACCGCTGAACGCGGCAATTTGAGCGACGATCCGCTCGCCGATGCTGCCGCGCCTCCCCACAAGATAGGCCGTGTTGATAACGTTCATCCAATCGACCTGCGGCGTCAACTGCGCGGTGCTAAGGACCCAACGCTGATCTTCGGTGTAGAGCGTCACTGGCGGCAGTGGATATGGGGTCAAATCCTCGTTGAGGCGGATCAGCGCCTGGGCTCGCGTCAACCCGCCCACAGGCACACCGGCTATTCGCATCCCCGTGAAGATGCGATCCGTGTGCCAAAACTGCCATCCAGCAAAGAGCGCGACGATCACCAGCAGCGCCACGGCAAACCAGATCACCAAAAAATCCGCCGATGAGCGGTGTTCCACCCGTGGATGATAGTGCGGCGCAGAGAGTGTTGTTTGCATGATTTACACCTGGGCTAGATCGAATACATCGACTTCAACGGTCCTGATGGGTTCTTGTTCGCTGTGAAGTAGTTCGCGTACCTTTTCTGTGACTTCACGACTGAAAATCTTTTCTCCGCACTGTTCACAGACAATGGCAGGAATATGCTCAACGACAGCATGATGGCTAAACTCAAATTCACCCTTTGCCAATTGCTCTCGAACCTTTTCAATCGATTTCATGCTCTATGATGTCCTATAACTGCGGACCAATATACAGGAACGGGATAGCTACGTCCAATAGCGCCAACAACAGGAAAGGGAGGGCATAGATCAGCGGGTAGGGATGGTTCCACCATCCGTTGCGCAGCGCCAGCGCCGCGTTGAACAGCAGCCCGATGGCGGCCACCGCCATCAACAGGATAGTCCACAGATTAACGTCATTTTGGAAAATGTCAACCCCCACCATCACAAACATCCCCAGTAGCAGCGCGGCGGCGCAGGCCAGGCTCACGGGCGGACGCAAGACGGCGTGCCATCCAATCGCAAAAAGTAGACCCACCGGCAGCAGCGCCGGGAAGAGATAGCGCCCCTGGTGTTGGACAAACCCCAGGTTGTACCATCCATAGGAAGCGATGACGCCCAACAACAACAGCAGCAGGGGGAGCAAACTCCAGCGCTGGCCCGAAGTCAGGTTCGGCCACGAATGTCTAATTTGTATCGCCGCGGAAATCAGCCCAACAAGGACAATGGCGCTGAAAATGAGCAGCGCCGTGTAGACCCGACTATCCATAAAGACGCCCATCCACCCGAAGACGCCCCAAAAGCTGCTGAAGGTGAAATGCCAGGCCCGTTCGAGGTAAGCCGCCCAGCCGTGGGTGGTGATCCAATCTGCGGTGGTGGGCTGGCCCGTCACCACTTGATCGTGCCAGCGCAACCCCAAAAAATCGAAGCCGCCGTACAAATAGATATTGCGCAGCCAGAGCGGCATCCCTAACAGCAGCGCCCAGGGTAACGTCAGCGCTGTGTTGATCCACGCCTGGCGTCCATCCCAGCGCCGCCACGAGACCACAAAGACCGTCATCACCACCACCGGCAGCAGCACATAGGTCGTCGCTTTGGTGAGGAAGCCCAGGCCCATGAGCAGGCCGAGGAGGAGGAGAGGGGTGATTGGGGACTGGGGACTGGGGATTGGGGAGTGGGGGCTGGGGGCGTCCGTCTGCGGTCTGCCATTCACAATCCACCGCACAAGGACATACATCGTCGCCGCCAGGATCAGCCCGGCCAGGGGATCGTTGTTGACCGAGGCGAGGATGGCGATGTGCATGGGCAAGAAGGCGACGAAGGCTGCGGCGCCGAGCGCGATCAGCGGCTGATCCGGTACGATTTTGTGCACGCTGAGGAAGATCAACGTGATGACGCCGAGGCCGATCACCGCGTTGAAGAGCCGCAACAGCAGCAGGTTACCCTGGCCGATCCAAAAGAGCGGCGCGGCGATCATGTAATAGAGCGGCGGCTGATGAAATTCATAGCGCAAGGTTTCAATTGAAAGCTCCGGCGGGAAGCGCTCACTGGTCAACTGTTCGAGATACGCCTGATCGTAGTCGCCCATCTGCAAGTAGGGCAATCCCTTCCCCGCGGCGATATGGGCGATATAATTGTAGTGGGCCGGTTCATCGGGGTTTTGCCAATCGGGCGTCATCACCGCGAAGAGGACGGCGAGGGCGAAGTAGAGAATGAGTAATGAGTAATGAGTAAGATGAATTGGGCGTTGGTCGTTGGATTGGGGCATGAGGTTAACGAGTCTGAAGCGAGGTCATGAGTAATAAGCTAGTACACGGCGGCGTAAATCGGCAGACAATTGGGTCAAACGGAATGAGTAAGGAGTAATGAGTAATCAGAGTGGACGACGCAGCCCATGACTCCTTACTCGTTACTCCTTAGGGTGAACAAGCGTGCCGGCATATTTACATCGCGCTGTACCAGGTTCCATTTCCATATGGGAAAACTTCACCAACACCAATATTCCCAATGGAAATGGGACCCACACAACCTACTCATTACTCATCACTCATTACTTTTACAAACCATATCCAAATGTACGAAACCCTTCCCTACGCCGCTTCCTCCCCCAGCACTTCCGCCGGGTCGAGTTTGATGAAGAGCGGTTGCGGTTCTTTCAACGTCTGGCCGGGAGGAAGGGTTCCGGCTTGCCAATGGCCGCTGGCCCCGCTGTGATCGTAGCGCAGGACGAGATGGGTACCGCGCGCGTCCTCGACTTCTTCGGTGTATTGGCAGCCAAAGAGCGGATCGGGATAACCAAGATAGCTGTGCAGGGCTTCGCTGCTGTGGGGTAGGATCGGCGACCACAGCGTTTTCAGCCAGTCGATGGCCTGCAACGCCACATAGACGCTGGTCGCCGCCGCCGCCGGATCCGTCTTGATGCTCTGCCAGGGCGCTTTTTCGTTGAGGTATTGGTTGACGCGCTGGCTCAAGCGGCGGATCTCTTGCAGGGCTGGCTTGAAGCGGGCCGCGTTGTAGAGCGCGCCCACGCTTTTGAAGCCATATTTCACCTCGTCGAGCAGATCGGTATCGGCCTGATCCAGCTCGCCGGGGGTGGGCACGACGCCGTCGAAGCGTTTGTAGGCAAAGCCAAGCATCCGGTTGGCGAGGTTGCCCCAATTCGCCACCAATTCGTTGTTGATACGCTCCACGAAATCGGGCCAGGTGAATTCGCTGTCCGAGTTTTCAGGGGCGACTGCGGTTAGCGCATAACGCCAGGCGTCTGCCTGGAATTCCCGAAGCACGCTGTTGAAGCCGATCACGTTGCCGCGGCTGGTGCTGAACTGCATCCCGCGGAAGTTAAGATACTCGTTGGCGGGGACATCGTAGGGCAGGTTGAATTTTTCGCCGCCCTCGCCGTCGTTGTAGGCCATCAGCATCCCCGGCCAGATCACCGTGTGGAAGGGGATGTTGTCTTTGCCGATGAAGTTGTAGATCAGCGCGTCGGGGTTAATGTCCGCATCCCACCATTCGCGCCAGGCGTCAGAATCGGTGAGTTTGCCCCACTCGATGGCCGCGCTAAGATAGCCGATCACCGCGTCGTACCAGACGTAGATGCGCTTGCCCTCAAAGCCGGGCAGCGGAATCGTCACGCCCCAGTCGATGTCGCGCGTAATTGGGCGTCCGCGCAACTCTTTGAGCGCAAGCTGCCCCTTGGTGAAGTTGATCACATTGGGCCGCCAATGCTCTTTACCCGTCTCCACCCATTGCGAGAGCGGCTCGTTGAGCTTGCCCAAATCGAGGAAAAAGTGTTCGGTCTCTCGCACTTCCAGATTGGTGTTGCCGGTGATCTTCGAGCGCGGATTCTTCAACTCCAGCGCGTCGTAGATGCGCCCACAGTTGTCGCACTGATCGCCGCGGGCGTCGGTGAAACCACAGAAGGGGCAGGTCCCTTCCACATAGCGATCTGCTAGAAAGCGCCCGGACTGACCGTCGTACCACTGTTTCTGCGTGTCCTGGTAGATGTAGCCGTTTTCCAAATGGCGCAGGAAGAGTTGTTGCGTCACTTCCCAGTGGTTTTGGGTATCGGTGTGGGTGTAGAGGTCAAAGGTCAACCCCATGGCTACGCAGCCTTCCACAAAGAGCTTGTGATACTTTTCCACCACCGCCGCCGGGGGGATGCCCTCTTTTTCGGCCTGAAGCGTAATCGGCGTGCCGTGGGTATCCGAGCCGCTGACCATCAACACATCATTGCCTGCCATCCGCTGGTAGCGTGCGAAGATATCCGGCGGCAGATAAGCCCCTGCGATCTGGCCGATGTGCTTTTCGCCGTTGACATAGGGCCAGGCGACGCCCACAAGGATCTTACGCGATTGGTCGGTCATGGATCGGTATCCTGTCTAAAAAGAAAGAATGATGAATAAGGATTGGGTCTTCTTCACTCCCCCGCCCATTTGCCCATCAGCCAGACAATCGCGTAGAGCAAAAGAAAGAAGAGGAGGCCGCCGGTCATACAGAGCATGGCGAGGATGGCGCCGCCGCGACCGTAGAAGAACCAGATCAGCCCGCCGCCGACGATGTAGAGCAGGACGAAAAATCCTACAACGAGCCGGGCTTCAGTACTCTTTTGAAAACGCATGACGGGCGCTTACCGTTGCTCATCCTCAATCTGCGCGACACGGGCAATCATCCCCAGATTATAGCTGTTTGACAGAAGAAAAAGCAAAAGATCGTCGAAGGTCGGGTGCTGGTCACGGCTGGGGCAAGGTGATATAATAGCCCAAAACAGGCACGGGGGAGAGACTATGGAGACAGCTTTGTACGATTGGGTTGTGGGAGGGCTGCCATTGCTCGAAGAGATCCAGAGTTGGCGGACGCCGCTGCTGGATTTTTACTTTCTTGTCATGACCTTCCTGGGCGAGGAGGAATTTTTCTTGCTGGCGCTGTCGGGCATCTATTGGTGCTTCGACAAACGGCTAGGGCGGCGGCTGGTCTATCTGTTGATTGTTTCGAATGTGATCAACAGCGCGTTCAAAAATATCTTTCAGATGCCCCGCCCCCCTGAGGAACTGCGCATGGTCCAGGAATCCAGCTATGGCCTGCCCAGCGGACACGCCATGAACACGGTCAACCTGTGGGGGTTCGCTGCCTGGTCGCTGCGGCGGATCGGCTGCTGGATCTGGATCATCACCGTGTGGGTGATCCTTTCGACAGCGTTCAGTCGGCTCTACTTGGGCATTCACTACCCGGCGGATACAGTGACCGGGTTGGCCCTGGGCTTGCTTACCCTGGTTGGCTTCATCTGGCTTGATCGCTGGATGACAGGCTGGCTGCCGCGGGCCGACCGGCGCTTCTTCATCCCAGGCGCGGCGCTTTTGTCGCTGATCCTGTTGGGGGTAGCGCCAGGAGACGCCTACACCTATCCGGCTGAAACGACGATCACGCTCTCCGGTCTCTTTTTCGGCGCGACGGTGGGCTTCCTTCATGAACTGGATTCAGTGCGCTTTGTCAATCGCGGAAGCGCCGTACAATTGCTGCTGCGCTATCTGCTAGGGATAGCCATTGCGCTCCTCTTTTGGATGGGACTGCGCGTTCTCTTTGGCATGATCGACGGCCCTTTCTGGTTGGAGGGGATTTTGCGCTTTGTTCGTTATGCGTTAACAGGCTACGCCATTGCTGTCTGGGCGCCGATGCTCTTTTTGCGTCTTGGGTTAGCAGAGCGTGAGCCGTCAACAGTGGTAGGTTCTCCTATGCTTCATACAATCGGCGGGGTGAAATGAAAGCATTTCTGGTGATGGGTCGTTCGTTGAAAGCACTTTATGATGAACTCTTCCTCTGGGTATGGTTGAGCGTCCTTTGGTGGGTGGGCACTGTCTTGATCCTGCCTGCCGCGCCGGTGATGGCGGGGTTGCACATGGCGGCGAATCGGGTCGCCAACTACAAACGCGTGGACAGCGGTTTCTTCTATGACAGCGCCCGACAGTATATCGGCAAAAGTTGGCTGCTCTACGGCCTCAATCTGTTGATGCTCGCTGGGGTGATCTTTAACATCTACTTTTATTTGAACAGCACCGCCGCCTGGGCGCAGATCGTGGGCATCGTCTGGATTTGGGTTCTTGTACTCTTATTGATGGCGGGCCAATATTTCTTCCCCCTCTTCTGGCAACAGGACGAGCCTAGCATCAAGATGATCCTGCGCAATGCCTTTCTGCTTTCGATCCGCTACCCGCTTTACACCTTTTTGATGATGATTTTCCAGATCTTGCTCTTGGTGATCAGCATTGTCACCGTGCTGCCTATCTTTTTGCTGATGCCCGCCTCCATTGTGGTTTCGGCCAACTTTACCCTGGTCGGCGCGCTGCAAGAGATGGGATTAGCCCCACAGCCGCCCGTTGTGGACCGCAGGAGTTAACCCATGAAATTGCTCATCCTCGGTGGGACCATCTTTTTGGGGCGTCATTTGGTCGAAGCCGCCCAGCGCCGCGGACACGAGATTACCCTTTTTAATCGCGGCCGGCACAACGCCGATCTCTTCCCCGCTGTGGAAAAACTGCGCGGGGATCGCAGCACCGATCTTAGCGCGCTCGAAGGTCGCCGCTGGGATGCCGTCATCGACACCTGCGGCTACATCCCGCGTATCGTGCGCCGTTCCGCCGAACTGCTGGCCGGCAACGTGGATCACTATACCTTCGTCTCGTCGCTGTCGGTCTATGCCGACTTCAGCCAGCCGGGGATCGACGAACGCGCGCCCGTAGGCCGGTTGGACGATCCAACGGTCGAGGAAGTTACCGGTGAAACGTATGGCCCGCTCAAAGCGCTCTGCGAAGAAGCCGCCGAAGCCGCCATGCCTAGTCGCGTCTTCAACGTGCGCCCTGGCCTCATCGTCGGCCCGCACGATCCGACGGATCGCTTCACCTATTGGCCTGTGCGCGTGGCCGACGGCGGCGACATTCTCGCCCCCTCGCGGCCTGATTACCCCACCGAGATCATTGACGTGCGCGACCTGGCCGCGTGGATCGTCCACATGGCCGAGAAGCGCAACGCCGGCGTTTACAACGCCACCGGCCATGCGCTGACCCTCGGTTCGATCCTTGAAACCAGCCGTTACGTCAGCGGCAGCGATGCTCAGATCCATTGGGCGGATGAAGCCTTTTTGCTTGAGAAGGGCGTGCAGCCCTGGCAAGAGATGCCGCTCTGGGTCGGCGACGATCCCAGCATGGCTGGCTTCGCCTACTTCAACATCGACAAGGCCGTGGCGGATGGCCTCACCTTCTGCCCGCTCGACGTCACCGTGCGCGATACGCTGGCTTGGGCCGCCACCCGCCCCGCTGATCATCAATGGCGCGCAGGCATCAGCCGTCAACGGGAAGCGGAACTGTTAAAAGAATGGACGATTTTTGATTGACGATTTTCGATTTCTCAATGGTCGTCACTCGCCCAACCGAGAAATCGTCAATCGTCAATCATCGATCAAAAATAGGAGTCCTTTATGGCTTTGCTCAACGAATATCACAAACCTGCGACGATCCGTGAGGCGATTCAATTACTCGGACGGACCGAAGCGAATCTCGTGCCCTTAGCCGGTGGATCGCAGTTGATCGGTGAATTAGAGACGCGCAGCCGCCGCGATGTAGATGGCGTCGTCGATCTGAGCGGCCTGGGACTGGGCTACATCCACATTGAGGATGATCACCTGTGCGTCGGCGCGATGGCTACGATCAGCGATCTCATGGCCCATCCCGAGGCTGGCGCGCTGGCCGGCGGTATCCTGCGTCGCGCCGCCCGCTACGAAGGACAGGTCAACCTGCGCAACGCCGCCACCATAGGCGGTATCGTCGCCGCCGCCGAAATGGACAGCGAACTCTACGCCGCCCTCCTTGCCCTGGGTGCTTCCATTGTCACTCATGACGGTCAAAGCGAAACCACCACCCCCCTGGCGTCAACAACCCCGCCCCTGCCTGCGGGGGAGGTCGGGAGGGGGTTCCCCTCTGTGGGCCTCATCACCGAGATCCGCATTCCCCGCGCCGATCTGCGCAGCGGACACGCCCGCATCGCCCGCACGCCTATGGACCGTCCCATCGTGGCGGCGGTGGCTGTGATGGGCGACGGCGTCGAGCGCGTCGCACTCTGCGGCGTGGCCGGTCGTCCGATCCTCGACGGGGATGGGATCAATCCAATTTCCGATTTCAAAGGCAGCGCAGAATACCGTCGCGAGATGGCGGCGGTTGTGCGTCGGCGGGCGTTGGCTGAGGCCAAAGGAGGGTAACATGGTTGCTGCGCCCACTCTTGCGTACACCAAAGAGTCGACGAGCGAAAAGAAAGCCATTTTGCCGCCACTCAACTTGGTCGCATCTTATTCACACAAGACGACGACTTTCTAGAGGAAACCGAATGATCATCACCCTCACCGTCAACGGCACTGAACATACCCTGCACGTCCACGCCGGGGAACTGCTGCGCACGGCCCTGCGCCGTCTGCGCTGCTACAGCGTCAAACACGGGGACGAGACCGGCGAATCCGGCGCCGACGCCGTCCTCCTCACCTTTACGCCCGACCAGCCCACCAGCTATCGTCTCCTCAACGCGGGGACGATGCTGGCGGCGCAGGCAGATGGCGCGTCGATTGTCACCGCGGAAGGCTTGGTGATTGGTGATTTGGGATTGGTGACTGGGGGGAGCGCATCCTCTGCCCCAATCCCCAATCCCCAGTCACCAGTCACCGCGCTGCAAGAACAATTCGTCCAATGCGGCGCTATTCAGTGCGGGTACTGCACGCCAGCGCAGTTGCTGGCTGCGCAGAAGTTGTTGAGCGAGAATCCCGACCCCACCGAGGCAGAGGTGCGCGAGGCGATTGCTGGCGTCCTCTGTCGCTGCACAGGATACCTCAAGCCCGTGCAGGCCATCCTGCGCACCGCCGCGCTGCGTCGCGGCGAGACGCTCGATCCCCTGCCGGTGGACATCCGCGACGTGCCCGACGTGGGCGAATGGCCCTCCCCTGATCCCGGCAGCGCCCCCGAAGATCGCTCCGGCGACGGCGTCGACACGCAGACGCGCACGCGCACCCTCCCTGTCACCGTGGCTTCGCCCAAGACGCAGGTGGTCAACAAGCCCGAACCCAAAGTCGACGCCGTCAAACTCGTCAAGGGGCGCGGCGTCTTTGCCGACGATGTGGAAATGCCGGGGATGCTCTACGGCGGGTTGCTCACCAGTCCGCACGCCCACGCCCGCATCCGCAGCATCGACAAATCCAAGGCCGCGGCGCTGCCCGGCGTCCATGCCGTCCTCACCCACGAGGATGTGGAGCGCGTCGTCTACGCCAGCGGCGGACAGAGCTACCCCAACCCGCCACCCTATGATCAGGTCAGCCTCGACCACAAAGTGCGCCATGTGGGGGATCGGGTGGCCGTTGTCGCCGCCGAGACGCCCGAATTGGTGCAGCAAGCATTGGAACTGATCGAAGTTGAATACGAGATCCTGCCCGCAGTCCTCAACCCAGAGGATGCCATGATCGACGGCGCACCGGTGATCCACGACGAAGCCGACGCCGTCAAGATCCACGACGCCGCCCGCAACATCGCCGTCAAGATCCACGTCGCCCATCACGATGTGGAGGCTGCGCTAGCCGCATCCGATTTTGTCTACGAAAGCGAGTATCGCGTCCATCAAGTGCAGCAGGCCAGCATCGAGCCGCACATCGTCGTCACCTATTGGGACGAAGACGACCGCCTCGTCATCCGCACCAGCACACAGGTCCCCTTCCACGTGCGACGCATGGTCGCCCCGCTCATCGGCCTGCCTGTGCGCCGCATCCGCGTGATCAAACCGCGCATCGGCGGCGGCTTCGGCGGCAAACAGGAGATGCTCATCGAGGATCTCTGCGCCCATCTCACCCTCGCCACCGGCCGGCCGGTGAAATTTGAATATAGCCGCGCCCAGGAATTCACCTCGGCGCGCACCCGCCACCCGCAGATCCTGCGCTTCCGCAGCGGCATCGACAAGGATGGCAAACTCACCGGCATGGATGTCAAAGTGCTGGCCGACACCGGCGCGTACGGAACCCACGGCCTCACCGTGCAGATGGTCACCGGCTTCCGCGCCCTCAGCACCTATTGGCTGCCCGCCGCCCGCTTCGACTGCGACGTGGTGTACACGAATAAACCTGTCCCCGGCGCGTTTCGCGGTTACGGCGCGCCCCAGGCCCTCTTCGGTTTGGAGCAGCACATGGAAGAGTTGGCCCTGGCGCGTGGACTCGATCCCATCGAGTTCAAACGGCTGAATTGGATCAAAGTCGGCCAGGATCTGCCTATGGCCGAGGCAATGGGGGAAGGGCGCGAAGGCTTCGCCCAGCGCGTCCAGAGCAGTGGATTGGCCGAATGTGTCGAGGAAGGGGCCAGGGCCATCGGTTGGGATCGTCGCTTTGATCCGGCGTGGAAAGTCGATCCGGCGCGCCCGCACATCCGCCGCGGGATGGGCATGGCCGTCTGCATGCACGGCACCGGCATCGCCGGGCTGGACATGGGCGCGGCCAGCATCAAACTCAACGACGACGGCTCGTTCAATCTGCTCGTGGGCGCAACGGATTTGGGAACCGGATCGGACACCGTCCTCGCCCAAATTGCCGCCGAGACGTTGGGCGTTCCGCTGGAGCAGGTCGTCATCTACAGCAGCGATACCGACTTCACCCCCTTCGACACCGGCGCCTACGCCAGCAGCACAACCTATATTTCCGGCGGCGCGGTGATGAAAGCGGCGGAGGCGGTGGCGCAGCAGATCTTCGCCCATGCTGCCAAACACCTGCTCCCCGATGCCGATCCCGAACGGCTCTGGCTGGAGGGTAGCAAGGTCCACGCGCCCGATGGCCGCTCGGTGGAGCTTTCCACGGTGGCGCTGCACAGCACCCATCAGGCCGAACAGCACCAGATCATGGCGACGGCCAGCCACATGAGCTACGTCAGCCCGCCGCCCTTCGCCGCCCAATACGCCGAAGTCGAAGTGGACACCGAGACCGGCCAGGTTACCGCTAAAAAGATTGTTATGGCCGTGGATTGTGGCATTGCCATCAACCCCATCACCGCCAGCGGGCAGGTGGAAGGGGGCATGATCCAGGCGTTGGGCTACGCGCTGAGCGAGGAGATGGTCTACGACGAGTTGGGCCAGTTAGAAACGACGAAGTTCGGCGACTATCGCATCTACGCCGCCGACGAAGTGCCGGAGATCGGCGTGATCCTCGTGCAGACGTACGAACCGAGTGGTCCCTACGGCGCGAAAGCCGTGGCCGAGATCCCCATGGACGGCATGGCCCCGGCCATCGCCAGCGCCATCTTCGACGCCACCGGCGCGCGGATTCGGCAGATCCCCTTCACGCCGGAGCGGGTGTGGCGGGCGATGGGAAAGAATTTATGAACACGATTACACGCGTCATGATTGAACCGAACTTTGAACTGCGACTCACCTATGTAGATGGTGCAGAAGTCTTGGTCGACTTTAAGCCAGTGATTGAGGTAGGCGGCGTCTTTGTCAGCTTGAAGGATCTGGAATTCTTCAAGCAAGTGAAAATCGGCAGCCGAGGACGCTCTATCGAATGGCCAGGTGAGATCGATTTTTGCGCTGATGCTTTGCGGATTGATGGATAACTACAACGTGAACTTTCGTTAACACTTTGGCAGACGATAGGATTGGATATGCTAATGTCAGCCAATGCGCTTAGAGTACTTCAAGCATTGCACGGCGATGCATTCCACATCAGATTTCTAGGCGAAGACCGGAAATATCACAATATTTTCGTGGATGGTGGATTTGTCAAGACCTACAGAACGAGCTTGCAAAAAGAAGTCAGGCAGATAATAAATGCTGGAGAAAGGATAGATTTATTCGTTATTACACATACTGATCAGGATCACATCAGTGGGGTTTTGGCATTCATTCAGGAATATGGAGCTATTGATCTAGTCGATCGATATTGGTTTAACCACGCAGGACTAGAAGTGATGCTGAGAAATCCAAGTGACAAGATCAGCATACAAGATGGAATCAAGCTAAGGGACTACCTGAAAGAAAAAGGGAAACTGGTCGACTTTGAGATCACTACAGATGTATCACCAGAAAACATCTCAGGAGTACGTTTGACCGTACTATCACCAACGAAGTCAGATTTAGACGAGTTTAGACGGATTTGGGATAGTGAAGAAATGCTCCAACGATCTAAAGACAAGATTGCATCA
>JAHBVG010000111.1 GCA_019637695.1 Caldilineaceae bacterium | reverse complement strand
TAGTATTAATTTTATGTTTGGTATAAAATCCCTCTGCCCATTTTCGTAGCTCCGCACATTGAGCTTTCCCAACCAAAACTGCTCTTTATGTAACCACAGATGTTTGTCAACTCTAGAGGAGGAGTTTCCATGTACAAACGGCTTTTGCTTCTGGTTCTGATTGGCGTTCTGTTGTTTGTCCCCAGTGCGGCTGCTCAAGAAGATTCCAGCGCCCTGGCCAGCCTCATCTATCTACAACGGGCGACCTTCGATCCCCTGGCCGCAGAGCAGGGACGCCAACACCCGTCCGCTTCTGCAGAATCAGCATCCCCGTATTATCTCGTTCAGTTTAGCGGCCCTGTCGACGCGGTTTGGGTAGAGCAGATCGGCAAACTCGGCGGCGATGTTCTCGGCTATGTACCCGACAATGCCCATGTGGTGCGTATGAGGCCCGCCGTAGTGGATCGGGTTGCCAGCCTGCCTTCGGTGCGTTGGGTGGGTCCCTATTTAGACGAGTACAAAATCGCGCCGACGCTGGACAATGTCATCTCCGCTCGCAGCAATCAACGTGTGGACGCCTACATCGTCAGCTTTCCTGGCGAGGACGCAGCGGCCCTGGCGACTGCCATTGAAGCCACAGGCGCATCCATTACACAGATGGCTGAGACCACCCTCGGTCCTCTCTTCCAGATCGAAGCGGCCGCGGGCGCCCTCGACCAGATCAAAGCGCTAGATGGCGTTAGCTGGATTGAACAGGCCCTGCCGCTCACGGTTGATAACGCTGAAGGTCGCCAGATCATGGGCGCTCATCAGGTTTGGCAGAACTATGGCTACTTTGGCAAAGATCAGATCATTGCCATCTCCGACTCTGGCATGAGCGTGCAAGGGAATCTGGGCGCGGATTTCGATGGGCGTCTTGTCAGAGCCTTTGCCCCCAGCGAGATGAACCTGGCCAGCGCCACTTGTCGCGCTAAGACCACCTGGACCGATCTCAACGGTCATGGCACGCATGTCGCTGGCTCGGTCTTGGGGAGTGGCGCTCGTTCCGGTAGCAATGCGGCCAATCATAGCTATACCAATTCACATGCAGGGGTGGCCCCCGAAGCGAAATTTGTCTTCATGGCCCTCAATACCGACGGCAGCACCGGCATCCAGTGTGTTGACCTCAATGGGGATTTTATCGCCCGTGGCTATACCGAGGGGGCGCGCATTTCGACCAACAGTTGGGGTGGGAACGATCAAGGGGCGTACACCCTGCTTTCGGGCATTGTGGACGATTATCTTTGGAAGAATAAAGATTATTTCGTCCTCTTTGCCGCGGGCAACGCTGGTCCGGGTCCGGGCACCATCGGCGCGCCGGGGACAGCGAAAAATATACTGACCGTCGGCGCAACAGAGAACAACCGCCCCTCGCTAGGGCAGGCCAACGCCGATAACCCCAATGAGATGGCGAATTTCTCCAGCCGCGGCCCCACGAAGGATGGCCGCATTAAGCCCGAGGTGGTGGCCCCCGGTACCTGGATTCTCTCTAATCGCGCTGCCCAGGCGCAGGGCACATTCTGGGGAACCTTCAACGCCGATTACGCTTACATGGGCGGAACATCCATGGCCACGCCCCTTACTGCCGGCGGTGCTGCTCTGGTGCGGGAGTGGTTGGCCAAACAGCGCAATATCTCATCCCCCAGTGCGGCGCTGATGAAGGCGTTGATGATCCACGGCACTCAGCCGCTGCCCGGCGCCTCGAACGCGCCCAATACACAGAGTGGATGGGGACGCGTCGATCTGAAGAACACCCTCGATTCCCAATATGTGCTGCTTGAAGATTATCGCCAGGGGTTGACCACCGGGCAACAGGTAAGCTACACCGTGAACGTAGTGGGGTCTGCCGCCGCAGGGACCTTCATCGCGGTGGAAGGAGCAGCCCAAGATGCGCCGGGTACAGAGACATTGACCCTCCAGGGTCATACTGTTCCGTCGTCACGTACAGCAAGCCAGGAGCAGGAATTAGAAGGGCTTCAGATTTTGGCGCTGCCCGGATTTGCAACGCCGCCAGCGCGAGCCTCCATCCCCACACAGAATGACAAAGAGGGGATGCCAGCGTTGAAGGCATCCACACCCTCCCTCTCTGCGCCAGAGAACACGTCCGCTGTGCAGAGTAGCGGCTTCCATCCTCGCGGCGCTGAGGATCTGGCCGAGACGCAGGCATTCCTCTTTAATCTTGTCGGCGGCGGCGACTTTGAGGACCCCGGCTGGACCAACCTCTGGCAGTATGTCTGGCTAGGCCAGGGCGTTCCTGTGCGCACCGATAATCCAAATCTCGTCATCAACGGTAACCATTCCATGTGGTTGGGCGGCACAGAGTTCGATGACTCCATCTGGTATCCCTTTGCCCTGCCCGATACCATAGATACGGCCAATCCCAGTTACTTTTCGTTCAACGTCGGCATCGTCAACCAAGATCTGGGCTATGATCTCTTCTGTGCAGCGCTTGTCGATGCATCGGGGTACTTCATTGGTCCTTACGCAGATGAAGGGCCGGGTTGTGTAGAGCAGAACGGCTTGTATACCTATCAATACACTTTTACACCCACTGAACTGGCAAACCTGGCCGGTCAGTCGGGCTACATTGTCCTCTACACCCTGGCGGATGGCGAACTGCCGCATATGTCCGCCATTGTGGATGACATCATCTTTGCCATCGACTTTCCTAACCCGACGCTGGACGCCACCCCCAACGCCGGCCCGGCGGGGACGACCTTCCTGCTCACCGGTCAGTACAACCAACCGTGGGGGGAAGTCGCAATCTGCGCCGGTACTTGCGCCAACCAGAACAATCTGCTGGGGGTGGTCTATGCCGACGCCGTAGGCGATCTGGCCGCCTATCTGCCCACGCCTACGGATCTGGTGTCAGGCACTTATACGCTCCAAAGTCGCGATTTCTATGCGCGCACGGCCAACACGTCGATCACCATTGGCGCCAGCAGCCAGCCGACGGTGACTGTTTCCCCAGCCAGCGGCCAGCCTGGTACAGCGTTCCGCTTTAGTGGCGAGGGCTTCCTGCCCAGCGAGAATACCATTGCCGTCACCGTCAACGGCAATTCCATCGGCAGCATCAGCAGCAACGATGAGGGTAAGATCGCCTTTACACTGAATACGGTTAGCAATACGCCTACTGGCAGCTACACAGTTCGTGTCACCGACCGCGCCAACAACAGCGCCCAGCGGAATTTCACCATTAGCGCGCCGCCAGCGAGTGGCGCCAGCCTGGTGGTGACGCCCACTTCAGCCATTGCCGGCGCTACCTTTGTCTTTAATGGCGCCAACTTCACCCCCACCGTGGCTGTTCAACTCTCGTTGGATGGGCAAGCCGTGGGGCAGGTGACAGCTGCCGCAGATGGCACTTTCCAGGTGACGCTGGAGACTAGCGCCAACACCCAGCCTGGTACTTACGTCTTGCAAGCCGCTCAAGCACAACGAAACGCCACGGCGCAATTCACAATCCTCGGCAGCGGCGACGGTGGCGGCGGCGGCACACCCCAGACCGGCGGCGGGCTCTATATCACCCTGGTGTGGACCGATCCGCCGGCCCAGCAGAGTGCGGCCAAGACGCTGGTCAATAATCTGGATCTAACGGTGATCGGGCCGGGTGGTACTTTCCGCGGCAATGGCGGCTCTTCAGCCGATGCCACCAACACTGTGGAAACTGTGCGGCTGCCAAACCCGGCTGCGGGTCAGTACACCGTGATTGTGAGCGCCAGCAGCGTCAACGGCGCATTTGGCGCACAGCCATTTGCGTTGGTCGGCAGCACGCGCCAGAACTTCGGCGCCAACACGGCAGATGTCAACATGCAGCAAGAGAAAATCTACTTGCCAGCCGTGACGCGGTAGGGGTAATGAGTAATGAGTGATAAGTAGGGTTCGCTAAGAATCTAAACGAACAAAGAACCTCTTGACGCATTCGAGTCTCTACCTACTCATCACTCATTACTCATTTCTTATCGAAGCGATCTCGCCTTCAAACAGTCCGGTAGCGTTCCCCCTCAAAGTGGACTCTGACATCGCCGTTGTGGAGGTGATAGACGACGCCGTTTTCATCCACCACTTCGCGAGCGTCAGGATGGGCCATAAAGGGAGCGCGGATCTCGGCCAGGTATCGCTGTTGCGTGTTTTCGGGCAGATGGCGCAGATGTCGCCGGTAGAGATCCGTCCCGTGCAGCGCCACGTTCTGCCAGGTGCTGCTCCGCCAGCGCAGCCCCATGTAAATCGCCTCCAGCACAATGCCGATGGCGAGCGCGATCCAGATCCCCATCGATCCCATGCCCAGGGGGAAGGCGAGCAGCCAGGCCAGGACCACGGAGACCAGGGTACGGGTGACAGCAGTGCCGATCAGCCCAGGCATGGAATCCCCGGCCCCGCGCAGCGCGCCGTTGGCCACCATTGCCACGGCGCTGAGGGGTAGCATCACCGTATTGACATAGAAATAGCTGGTGCCAACCTGCAACAGAGTGGGATGCGCGCTGGGGTCGAAGAGACGGATGATGGCCGGCGCAAAGAGGATGATCGGCGCGGCCAGCACGATCATCACCGCCAACCCCAAAAGGATGGCCGTATTGCCGCGGCGGCGCGCTTCCTCGGGCTGCCAGTAGCCCAACGCCTGCCCCACCAAACTGGTAGCGGCCACGTTCAGCGCCAGCCCTGGCATAAAGACCAGCGCTTCCACTTGAAAGCCAATCGCCAACGCCGCCGCGCCGTAGGTCCCCGCCTCGGTGGAGGTGACGAGACCGATCACGAGCAACCGCGATCCGTTGCGGAAGATCCCCTGCATGCCGGAGGGGACGCCAATACTGAAGATATCGCTGAACATGCGCCAATGGGGGCGGTAGCTGCCGGGCAGCAGCCGGATCACATTCTTGCCCGAATAGATGATGATAAAGACAACGATCACGCCCAATCCGCGCGAGAGGACAGTGCCCAGCGCCACACCCGCCACGCCCATCGCCGGGATCGGCCCCATGCCGAACATCAAAAGATAGTTAAAGATCACGTTGATCACATTCAACGCGCCGGTCAGGATCAGCGGCGTCACCGTATCCCCTGCGCCTTGCATTAACCGGTTTAGGACGATGTTCAACACGAGAAAGGGCGTGCCGAGGAAGAGGATCTGTAAGTAGTGTACGCCCAGTTCCACGGCTTCGGGTTCGCCGCCGCTGTTGACCCATGACAACAATGGGCGCGCCAGCCCAAAGCCAGCCGCAGCCAGCGCCAGCGACAATAGCACACCCGATGAGATCGCCTGACGGGTGACAAAGCTCATCCGTTCGGGATCGCGTGCGCCTTTGGCCTGCGCGATCAGGCTCATGGCGCCAGCCGCCACCGAAAGCAGCATCACCAGCACCAACATGCGGATGGCGCTGCTCATGCCCACCGCGGCGATGGCGATGGGGCCCAGCCGACCGACCATAAAGACATCGATCACATCGACAAGGCTCTGTAACAGATTTGTGAGGATCACCGGCAGCGCCAGCCGCCAGACCTGCCGCACCAGCGCCAGCCGCTCCTGCCAGACTGTTTCCCTGCGTAATAAAGCCCCAGACATGATAGATCCCCTCTAGGATGGCGAGATAATGGGATATTGCGTGGAACGAGAACGATTCCTGAATTGAATGACATTGACTCCCAACTTACAATTCGCAATTATAACAGCAGCATTGATCCTCGCCAGTCTGACCGAATAGAAAGGTAACTACTAAGCCCGATGCTCTAGCCAGGTCCGTGACCCGCCGCCAGGTCACGGACCTGGCTAGAGCAGAGGTAAGTACATAGAAAGCCAAAATATGCCAAAGGTCACAGTTTCCATGAGCCTTCAACCATGTAAACTGTGGACATGAACATACGAAAGTCACCGATCCTTTCTGAAAGCGGACAGAGTCTTGTGGAATTTGCGCTGGTCGCGCCCTTTTTGCTCCTGATCACCTTGGGGATCCTCGATTTAGGGCGACTGTTTTTTATTAACACCATGTTGACCGCCGCTGCGCAGGAAGGCGCGCGCGCTGGCGCTGTATCCACCAGTTTTACACAGATTCAGAACACAGTTCAGGATAGGCTGAGCGGCGTCGATAGAGGCAGTGTCCAAATCTCTATCGACAGAACTGAGGAGTACACCGAGGTCGAAATCGCCTATACCTTTCAGCCGGTCACCCCGTTGATCGGGACAGTGATCGGCGAAGAGGGGATCATCCTGCGCAGGGCGGCGCGCATACAACTGTTGGGGGTTTTCATCGATCCTTAGCGGGCCGGGCTTAGATTGGGGCTACCGAACCAATCCCGCCGCCAGTGTGCCGCGCGTTGTCCCAGGGATGATTTCACCGCCGAGGTTGACCGAGCGGACGAAGTAGCCTCGAATTTCGCTCTGCGCCCCCCGTGAATAGATCCCCGTCAGGCGGAATTTGCCAAACCCCGTGATGGTATAGTGGAGATTCGCTCCTGCGCCGCTGACTTCCTCGCTATTGTAGAAAAAGACATCAATGGTCTGGCCGATCTTTGCCTCCAGGCTGGCGCGCACCGCACTGAACGAGACCCCTGTTTTGCCAGCCACACTATCGCCTACATGAAGGGTTCCACTGTTCGAGGGATCGTCAATATTGGCGCGCAGTATAGAGGTACTCAACGCCTGCCCTCCCCAGCGCACCCATCCATAGTTGCCCCCTGGCCCAGTCTCGCCGGTCCAGATGTTGACTTCCTGATCCAGTACCCATAGATTTTCCTCGACGGCGAATGGGAGGACGCTGCTGGCGTCTGCTGTCTGCCCGAAGATGGCCTCGGCGTTTCCCCCTACCGGAAACTGATTTAGGCCAAAGATCGGCGTAAAGACCGGTTCTATTGTCACGCGCGCCGTTACATTGGCGCGGTTATCGATGATCTCATAGTCAGAAACAGAGATGTCAGCGCCATTGCTGGTCAGGATCTGCTCAATGCGCGAAATCGCAGCCACTTCACCACGCCCATACGCCAATTCACGCGTCCCAGCCAGCGCCGCGGCGTCGGCGGCGGTCTGCATTTGGCGCTGGCGTGCATAGGCATATCCAATATCGACCACCAGCCCCAGGATGCCGATAAAGGCAACCATCGAAAAGACCACCATTACCAGGGATTGGCCGCTCTCCTCGCGTAGCATCGCGCCACCTAATTTGATCAGATAGCGTCTGGCTCTCTCACCACGGTTCCTCATCTTCACGCTCCTCTCCGTTGCCCTGCTTTCATCACTATCTTTATTGTATCGGTAATTTTCTGTGAGGATACAGATCAGAAGTACTAACCACCATAGAGGTAACGCGTACTATTTCACTCTTCGGGCGGATGTCGTACCCTGATCATCAGAAGAACTCTCATGCGGACGGTCGTAAATCCCCGGCAGTAGAGATCGAAAGCTTGCCGCTGAGTTGCAGCCATCGCATCCTCACGCATGAAGAACAGACATTTCACATCAGAAAGACTCAGGCTATGAACACAACCCTTCGCCGCTGGTCACTTTTTCTGTGGTCTCTCTGCTTTCTATATTTTCTTTCACCCTTCATACCCACGCTGACTAACGCTGCCCGCGCCGAGGAATCCTGGCAGACTCGCGCCCTACAAGGGGAGATTGTGGCGGTGGACGCGTCTCTGCTCGAACTGCGTACACAGGATGGCGAGACGTACACGATCGCGATCCAGCCTCATGTGCAAATTGTCGGCAAGGGCCATCTCATTGGGGACAGAGCTATCCTATCCCCAGGGGATCAAGTGCTGGTGCGCGCACTGCGCGACGAGGCAGGCAACCTCTACACAGGATATGTGCGGCTACAGCCGGTCGCCGTTTTGCCTGCGCGTGCGGATAACGGCGGAGAGGTCCTCGCCCAGGATCTGCTATCCCCCCAAAGCTGTGGACCTGCGGCGAGCAACTGGTCCATGTTGGGGCAGGATCCGGCGCATGGTTTCTACAACAAGGATGAACAGAGGTTGCAGCCGCCCCTCAATCTCAACTGGCGTCTCAAGGGTCAATGGAATCTGAGCGTGCCCGCCGTGGTGGGGGATATTGCCTATGTGGGCGGTTACGACGGTTTCCATGCCCTGCACCTGGGGACACAGCAGATCCTGTGGACGCATCTCATCGACAGCTTTGGCGGCGCGCTGATCGGCGACAACGATCTCTCCAGCCCGGCTGTGGTGGACAATCATATCTACTTTGGCACATGGGCAGGCTACGTCTATGCGTTGGAGCGAGGGAGCGGCGCCGTCCTGTGGGGGACGAGCATTGCGCCGAGGAGCTACGCGCCCACGGTCCACTCGCCTGTGATCGATGGCAATCGGCTCTTCATTACCGCCGAGTATTGGGACCCAACGGTGATGCGCTGGAAGCAGAAAACCTACGCTCTGAATCGGCTCAACGGGGATCTGCTATGGCAGACCGATCTGGTGACGACGCAAGAGGGACAGGGGGTTTCGTCCGATCCTGTCTATGCAGATGGACGCGTCTTTGTGGGCACAACCGAGGACGGCGTCTTTGCGCTCGACGCCAATACCGGCGCGATCCTCTGGCAGCAGCCCCCACCCGAACAACTTAACACCGCTTATGTCAACTTTGATGGCTATCTGCATGTGCGCCTGGGCCGCGTCTATGTACTCTACAACCTGGGCAAGGATGCCAATTTCCATGATCGACTCTACGGATTGGATGCGGCGACAGGCGCCATCCTCTGGCAGTATGAACCGCCCGCGCCGGCCTCGCTCTTTGCATCCTCGCTGATGATCGATGGCCCGTGGATCTACGGTTTTGTCATGTCCGCCTTTGACACGGGCAACAAGTATATGATCGCCATCAACTCGGCCAATGGACAGGAACTCAAACGGGTCCACTATAGCGATAATGGCGATGATGGCGGCTGGTGGTGGCTTTCGGGCGCCAACAATGTCATCTATCGGGTTTCGGCCAGCGCCAGCCTTGTTGCGTTCGACGCCAACAGCGGAACCGCGCTCTGGCAATACCTGCCGGGGACTTCGGTCGAGATCCCGGCGGTTCCATCCAATGGGCGACTGTTGATGGTCGATGCTGCGTCTACGCTCTACGCCTTTGGGACAAGTTGTACTTTTGCGACGAGTACCCCTACCCCTATACCTACACAGACGCCAACGCCGACACGCACCCCAACCTTCACCCATACGCCGACGCCGACCAACACGCCCACACGCACGCCGACGCCCACCTTTACGCCAACGCTGACGCCCACCAATACGCCGCCGCCGTTCTGCGCCAATGATCCGTGGATGCTCGATCTCAGCGGCCTGCCCGCGGGGACGATCCTGGACAACCAGCTTCCTGGGCTGACGATTTGGGCGACCAATAACCATCCCACCCACCCGAACAAGGCGATTATCTTCGACAGCGCCAACCCCACCGGCGGCGATTACGATCTGGGGACGCCCAATCAAGAGTTCGGCGGACCGGGCGTCGGTGCCGGCGGGCGCAGAGGACAGCGCTGGGAGAACGCCTTCCCGCTGGGCAATCTGGTGATTATCGCCGAGAATGATGCGGACGTGAACGGCGATGGATTGGTCGACAGCCCCAACGACGAAGGGATGGGCGGCAAGCTCACCTTCGAGTTGGCCGCCGTAAAAGATCTTGATACCATCCGCGTGGTGGATGTAGATGGCGGCGACATCGGCGGTTATGTCCACGTTTATGGCAGCAACGGCCAGTTGCTCAAGACAGTGGATATTGTCTCAACCGGCGACAACGGCGTTCAGGTTGTCCATGTGCGCGAGCGGAATGTCAAACGGTTGGAGGTCGAGTTGATCGGTTCGGGGGGGGTCAACACCTTCAGCACCTGTCAGGCCATCGCCACACCCACGCCGACACCGACGCCCACCATCTCGGTCTACACCTTTGATCTCTGTATAGCCAATCCGTTGGATGTGGCGGGGGACTTCAACCTCTTTGTGCTTGGCGATCTGAGCCGAAGCTATACCGAGGCGCAAGGACGCGTCGCCGCCGCTGGCAACACCTCGTTGCTGGGGTTTGACATCGGCAGCGCCCTTGCCAACTCGCGCGGCAGCCGCGATGATCTCATCGTCGGCGGCAACCTGACCTTCAGCAGCGGGAATTTGCACAATGGCAACATTGTCCACAATGGCAGCGCCAACATCAACGCCAGTGTGGGCATCCCCAACGGCAGCGCCCGCCAGGGAGCGGCTATCAACTTCACCAAAGCCCGGCAAGATCTGGAAGGGCTGGCGACGAAACTCAGCGGGTTGCCCGTCAACGGCACAACCACCTTCCAATCGGGCACACTGACGTTAACCGGCAACAATCAGGCGCTCAACGTCTTTACAGTGGATGGCAGAACGCAACTGAGTACGACCACCAGTCTGCGCATCAATATGCCAGCCCAGGCAACGGCGCTCGTCAACATCAGCGGCGCAGCGGTCAACTTCCAAAATGCGACGATTTTCATCAACAATGTCAGCGGCGACGCGCCGCCTGGGCAGCAACGCATCCTCTACAACTTTTATCAGGCCACAAGTCTCACCGTCAGCGGGATCGGCGTCAAGGGCAGTATTCTTGCGCCCTATGCCCAGGTCAACTTCAACAACGGCCACCTCAACGGGAATTTTGTGGCAAAGAGCGTCGCCAATGGCTACGGCGCGGTGAACCAATCCCCGTTCAACGGCTGCCTGCCCATTGCCGCGGTTCCGCCCACACCAACGCCAACGCCCACAGCCACACCCACCTCGGCCCAGAGTTGTTACGTGCCGGTGGCTGCAAGCTGTGATCTCTACCCGATTGCGCTGAATGAAGGAACCCTGGCTGGCGTTATCCCTGGGCAGATCTTGGTGGATATCTACAACGGCGTTCAACCGGGCAACTTCGGCTGGCTGACGTGGACCGGCAGTCCGAACGTGCCCACGCTTGTCCGCAGTTTGACCCCGCCTGGCGACAGCCATCTCTACGAAAACCCCTATGATCCGGATGATTTTATCGTCTCGGCGGGGGATTGGGTGCAGGGTTCGCCGGGCGTCTCGAACAGCAGTGATGTCCGCGACGCGCTGGATCTGCTGAAGCAGGAGATCATCACTGTCCCGGTGTGGAATCAGGCTGAAGGGCAGGGCAATAACGCCAACTATCGGGTCTCCACCTTTGCCCAAGTACAGATCATCGATTATCGGTTGCCGAATCAGAACCGGATCTCGGCCCAATTCCTCGGCTATACAAGCTGCGGCGCGCCCACGCCTGTACCGCCGGCGGGTCTCCCCGCCTGCGCGCCGGCGGCGCAGGCGACAGCAACGCCGACCCCTGCTAAGGTGACGGCCCAGAAGCATAGCATTACCTTTGTGAATGTGCGCTACAATTACCCATCCGCAGGGGAGTCGACCTGGTACTATACTGTCAATTCAGGACGACGCCCTGCCCTGAGCCATGTCACCTTTGATCTGGTTCTGCCCGAAGAAAATGGCACACATCGCCTTGCCAATGGTCTCAACGGAGCAGGGATCTGGGTTGCCAGCCAGCACGATCTGCGCCCTGCCAGCGGCCTCCCTGTACTCGGCAACGATGCCGAACAGGGGATCATCGGGCTAAAGTTTGGCCAACGCTTCAACGACATCGAGAAGCGCAACTACTACTTCACGCTGGACAAAAACTATCCGGTGGGGGAGATGACTGTAGGGTTGAAGGATTCAGGCATCTCCAGCAAGATCACAGTCTTCGGCCCGGCGCTGCAAGAGATGGAGATGCCGACGCCGACGCCCACAAAGACGCTTGCGCCTACGCCCACGCCGACGCACACAGCAACGCCGACATCCACCGCGACGCCAACGCCAACGCTGCCGCCTGACGCCTGTCTTCTCAACCCATTAGGGATAGCTGGCGGGTTCAATCTCTTCGTCTTTGGCAACCTCAATCGATCTTCGACATGGGCGCAGGGCAGCGTGGCCGCCGGTGGCAATGCCGGGTTCAGCAATTTCTCGATTGGCAGCGCCCTCCTCAACTCGTCCGGGGGACGCGACGATCTCATTGTCGGCGGCAACCTGACCTACAACGGCGGCACGGTTTCTCATGGCAATATTGTCTATGCCGGCAGTGTGAGCCTCTCGAATGTGAGCCTGCCCAATGGCAGCGCCCGCAAGTCAGCGTCCATCGACTTCGCCAGGGCGCGCGCCGATCTGCGGGCATTGGCGACGCGGCTAAGCCAGTTGCCCGCCACAGGGACGACCTCTACCGGCGGCAACCTGACGCTGACTGGCACTGATCCGATCCGCAATATCTTTACCGTCAAAGCCAGTGATCTGGCTGTCGCCGGCTCGATTCGCATTAACATCCCGGTCAATTCGACAGTCATAGTCAATATTGAAGGGACAGCGGTCACCTTCCCCAGCATCGGCGTACACATCAACGGCAACAATTCCAATCCGGTTGGCCGCGACAAGGTGATCTTCAACCTCTACCAGGCCACCACACTCACTGTCAACGGGACCAACCTGAACGGCAGTGTGTTGGCTCCATCTGCACAGGTTACTTTCAACAGCGGCAACCTCAACGGTATCCTTGTGGCGGAGGGTGTCGGCAACGGCGGCGGTAGGAGCATCCATGATCCGTTTAGCGGCTGTCTGCCCATTTCATCGGGGACGCCCACACCCACGCCCACATGGACGCCGACAGCTACCTTTACGCCGACGCCAACCGCCACGCGGACGCCCACACCCACGCGGACGCCTAGCATGACGCCGACGTTGACGCCGACGCCGACGCACACACCGCAGAACAATCCGACCCCAGAAATGGGACCACAAGATTTTTGCAATGGACCGAACTATCTCCACTTCAACGATTTCCCCGCTGGCACAATCATTGATGATCAGTTGCCAGGGATCTCGATCTGGGCAGAGAATGATCGCTCCGGCCATCCCGATATGGCGATTGTCTTCGACAGCACAACCCCCACCGGCAATGACTTTGAACTGGGGACGCCCAATCAAGACTTTGGCGGCGCTGGTGTGGGCAGCGGGGGGCGCAGAGGACAGGCGGGCGAGAACAACCGTCACCTGGGCAAATTGCTGATCATCGCCGAAAACGCCGTGGATGGGGATGAAGATGGCCTGATCGACGACCCCGACAACGAGGAAGAGGGTGGGCGTATTTTCTTCGAGTTCGAGAAGCCTACGAATCTGACTTCGATCTACGTGGTGGATGTGGCCGGCGCTGCCATCGGCGGAACGGTACGCGCCTACAACGGCGATAGCGAACTGTTGAAATCGGTCGATATCCTCTCATTGGGCCGCAACGCCGTCCAAGAGGTCTTCCTCGACGTGGAAGATGTCTCCTGGCTTGAAGTGGAACTGGTTCGCTCTGGCGCGATCTACGCCCTCTGCCCCCAATCGAACGATCCGCCGTCGCTGCCGCCCGTGGTGGAAAGCCCACGCGTGCAGCACGGCCTCCAGGCGCTCTACACCTTCAACGAGGGGCGCGGCAACGTGATCTACGATGTCTCTGGCGTGGGTACCGCGCTCAACCTCTCAGTTGAAAATCCCGACGAGGTCGCATGGATCAACGGTGGGCTTGCTGTCAAAGGCGTCACGCTGATCGATACGGAAGGACCGGCCACCAAGCTGATCAACGCCACGAGTTGGAACAGCGCCTTCACCCTCGAAGCGTGGATCGTCCCTCCCGCATCCACCGGCAACGTCGAAGCTGTGATCGCCACGCTCTCAGCCCATGACGAAGATCGGAACTTCAGCCTGCGCCAGCAGAACGAGTTTTACCACATGGCCCTGCGTACGGCGGCCACGGCAACGGGCAGCCCATCGCAGATCAGTTCGTTCGGCGGCGCTGTTCAGCCCAAACTCAGCCATCTTGTCTACACACGCAAGGCTTCGGGCGAGGCCAATCTCTATGTGGATGGCGCGCTGGTTGCCAGCGGGAAGGTAGAAGGGTTGATCACCAACTGGGATAACTCCTTCCGTTTTGCGCTGGCCAACGAGATGACCGGCGATGCCCCCTGGCTGGGCGAGTATCATCTGCTGGCGATCTACAACCGGGCGCTCTCGTTGGGTGAGATCTACCAGAACTATGATGTTGGCCCCGACGACTCTTCGATCGGTGCCCCGATTGTGATGGATGCCAACCCCACTGCGCTGGTCGCCGATGGGCAGAGTACCAGCCTGATCCGCGTGATTGTGCAGGATGCCAATGGCAAACCATTGACCAACAAAGAGGTGACCTTTGAAACCACATTGGGCACGCTCAACCCGGTATCGGTGATCACCGACGCCCACGGGCGCGCCACGACTGTCCTCACCGCGGGGACAAAGTTGGGCAGGGCCAAGATCACCGCCATTACCAACGTCTCGCTTGGGATCGTCTTTGTCAACGTTGTGGAAGGGGCGAGTACACTGATCCGCCCGGATGCGAGCAGCGAACTGCTCTATGTTGCGCCAAACGGCAACGGCAGCACCCGCATCCGTATCCCTGCCGGGGCGGTGGATCAGCCGACCAATCTCCACTACGCCGCCATGACCACCGTCAACGCCTGGCAGCCTGGCTTCGTCTTCGGCGGTCGCGGCTTCAGCCTGGATGCCTACCAAAATGGGCAACCTCTGGATGATTTCGTCTTCTTGAAACCCATCGAGGTGACCGTCCACTATACCGAGGATGAGGCCAAAGGGCTGAACGAGAATGAGATCATCCTCCCCTTCTGGGATGGCCGCGCCTGGGTCGATGCGGCGACAAGCTGCTCGCCCACATCGATCTATCACCGCGATCCCGCGCAGAAGGTCTTCACCGTCGAGATCTGCCACCTGACCGAATTCAGCATGTTTGGCATCCCTACATCGCCGTTCCGGCTCTTCCTGCCGTCAACGGTGCGTGGAGCGGCCGGTTCGCCAAACCTCCCCAGCGGGGGACATATGCTCTATCTGCCCGCGATTCAACAGGGGCGCTGATCCGGGATAGAGATTGGGATAAATAGCGGGGTTTCGTGAAGCTTATAGGACTTACGCAGATCGCCTCTACAGGAGCGATCTGCGTAAGTCCTAACTTATTCAGCAGCAGAGCGAAAACGACGGCGCAGGGTGCGATTGAAGCGTTCGAGGCGCTTCCCGCTCCAGTTGGCGCAGGCTCAGGCCCAGTTTGTACCAGTGGCGAATCTCTTCATCCGCCCCGTCACGGATGCGCTGGTAGGGACGCATCAATCCATCCCTGTCGAGTTATCTGGAAGTCTCCTCTCCTTTTCATATTTCCACCGAAACCGGCAAGACCACCGATGATTAGGATTCATTGAACCCTTGCGCCATGTGGGTTACAATGGGGTTCAATGTGCGATATTCCCAATCCCTAATCACCAATCCCTAATCATCAATCACCTTCCCCCATGCCCAACTACACCGTCATCCTCACCCACGAACACGCGGATTTCGACGCGCTGGCCTCGCTGCTGGGCGCGGCTTTGCTCTTCCCCGGTGCCATCCCGGTGCTGCCGCGGACCATCAACCGCAACGGACGCGCCTTTTTGTCGCTCTACAAAAATCAATTTCCCTTCATCGAACCCAAGGAGATGCCCCGCGGCGAAGTGGATCTCGCCATCCTCGTGGACACGCGCAGTTTTAACTCGGTCAAGGGCATGGACAAGCAGACCCAATTCCGCGTCATCGATCACCATTCGGTGGACGATCCGCTGCCCGACGGCTGGCGCTGCTGGGAAGACGCGCTAGGACCGATGAACGTGGGCGCGAACACGACACTGCTCGTGGAAAAGCTCATGGTGCAGCATCAAGATCTCAACCCCATCGAGGCGACGCTGCTGGCCCTCGGCATCTATGAGGATACGGGTAGCCTCATCTACAAATCGACCACCCACCGTGATCTGCGCGGCGCGGCCTGGCTTCTGGAGCAGGGGGCCAATCTTGAGGTCCTCAACCGCTTTATGAACTATCCCCTCAGCGAGGATCAGTTGACGCTCTCGCAGCGGTTGGCCGACGCCAGCGAACATTTGGAGATCGCAGGCCAATCCATCGTCATCGCCGCCGCCCATGCACCCGATTTTAAGGATGAATTGAGCGCGCTGGCCCACAAGTTGCGCGAGATCTATGACCCGGATGGCATTTTCGTCATCGTCGATCTAGGGGATCGAATTCAGGTGGTGGCGCGCAGCACGACCGACGCCGTCAACGTGGGCAAAGTCGCCGAGGAATTGGGTGGCGGCGGACACAACCGCGCCGCGGCGGCGCTTGTGCGCGAGGGGGATCTGGACGAGGTGCGCCAGCGCGTTGTCAGCCTGCTGCGCAAGTACACGCACCCCGCTACCACCGTACGCCAGATCATGAGCCGCGGTCGTCCGCAACTCCTTACGCCCGATATGGCTGTGGACGAAGCAGCCCAACGCATGCGCCGCTGGGGACATGAGGGCTTCCCGGTGGTGGATGAGGAGAGCGGCAAGGAAGAATTGGTGGGCATCCTCACCCGCCGCGAAGCGGATCGCGCCATCGACCACAAACTGGGCTCGCGCCCGGTCCACAAAGTGATGAGCGCGGGGAATATCACCATCCGCCCCGACGCATCCATCGACGAGTTGCACCGGCTGATGATCGAAAGCGGCTGGGGGCAGATCCCCGTGGTGGATGACGCCGGCAAGATCATCGGCATTGTCACCCGCACCGACCTGATCAAACTCTGGGCCGAGGTTGGACCCATCTCTGAGCAGTTGCCCGACGTCACCCGCCAGTTGAGCGAGACGCTCTCGGCCACCCAATACCAGTTGCTGCAAATGGCGGGCGAAACGGCCAGCGACATGGGCTACTCGGTCTATGTGGTGGGCGGCTTTGTGCGCGATCTGCTGCTGGATCGGGCCAAAGAGCGCAACGGCGTCCTCGATATGGACATTGTGGTGGAGGGTGACGCCATCGCGTTGATCGAGACCATGCGCCAGCAGTACGGCGGACGGGTTGTGCCCCATCATCGTTTTGGCACGGCCAAGTGGATTCTCGACGATCCCGATGCGCCGGTTCACGCTGACTTTTTGCAGAAGGCAACTGATCTTCCTGCCCATCTCGATTTTGTGACAGCGCGCACCGAATTCTACACCGAGCCGACGGTGCTGCCGACGGTGGCGCAGGGCAGCATCAAATTGGATCTGCACCGCCGCGACTTCACCATCAACACGCTGGCGATTGTACTCACCCCTGACCGCTGGGGCGATCTGCTTGATTTCTACGGCGGCCTTTCGGATCTGCGCCGCGGGCTGATCCGCGTGCTGCACAGCCTCAGCTTTGTCGACGACGCCACGCGCATCCTGCGCGCCGTCCGCTATGAGCAGCGCTTTGGTTTCACCATCGAGCCGCGCAGTATGGAATTGCTGCGCGATGCCGTGGAACTCATCGACCGCGTCAGCCCGGCGCGCATCCGCCACGAGTTGGAGCGCATGTTGCAAGAGGAGGAACCGGAGAAGGCCATGCGCCGCCTGCATGATTTGGGCGTACTGCGGACGATCCAGCCCCAGTGGGGGGTAGACGAAACGCTGAACGCGCAGTTCGCCGCCTTGCGCGCCCGCAGTCAGGCGGACGATCCACTGGCGCGGGCGGCCTTCCATGCTGAGGGGGGCGAGCCGATTGTGCGCCTCTATTGGGGGCTGTTGGTCTATCCGCTGCTGCCCGCCACCCAGCCGCCCACAAACGAGGAATTGGACGAATCCCAACCGCCGGGTGGCCCCGACGATGAGATCATTGGGCGGCTGATGTTGCGCGGCGCTACCCAGCGCTTCATGCGCAAGTTGCGCCATCTCAAAGCGCACCTGCCTGAACTGCGCGATCCATCCACGCGGCCTAGCCGTATCGTCGTCATTTTGGATCGGGCGACGCCGGCCGCGCTGCTGTTGATCTCCCTGGTCGAGGACGATCCGCTGTTGCACGAACGTCTGCGCCGCTATATCGAGACATGGCAGCAGATCCGCCCCAGCCTGGACGGTCACGCCCTGCGCCGTCTGGGGCTGCGGCCCGGTCCTGTCTACGGAGAGATCCTCAGCCGCTTGCGCGCCGCGCTCCTTGACGGCGAGATCCAACCTGGCGAGGAAGAGCGCGAGTTGGTCGAGCGGCTGATGGGGAGTTAAAAAATGAGTAATGAGTACGTAGACGAAGTTGTCGCCAATGAAGCAACCAATGCTGTCAACCCACTCATTACTCCTTACTCATTACTCATTACTTATTCCATTCATCAACCACAGGAGAAACCACAGTGAACTATCGACAACTCGGCCATTCCGGCCTGCGCGTCTCGGTCATCGGGCTGGGGACGAACCAGTTCGGCGGCAAAGTGGATCAGGCCGGCGTCAACGAGATCATTGACGGCGCGATCGATCTGGGCATCAACCTCATCGACACCGCCGATGTCTACACTGGCAGCCGCTCGGAAGAGACGCTGGGCCACGCGCTCAAAGGCAAATGGGATAAAGTCGTCCTCGCCACCAAGGTCCACGGCAAGATGGGGGATGGTCCCAACGATTACGGCGCGTCGCGCTATCACATCGTCAACGGGGCGGAAGCCAGCCTGCGCCGTCTCCAATCTGATCACATTGATCTCTATCAGATCCACCGCTGGGATGCGACGACGCCCATCGAAGAGACGCTGCGCGCCCTCGACGACCTTGTGCGCACAGGGAAAGTCCGCTACATCGGCGCGTCCAATTTCATGGCGTGGCAGTTGGCGCGGGCCAATCTGCTGGCCGAAATCAAGGGATGGACGACCTTTATCTCGATCCAGCCCCACTATCACATGTTTGAGCGCGAGTTGGAAAAGGAGATGATCCCCTATTGCAACGCGCACAACGTGGGCATCCTACCCTACTTCCCCTTGGCGGGTGGATTCCTCACTGGCAAGTACAAACGGGGAGAGGGCGCGCCGGCGGGTTCGCGCGGCGAAAACAGCCCCTATGTACAAAAGTATATGACCGACGCCAATTACGCCATTGTGGAAAAGCTGACCGCCTGGGCCGAGGAGCGAGGGCACACCATGGCCGAGTTGGCGCACGCCTGGCTGCTGGGCCAGCCGCAGGTGAGTTCGGTTATCTCCGGCGCAACCAAACTCGCGCAGGTGCAGAGCAACGCCGCCGCTGGAGATTGGTCCCTGAGTGCGGACGAATACGCCGCCGTCACCACTGTCCTCGACGGGAAGGGATGATTCAACGCGGAGAGCCAGAAATTTAACGCAGAGACGCGGAGGGGCAGAGGCGCAGAGGGGGGAGAAGAAGAAAAGAAGGGAAGAAGAGAGGAAGAGATTAAGCAATTGGGCGATTTTCAGAGAGCAACATCTCTGGCATCCTGAAAATCCTGTAAATCCGTGTCCAAATCTCTGGAATCCGTGAAAATCTGTGAAATCTGTGATCCACTCTCTGCTTCTTTGCCTCTTTACGTTAAACCTCTGCCTCTCTGCGTCTCTGCCTCTCTGCGTTAAAATCTTCCCGGCGTTGAAACCGTGTCTATGTTGCGATTCCTGGCCAACAGCTTATGGATCTTGCTCTCGACGCCGGAGGCGCTGCGCTGGCGACAGGCCACCCACCGCGTGGAAGCTGTCCAACGGGAGATCCTCTTCCAGATCCTTCGTCGCAACGCCGTTACGCATTACGCATTACGCATTTCCCCCAGCATCCCGCATTCAGTCGAGGAATTTCAACGCCGCTTCCCCCTCACCACCTACGAGGACTACCTCCCCTGGGTCGAGCGGATCGAGGCGGCAGACGCCAACGTACTCACCGCGGAACCGGTCCAACTGTTGGAACCCACGAGCGGATCGACGGCGGCGACCAAGTTGATCCCCTACACGGCGTCGCTTAAGTCTGAATTCCAGCGGGGGATCGCGCCGTGGGTGGTCCACACTTTTTTGCGCGATCTGGCCCTGCTGCGCGGACAAGCCTATTGGTCGGTGACGCCGGTGACCGCGCGCAACCGGCGTTCTCCCGGCGGCATCCCCATCGGTTTTGAGGAGGAGAGCGAATACTTTGGACGCGTGGAAGGCCGCTTGATCGAAAGCGTGATGGCTGCGCCGCCCGCCGTCAAGTTGATCGCGCACATGGAGAGCTTCCGCTATGTCACGCTGCTCTTTTTATTGCGCAGCCGGGATCTGGCGCTGATCTCGGTCTGGAATCCGACCTTTCTCACGCTGCTCGTGGAACCGTTGACCCAATGGGCTTACCAACTGGCGGACGACATCACCGCGGGGACGATCACGCCGCCCGTTTCTCTCGATGGGGATCTGCACCGATTGCTGTCAGCGCGCAACCGTCCTGACCCGCGACGCGGCGAGGAGATCCGGCAGATCTTGGGCGCGCCACTGTCGCCGCCGCAGCGGCACGCCCAACTGTGGCCGCGTCTGCGCTTGATCAGTTGCTGGGCCGACGCCAACGCTGCCCGCTACGCCCACGCGCTGGGGCGGCTCTTTCCGCAGGCGCGGCTTCAGCCCAAAGGGTTGCTTGCCACCGAAGGTTTCATCTCCTTCCCCGTGGATGGGCAGCCGGGCGCGGCGCTTTCGCTGCGATCCCATTTTTTTGAGTTCATTCCGGTCGAACATGCGGCAGATCCGCCGCTCCTGACCCATCAATTGGAGATGGGCGGCCAATACGAAGTCGTCATCACCACAGGCGGCGGCCTCTATCGCTACCGGCTCGGCGACGTGGTGGAAGTGACCGGCTTCATCAGCCAATGTCCGCTGATCCGCTTTATCGGGAGATCCGGCGCGATCTCCGATTGGTTTGGTGAAAAGCTGGACGAACGCCATGTGCGCGCTCTGTTGGATCGGGCGCTCTCCGCCCAGGATCGGACGCCATCCTTTGCCATGCTGGCTTGCGATGATGAATTGACGCCACCCGCCTATGCCCTCTACATTGAGGACAACGCCCCCGACACCGTGATTGAATCGATCCGCGCCGAGGTGGAACGGGGATTGGCCGAAAACGTCCACTACGCTTACTGCCGCGCCCTCGGCCAACTGGATGCGCTGCGCGCCTTCCGCATCCGCGAGGACGCGCTCTCCACGTACATGGCTGCCTGCGTCGAACAGGGCCAGCGCGCCGGAGACATCAAACCCGTTTCCCTCCACCGTCAGAGCGGGTGGAGTCGGCGCTTCGATGGCAACTTCCTGCCGGGACGTGATGCGTAGACGATTCTCACCTGCCGCTTGCACCCTGCGAACTTGCAACCACGTTTCCCCTTTGCCTTTCTCCTTTGCCATCTGCGCCGTATATGAATCTCTAATGACCTCCTTATGCGAATCTTCACTCTTCTCTTCCATAATACCCCTGTGAGAAGCATCTTGTAAGTGATTATTTAGGGAGAGCGTCATGCTGCGTGCAAAAGCACTGATATTGGCCGCCGGTCAGGGGACCCGTTTACGGCCGCTGACGGATGATTGCCCCAAACCGATGGTCGCCATCAATGGTCAACCCCTCTTAGAATACCTTGTGGGCTGGCTCAAGGGCCACAGGATCGACGAGGTGGCGATCAATCTGCATTACCGCCCTCAGGTTATCACCGATTATTTCGGCGATGGATCGGCCTTCGGCGTGAAGATCATCTATTCCTACGAAGATCCCATCTTAGGGACGGCTGGCGCGGCGCGCAAATTGACAACTCTCTTCGCGGATGGGCCGTTTGTGGTGGTCTACGGCGACGTGCTGACCGATCTCGATCTTTCGGACCTGCTGGCGGCGCATGAACGGAATCGCCAACGGGATCCATCCACCGCAGCGACGATTAGCCTGATGTCAGTGGCGAACCCCACAGAGGTAGGACTGGTGGATGTGGCTGCCGACGGCAAGATTCGCCGGTTTGTCGAGAAGCCACGCGCCGATGAAGTCTTCACCGATCTGGCGAATGCGGGGGTCATGGTCATCGAACCTTTTCTGCTCGAGTCGATCCCGCCCGATACCTTCTACGATTTCGGACTTCACCTCTTTCCACAACTGCTGGCTGAGGATCTCTCGCTCTATGGGTGGATCCTGCCGCACCACGCCTATTGTCTGGACATTGGCACGCTCGAAAAGTATGAGCAGGCCCAGGTGGATTGGCAGCGGCGTCAACTTGAACCATCACTGCG